>CAZFPK010000033.1:0-35345 GCA_964521025.1 uncultured Candidatus Cloacimonadota bacterium | reverse complement strand
TTACTTATTTTTAAAGGAGTTAGAAGCATAAAATGAAGTGGGAAATGTTAGTAAAGAATTTTAAGTCTTAGACTACGCTCAAGATGACAGTCCCGTAAATTTTAAACTTTTTACAAGTTCATCAATTTTACATTAAGCTCAAAATATACTTATGGACAGTCTCCTTCATCTCTCTGCGGGAAGCAACTTCATTCACGCCACCTCGTTCCAGGTAAAATTCGGCTGTATAATATTTATCATCAATACTATTACCTGAAATAAGTTTGGTTACACGCGGTCCGGCAAAACCGAGTTGCGCATTTTTTTCTGCCAAAATGATTGTACCTTGCGTTGAGAAACTGGCTAAAGTACCACCAAAAGTCGGATCAGCGAGAACGGAAATATAAGGTTTTTTCAGTTTGGTCAGAGCCATATTGGTTTTTGCCATCTGCATCAGGGAGAGGATTCCTTCATGCATTCTGGCTCCCCCGGAAAGAGCTATCGATATGAGTGGACATTTTTTGGAATTCGTTAATTTCACGGCTCGCAGGAATTTTTCTCCAACCACAGAACCCATAGAACCACCCAGAAATCCGAATTCGGAAACAGCGACTACTACGGGAGTTTCAAAGATCTTTGCTTCCCCGATAATGAGTGCTTCTTTGACACCTTTCTTTTTTTGAGCATTTTTTACAGTTTCTTTATAAGATTTTGTCTTGCCTTCGTATTTATAACTGAATTTCAAAGCATCCCTGGGAACAAGGAACTTTTCGTGTTCAATAAATGAGTTTTTATCAGCGATACAATCGATCCATTCGTGTGCGGATAGATAATATTTTCGGTTTAGTGCTCCGCATTTGGAGCAGGTTTTGAAATTATCGAGGAAAGTTTGAAAAGAAATATGTGTTTTACATTTTTCACATTCATAATATTCTGTTTTATGTAAATCTTTTATTTCTTCATTTTTAGCAGTTTTTGCCAGATGTAATGTGAGATGGTCTCCGATTTTTTTCAGTTTGGAAAATATTTTCTCGAATTTTTTCTCGATAGCATGTACGCTTTTCATTGTTTTTTGTTTGAACACTTCGGAAACATCTTCCTTGAATTCTCCATAATTTGTAAAGCGTTTGTACCTGCTTTTCAATAACTTTTTCAGATCGAGATGATTCAGTTCGTTCAGGGTCAGTGAAAGTTTTTTTTCGATATTGATGATCGTTGTTTTATGATCATTGTGAGCACCGCCCTCCGGTTCAGGAATAATATCGTCAATGATACCGAAAGCCAGCATATCATCAGAAGTCGGCTTTTGTAAATTAGCTGCTTCCTCTTTCCGGGCAGGATTTCTTAAGATAATACTCGAGCAACCTTCCGGAGACATCACCGAATAAACTGCGTTTTCCATCATCAATGTTCTATCCGCTACCTGCAAAGCTAGAGCACCACCGCTTCCTCCTTCTCCTAAAATGAGAGCGATGGTTCTGGTTTTTAGTCCTGCCATTTTGAAGATACAATCAGAGATTTTCCACGACTGGAGAAATTCAGCAGAATGCTCGAAAGGATCTCCGCCGGGTGTATCGATGATGGTGATCAGTGGAGAATTTGTTTTATCAGCAAGATCCATAATTTTCAAAGCGAGTGCATATCCCTCCGGTTTGACCATCCCGAAATTTACTTTTGCCTGCTCTTCCAATGTTTGTCCTTTTGGTTTTTCTTGAGCAATGATAAAAACTTTCTGATTCTTAAAATTAGCAGAACCGGTGATCAATGCATGATCTTTAGGAAATCCCTGCACATACGGAATGAAATCAGAAAATAATTCATTTATGATCTCAGAAGATCTTGGTCGTTCCGGATGCCTGGTTATCTCATATTTTTTCCAGGCTCTATTGTTTGTATGTTTTAAAGAAATTTTTCCCCCTTTCAGAAAAAGCGAACAATTTTTCTGATTCAATTTTTCGATAAAAGCGGTTTTATAAACTACCGCTTTTCTTGTGTTTCAATTTTTATTCAGGGTAAATTATTTATCAAGAAATTTATTGTTTTTTTTATGCTTCAATAATTTCCGATATTAATAATATTTATTATTATATAAATTTTTTTAATTATTTGCTTGACATAATTAATAAAAGTAATTTATTTGCCCCCATAATTTAAGCAGGAGGTTAAATGAATAAACAATTAAAACAATGCCCGGTCTGCAATTCCAACCTGGAGATAGTCGAGTATCATTGTCCAAATTGTGATACATCGATCAAAGGAAAGTTCGGGATTGGAGAACTTGCTTCTTTGAATGCTTCGCAACAGGAATTCGTAAAAGTTTTCGTCTGCTGTCAAGGAAGTATCAAAGAAGTGGAGAAAGCGTTGGGAATTTCATATCCAACCGTGAAAAACAGGTTGAACGAAGTTACGAAAGTTCTATGCCCCGGAAAAAAGGAACAAGTCGGATCGTTTTCACCCGACATTCTGGATGAGATCGAAAAGGGGAATCTAACGGTCGATGAAGCGATCGAGAAAATGAAGAAAAACAATTAACAGTGAACAATTGCGAACAAGAACGAACAAAAATGCTCATGGATTTACACAGATCGAACGGAAAAAAAAGATTCGAGTTCAGCAGAATGAAGCGAAACTGGACTTAAAGCGACCATTAGGTCATGTTCACAACTGAACTACATCTGCATCGCGATGATGTCCAGTCATGTCTAATATGCACTATGTTCGTCTTTGTCAGCAATTGTTCGCTGTTTCAAAAAAGGAGGAAAAATGCCGAGTTTTGAAAAAACATTCCGCTCCCAAACGAAAAGTAACCTGAAGGTAAGTTTTAAATCGGAGAATTTGGGAATAAAGATCAAAGGAAGAAACCAGGAAGAAACAGATTTTTATGTGAAATTTGATTACAAAAATTATGATGATGAGAAAACAATCGAGGATTTGATCAAAACAAAATATGATCAGCAAAATAATGTTCTGGAGATCGATCTGACCGGTTTGGAAGATGAAATCTCGATCAGAAAAGTAGAAATAGTTCTTTCCATTCCGATTATTTCAGATGTTTCTATGGAAAATGAAAATGGTCCTCTTTCCCTGGAAAATCTGCAGGGAATCCAAAAAATCAAAGGTGGAAATGGTCCGATTAAATTGGATCATATTAATGGAAAAATCGACTGCGAAACGGAAAACAGCCCGATTTCTATTTTGTCATGCAACAGCGATATTAAAGTAAATACGGAAAATGGTCCGATCGCTATGAAAGAATGTGAGGGAAAATTCGATCTGAATACGGAGAATAGTCCGGTGAAATTATCCAAATGTAAAGGAAGTCTCATTTCTAAAACTGAAAACGGTCCTTTTCGAGTTCTGGATGCGAACTTCAAAAATGCTGATATTCAAAGTGAAAACGGCAGCATTTATTATGAATTTTGTCCAATCGACTCCGGCAAGTTCAATTTCCGGAACGAGAATGGAAAGATCCATCTTATTGTTCCGGATGGAATTCCTTACAAGATCAGAGCGGAAAATGATTTTGGAAATTTCAACATCGGTTTGGAAGGAAACTACGACAGGCGAACCGAAGATGACATTCATATCATAGAAATGATGAAAGGTTCCGGAAGTGTAGAGATCACTGCCAAAAATGAGAACGGTTCGATTCGCATTATGAAAAATCCTCATCATGAAAAGTGTTATGGTGCTGGATTCAATATCGATCTCTCAGGGATTTCCGATATTCTGGATGGAGTAGTCGATAAAATTCCCGCAGATATCGATAAAGATAAGATCAAGATCAAGATTGAAAAGGCGAAGAATAAACTGAAAAATGTTCACATTCCGGATGTTTCCGTGATCGTGCAGAATGCGATGGATGGAGTTCAGAAAGAAATAAATGCATCAATCGGTAAAGAATTCAATGACGAAAAAATAAAGGAAAAGATGGAAAAAGTTAAGATCAAAATCGAGAAAGCGATGAATAAAGTGCAGGAAAAATTTGCATCTTCCGACCTTTCTGAAAAGGAAAAACAGGAAGTTGACGAACGCAGCCGACTCAAAATCCTGCAAATGCTGCAGGATGGAAAGATCACGGCAGATGAAGCAGAAAGATTGCTGAAAGCAATGGAAAAATAAGAACTCATCCCATGACCTCTTCTCTTGAGAAAAGAAGGGGAATTTTAGAAGGAAAATCTGTATTTGATTTTCGATATTATTCCCTCTCTTTTCAAGAGAGGGTTAGGGTGAGTTAAGGAGAAAATCATGGATGAAAAAAGAAGAATAATCGATATGGTGGCAGATGGAAAGATTTCAGCACAGGAAGGCGAGAGATTACTTTCAGCGTTAATCCCGAAATCTGCTCCTACCATTAAAGGAAAAAAACTGGTGATCAGGATCACTCAGGAAGGAAAACCGAAACCAAAAGTGAATATTGCTATTCCGTTGAACCTGGCAAAAATAGCCGGCAAATTTATTCCCAAACATGCAAAAATAAATGCTAATCTGGGTTCTTCCAATTTTGACTTTTCTTCAATCGATTGGAAAGAGATCGTTGATATGGCTTCTTCCGGAGAAGTTGGAGACCTGTTTTTTATGGAAGTCGAGGAAGATGACGGAACTCCGACAACGATCAGGATTTTTGTGGAGTAGCACAGAATTGTATTCTGTGGAATAAAAAGTTCAGACCTTTATAAAAAAAAACACATTTTGCAAAAATGTGCTACAATGTTTTCAATTTGGCAAATTGAACTACGAAAAAATCTGAACCTTTTTCCATCTTGATTGTTATAATAGTGAGAGCAGAAAAAAGGAAAATAAATGCAAAAGCAGTTAAAAGAAATTCCGGAAATTGAATTTTCAGAATTAATTCCCAAACTGAAATTATACATCAGAAAATTCATTAATGATGAGGATTCGATAAATGACATTTTGCAGGAAACTCTGATTACGGCTATTTACAAACTGATCGAACTGCAGGAACCATTCAATATTACCGGTTGGATGAAAACGATTGCAAGGAATAAATGCCTGAATTTCCTCAAAAAAAAGGGAAAGATGGTTGGTTATGCAAATATCCCAGAAAAATATCTTTATCATTTTTACGAACAAGATGAAACAGAATACAAAAATGAAAAACAGTTGATCGATTCGCTGGGAAATCTTCCTCATTCAGAAAAATACATCCTGCAAATGAAATATTTCACCCATCATTCCATAAAAGAAATCAGCAAACTGTTCAAAATTCCAGAAGGAACTGTTAAACGCAGACTTTTTGATGCTCGCCAAAAATTGAAAAAGGAGATGGAAATGAAGGAACAAGGAGAAAGGGACAAGGGGCAAGTTGCTCCAGAAATTAAGATTTTTCCTAAAAAAGAGAGTAAGAAAAATTCTGTGAAGATTCTCGGATACGGTTTGAATTTTGGATCTCCACTGGCTGGAGTCGGAGATGTCGAAGTTTATGAAGCGTATGAATATCCGGGCAGGATTTTCAAAAGAAAAGCGGTTTCAAAAGTCACGCGGAATGCAAAAATGTTTGGTCGGGAAGTTCTTGAAGTAATTGATGATTCTATTTCGTTGAAATTAAAAATGAAAAAACATTTTTACTACACTTATGATGAACACAAAATTTCAATGGTTTTTCGAATTTTTGATTTTCCTAAAGAATTAATTATTCATTTCGATCAGAAGGATTTGATGAAACCTTTGGAACTCGATATTCAAGTTGGAGAATTTGTTGGAAATAGGAAAGAAAATGAGATTGGAATTGTTGATATTGTAGATGTAAAAATCGGAGAAAAAGAATATCTTGATGTAATCCGTAAGAGATTCAGTTGTGATGATTATCCCAGAAGATGTTATATGGAACACTTTTACAGTTCTGAAGGTCGAGAAATCCTGCATCGGAATTATATTGGAGAAAACTGGGAAATGGGTGGAGTCGTAACCTGGGAAAAATGGAAAGATGCTCCTGAAATCGAATTCAAAGGAGAAAAATTCAGGTTATGGTTCGCGTTTGTGTTGACCGACCGATACAAAGAAAAGTAAATTCACCGCAAAGTTGCTAAGAACGCGATGAAAAACCTTTTCGTTGAATTTGTTGAATTTGTTGAATCAGGAGAAATTTTTCGATTAGTTGATTCGGTAGATTCCTCAAACAGGATTGTTTGAATTACTGTAACACAATCAATCCTGATTGTGAATGTAGCACAGAATTGTATTCTTTAATAGTATAGATTTTTTGAGATAAAAAGAAGATATTTTATAAATAATTTGACTTCAAATTTACAGATTTTGTTTTTGAAATAAATTATACAGGAGGTAATTATGAGCAATGTAATCGTCTGGTTTGAAATTCCGGTGCAAAACTTTGAGAGAGCCAAAAAATTCTACGAAGAATTACTGGGAAACGAACTTCATGTGGAAGAAATGGGCGGAGCGAAAATGGGATTCTTCAAAATGGAAGGTGAAGGAGTTGGCGGTGCGATCTGCAAAGGTGAAGGTTATGAACCGTCGGATAAAGGTTCATTAGTTTACTTCAATTGCGGCGATGATCTGCAGCCGTTCCAGGATAAGATCGAACCTGCCGGAGGAAAGATCCTTGTTCCAAAAACCTTGATCATGGAAGACATCGGTTATTTCTGCTTGTTTTTCGATCCGGAAGGGAACAAGGTCGCACTCTGGTCGAAAAAGTAAATTCAAGAATTTATAATCTTCTAAAGGTCTCTATCGGAGAAATTCTCATAAAGTTGACCTTTGGAAGGTTACTAAAAAAAAGGAGAAAAATTAAAATGAAGAAATTAATAATTATTTTACTCACTGCCATGATGTTTAGTTTTTTTACATTAGTCGCAGATTGCGGTCATTGTGAAGGCGAACATGAGAAAAAAACTGAAAAACACGAAGAAAAATTCATGGCAAAAAGCCTGTTTCCCTGGGTAGAAATTCCGGTGCTTGATTTTGAACGGGCAAAAGGATTTTATGAGAAACTTTTTGTCTTTGAGATGAAATCCGATGAATATGACGGTTCGATCATGGGTTATCTGCCGGATCATTCACAAGGTTATGCTTTTACCGGAGCAATCGTGAAAAGTGAGCACATGAAACCATCGGCAGACGGAAGTCTAGTCTATATCAACTGCGGAGAAGATTTGACGGAAATGCTGAACCGAGTCGAACCTGCAGGTGGGAATATTATTGTTCCTAAAACTTTGATTATGGAAGAGATAGGATATTTTGCGCTGTTTTCCGATACAGAAGGGAATACACTCGGACTTTGGTCGAGGAAATAATTTTATCGCAAAGCACAGTCCGGCTTTTTAATGTAATGCGAAGGACGCAAAGAAAACATCTTATTGGGCTCGACTTGCTACGCAGTGCGAGTTGAGTCCAATAACCTGTTTAGAAGAGATTTATCTGCTTTTCGGAATTTACTCAAATAGTGTATTAAATAGAGTCAAATTACACTGAAAGTTACAATCCTCAACTCGCACTCCTCGAAGCAAGTCGAGTCTTGTTTGGAATTGGAGTTTTTATGAACCACAAAATAATTGAAAAACCATTATTAAAGACAATCGGTCTAAAAATCCGGGTCAAACCTTATGACAAAAACATTCCGCAGTTATGGGATAAATTCATGTCCCGAAATGGTGAGATAAAAAATAATATCGATGCAAAAATTGCAGTCGGGATCTGTTGTTATCAACCGGATAAGAACGCTAAAGAATTCGATTATATTGCTGGAGTTTTAGTTACGGATGAAAGTTTCATTCCGGATGGAATGGTCTATTACGAAATTCCTGCAAATCGATATGCCGTTTTTACTCATAAAGGACCTTTGGACAGTCTCGGTCAGACCTTTGGCAACATCTTCAAAAAATGGCTTCCTGAAAATAATCTGAAACTTGCTCCGGCTGATGAGATCGAATGGTATGATGAAAGATTCAAGTTCGGGGAACCGGATTCGGAGATGGATATTCTGGTGGCGGTGAAATGAATTAGCAACGAATTCGTCAACAGCCGGACAGGGCAAAACGAACAATACGAACATAAAAAGCAAATAAAAAAACCCGATCGAATTCAAGATTGAATCTGGTTCTGTTCTTTATCATTTATAATCTTCTGCCAGTAAATCACCATAATAGTTTCGTAAAAGTCAAATACTGCCATTCCCTTCATTCTCCGTAGCAAACTGTGAAGAATGAAAGCGTAATCGAAGGATCTAAATTGGTAATATTGATCTTTCGACACAGTTTGTCTTGATCCTGTAGAAAGACTTAAGATGACAGATTTCATTAACTTATGACTTTTTACAAGATCGTCCACTTTGACATTGAATATTTTGTCATAATTTTTAACAAATATTTTTTGTCATCTCGACAAAAAACAAAAAAAAGCAGGATTATTCCAGACAAAACGATATAGAGACACAAACTCTCCGACTTGATCTACAGCATAAAACAGTATCAAATCAGTGTCATAAAATCGTGTCTGAAAATTATGCAAACCTGTCGAATAATTAAACTCCTGAACGGTGAATTCATTTGCATGTTCAGATGTAATTTTTACTTCAATCATAGAACCCAAAAGATCGTAGTCATAACTTTATGATTTTTAAAATTATATAAAAAGCCACCGGATTAAAAAATCCGGTGGCTTTCATAATTATCCGATGGTACTATTTCATCGGAATTATCCTGAGATGTATGAATTTACTTCATCAGGATCATCTTCTTTGTACCGGTATATTTGCCGGCATGCATTTTGTAGAAGTAAACACCACTGGAAACATCCCTGTTGAAATTATCCTTTCCATACCAGGTAGTAATGTATCTTCCTGCTTCCATTTTCTCGTTTACAAGGGTTTTCACCTTCTGACCCTTTATATTGTAAATGGAAATGGTTACATCACCCGCTTGCGAAAGTGAATAACTGATATTCGTAACCGGATTGAACGGATTCGGGAAGTTTTTACCCAAAGCTGTGATCAACAGCTGAATAGGTTCCTCGCCGATCGCATCAGGTCCAACAGTCATAGAAACCGGAACAACCAGGTCCTCACCAAGGACCGAATTATTACCAATGATCATATTGGCTTCGAGGACAGTTCCTTCATCGATATCACCAGCATTGAAAGTTATGGTAACTTCGTCAGTTGACTCTCCTGGAACAGTTCCAGAAGAAGGTTCGGCAGTGACCCATAAACGCCCTGATAACCACATTACAGCATTATAATAGATCGTCAAAACATCACCTGTCCAGGTTGGACCGACATTTGGATCTAGCGGCATGATGTTCATACCAACAACATTATTATTAGCAGCCAGGAATGGATTTCCGTCATCCCAATCTGCGATCAAGTCTGCATCGGGGGCAAGACCGGGATCCTGAACTCCCCAGGTTTGACCGGCAGTTGCAACATCTGTCATGATCGGATGATCGGGCAGATAAACAGTTCCCATTTCAGTCGGACTCCAGTTATCGGTTGTAGCCATGGTGAAAGGACTGTATTGTTCATTAATGTAACGACCTCCTAAACCCCAATCATCAAAACTATGCAGGTACAAATTATCGATAACCGTACCACCAAGATCTATATAATCTGCCAGGGCATCACCAACAACAACTGCATCTCCACCACCAGCTACCCAGGTATAATCATTATAAACAATTACTACCTCGTAAGGAGCAAGGTCATTACCCGAGATTGTTGGTAAATCAGCAAGAGGATAAACACTGACATCTAGATCATCGAAGGCATCTAAAGCTGTTTGCAATTGAGTAGTAGCCGCTTCCGGATCAGGACTAAGAATACAAACTGAAATATTCCATCTTAAGGTCGAATGCAGATCGGGAATTTTGATCGTTGTTCCATTACTTGAACTAATATTACCGGAGAATTTAGGATTATGTTTAGCAAATTCATTATTTGCACCAAATCCCAATGCGGGAAGAGTGATCTCCGAATAATTCGCTTTACTGACACCGCTTCGTAAAAGATCGAGTTCCTGGAAGGAGATATTGTAAGTGAGTTCACCAGGACCATCATTGATGATCGACATAGGAACATCGAGTGTTTCTCCTTGCGGAACAACAACATCGAAGGAGGTAGGATCAACTGCGATTTCCGACCACAATAATTCAAAATCCTGTTGTGTTGTTTGTTCTTCAAAGATCTCGACACCCGGTTGGACTGCATCAACATATCCATCAGCAGTACAATAGACATCGTATATTCCTATTCCGACATCATCGATAAAGTAATATCCTTGATCATTGGTTGTTCCTGTATAACTACCGATTGTTACGATTGCACCCTCGATCGGATCTCTGGTTCCGTATTCGGTTACATAACCTTCCAGTGAACCATAAACCTGGGGACCGCATGTTCCGTAAATGCCGACATTATCGATCGTCCACCACCAATCCCACCCGGGTTGAACCGAATGGAATCTAACTAATACACTGGGTTGAAAATCAGCATACGCGGAAATATCGATGATTTCGTGAGTTGCCGTAATATCGACATTATCTCCACCCCAGGTAAGAACATTATTCCAGGTTGCTCCACCGTCATTACTGACATCAATGTAGCAATAATCTGCTTCTTGGATTGGATTCCAGTCATTATCGAATTGCAAGTTTACCATTTCGCAAGTGGAACAATCGAGTGGAACAGCCAATTGTAACTCAGAATCTATCGGATAGATTTCATCAGAATCTGCCGAACATACCCCACCGGATGATTCCGGGGGCATTTGATAATTATTTGGATATGGTGGGAAATAGATCACCCATACTCCATTACCACCATTGTTAATAACATTCCATGCGCTGAGGTCTGTTTCAAAGTCATCATAGAAGAGCACTTCACCTGCTCCCAACATCCAGGTGTTGGAAGTTTCTGTTCCTCCCAATCCAATGGAATTGTACGCGGTTACATCATAACTATAATAACCGGCTTCCGGAATTGCAGTATCGACGTATTGAGTTTGGATTCCGGTAATATTAAAGTAGGTTTGACTACTGTCAGGATTATTTCTGGTGATTTCATATCCGAGAATCGGTTCATTGAATGGTCCACCATTAAAACCGGTTGTAGGATTAACCCAGGTAAGAAGTCCATTTCCGTTTTGTTCGACAAGAACGAGATCTGTTACTACATTGGGAACATCTTCTCCAACCCAGACAGTTCCTTCCACAGGATCTCCTTCACCATAACTATTATATCCGGTAACCATGTAAGTATAAAACCCGGAAACCGGAACAGTATCTATATATTGTCCTGCTCCCCCGATTATTGGTGAATTGTCTGTATAAACAAGAGAACCATCGCGATAAACTCTCATTTCCAGAAGTTCGGTCAGAGGATCTCCGGCATAATCGAGAGTTGGGCATATCCAGCTGATCGTGCATTCCAAAGCTCCACCGGCATCCGGAACATAAGTTACATTTGTTGGTTCGGCAGGTGCCTGCATTTCTGCTAATGGTGTATAATAGAAGCGAACATCAGGATAGGTTGATTTACCATATATTGTAGTCCAGGGTCCTGTAAATGCATCGTAATCTTGAGTATCGCTGTATTGGTGAGCAGTTACTTGAGTTATTCCCGATTCGGTTGTGTACCATGTATCTTGAGTAGAATAATATTCATCATCATCTTTGATCATAAACAGCACTAAATTGTCTGTATATGTGTATTCAAATGGTTCATCCAGTGTAATATCGAGCCAGTAATCTCCGGGAGGAGTATCGATCATACCGTTAAAAACTTGAGTTAAGGAGTTACCATCTATCCAGCCCCCGGTCAGGTCGTCGATATCGAGCTCGCCCATCCAGATCTGGAAATTGAAAGGATTAATTGTTGAAGATATATTAGCATGGAAAGAAACTGCGTTAATATTCATCCCTGTTCCGAGCCATTCCTGCTGGTAAACCACTTCGACCATACTGTTTTGATACCAGATATTCATCGGGATCTGGTAATCGAGAGTTTCGGCATTACCAATTTCAACAACTGTGATTCCTATTCCTACTTGTGGTGTGTAAGTTATCGGTCCGGTTCCGGAGTTATTGTAAGGAATTACAGAATAAGAATAAATTCCGACATCGACTATTGTATCATCAACCCATTGAGTAACAGGTCCTGGAATATCCCAATCTGCACCATCGTGTCTTTCGATCAAATAACCGGTAACACCCGGGAAATATCCTCCGTGCATACCGTCGGTAGGATTTGTCCAATCCAGTTGAGCCATCAAATCTCTTGTGCTGACATCGGTTAATGTCAGGTCTGTAACTGCATTCGGTACATCTTCACCAACCCAGACTTCCTCAAATGCTGCAGGACCTTCTCCATCTGAATTGTATCCACGCACAGCGTAATTATACAATCCTGCCGGAGATACTGTGTTGTCTGTCCAGCCTGATGCTCCGCCGATTGTTGGGGAGCTGTCTGTATAAACCAGAACATCATTACGATAAACTCTCATTTCCAGTAATTCCGTAAGAGGATCACCATCGAATGTGAGATCAGGATTCGTCCAGCTGAGATCGCAACTTAAAGCACCTACGGGATCGGGTGTAACTACCAGATCAGAAGGAGCAGCAGGTGCTCCGGCTTCTGCCAGAGTATAAGGAACAGCAAAACCTGTTACTTCCATTCCTCCGGCAAAATCTCCCCACCAGGTCATAGCACAAGTATTCGTATCGATCTCATACAACCCGGGAGGAGTTCCGTCTCCGAAATATGCTGCATTGTAAAGGATTCCGGCATCTTTATCAAAAGCAAGATCCTGAGCGTATAAAAATTGTCCGCCGGTCGAACCGAGCGAAGTGGCATTTCCTGTTGCCAGGTCAATCAAATACAAGTCGGAAATTTCGGTAAAACTAACTGTTACACCATACATATTTCCTTCACCGTCACCAGCAATACCGATCATTGTATCGGCTGTGTTGTGAGGACCGATCAGGGTCGATGCGCCGGTCGTCCAATCAACAGTGTACAAATTTGCACCATCTGAACCATACATAATTCCGGATGCATCATCGTATTCGAGACCATGAAATCCTGCGGTTGTATTACCGATAAAAGTCATATTACCTGTAATATGATCGATGGAATACAAACCACCACCGTATTGACCTCCGTACCAGGTTTCTTCGTCGGCTATCCAACATGCACCGGCAATAAAATTTCCCGATGTTGTCGGAGCAAGCAAAGTTATATCCGAAGGATCGGATCCGGGGAAATAAATAGGACCGTTAACATAGGTTCCTGTTGGATCATAAGCATTGTAACCGTATCCGTCAAAATCAGGATCACGGTAATGATCAGCGGTCATAGTTTTTTTATTTGTATTGAAATAGTCTCTTTGCGGAGCGAGGCCATCAACTTTTCGAGTGAGCAGTTTCTGGTCTTCAGTAATACTGAAAAGAGATAGACTGAATAATAAAAAAACTATTAAAAATAAAACTAATTTTTTCATAATAAAACTCTCCTTAATTTTTTTTGTTTTAGATTTAAAATTTGTTTAATTACGATATTAAAAGTTTAAAATCAATAATTGCGATAGTAACGACCAATTTTTTAGTTTTGATATTTAATTTTCATCCTCATCTTTGTAAGTGCAAGTATTCACAATATACGATATGAACAACATCTAATGAACCAGATAATCCATTCTTCTTTTTCATTTTGTTAACTGCTTTTTCAACATATTATTTGTCAATATTTTTTTCTTAATAAATGTGAACAGAATTAAATCAGGCAATGTTTTTCTATACTCATAATTTTTTTATTATTCATTGAAAATACAATTATGTATCAATGTAATATCTTGCGGAAAAAGATTTCTGAAAATAGTGATGGTCCCAAAAAAAATCGGTTTTTGTCATTTTAAGTCTTTTTTAGGAAAAAATTCCATAGTATGTTAGTACAAACGGTCTTTCGACGCAGTTTATCCTGATTGATGTCGAAGGATTCAGAATGACAGTATCCGGCTTTTTTGGAGATCATCAATTTTCATAAGTTCCTCAAAAGTAATTATAATGATTTGTTATAAGTCCATTTTCATCAGTTTTATATCATCAATCCAGGCGATTCCCTTTCCATCTATGACCAGGTTCAATCTGATATTATCCGGATTTTCTCCTTTTTTCAAGAAGAAGACGGTTTCCATAGATGACCAATCATTTGTTGCCGTAAGGAAAGATTGGATATTCCGAGAAAAATATTCGCCTTGACCTGTGAAAGAACACCACATTTCCAGGAAAACTTTTCCTTGCAGATTTTCAGTTTTGACTTTTGCATTATAGATCAAGCGTGCATTATGAATATCGATATTTCCGATTTCAAAAAGTTTGATAATTATCGGTTCGGTAGCTTTTATCTTCAAAGAGCCTTTTCCGTCGTTAGATATTTCCCCGTCAAATTCTACTCCTGATTGTGTAATAATTCCCTCAAGATTATCCATCGGGAAGTTTTTCAGTTCGATAACCTGTTTCGTCTTTGGAGAGCATCCAAAAATAAAAAAAATGAGACATATAAAAAAATCTTAACCGAGATTTTTTTTTAGTTAAAAATTATCGTAATCAGTCATCATGAGCGTAACCAAAAATAAGAAAAGAATACCATTCGACTCGTACACAAAGCGACGAGTTGAAACAAAAGCAGGTCGGACAAAATAAAATATAAGATAATAATATATTGAGTTGTTCCGAGTCGTCGTCGATCGTCAGAATGAAGTTTGATACCTTTCCTACGACTCGAATAATCCTTTATTTTCCTCAATAAATTCAAGTATCTGTTTCTTTATTAAATCCCGAACTTCTCTCGTTTCTTCCAATCTTTCTTCATCCGAACCTTTAAAAGAAGAAGGATCGGCAAAACTCCAATGGATCCTTTGTGTTCTACCGGGAAAAATCGGACATCTTTCGCTATTCGATTCATCGCAAACAGTAATCACAAAGTTGTATTTTCTTTCCTGTTTGAAAAAATCGAAGACACTATTTGGTTTATTTTGGGAAATATCAAGACCTTCTTCCTGCATTACTCGGACAACTATTGGATTGAGTTTCCCCGGATCGAGTCCGGCACTTTCTGCATAAAAATATTCGCTTCCAAAAGAATTCAAGAATGCTTCCGCCATCTGGCTGCGAGCAGAATTGTGAATGCAGACAAAAAGGACTTTTAATTTTTTCATTTTCTATCCGCCAATTACACGAACTTCACGAATACCTTACTGCAAAGACGCGAAGGTTGCAGAGAAAATTATAATTTTTTTATTTGTCCAATCCGCGAAAATCCGAGAAAAAAAATCACTTTTTCTGCATCCTCGCCCAATCATCTCGCAAGGAAACAGTGCGGTTAAAAACAAGATTTTCTTTTTTGGAATCAACCGCATCTACACAAAAATACCCAAGTCTTTCAAACTGGAATTTGTCTTCAGGTTTCGCTGATTTCAAGCTTGGTTCGAGTTTGCAGTTTTTCAGAATTTTTAATGATTCGGGATTAATGTTTGATTTGAAATCTTTCCTTTCTCCATTCTCTTCCGGAAATTTCGTGGTGAAAAGTCGGTCATAAAGCCGCACTTCTGCATCGATAGCATGTTTTGCTGAAACCCAATGCAAAGTTGCTTTGACCTTTCTACCATCCGGAGCAGAACCGCCTTTTGTTTTTGGATCATAAGTGCAGTGAAGTTCTATTATTTCATCTTTTTCATCTTTGATAACTTCTTCACACTTTATGAAATAGGCATAACGGAGACGAACTTCTCTGCCCGGAGCGAGCCGGAAAAATTTTTTGGGAGGATCCTCCAAAAAATCATTTTTCTCGATAAATAATATTTTTGAGAAAGGAACTTTCCGCGTTCCTGCAGATTCATCCTCCGGATTATTAACTGCATCCATTTCCCCGACCTGATCTTCCGGATAGTTCGTGATCACAACTTTCAGCGGATTCAGGACTGCCATTACACGCGGAGCAGTTTTGTTCAATTCTTCGCGGATAAAATATTCGAGCAGAGCAATGTCAACGGTGCTATCTGCTTTGGCAACACCGATCCGATCCATAAATCTGCGGATAGAAGTCGGTGTAAATCCTCGTCTGCGTAATCCGGACAATGTCGGCATGCGCGGATCGTCCCACCCGGAAACATAGTTTTCTTCAACGAGTGTTCGTAGTTTTCTTTTACTCAAAACTGTGTAAGTCAGGTTCAAACGGGCAAATTCGATCTGCCTGGAGGGGAAGATTTCGAGATTTTTGATAAACCAGTTATAAAGCGGACGATGGTCTTCAAATCCGAGATCGCAGAGAGAATAAGTGATTTTTTCGATGGAATCCGACTGTCCGTGCGTGAAATCATAACTCGGGTAAATGCACCATTTATTGCCTGTTCGGTGATGTTCTGCGTGAATGATGCGATACATGATGGGATCGCGCATATTGATGTTGGGAGAACTCATATCGATTTTTGCTCGCAGAACGCATTCGCTATTTTGGAATTCACCTTTTTTCATTTTCTTGAATAATTCCAGGTTTTCTGCGATGGTTCGGTTGCGATAAGGACTATTTTTTCCGGATTTGGTCAGAGTGCCGCGATATTCCCGGATTTCAGCAGGACTCAAATGGCAGATATATGCTTTTCCATCTTTGATCAATTTCAAGGCAAATTCATAAAGTTGTTCAAAATAATCGGAAGCAAAAAACAGATTTTCCTTCCAATTGAAACCCATCCATTTGATGTCTTCCTGGATAGATTCCACATATTCAGTCTCTTCCTTAACAGGATTTGTGTCATCGAAACGAAGATTGCAGGTTCCGTTGTAATCCTCTGCAATTCCAAAACTTAAGCAGAAAGCCTTGGCGTGTCCGATGTGAAGATAACCATTCGGTTCCGGCGGGAAACGCGTGTGAACTTCTCGGTTGTTTTTATTGGTTTTCAGGTCATCCTCGACTATTTCGCGGATGAAATTCGATTTTTTTTCTTCCGTCATTTTTTTTCCTTCATAAACTTGTGAGTTTTTGAAACTTAACAAGTTTAATTAATTATTCCATATTATTCTGTTTAGAGAAACTTATCAAGTTTGCTCAATTTATTCTATGTTATCCGCTTAGGAAAATTTCACAAATCTCAAAGATTTGTTAAGTTTGGATTTATCCAAAAAAGATCTCACTCAATTTATTATAAATCCCGACAGTGATCAATTGCGGGTTGACATGTCCTGTAAGTTTTTTCAGCATCAATTCCAGGAATTCCAATATTTCAGGAGCATATTCATCGACATTCGGATTTTGGTGATATAGAGTTTCCAACATATCGGTCTTATCGAGATTGACAATTTCGGATGGGAAATTCTTGAAATAGGAAATATCACTTATCCAGATGATCAAGTGTGAAATTATTTCCGTTAATTGAGATTGCGTTTTGGAAGTGCGGTATCGGTTCGCAAAATCGATGAATCTCAAGTCGTCTTGAGCGATCAGGATATTCAGAAATTCGATCGTTTCATTACGGGAATCGGTTGTTCCTTTTTCTGCGAGCTGCAGGGCTTTTTCCATATTTCCATGAGCGATTCGGGCAAACATTTTGGCTTCGATGTTTTCCAGGAATTTATTTTCTTCCAATTCCTTTTCGATTATTTTTCGGGGAACCTGGAAAAAAGGAACTTTCTGACATCTCGATAGAATTGTCGGCAGCAGAGAATTCGGTTTGCTCGTTGTCAGGATAATGATCGTGTCGTGGGGAGGTTCTTCGAGAGTTTTCAAGAAAGCATTTGCAGCTTGAACCACCATTGTTTCCGCATTCTCGATGATATAGATTTTGTAATTTCCTTCATTTGGTGAAAGTTTGATCCTGTTCTCCAGCATGCGAATACTGGCGATCCTGATCCCGGTATTTTTGGAAAAATGGAATTCCTGCCAGGGAGTTTTGATCTTATTTTCGATGTATGCTTCATATTCCAGCAGAATTTTCTCGGTTTTGATCTCGCCGTCGATGGTAATATCTTTATCTTTTTCTTTTGGGAAGGGGAAAACAAATAGAAAATCCGGATGCGAAAATGAGAGGAATTTACGACATGACGGGCATGAACCGCAAGGGCGCTTATCGGAAGTTGCATGACAATTGATCGCCATCCCGAAATAGAGAGCAGTAGTAAATTTACCTACTCCATCGGGTCCGTAAAAAAGATAACTATGAGCGATCTTGTCTGTTTCGATAGCGTTTTTCAAGATCGAAACCGCCTTTTCCTGTCCTTTTATTTGTTCAAACATTCTTTACCACCAAGCCACGAAGTTACACAAAGAAAACTTGAATTAAGTTTGCTTCAGCAATCTTGACTGAAGTTTAAAATCTTACAACTCGCACCTCGCATCTCGAACCTCGTTATTTTTCCATCACTTTTTTAATATAAACGCTTTCAAATTCACTGCCCAGAATGTCCATATAAACTTCATCGAATCTTTGATTGTTGATCATTTTTGTTTCTCTGCGTTTCCCGACCATTTTGAATCCGGCTTTTTCGTAGGACCTGATCGCTCTTTTATTGTAAGAATACACTTCCAGCCAGATGTTATGCAGATTGAGAATGTTGAATCCGTAATCGAGGATCAATTTTGCTGCTTCCGTGCCGAAACCTCTGTCCCAATAAGATGTATCTCCAATGAAAATTCCAAATCCTGCTTTTCCGTTCATATGATCGATGTTGAACAAGCTGCAATTCCCGATCAATTTATCTGAAGATTTGTCGATAATTCCGAAAATTTGAGATTGATTTTTGCTCATATTGGAAAGGATTTCTTTCTCTCTTTCCAGAGTAATTTGACGGGAAGACATCACAAGATTTTTGGAAACTTCCATGTCGTTCAGCCATTCCGCATACTGCTGCGCATCATCGATACTGATGGGAGAAAGGTAACATTTTTCTCCGATCAGTTTTTTGAAGTATTTCATTTTTACTTCCTTTTTTTTACCACAAAGACATGAAGGCACAAAGTAACACAAAGGGAAACTCGAGTTGAAGTTATCAGACCTTAAACCTTTCAACTCAAAATCTAAACTCGCATCCCGTAACTCAAACCCCGTAATTCGCAACCCGCAATCCTCAACTCGTACTTCGCAGCAAGTCGAGTCTTGCTAATGTCTCCTCTTTCCCTAAAATCCCGATAATAGTTGGAAAATCCGGTCCGTGTTCTACTCCGATCAATGCCAATCGGATCGGAATATAAAAATCTTTACCCTTGATCTGTAAATCGCTCATCGAGTTTTTGGTCAAATCATTTATTTCCTGTTGGGAAATTGCGCCCATTTCATGTAGTTTCTTCTCCCAATACCGGAAAATTTTCTGTGAACTTTCTATTTCCACGATCTTTTTTTGCTCGTCATTCAGTTCGGGTGAGAAATAATATTTTCGTGATTCCCCGATTATTTCGGAAAGGATAGAAATACGCATTCTCGCATTATCCACAACTTTTCTGAATTTTGCTTTATCTGAAATATCAATTCCTGCTTTTTCAAAGAAAGGTTCTGCTTTTTCCAAAATGTATTTCAAATCCAAACTTCGCAGGTAATGACCGTTCAGCCATTTCAATTTTTCCAGATCGAAAACTGCACCGGCTTTGGTGATCCTTTTCAGAGAAAATTCCTTTTCCAGTTCCTGCAAAGTAAAAAATTCCCGATCTCCTTTCGGATGCCAACCGAGAAGAGCGATGAAATTCAGTACAGTATCGGGGAGAAAACCTTTTCCCAGAAAATCCTCGACTGCGACATCTCCCTGCCTTTTGCTTAATTTGGATTTATCCGGGTTCAGAAGCAGCGGAAGATGAGCCATTTTAGGAGGTTTCCAGCCGAATTTCTCATACATCAGAAGATGCTTGGGCAGACTCGAAAGCCACTCTTCCCCACGAATCACATGCGAAATTTCCATCAAATGATCATCCACCACATTCGCCAGATGATAAGTTGGAAATCCGTCCGATTTGAGCAAAACCTGGTCATCGACAGTTTCCCATTTGAAAGTAACTTTTTCCCGCACAATATCGTAGAAAAAGATATCTCCGTCAGCGGGAGTTTTCAGACGAATAACATACGGCTCATTATTTTTCAATTTTTTTTGAACTTCTGCTTTCGACAACCTGCTGCACCTGCCGTCATAACGCTGATCGAGACCTTTTTCTTTCTGCTCGTTTCTCATTTTTTCCAGATCATCAGAAGTGCAGAAACAATAATAAGCAGCACCTTTGTCAATCAATTCATCCGCATATTTTCGATAGATTTCCGTTCTTTCCGATTGGAAGTATGGTCCGAAATCTTCATCCTTTCCCGGTCCTTCATCAAAATCCAGACCGACAATTTTCAGAGTATTTATCAAATTCTCAACTGCTCCTTCGATAAATCTCGATCTATCCGTATCTTCGATGCGGAGGATGAATTTTCCTCCGACTTTTCGGGCATAAAGGTAATTATAAAGAGCAGTTCGCAAACCTCCAACATGCATAAATCCTGTCGGACTCGGAGCAAACCTGACCCTGATCTCATTGCTCATAATCAAACTCCTTTTTTTAGCAACGAACAAAACAAACAAAACAGACAAAGAATTAACAGCGAACTATTCAGAACAAAAAAACTAAAGTTTCAAAGTTCGTCTTGTTCGTTTTGTTAGTTGCTGATTTTCTATTTTTTTTTTGGAGAAATTGATGTCAACCGGAATCGTAAATCAACATCTAAATCAACTTGCCAAGTTGATCAAAATGAAATTACTTAATCCGAATAGGTAATTTCCAATTAATCTCTAAATCATTAGGTAAATATCAAAATATCATTTGACAGATAAATTCAAATATAATGTCGGTCAGTTCATAAAAAAATGGAGGATAATTATGATTCACAAAAGTAAGATTCTATTACTAGTATTATTTGTAGCGATTTTATTATCAGGATGTTTTGAAGTTACGACCTTGATAAAAGTCAACAAAGACGGTAGCGGGAAGCTCGAAGAAACAGTATTTTTCGATGAAGAAATGATGACTGGAATCCTTGCCAGTTTTGGAATGGAGCCGGATGATTCTAACAAGGAACAGAAGAATTCCTTTTATGATGAGGAGAAACTTAAAAGTGACATTCACAGATATGGAGAAAATGTAAGTTATGTTTTCAGCAGACCTTTAAAAAAGGAAGGAAAAGTCGGCTACCATGTTGTTTACGCTTTTGAGGATATTACAAACCTGACAGTAAGCGATAATCCTGTAGGTTCAGCTCTGGGGAATAATCCCATGATGGGAGCAATGAGTGATGCTTCCGCAGAAAATTTAAGATTTGAATTCAAGAAAGGAAAAACTTCCGAATTGATCATCAAATATCCAAAACCGCAGGAAGAATTAGACGAAACCGGGGAAGATGTTCCTGAGAGTGAGAACATAGAAATAAAAGAAGCGGAAATTGAACAGATGAAATCCATGTTTTCAGGTATGAAATTTTCGATGAAATTCGAGTTCGATGGAAAGATCACCGACACTAATGCAACTCATCAGGATAATTCGACTATAACTTTTGTAGAAGTCGATTTTGATAAAATAATCAATGATACGGAAAATTTGAAAAAATTGAATGGTGTAAAAGATAGCCAGGAAGATATGAAAAAGGTTATGAAAGATTTCCCGGGTGTCAAGTTTGAAATGTGTGAGGAATTACAGGTTAAGTTTAAATAACTCAAAAAGCATTTTTCGAAATTTCCAAAAAAAAAATAACTCACAGCTGTCTGTGATAGATTATTTTCAGCTCGTCGTTACACTTACAAGTCGAAAAAAAACATGAAACATAACATCGGACTCCAGAACGAGCGTTCTCTCCATTCGGCTTTGAAAAAATGGTATTCCGGACCTGGAGATAAACTCGAAGGAAAAATTGATAATTTCATCATCGATATTGTAAGAAAAAACGAACTGATCGAAATCCAGACCAAAAGCCCGGCAAAGATCAGGAACAAACTCCTGAATTTATCAAAAAAATATAAAGTCCGTTTAGTTTATCCTCTCGCTGAAGAAAAATGGATTACCGTGATTTCCGAAAACGGAGAAATTATCCGCAGCAGGAAATCTCCCAAAAAGAGGAAATTGCTCGATATTTTTGATGAAATCGTCAGGATAACAGAATTGTTTCAGCAGGAAAATTTTACCCTTGAAGTTTTATCGATCAAGGAAGAAGAAATTCGTTGTGATGACGGAAAAGGCAGCTGGAGAAGAAAAGGGATCAGTATATTCGACAGGAAATTGATAGATGTTTCGGGATCATTTATTTTCCGAAATAAAGAAGATTTCCGGAGATTTATTCCGGCAGATTTGGAAGAACCTTTCTCCACGAAAAGTTATGCCCAAGGACTGCAAATTTCTGTTTATAAGGCTCGTAGGATAGTTTATACTTTGAAAAAAATCGGTGTGATCAAACAGGTTGGGAAAGAAAGGAATTTGTTGTTGTATGAAAGGATTCAGCAATGAAACTTAAATCTACATTTTGTGATTTCTCTCGCAAAACCAATAATTTTATTTAGAAACCTTTTGACACCAAATGCAATTATTTTTAGTTTGTCTCTTGAAATAAATACCAAGGAGGTAAATATGCCTTTAGCTGTAAAAATATCCGACGAACTGGCAAAACAAGCAAAAATCAGTTCAACAGTATTCAAGAGATCATTAGCCGGACAGATCGAATTCTGGTCAAAGATCGGAAGAATTGCCGAACAAAACGAAAATCTCCCTTATTCATTCATCCGGGATATTCTAATCGGTTTGGAACAATCTGAAAACGATGATTTAATACCTTATGAATTCTCGAAATGATATTCAGATATTACAAACTCCTTTATTCGTCAGACAGAAAAAAAAACTGAAAAAGAACCAAATAAAAGAATTGGACAAAGCAATTAAACATATTATTGAGAATCCTGAAAAAGGTGAACGAAAAAGAGGAGACTTGAAAAATATTTGGGTTTATAAATTCAGAGTGCATGCAAAGATCTTTTTGATTGCTTATCTTTGGAATGAAAAAACCAGGACCTTGATCGCTCTGGGTATGCATGAAAATTTTTATCGTAATGTGAAGATATATTTGGATGAAAAAAAAATATGATCTCGAAGAATTTTTATGCAAAATCAATGATTACAAGATTCATCCGGAAATAGATTTTCATTGAATTCTATAGAACAACATTTCTTTTATTGATTTGAATCCAATTAATCAAAGTTTTATTCTTCAACCATCTCTCAAATTATAGTTAAAAAACAAAGAGAAAACCAAATGTTTAACGACTACATTGAACAATTCCTGCAATCCGATAATAAACACCTTGATAAAATATTCTCAGATGTCAGAATAAGAGATAATAGAAAAATCCAACCTGAAATCGGTTTGCCGGTCGGGAAATTTATCGGATTGATTATTCGAACTATCGATGCAAAAAGAGTCCTGGAATTCGGAACATGTCTCGGTTATTCAACCATCTGGATTGCAGAAGCACTCAAACATACAAAGGGAAAACTGACGGCAATCGAACTCGAATCCGAACTTTTCGCAGAAACAAAAAGGAATGTTAAGCAAGCAGGATTGGAGAATATCGTAGAATTGATCCAGGGCGATGCAAGCGTTATCATCGATAAACTCGAACCTCCTTTCGATCTGATCTTGCAGGATTCCGATAAACCGCTGTACCCGGTAATGTTGGAAAAATGTATCAACCTTGTCAGGAAAAATGGTCTGCTTTTAGCGGATGATGCTCTTTTAAAACCGATGAAAGTTCAAAAAGAATTGAGTAAACCTTTGCATCGATACAATGAAATGGTCTTTGCCGATAAAAGATTGTACAGCACAATTTTGCCGATTGGGGACGGATTGACGGTTTCGGTGAAAATGGAAGATTGATGATTTCGATTGAGATTAATAAAGAAAAAACAGGACACAAAACCATTAAGATTCAGTATCATGCAAAAAGAAAAATTATTGCGAGTATTTTCTTTCAACAATAAAATACAATCTCTATCTCATCAGTTCACTAATCTCCGAATGAAGAGATTACCGGTCTCTGAAACCATCGATCATAAGTAACTTTCCAAAGAATAAAGTCCAATGATTAAACTCGAGTTGCTACAAGCGAATGCATCCGTCCACTTCTAATTAGATCATTCCCCGTCTTTAAATATAATGCTTAATAACAATTAATCAGAAACCCGCTTTTTTGTGGAATGGGAATTCTGTAATTACCGGCTTAATTTTGATCCGGTAAGACGATTTAAATCAATTCCCGATTCTGCGGCTTTGATTGCCAGGTTTCTATGCACATCGGTTGGAATCCGAACTGTTAATCTACCGTTATATTGCTTATTGGCAATCGCTTCCGGTAATGTTTCCTTATTTGCCGTCATATCTTTAACAACATCCGCTACTACTTCGCGAAAATTTACCAGGATTTTCTTCGATAGATGCGGAGATACGGATGATGGAAACAATGTTTGATTTTCGGATTCTTCTGCCAAAATCATCAGCTGCATAATGCCCGGCTTTTTTTTGCAAACCTGTATAAGTTTCATCCAAAATATAATTTGTTGTTATATAACTTCAACCGCTTAATAGCAATTCTTTATTGAATTTTACGGATTGTTGATGAAATTGATCTCGTTTGCTGTTCAAGGCTATCCAGGCATTCGTATCGATAAAAACTCGAAACATTTCTATTTCTCTTCATAAAAATATTTATCGATATTTTTTGATAAATCTAGCTTGGCTTTTGAATCATAACCTTCCATTTGAAATACCGGGTCCTGCTTAATATTGTTTATTTCATCAATATCAGGTAATTGATTTATTAATTCGTGAATTAACATTTGGACGGTCTTTTTATAAATTTTCGATGTATAAATCAACCTTCAGTAGTCTCTTTCGTCTAATTGGATGTTTAGATTTGTCATTTTTTCCTCATTTGATAAATCGTTTTTAAACTACAAATCAAATCAGACATTAGAACCTTCTCATCAATTTCTAAATGCTCAATGGTCTGATATTTTATCGAATGATAAAAGGGACAGGGAGTTTTGGAGTCAAAAAAAAGTTAAAAAAATGTGTATATTTATTCTGATAAATGAAAAAATTGTAAAGTAGCATTATTGTATTAGATTGTAAACATGATTTATTATGAAAAATAGTTCATAAAAAAGTGAAGAAAGGTAACTTACCCAAAAAACAATTTACATTATTTCATCATGCATTTCAGTCATTGGCTCTTACGAAAGACTTCAATTTATTCGATATAAAAACTTAAAGGAAATTTGAAACGAAATTATAGTATCTTACCTTTAATATTCGTGTTTTTTTTTGCAAAAGATTTTTTCCGCACTTAGTGAACACTTTTGTAGAAATGATTCAAGAAAACAGAATTTTGTTCAATTTCTTTTATACGCGTAAATTCATGTTAATTCACGGTTGAATCTTTTCCGGTTTATCCGGGTTAGGCTAAGAAAAGGAAAGTATCGAGCAATTTTTTACCCGGAAGATGAGAATTATTTTGTCGTCTATATTGGAAAACGGGGGGAAGTATATTCATGGCTGTAATATCTATTAGATTGAATCAAAAAAGATGAAAAGGTTTTCAGAATGCTTAAAGATCACTATAAGTGTGATTTTTCAACTCTGATAAAAAAATCTTTATATGAAATCTTTGAAGATTTACAGGATAAAAAAATAATCAATGATTTTGAAAAAAGAGAAAATAGCGATCAAACAGAATTTATGACTTTTGATAACATTATGCAATGATCTTTTATTTCGTCTAATCTTTATTTGATCAGTTAGATTTAGTTCAAGTTAATTATTTTGTGAAACAGGCTCACATCCGTAACATTCTCTTCCTGATTATCTCCAAACCACCCGTTTTTCCTCTTTCGATTTCATAGATTTCCCGCAAAATATCAAAAATACTCGCTCCAACAATTGTTTTTGTCAAATTCAAAATATTCTTGCGAAAAGAAATTTCTTTGATCAGTTGTTTTAGATTTGAAGTTCGTTCTTTACCTTTTCTGAAACGAGAAAAAAACCAATCTTCTGTCTCGAGAAAAACTTTCGTTCTTTTATTAAAATGGACGGATAAATTTTCAGGTGGAATAATTTGCATTTCTTCAAATTTAAAGAATTCCATTGCTCTTTGTTTTTTATCGGGCAGGAATTCAATTTTTTTTACTGTCAAATTTTCAGGGAAAACCAGTTTCAATTTTGCTTCAATTTCTCTCAAGCCTATTTCCTTTTTCAAGACAAAATCGCAATATTCATTTTCTCCCTGAACTCCGATCGGAAGAGGAGGTCCCGGACTTATACGCGGGTGAATATTAAACCCTTGCGTGAAAACTATCGGCAGCCTGGAAACTCTCATAATTCTCTGCAGCATCCGCACCAGATCGAGATGTGCAACGAATTGCATTATTCCTTTTTTCTCAAAAAAAACACGATAATGGAAGTAAACCTGTTGAAAGAGATATTTTCCCGGTTGGATATTGATTTTTACAGCTTCCTTTTTTTCAGCAAAAATGTGAGAAATTTCCGTATTGCAGATCCCGCATCCCGAACATTTTCCGGTTCTGCAATCTTCCAGGATTTTTTCATTTCGGGCATTTTCCCATTCCTGCATGAGAAAATTCCTATCGATCCCGAGATCAATGTGTTCCCAATCCAAACAAGTTTTTAATGGAATTTCCGAAAGATAATTTTCAATATTGATCCTGCATTCTTCAGCTGCTTTTTCCCAGACCTTAAAATCAAAAAACTCATTCCAGCCATCGAATTTGGCACCGGTCCGATATGCAGAATGAAGCAATTTCCCGACCTTCCTGTCTCCTCTGCCGAGAACACATTCGAGGAGGGAAGAATCGATCTCATGATATTTTATTTTGATGAATTTATATCTTTTCATAGAAAATTTTATCTTGTCTGCTTTTCTCTGTAAAGATTCCTTTGCATCCATTTTCGACCATTGAAAAGGAGTAAAAACTTTCGGCACAAAAGGTGAGACAGAAACATTGATCTTCAATTTTTTATGAGAGATCCGGACAATTTTTTCAATTAGTTTAATGATCCCATCGATATCAGTTTCTTCTTCAAAAGGAAGTCCGATCATAAAATAAAGTTTGATCAGTTTCCAGCCGTTTTTCAGAGCGACCTCGATGCTCTGCAGGATATCTTCTTCCGAAATATTTTTATTAATAATATTACGAAGCCTTTGTGTTCCTGCTTCCGGTGCAATGGTCAGTCCGGTCTGTTTCATTGCATTCAAAAGTTTTGTTAGTTCATCGTCGATCGTATCCACACGCAGAGACGGTAAAGAAAGACTGACATTTTGCTTGTTCAGATGTTCGCATAGTTCAAAAAGGAGAGATTTGATACAACTGTAATCACTCGTGGAAAGCGAAGTTATCGCTGCTTCATCCCAACCGAATTGCTTCACTTCTCTGATAAGTTCTTGTAAGATGATCGCGGAATCTTTTTCCCATACCGGACGATAAAACATGCCGGCATGACAGAACCGACAGCCGCGTGTACACCCGCGCATTATTTCCGCAACATAACGAAAATGAGTCGGCTCCATCCAGGGAATTAACTGGTTGCAGTGAGTTTTTCCTGGGTTATTAAAATCGAGAAATTTCCTGATCTTGATCTTTTTCCCGCAAGTTTTATCAAATAAAGAAGGAACATAAATTCCCTCGATTTTTGACAGTTCCTGAAGTTTTTCTTTCCTCGATTTTCCTTTGCTATTTTTTAAACAATCCTTGATCTCGATGATCGCTTCTTCCGCATCACCGATCAAGAAAGCATCGAAGAAATCAGATAAAGGTTCAGGATTGGAAGAACATGGTCCACCTCCTAAAATGAGCGGATGTTCTTCCTTTCTGTCGATACCGAACAGCGGAATTTGAGCAAGTTCGAGAGTATAAAGAATATTCGTGTAAGTTAGTTCTGATTGCAATGTAAAACCGAGAACATCGAATTCTCGAACAGCAATCTTACTTTCTAAAGCAAATAAGGGGATTTTATTTTCTAGAAGTTTTTCTCCGAAATCAGGCCAGGGTGTGTAAACCCGGTCAGCAACTGTATCTTTCTCGTTGTTCAAAATAGAATACAGTATTTTCAAACCAAGATGAGAAAATCCGACTTCATAAACATCCGGAAAAGCAAGGCAAAAATTAATCGTTTTTTCCGAAGGTGTTTTCTGAAAACCGTTCAATTCGCTGTTAATATATCGAGTTGGTTTTAGAACAGCTGGTAAAAGATGTTGGAACTTTATTTTTTGGAAAGGCATTATGTTTCACGAATCTCCGTTCGTTGTAAAATAGGAACTCTGTTCTGTCCTTAAAATCTATAACAAATCATCGATATTCCTTATTCATTTGTGATTTGTAAAACAAGATGCCAATCTTGTCTCTGTTTTCGATTTTATTAATAGTCCGCTATGAAAAGTCATTTTAGTATAATGGGAAACCGTTAAAACGGTTATTATTAAGTTGGATCTATTTTAACCCACAACTTAAGTTGCGGGTTGCTTGTAAGTTAGAAAAACAAAACTGTTTAACAGTTTATCTAATTTAAAAGAAATTTCAAATAAAGCAATTTAATGCAGCATCATTCTTTATAATTAAAAGGACTTTCTTTCCCTTTGAAAATATATTTATCGACATGATCGTTTGTATCGGACAGAGCAATTTCATTCAGAGTCAGAATTTCAGATTTTTTTTCATCCAAATCTCGAATCTCCGGTTTTTCTGTTAATTGAGAACCTTTTTCACTTTCCTTTTTAGAATTCTGTTTATAGGAGTTTTCAGAATTTTCGTTTTCTTTTTTTGGGGAATTTATATCCTTTCCTGATTCTTCCTTTTTTTCGATCTCTTTTTTAGTTTCGACTTTTGCTTTTATTTTCTTTCTGAATGGTGATTTGAGGATGCCGTCTTTGTTGAGTTTGAAAATTATCAAGGTCAAAACTATGATCAGGATTATTAATAAAAAAATAGCGAAAATATTTGCCGGGATCATCAATTTTCTGGGTTGGATAGATTTGATGCGGGAGATGTGATTTGGTTTGAAGTTCTCTCTTTTATCTAATCGGATCAGGATTTTATTTTGATCTGCTCCAATAGTTCTGGCATAAGTAGCGATCGTGGCTTTAACATATCCTAAACCACCGAGGTTTTCAAAATTATCATTTTCAATATCCTGCAGGATCCTGATCTTGATCTTTGTTTTTTCAAAGATATTTTCCAGGGTGAGTTTTTTTTCTTCCCTGACGGATTTCAAATATTGACCGATACTTTCCGTCTTTAAACCGGTATTTTTTGGATTTTCCATAAGTTAAGTAAAAAGTTATTTGCTGTTTTTTGTGTCAAGTCGAATGTGGATAAATCACATTCCTCGAAAACTATTCATAAGCATAGGACTTACCAATTGCATTGATTCTTTAAACTTCCCCTGATATGTTATTTCTTTGTATCAATCGATTTATTGAAACAAAACTTCACAATAGCTACAAGATAAAAATACATGAACTTATTTTTTTCTCTCATCCTAAGTGATGCTCCTTTTAATTGGTTTTTAGATAAACAAAATCGGGAAAAGAGCATTTCCTTACACAATTTTTCTGAATCTATTTTGATAACACACTCAATTATTGATTACATATACATCCGATATCGTTAATGAGTTTTCGAGAAATTTATGAAATCTTTTGGGAAGCTTATTTTGTTTATATCTATCCTTGTAAAAAACAGGTGTACTGTTTCCAACCTTTTGGAAACATCATTTTCCTTGACACTAATAAAAACATTTTTTTTTTCCACAGGAGAATGGGAGAAGTCGATGGTAAGTAAAACTCAGAAATTCAGGTTAGGGATTTTTATTGTAATTATTTCAGCTTTAATGATTGTCTTTTTTGTTATGGTCGCCGGTAATCAATTGATGGAAAAAAGAGATAATTATCGCATTGTTTATCAAGAAACATCGGTTAGCGGTTTACAAGTCGGAGGAGCAGTAAAATATCACGGAATCAGCATCGGTCGCGTCGATGAGATCCTGATCGATGAAGAGGATATCCGGAACATTATCGTTAAGATCAGTATTAAATCCGGTACTCCTATCAAGGAAGATGTAAAAGCCTCATTGATCCCGGTTGGAATTACCGGGCTTCTGCAGGTTGAACTAAGCGGTGGATCAAACGAAGCAAAACTTCTTGAACCTGGTGACCAAATAACAGCAGGGACATCAACATTTGAAAGTATATCAGGGAAAGCAGAAGTGCTGAGCGCAAAACTCGAGACTATCCTTGATAATTTAGGGGAATTAACCAATAAAAATAATCGTGATAAATTGGAAAATATTTTAGAAAATATCGACATCATGATTAAGGAAAATCGGCAACCGGCAACTAATATTCTGACAAATATCGACTCCACAACTTTTTACCTTGTTCAATTGATTGAGCAGACAAAAAAAACTGCTGAAAAATTGAATGATATCCTTTATTCGGAACGATTTGAAAATATTCTGGTTAACACCGAAACTTTTTCCAGGCAGATTTCGGAATCCGATATTCAGCAATTGATCATCGATTTCCGAAAAGCGGTCAACCAGGCTAACGACACTCTTCTCCATTTCGATCTCACCTTGCTGAAAAGTCGCCAGGATTTCCTGCAATCACTGGAAACACTCAAGGAAACGATGGATTATTTGAATGAATTTGCCAGGCAGATCAGTGAAAATCCTTCGCTTTTATTACGACCCCAGAAAAAATAAAAGGAAATTATCATGAAAAAACTTTTTTCTCCAATAATTCTTGTCATCATATTTATCTTTATTAGCAATTGTTCAACCAGTAAATACATCCCTGTAAATTATTATATTCTGGAATATTATCCTCACCTGGAAAAAGATGAATTGAAACAGGAAAAACCTTTCGACCAATCTGTTCTTGTTCTCGATACGAAAATTCCAAAAACATACAACCGCAAGCAAATCGTGATCAGACATTTCGGTCCAAAAATAACTTATTCCGAAAAAGATATCTGGGGAGTTAAGTTATCAAATATTATCCCAGATTTGATCACGCGAAGACTCGTAAACTATAATATTTTCCGGCAAGCACAAAGAGAATTTTTAAGCACAAAACCCGATTATGAAATCTCGACTGTCTTGAACAATATTGAACTTTACTGGTATGAAGATGTGCAGATTGCTCGTTTAAATACGGATTTCTATTTGAGTAAAAGCGACCGAGAAGCCTATTTGGTACATCATTCAGTGAATAAAGAAGAAAAACTTTTCGATGATAATGTGGAAACTTTTGTTCTGAAGATCAATGAACTCCTCCTGAATGAAACAGATAATTTCATTTCAAATATAACTCATTATTTGAAATTCGGATCTCAGAAAGAAAAGATCGTTCAGAAAGAAAAAATAGATTCGTCCTTTACCAGTTACCCGGATCTGGAATTGAGATCTTCCGGATTGGGTTCACTTTTATTGCCCGCGATAACAAGATCAAATAACGAACCTTATTACATTATTTATGATGAGGATGGGAATGAAACAAAAACTGCAAAAATGGGAACTGCCGTAGCTCTTCAAGGGGGAATTTATTCTGTTAATTATGGTTCGGGAAGCGAAAGACAGATGATGACAAAAAAAAATATCGAGATCATTCCCAGGTATAAGACTATTATCGAACCAGATTGGGGTTGTTTGACAGTCGATATCATTGATGAAAGACGGGATTTTATCCAGATGAGATATGAACTTTTCGATCTGGAAACCGGTGAGAGTTTCGGAACGGAACTAACAGCAGAAGAAGAAGTTGGAGAACAACAAAAAATCTGGCTGCTCAAACCCGGTAGGTATAAGATCACTATAAACAATGAATCGTTCAATGCGTACCGGGATTTTTCAACGGTTTATGTAAAAAAAGAAGAAGTTCAGAATTTGACAATGGTAGTGGCAACCGACGAGGATGGAAATCCGACAAATCTGGTGGGTGCGGGAGTGATCGAAGAAAGCGAGATCAGCGCTGCTTCCCAGGAACTGAAATTTTCGAGTGCGATTCACGGTAATGCCAGCATCAACAGCAATAATGAGACGGATAAAGATAACCCGGAAACAACGATTACTTTTAATACTCAACTCGACAGTCGTCTGGTTTTTGATAAAGACCCTTTGCATTATACTTTGAAAAACCTGGTCGAACTGGAAATTTCCAAAAGTTCGGATACGGATTTCAGGATATCTTCCGATGATTTTGATTTAAGAAATACTTTTATTTATTATTTTATCAAGAATTTGGGACTTTATGCCCGGCTCGACTTGAATTCGCATATTTTCACTGAAAACGATCATCATCCTGATGAAATTAATTACAGGAAATATGATACGAATGGTCTCCTGATCGAGGAAAAGGAAAATGTCGATAAAGTCAAAGTCAAACCTCCCATATTTCCGTTGGTTATGAAAGAGGGTGTAGGAATAAACTTGAGATTGTTGAATTTTTCGAGAGCAAATCTGAATCTGCGCAGCGGTTTCGGGATGAGGCAGGATTTGAATAATGATCATTATAATCTCACAAATGATAATGAAGATGGTTATTACAGGTATGATGAATTAAAATCCGAGTATATTGAAGGCACGGAGGTTTCCATTCTCGGGAATTTCCAGTTGCCTTTTAATTTAACCTACACAACAAATGCAGATGTTCTCTTTCCTTTTGATCAAAAAGAGAATATTTCCATGGAATGGGAAAATATTTTTAACTTGAAATTATTCAAGTATATCTCACTCGATTATAAACTCAAATTTGAAAATCAGGAGCAGGATATTGGTGATGATTACATTATGACGGATCAAAGTTTGTTCCTGCGTCTGACCTATATTCTCCGTTAAGAGAAAATGAAATACGAAAATAAAACGCTTTTCCTGGAGAATGATCTTAATAAGAAAACAGTTCCGTCTTTAATTAAAGAATTTTCCAGAATTGAAATAAGCGGAATCGAAGCGATCGATCTTTCTGATGTTATTTCCATAGATAGTGCAGGTGTGGCTTTTCTAAATGATCTGAAGATAAAACTGAAAGACTTATCACCGAAAATCATTAATGTTTCGGAAAATATTCAAGCAGCAATTTCGACTTTTACACTTGCTGATGAAAAATTTCCTGAAAAAGAAAAACCTGATAATGTTTTTGTGCAAATCGGAAGTTCTTTTTATAATTGGAAAAACTCTTTTAAAGAGAGTTTGATCATAACATCGGAAATTGTTTACTGGTCATTCATTGGTATATTTAATAAAAAAGGACAGAGAAAAAATTCCGTGATCCAGCAAAGTATCCTCATCGGAGTCGATGCCCTCGGAATTATCAGTTTGCTTTCCATTATTATCGGTTTGATCCTTGCCCTTCAATCCGCTGCGCAATTGCGACAATTCGGAGCAAATATCTTTATCGCCGACCTGATCGCGATCTCGATGGTCAGAGAAATGGGACCGATGATGACCGCCATCATTGTAGCAGGAAGAAGCGGTTCTGCGATTGCTTCGGAAATTGCCACAATGAAAGTTACGGAAGAAATAGATGCCCTGAAAATGATGGCGATCAATCCGATTCGTTATGTGGTTGTCCCAAAATTCCATGCTATCACGATCTGTATGCCTTTACTCGTAACCATGTCCACGATCATTGGAATTATGGGTGGTTTGATAATTGCCGTAACTTATTTGGATTTGAGTGCGATCTCCTATATAAACGAAGCAATAAAAATTTTAACGATCAAAGATGTGCTGGTCGGTCTAACTAAAAGTATTTTTTTCGCCTGGGTAATTGTGATTATTGGAAGTTATTACGGTTTTAATGTCAAAGGTGGCGCAGAAGGTGTCGGTAAAGCGACAACTCTTTCGGTGGTTGCTTCTATTTTTGCCGTTATAATTTTAGATGCTGTTTTCAGCTTTTTATATTTGGGGAAATTGTAACTCAATCGTCTCGATTGAGAAAAATAAAATTTTTTATGAAAGAACCCATTATTTCAGTTAAAGATCTAATTGCCAAATATGAGGATAAGATCATCCTGGAAAATATAAATGTGAAGATTTTTCCACAGGAAATTACTGTTATTTTAGGTGGAAGCGGTTGCGGGAAAACTACCCTGATCAAAAATATCCTGCGATTACAGGAACCGTTTGCCGGTTCTGTCACGATCTTTAATAAAGAAATAACTCGGATGGAAGAAACAGAATTTGAAAAAATCTTAAAAAAGATAGGAGTTTTGTTTCAAAATGGAGCTTTATTAAATTCAATAAGTGTATTTGATAATATCTCGATCCCTCTAGAACAACATACAAAACTACCTCAGGAAATCATTGAAAAGATCATCAAAGTAAAACTTAATTTAGTAAATCTAAGTAATACGGTTTTTTCATTACCGTCAGAATTGTCCGGTGGAATGAAAAAAAGAGCAGCACTCGCCAGAGCTATTGCGCTTGATCCTGAAATCCTGATATGCGATGAACCTTCCGCCGGACTCGATCCGTTAACAAGTGCGAACCTTGATAATCTTATTCTAAAATTAAAGAATCAACTGCAAATGACGATCATAATTGTAACTCATGAATTAGCAAGTATTCATAGAATAGCGGATAAATTGATATTTCTGGATAATGGAAAAGTTGTATTCTCAGGAACTTTAGCAGAAGCAAAATCCTCACCAATTCCCGAAGTCGAAACTTTTTTCCGAATTGGAAAATTTGGTTAGTTTAATGGGAAAAAAAATAAATGAACTAAAACCGAAATTTATTTTAACAGTTGAACTGGGAAGATTGGCTAAATGGTTAAGAATTTTAGGTTATGATGCTGTAGTTTATAAGTCTGTTAACCTTCATGCAATTATTCGTTTAGCAAAAAAACAACGTAGGACTTTTGTTACCAGAAGCAAAAAAAAAATAAAATCAACTCAATTATATGCAAAGATGTTGATCAAATCGGAAAATTATCTTGAGCAATTGAGGGAGATGAAAGATCATGTTAAGTTGAACGAGGAGTATATTTTTACTCGTTGTTTAATCTGCAACAACTTACTTATAAATATATCCAAAAAAAAAATTATCCGTTTTATTCCTGAATTCGTTATTTGTAATAACAACGATTTCAAGATATGCAGGAAATGTGGTAAAATCTATTGGAAAGGCACTCATTATAAAGAGATGAAGAATGAACTCGGTAAACTATTTCCCCAAAAAAAGTGATAAATTCAAATGTAAAGTAGCCTGCTTGAATGTATATAAATTACTAACATTTCCCACTTCATTTTATGCCTGTAACTCATTTAAAAATAAGTA
>CAZFPK010000032.1:0-35576 GCA_964521025.1 uncultured Candidatus Cloacimonadota bacterium | reverse complement strand
ATTATAAAACCAGAGACCGCGGCTATCAAATCCGGCAATCTCCTTTAGAGTATAATATTTCCCGCGATGCGAGCAACTCGAGATATATTCCAATTCTTTCATTTTTCTATAAACAGTCATCGAGACATCGGTTCCTAATGCAGACTTTAGTTCATCTAAGGTAGCAACTTTCTGCTTTAATAAGAACTTCTTTAAACAATTTTTTGGATAAGAAATTATCTTCATAATGTTATAGCCTCCCTTATTCTTTTAACTATAAGAGATATTATAACATTTAATGAAATTTATGCAACCTTTTTTTATTAATATAAAAATATACAATCCGACTGTGATGAAATCTTTAGTAATATTTCTTAACATATTGTATCTTAATATATTAGGAATCATTAAATAAGTATTTTTAACTATTTTATTATTTCTGCCGTTCATAGATTTTACGATATGATTTAATTAATGTATAAATAAAATTATTCGTACATGTTTTAGGTATCACATGAAATATCCAATTTAATTTTTAGTGAATGCTAACGGCAAATAAAGCAAATTATGAGCAGGCAAGGAACACTTTCAATGAGATCAAATATTTTTCCGGTCTGCCTTACCGGATGAGTTTTGAAGGTGGTATCGATCATAACTGGGAGATGAAAAAGAGCAATGAATACGGCAGGATTTCCGTTAATTCGGAAAATGATCCTTATGACGGTATAAAACATCTTACTATGGATACTAATACGGAATATGAATATGTAACTAACGAAGCCGGATTACATCTCGATCTTTTTAAAGAAGACAGGGTAATGCTCGAATTCTGGTGGAAAGAATTTTTTGATGAGTCCGATCCCGAGGATGGTGTATATTTTTCGGATGATGGTGGTGATTCGTTTGTGAAAGTATATGATCTGACAGGAACGGTAAATAACGAATGGATAAAAATAGAACTCGATGTCGATGAACTTGCTTTAATTGCCGGTCTTTCTTATACGGATGATTTTGTGATCAAATTCCAACAGCGGGATAATTACTCGATAGCTTCCGATGGTTTTGCTTTCGATGATATTTATGTCTATTCGAATTACGCTCAGTTTCCTTATGAAACCGGTTTTGAAAATGACCTGGATGAATATTGGGAAACCGAATCGAGTAATATTTACGGCAGAATTCAAACAACAGGAGAACATGAACCTTATGCCGGATCTCGACACCTGACGATGGATGTTAATATGGATGGATATTTTGCCATAAATGAAGCCCGTTTGTATGTCGATCTATATAAAACGGAGAATGTTATATTGGATTTCCGGTGGAAAGAATTTAACGATGAATCTCATCAGCTCTATGATGGTATTTTCTTTTCCGATAATGCAGGTGAAAACTTCATAAAAGTCTATGATCTGGATGGTGAACATTCCGAAGATAATACCTGGCAGGAAGTTCAATTAAGCGTTACCGAGCTTGCTGACCAATACAGGTTAAAGTTATCACCTAAATTTGTGATCAAATTTCAACAAGCCGACGATGAGATGATCACGAATGCCGGTTTTACTTTCGATGAAATAATCGTAATAGACAATCGGCGAAACCTGACCGAAACGACCGAATCGGAGATAAAAGCTTTCACTATTAACAATTCTCCCAATCCTTTTGTTCATAACACAACGATAAATTACTCATTACCGGAAGAGAAATTTATAGAAATTCAAATTTATAACATCAAAGGACAACTGGTGAAGGAATTGGTCAATGAAATCAAACCAGCCGGTTCTTTTCAAATCGATTGGAACGGAAAAGATACTCAAAACAGGCTTGCTGACAGCGGCATTTATTTTTATAAATTATCTACAGCAGATTATGTTTCTACGAAGAAAATGATCCTGCTGCGTTAGATTCTGACCTTCCAAAGGTCTCTTCCAAAAAACCTGGATCGCAGTTATCCGGCAGTTGCCGAGAATGTGATTCGAGGAGCGCATCGCATACGAGAGATTGTTCTCGATTCATCCTTTGTTACGAATCAAGTCCAATCTTTTATCGACCTTTGGAAGGTTTTTCTCATTCGAAATACTTAAGTCAAGACCGAATGAATTCGGCTTAACTCAAGTATTTCCGTTCGCTCCCATGCTAATTCTTGGGAGCGTTTTTTATTTACAAACACCCTTAATCCCTCTTTGTCAACGAGGAAAATATTATTTGAAAAAATCCTGCTTGACACATATTTCGGGAAAAATTCTTTAAAAATGATTTTTTAATGGATGGAAGGTCGATGCTCGAATCTATTTCAAAAAATATAGAGAATTTACAGCAGAGAATTCTTGCTGCTGCTCTGAGATCAGGAAGGGAATTTTCCGATATTAAACTGGTTGCAGTTACAAAAACCCATCCTGCGGAAAGGATCGATATTTCTTTAAAGTCGGGGATAGAAAGCATCGGGGAGAACCGTATCCGGGAAGCATTGGAGAAAATCCCTTTGCTCAAAGAGAAATTTAAAGAATTCCATTTTATCGGGCATGTGCAATCCAATAAAATTCCCAAATTAATGAAATTGAACCCGGCTCTGATCCACTCCATAGATAAATTCTCGACTGCAGAAAAATTACATGATCTTCTTATCCAAAAGGATAAAAAACAAAATATCCTGATCCAGGTCAATACATCATTCGAGGAAAGTAAATTCGGGATCGAACCGGCGAAGGCGATAGATCTTGTAAAAGAAGTTTCAGTTTTAGCAAACCTGAAGATCAAAGGATTGATGACTATCGGGAAGTTCACGGATGATAAGAATGAAATCCGGTATTGCTTCCGAACTTTAAAAGAAATTTTCGAGGAGATCAAACTCCTTAAAATTAAAAATGTAGAAATGAATTATCTTTCCATGGGCATGACCAATGATTTTGAGATCGCGATCGAGGAAGGAGCGAATATCATTCGCATCGGGAGTGCTATTTTCGGGAAGAGAAGATTTTGATCAGTGTCATTCCGAGGAGTTTCTCAACAGTATCTTACGAGGAATCTGTCACGATCATTTCAAGAAAAGATTTTTTAAGTCGTAGATTCTTCCGTCAAAAGCCGGACAAAGTCGAGAGAAAAGCAGGAAGAAAACTCAGAATGACAGATTTTGATTAATCCTTATTATACTCCCTTCTCCTCATAGGAGAAGGATTGAGGATGAGGTAAAAAGGAGTTTCAATGCAGGTTTTAGTTTTTGCAGCATTACTTATTGTTTCATATTTGATCGGTTGTTTTTCGACAGCGCGGTTGTTCGCTAAATCGTTCCGGAGCCTGAATATTTATAAAGTTGGAACAGGTCATCCGGATACGCAGAATATTTTTTGTAATATCAGCAAACCTTTGGGTATTCTTTCCGGTATCGTCGATTTCAGCAAGATGTTCATTCTTTTGTATTTGTTATATTATCTTCTCACAAAATTCTATCCGTGTATTGCCACGCAAACCCATCTTCTGATATTAGGTTTTCTGATGGTCATCGGTCATAGTTTTCCTCTTACCAATAAATTCAAAGGCGGCAGAGGAATTTTTACTTATCTCGGTTACATTACATTTTTCTTTTATTTTTACACGATCTGGCCCATGATCGGAGTTGCTGTCCTGGCATTACTTGTAATCGTTTTTTTCAAGCAGATCCGTTTTGCTCAATATATGATCGTGCTGCTGCCTCCTTTCATCAGTTTTTTCCTGAAAGGAATACCAAATGAACCTCATTTCCCTGCTAAAATGTTCATCTCCGCAATTCTGATGGGAATCATTAATTTCTTTGTTTCCAAAAGGTTGGGAGAGATCTAATGGAAATTGTTCAGGTTCAAACCAGGAAGCAGGTAAAAGATTTTATCAAATTTCCGTTTAAACTTTATAAAGATGATCCGTATTGGGTTGCTCCTTTGATTTCCGAACAGAAAAAATTCTTCGCTCCTGAAAAAAATCCGTATTATGAACATTCGGAAGTGCAGTTGTTCCTGGCAGTGAAAAATTATGAAATTGTCGGCAGGATATCTGCTCATTCGAATACAAGGCATAATGATTATCACAAAGATAAAATCGGTTTTTTTGGTTTTTTTGAGGTAATAAATGATCAGGAAATTGCCGATGCTCTTTTTTCGGCAGCAGAAAATTGGCTGCAGGCAAAAGGATTCGATACGATGCGCGGTCCTATGAATTTTTCCGTGAATGACGAATGCGCTCTTTTGATCGAACCTTTCGATTCTTCTCCGATGGTTATGATGCCTTACAACCCGGAATATTACAAATCTCTCTATGAAAATTTCGGTTTAAAGAAAGTCATGGATATTTTTGCCTATTATATCAAAGTTCAGAAACCGCCCGAGAGATTAGCAAAACTTGCCGCGAAAATCCAGGAAAGAGGAAATTTTACGGTTCGCTCTCTCACTACTAAAAATAAGAAAAAACTAAAAAGAGATATCGCACTCATTTTCAAGATCTACGAGGAAGCATGGAAGGATAACTGGGGTTATGTTCCGACCACGAAAAAAGAATTCGACCTGCTGGTCGATGACTTGCTACCGATCCTGAGACCGGAATTTGTTTTTATTGCCGAGATCGAGGGTAAAGCAGTCGGATTTTCCGTAACTTTGCCGGATTATAATTTTATTCTGAAAAAACTGAAAGGAAAGATTTTTCCATTCGGCTGGTTGAAATTTCTCTTATTGAAAAACAAAATCCCCGGGTTGCGCGTTCCGATTATGGGCGTTCTCGATGAATACAAAAATCGCGGGATCGATGTTGTCTTTTACTACCGTTCCTTTAAAACTGCTTATGAACATAAAACTCCCTTGAAAGATGCGGAATTTTCCTGGGTCCTGGAAACGAATAATATGATGAACAGAATTTCCAAAAGCCTGACTGCGAAAATCTATAAAACCTACCGCATATTCGATAAGAAAATTTGATGAAGAAAAAGTTCAATTGGCATCATTCATGGAAATGTTTTCTAAAGAATCCCCCTGAAAAGGTGGAATTAAAGGGAGTTTCCAGATTACATCAAACATGATTAATCCTAAAAAATTATCACAGGAAAAAAATCTCCGACCGCTCGATATTCTAACTTTTATCTATATTGGAATAAATCTTATTTACATCCTTTTTGGTTGGAAAAGAGTTCATGATCCGCAAATCCATTTTCCGGTTTTTCCGGCGATCGCTCTGATAATTTTCATTTTGATCAAAACAGAAAAATACTCACCGGTCTTACGATTTCTCCGCGACTGGTATCCGTTAATAATCTTCACTTATTTTTTTGAAGTAACTTCGGCTTTTAACAAAGTAATTTTTCCGGATTTTATCGATCCGTTTTTTCAAAAGATCGACTTGCTCATTTTCGGATATCAACCCGCGATTGTCTGGGGAACTAAACTCGATAATTTCTGGCTGCAGGAATTAATGCATTTTGCTTATTTCAGTTATTATCTGATGATCCCAATCTTGGGATTTCTGCTCTATTTCAAGAAACGAAAGGCATTTCACAAGTTTGTCTTTTCCATCTCTTTCCTCTTTTATCTATGCTATTTGATCTATAATGTGCTGCCTGTTATCGGTGGTAGAGCATTGGAGGGAGCGATTGCTTTAACGACTACTTACAAGCATGGAATTTTCACGAGGATCATGGCTTTTATTTATAATCATTCCACCCATCTCGGTGGAGCATTTCCCAGTTCGCATGTCGCAGTTGCGGTCGGAGTTACGATCTCTGCTTTAAGAAACGAAAAATGGTTCGGTCGGGTCTTGCTTCCGATCACTTTTTTATTGAGTATTTCCACTATTTATTGTCATTATCATTATTTTATCGATACTATTGCAGGTCTCTTTTTCGGAATTGGAATTTATTATCTTGGTTTGAAGATTTATGGGAAATATGCGGATAAAGAATCTCAAAAATGAAGAACACTGAAAAAATCGAAAAGATCAATAATTTCATTTGTGAAAACTTACAGTATTTTCGAAATTTTGGCAATTTTTTAATATTTCCCCTCTTTGTAAAAGATCTTCGTTATACACATCTTTTTTACGAGTGTATAAATCATGATCGCTATTATTGTCTTTTGATTCCCACACCTCAAGGAGTGGGTTATTGATCATCAAATTATCATAATCAATAATCCCAGGGGAACACCTTGTAAAAGATGAATTAAAGGGAGTATGTAAAAAACAATGTTTAATCTATCCTTCCTGAACTCAGGGATTTTATTCCTCACTTCGGCAATCCTGATCCCTTTATTGATCTACCTCTTTGCAAAGAAGAAACCGCATCGCATCATCTTCAGTACGATCAGGTTCATCAAAGAGAGCCAGAAACAGCAGCGGAAAAAGATCAACTTGAAAAACCTGTTGTTATTGATCATACGGATGTTGATAATATTATTGACCATTTTAGCGATTTCCAGACCGACAATAAAAGCATCATTCCTGAAAAAAGGAACGAAACATCCCAAAACTGCTGTTGCCATCATTATCGATAATTCCTTTAGTATGGATTACCTGGTCGATACGCAGACCGAACTGGAAAAGGCAAAATCCATAGCAGGCAGATTCAACCGCGTGATCTCCAATGACGATATGGTTTTAATTATGACTCTGAACGAAGAATGGAACAGCTTGAACAGCAATCTTATTTATGGAAAAATACCGGAAAACCTGATCAGGAATATCAAAATAACTCCGTTAGCGAAACCTCTGAAAGATGTGATCGTTTTTGCTTCCAAAAAGTTAAAGGAAAGCCATCTTCCCAATCGTGAAATCTATCTTATTTCCGATCTGCAGAAACAGGAACTTCCGGAAAAGATCGATACTTCCTGCTTTATTATTCCCACATCAGATATTGAATCGAGAAGTAATATTAGTTGTCAAAATGCGCGATTGATAAATGAATTCACCAAAAAAACCTTTGCCGGGAAAATCAGTTTCGAGACCGTTAATCACTCCGATTTTATGCAGGAAGATGTTATTTGCAGTATTTTTCTGGACGGACAGACAATTGCTGAAAAAGTTATAGACCTGCAGCCTAATCAAAGAAAGAAGGATGAGTTTTTGATCGATCTTGAAAATTCCGGTTGGCATTCAGGATATGTTCATATTAAGAACGAAAGACAACCTTTTGATAATCGAAATTATTTTAGTTTTTATTTTAATTCCGAACCAAAAGTTGCAGTTATCACGGACAATGAAATCCTGCCTTTGCCGCTGCAGACGATCCTGGAAATTTATACTCATGCTCCTGAAAATATAGAATTTTTTACTTCCGATAACTTGAATTACGATACTTTAAGTGATTTTGAAAACATTATTGTTTACCGGAAGAATTCTTTCTCGAACCGACTTCGATTTTTACTCGATCAGATCAGGAAAAATAAGAAAGGTATCCTTTTTATTGCAGATAAATATCTAGCAAACGATCTCAGGAATTATATCGGTAGTGCGACGGGAATAGAATTTTTGGAATTCTCTCATCACAGCAATCAGAAAAAAACAACATTTATCAATAAATATCACTCGATCACAAGTTTGCTCGATCCCTCGAAAAATCTTGATTTCAATGATTTCTGGAAAGTTAGATCACAGAAAAATTCAGGAGTTCTCATGCAGACCGATGATTTTCCGCTCGCTTTGGAAGCAGAAAGAATTTGCATCTGGTTTTTCGATGTCCAAAGTCTGCAAAATCCTTTCCTGCTCGATTCCGCTTTTCCGGTTTTTGCATTCAATACTCTCAAATTTCTCTCCAACGATCACTCCCTGTCTTCTTCTATAAAAACAGGAAATAAGATCAAACTCAAATCTGCCCAAATAGAACTTCCTGCCGGCGATCTACTGGAGACGAAGCAAGCAAATTTCGTTGTATCTGCTCCGGGAATTTATAAGGTCGATAAGCAGCCGGTTCCGGTTAACCTCGATTACCGGGAAAGTGATTATCAAAGGTTTTCTCAAAATAAATATAAAAATATCAGTTTTCTCGATCAGGATTGGGAAGAGAATATTCTGCAGACCCGTTACGGTTTCGAGATCTGGAAATACCTGCTGCTCTTAGTTCTTGTTCTTTTTGCCCTGGAAATGTTTATTATCAAAAAGGAAGAGAAGAGGTGAGCGGGGTGCGGGGTGCAAAAGATGGCACTTTGTGAATACAATATTCTTTAAATTTTTAGCGAATTAACAGTCTGAATTAAAGAATTATTATTTTTTCATTTGACAATAATTTCGGTGATTTCTTATTTATGGATGAAAAAAAGGTTAATGGAGATAGTTATGAAATTTGATAAAACTTTGAAACAATTGGAGTCATTAAACACAACCGAAAAATTTATCAAACAAAAAGGTCCGGAACTTTATACCGACCTTTTTAATCTTCTTGATAAAAGTAATGAAAATCAATATCATGCTCTTTCCAATAAGAGCGAGAAATTAACTAAAATGTTATTAGATTCGCAAGATTTCACGCTTGCTCTCAAACTCCATAAGATCGAGATCGATTATTTCCAGGAACATTTTAATATTGAAAAACTGGCAAAAGCCTATCAGAAAACGACAAAAGTTTATACGATGTTGGGAGCAGCAACTTTTTCCAAACCCGGAGACCAGGAACAGAATTTCAGGAATATTGTCCAGAATTTCATCGATCATTTTGAATATTCCATAAAATTCCTGAATCAAAGGTGGAATAAATTGCTGGAGGAAACTCTAAAAACTCTCGATGAGTTTAAAGGTAGCTCGAAAGCAGAATTCCTTGAATCTATCAACGAACAAATGAAAAATCTTATCATGGAAAGCAATTTTCACATTGTTCATTTTGTCGATTATTTGAAAAAAACTTATTCGGAATTAGAGAAGATGTATCAAAAAGTTCAGGAACTTTCGATCAATGACGAATTGACCGGAATCCATAACAGAAGATATCTTGATTCCAATTATTCTGATTTCTATCGTTTAGCGAACCGCCAGAAAGTACCAATTGGCCTCTTATTATTTGATCTTGACGATTTTAAAACTGTCAATGACAATTACGGACATCAATCAGGGGATAAGGTTTTAGCTAAAACAGCAGAACTGTTAAAAGAATCTATCAGGGCAAGTGATATCCTGGTTAGATATGGTGGGGATGAATTTCTGGTTTTGCTTTTTAATATTAATCTCAAAAATTCAATCGTGGTTGCGGAAATTATCCGGAATAAAATTGCTAAACAGGTGTTCCAAAAAGGAAACAAAAAATTTCAGATATCGATCAGTGCGGGTATTTCCTGTATGAATATCGAAGGTATAAAAAGTAGTTCAAAAATAGAATCAACTTATAAGAGCATGCTTGTAGAAGCCGATAAAGCCCTGTATTTCTGCAAGAAAAACGGTAAGGATCAATATAAAGTCTATGAAAAAAAGATCAAAAATATTCTTTAACATAATACGACTACATCCTCCATGAAAAAATTTATTTCATATGAAATAAATTGACTTGACGCTGAAATTTGATATATATTTTTTGTAACCAGGGGAGAGAAAAATGGAAAAAACATTATTTATTACTATCTTTTTTTATATTTTATTTACGCCGATAATTTCAATTCATGCCCAGAGCTGCGATCTTTTATATTTTTGTGTGAAATATGATCCTGATGTTGGCGAGATCGACTGTTCTGATCTCTTTTCAACAGGTAATATTACTGTTGTGGCATTATTGGAATCACCGATTTTTTACACAAAAGTAACTGTCCAGGTAGATAAATACAACGCTCGTGAAGGCTCTTTTGAGTATTATGATGCACAGGAATTCGATGTAGATCCTGAAATGGATTATATTTACTTTAACAATATCAATTTTCAGGATAAAAGTTTTTTTAGAGTTTTTTTAGTTGATCCGGAAGAAAATACGATCACCAGCAGCCTGATAGAAATAATTTAATATACAGCATTAATTTAATAGGTGAAAAATGAACTTAACATTAGAGTGGTCAAAATTTTCTTATTCCTTTGAAGAAAAAGATATTTTAGAAAAAACTCCTGAATCTCCGGGAATTTACCTTTTCTGGGTAAAGTTGACAAAGGGCTACTGGAAATGTTTTTATATCGGTGAAACCAATAATCTACGGAAACGGATATTGAGTCATACAAAACCGACCGAAAAAAGACCTTGTATCAAAGACAGGATCACGGGAAAAACATGCGGTTATGAATTCGCAATTGTGGAAGATGAATCTCATCGAGACGGGATAATGACTTATCTTTATGATTATTACAAACCGGAATGCAGTCCCGAAAGAAAATGGGGTTATCCGATTTTCGTTAATTTGCCGAAATAATTTTTTTGTTCTTCAATCTCCGTTTATACTTCGTCCTGGTTATGGATTCACCCGTTTGATAGTAAATTAACTCAAGTTTTGCAGTTATTAGAAACAGTATCATATCTGAATAAATGAATTTGAATAAGAACTATAAATCTCGTATAACTCATTATAGTCTATAAAGTTATACGGATTTTACATTTTTTCTAACTTTTCCGAATCTAAAAAAGTTCGCAAAAATCATTGAAATGATTATGAAAAATCTTTCAAAACTTCTCATCACCACAATGAATTGTGGTGTTATTCTGAATAATTTTCATGATATTAGATATCCTCTTATTCAGAATAACACCCTGATTCATCAGGGTGATTGATACTACGGAATGCGATAAATTGAACCATTTTAATGGTTTTTAATTTACTGCGAAACCTGAATAAATAAATATTTCATCATTGAGTTTCAAATTTATATTATCTAGCCGGTAAACACGGATTAAATATGAGAAACAAACTTATAGTTCTTTTAGTATTTTTTTACATATCTTTATCTGCTCTCGACCTCAACCTCGAGACTTCGGCAATTCACAACGCTACCTCCGGGATTGCCCTGATCTCAAATTCTCCCGCGGCAAGTTCCGTAAATCCCGCTCTCTTCAATCCCGGGATCGAAACAGCTGCGACCTATATTCTCGGTTTGAAGGAACTTCCATATTATAATTTTCATTCTGCTTATAAGTTAAATTCATTTGGTTTTTATCTCGGAGATTCTTACCTCGATCATGAATTCTATAAAGAAAATAACCTGAATTTCACTCTTAATTATCATCGGACAAATCTTTCCTGCGGATTATCGATACGATATTTATCCAATAAAGTTGAAAATTATCATAACGAAAGTTCTCTTGTTTTTGATGCGGGTCTGTCCTGGAAAATCGATCAAATTTCTGCGGCTATTGCTGTCAGGAATATATCTCAATCTTCCTTTCTGGATGAGAAACTGCCGACTGTTTATCTCTGGGAATCTTGTTATCAAGTAACTGAAAAGAGTAAAATTGCTCTGGCTCTGGAAAAAGAGAACGAATTCAATTTCTGTTTCAAACTCGCAGCTCGCTATGATATTTTCAAATTGATGAGCATACTCTCGAGTTACCAATTCAATCCTGACCGGATCGGAGTCGGCGTGAATTTTATTGTTTCCGGATTTAATGTCGTCTATAGTGTTCGCACCCACCGATATCTGGATTTAACGCATTATATTTCGCTTGGTTATGCTTTTGAGATGTAAAAGCATTTTATTTCTTTTCCTTTTTTTGAACCTGCTGCTTTTTGCGGATGAAGGAGAAGAAAAACTTTTTTCAAGAGAAGAAGATACCTACCATTCCACGGAATTAAGCGAAATTTTAGAGAGCATCAAGAAACAACCGTTCAATATCAATCGAGTCCCACGCCTAGAATTAGAGAAACTGCCCTGGTTATCGGAAAACGATATCGATCTGATCCTTCAATCCCGTAAAGATGAAAAGATAAACAATTTTTCCAAACTCTCCGAAATCGGAATTAACGAGATCACGGTTTCGGAATTGAAGCCATACATTTCCTTCGTCACGGAAAAGCAGTTCAACATAACTCAAATCTCCAGAGTAGAATTGCAGGAAAAAAACAAAGAACTCACTTCATCTTTAAAATATTACCAGAAAACCCTGGTCAATTCCAACTATTTGAATCTTGGTTTTGTTTCTCAAAAAGATGAAGGAGAAAAAGACTTATTCGATTTTTATTCCTATTTTATCGAGTATCACAGCGATTCTTTCCTGCAAAAAGCGATTCTCGGAAAATACCGTTTAGCATTCGGTCAGGGGATTTTATTTGCTCCTAAACTGGGAATGTCCAAAAGTGCGGAAGCAACGAATATTCCGATCAAGAAATATAAAACACTCAAAACTTATACGAGTTCTTATGAGATCTGGGAATTAGAAGGAATAACTTCCCGATTCAAATTCGGCAGATTCGAGTTAACACCTTTTTATTCTTCTACAAAATTGGAAGCAAACCTCGACGATACCGACAAGATCACATCTTTTAATTTGACCGGCTTACATTACGAAAAGGAAGATAAAGGAAATGTCAGGGAAAATATTTGGGGAACAGACCTGAAATACCGTTTCCAAAAAAGTTATATCGGTTTCGATTTTGTGCATCAGAAATTTGATAAGGAATTTGCCGATCCTGCCAAGAAAAATAATTTTTATGCCTTCAGCACCAACTTTTACCTGCTCAAAAATAAATTTCCGGCTTTCGGAGAAATCGCTTTTATTGAAGATAAGATCGCCGGAGTTTTAGGAGCAAAATGGGGAGAGGATAAACTTCGTCATCTCTTGCTTTTCCGCTATTATGAGAAGAATTTCCCGACATTTCACGGCAAACCTTTTTCCTCGCAAAGTGCGAATTTCGATAACGAGATCGGTCTGTATTACGGGATAACACTGCTGCCGTTCAGGAAAACAAAACTTAATATTTATTTCGATGTCTGGAAATTTCCCGAAACCCGTTACCTGGAGAAAATGCCGACCACAGGTTCCGAACAATTCCTGCAGCTGGAAATCCATTCCCAAAAAAATGGATTCAGGTTTACTTTGCAGCACAAAGATAAGGATAAGAATAAAACTCTCGAGGATGTTTCCAAAGTAAGAAATATCGAAAGAACTCTCTTCCGTTTCGATTGGTGGCAGCAACTGGCTTTTGTTCGTCTGAAAACCCGCTGTGAACTGGTTACGGAATACTTCCCGCAGGAAGAGATCTTTTCAAAAGGTATTCTGGCGTATGAACAACTGAAATGGAAAACCGGTAAATTAGAACTTCTCGCTCAAATCGCAGTTTACCGCACCGATACCGAACCTTTCAAAGTTCTGCTTTATATGTATGAAAACAATGTGGACGGCATTATGCAGAATTCTATTTTCTCCGGGGACGGAGTTTATTCTTACCTGCTTCTAAAATATCAAATCTTGAGGAATTCGGAGATCCAGTTCAAAATTGCCGATGCCTGGAATACACCGGAAAAGATGAAGTATTATTTGCAGATCGTGTGTAAATTTTAGAAAAAAATAATTTTTTTTATTGACATTGTTAACCTATAACTTAACAAGGGTTTTGTAAATGGTATTAAGAAATGCCGTAATATTTCGAAAGTTAAACATAGAAAAGGTTTATGGGAAAACCATAAACGATGTTTATTATGTTGTTGACGGCAGCAAATCGATAGTAATGGAAAATTTTAATTCATTAGGTGAAGACACTAAAAAAAATATTAAAAGTTTGATCGTCAGGATGGCTCGAAATGATTCATTCCGTTCAAGTTATCTAAAGCGGAATATACGGAAATATAATTTTGGAGAGATCCGTCCAATGCCGCACAGGTTTTTCTTTTTCCAAAAATGCGGAAATAATATCATATTTTTCGATTATATTTACAAAGACCGTGATTCGTTGGATGATAAAATTTATAAACAAATAAATAAAAGGAAAAAACATTATGAAAAAGAATTCGAGAGATTTATCAAAAGAGATCAGAAAATTTGAAGATTTCTTTGAAAAAAAACCGGACGCAAAAGAAAAAGCCTGGGGATTGATTCATGATTTTTACAATGATATTCTAACCTTTATGGAAACTAAAAATATCAAGAAAGCCGGTTTAGCAGCAAAACTGAATATCTCTCGACCAGCCGTTTCCAAGATGTTCAATGAAACTCCTAATATCAGCATAAAGAAAATGGTGGAACTTGCCGATGCTGTTGGAATCGATATTAAAATTCAATGTGAACCAATTCACAGTGAAGAATTTGAATTAATCGGTTTATTTAGCAAAACTTTTAAGAAAGATATCATCGAGGAGACTCAAGAAGTTGAAGAATTACAGTTAAAAGAAGGAACATATAACCAGATTGTACGAAATAAACCGATCCGAAAAAGTTATAAAATATAAAGGAATATTATGAAGAAAGAAAAGACTTATACATTTAAGCTGGTAAGTAATAAAATTGTTAGTTATACCGAAAACAGTTTAGGAAAACTTGGATATGATTTAGATATTTTAAAAAATTTACAGACCAAATTAGAAGTAAAATTCGGATTTAACATAGATAGAGAAATTATCGGGCTTTTTATCAAAGCCGACTTTTTCTATCATGCTGAAGAAGATAAAATCGATCTTATAAATATCGAAACTATTCATCAATTCGGAATAAAAGATTTCAAACAAAATTTTGGAATTACAAAAGAAAAGAAAGTTAATATTCCCGATAGTTTAATGTGCACTTTTCTCGGAATTGCTGTTTCCGGAACAAGAGGAATGCTGACTGCAAGTATTAAATCTCCTGAATATAAGAACTTCATTGTTCCTTTAGTTGATATAAAAAAAATGATGGATTCATTGAAAAAGAATAAATGAGGGATGAGATTTTCAGAAAAGTATTGTTTTAAAATATGAACTAAACCGGGGACTGTTTTTTTTAAATTTTAGGTTGTTTTGTTTGATACTCTATTAAAATGAAAAAAGAGAGCTTCAAAAATTTTATCGAAAAGTTTCAACCTGAGAATGCTCCTGAAATTTTAAGATCATTCGAGAATTATCTAAAATTCCTGGAAATTGAAAATTTTAAAATTAATCTAATTTCCAGGAAAACAGCGACCGCAGATTATTGGACTATCCATTTGCTCGATTCTCTTTTACCAACAAATTTTATCGATTTTTCCGCTCAGAAAATCCTGGATTTCGGAACAGGCGGAGGGTTGCCGGGAATTCCTCTGAAAATTCTATTTCCTTCTGTGGAAATGTATTTATTGGACTCGAAACAAAAGAAGATAAACTCCTTGCAAACAATCATCAAAAAACTTGACTTGAAAAAGTGTTTTACGGTTTGTTCACGGCTCGAAGATTTGGATAATAAGTGGGATGGATTTTTTGATTTGATTGTTTGTCGTTCGGTTAAGATCCTTCCTAAATACAAAAAAAAGATGTATCAAATATTGAAGAAAGAGGGGAAGATCATTCTTTATAAAAGCAAAGTTTTGGATGATCTTCAAATTTTTGAGAAATATAAGATTCATGATGCTTCGCGGAAGGAAATCGGGGTGAGAAAGATAGTAGAGATTTTTAAAATTTAGCCAACTCTAAATCGATCCAGGATATCTCACCCTCTATGTGAGATATTCAGTCAGTTACAAATTCGAACCTTAATCAACAAAAGATAATTTTAAACATTATTTTGTTGGATTAATTATGGATGATTTTGGAATTAATAACTTCAGCAACCTGTTTGCAGATATTTCAAACTTGATCGAAGAATCAAAAAGAAGAGCATATCAAACGATAAATTGGGAAATAGTAATTCTCTATTGGAATGTCGGAAACATTATCAATAAGAGTATCTTGCTTGTAAACAGGGCAGAATATGGCAAACAAATGATTAGTAAATTAAGTAAAGAGTTACTACTAAAATATGGAAAAGGATATAATGAAATAACTTGAGATCTTTCCTGAAATTCGCCCAGGTTTATCCCGATCCGAAGATATCTCACTCACTGAGTGAGAAATTGAGTTGGACTCATTATGCGGTTATCGAAGCAAGAAAAGAGATTGGATATAGAAACGAAGAGTAACTTAAAATGAAAAAGTTTTCAGTAATTATTCCTATCTTGATTTTAGTTCTGATTTTAGTTTTTATCTATAAAGAAAACAGGAAATTAAAATTGGAAAACCGTCATATGGAACAGGAATTGGAATCGATAGATCTTTATCTGAAAGAACTCGAAAGTAAAATTCAAAATAATCGTAAAGATGAATATCAACGGGTTTCCAAAACGGATAAAATGAATGAATTCCTCGATGAATTTTTACATGAACAGAAAAAAAATAAAACAGATAAAATCCTGAAAATTTCAAAAGAAGAATTGCAGGAAAAATTAATTCAGTATGAAATAAAAATTCGCTTTACTCCTGATCTGATCCCGGTAAAAGGTGAATATGCGATCAGCCAGAAGTATTCGGGAAAACATTCGGCTCTCGATTTTGCCGCTGTTCTTGGGACAGAAGTTATAGCAGCAGCTGCCGGAGAAGTCCTCTCGGTTTATGAAGATAAATATTTCGGAAAAGTTATTCTCATCGATCATCTCAATGACTACTCGACCTTTTATGCTCATCTTGCCAAAACATTGATCGAGTCGGAGGTTTCCGTCGAAAAAGGACAAACCATCGGTCTTGTCGGTTCGAGTGGAAACAGTTCCGCTCCTCACCTCCATTTTGAAATTATGGTTAATGGTGAGAATATCGATCCGGAAGATTTATTGAAAGGTCTTCCCGAATAAAGTTATAACAACATGACTTGCCTCGATCAAAAGGATTGTGAGCCGGGAATTGAGCGTTAAAATTTATTCGTGTAATTCGTGGATGACATTTTTTGGGAGTGATGTCCACGATTCACACTTCATCGCGAATCAAGTCCATCCTGACAGAAAAATTTTTGTGAAAATCGTGTAATTTGTGGATAACAAAGGAGAGATAATGGCAAAAAACAGGGAAGTCGAACTTTCGACGATTATCGGAAAAGACAGCAAAGTTACAGGCTCGCTTTTCGTTAAAGGGGGAGTTCGGGTCGATGGTGAAGTCGAAGGGAAAATTGAATCCGACGGCTTTGTAACGATCGGTTCGTCAGGTTTGGCAAAATCTGATATCAAAGCAAAAGAATGCCTGGTTTCGGGAAAAGTCAAAGGTAACATTATTGCTGAAGAATCTCTGGAATTAGATAAATCAGCGAAATTGGACGGAGATATCATCACCAGGATCCTGCGCATTCATACGGGTGCGATCTTCAACGGGAATTGTTCGATGCAGGAAAAAAGCCGGGAAGCAAAATTTATTAAATCCAATGCTCTTCAAAAAGAACAAAAAACTGATCAATAGCGAACTGCTGAAATATATAAGTTTAATTACCCGGGTTGGAACAACATTTATTTTTTCCCTGCTGATAATTTTCTTTCTTTTTCTTTTCCTGGATAAGAAACTTCAAACCAATGGAATTTTATTGGGAATCGGAACTTTACTCGGTGTTTTTGCCGGTTTTTATACTGTTTACCGGTTGGTCAAAAAATATTTCTTTAGAAAATAAACGCTTGAAATATTTCATAATATGAAAGTTATTAAAAGCCGTGATTACATCAAAAAAATCCTGGTTATAATTTCCTTGACAAACATCCTTGCCTTTTTGAGTTTGCCGTTGTTTTTTCAGCAGTCTATAGGCTGGATTGCTGGTTCTGTCGCCAGTATCGTCAATTTTTTATGGCTGGCAAAAAATGTGAAGCAAAGTATAAATTCATACGCTTCCAGGGCAAAACTGAAATCCGTAAAAGGTTCATTATTGCGATATGCATTTTTGATCGTTTTTTCGCTGTTGATCATTTACCTGGTCAAACCGGATATCATTTTTTTTGGATTGGGATTGCTGGCTGCACAAATTGCGATCTATCTGAACGAAATATTCGAAAGGATTCGGAAAAACAAGTATTTCAGAGGTTGAGATGGCAAAAAAGAAAGGTTCTCTAAAAAAAGTATTTTTGTTCTTTTTCATTATTGAAATCATTCTTGTTGTGATTTCCGGAAATTTTTCCAAAAAACTGCAAATCGGTTTCGATGAGGGAAAATTCGTGTTCAGGAATGTGCACAGCCATTTCGACCTGCAGGATAAGATAACGGAAGAATTCCAGATCGACGAATATTTCAGGCAAACCGGCGAAACTCCTGAAATTTACGGCAGCGAAAAATTATATATTATTTTCAAAAATATTTTTGGAGAAAACAGCGCGATCGGCGCTTTTAATCTCATCCGAATGCTCATAATCGTCGATCTCGTGCTTCTCGGATTGGCTCTTCTGATCAGGAAAAGACTCTATAAAAAGCCCTCTAAACCACAAATAATATTCGAACTAATCTACGGACTTTTCGAAGATTTCGTGAGAGACACTCTCGGTAAAGAACGGGTTCATTACACTCCCTACATCGTCAGTCTATTCCTCTTTATCTGGATCTGTAATATAATTGGAATGATTCCCATTCCAGGGGTTATGGAACCAACCCGTAATCTGAATGTGCCGCTCGGATTAGGAATAATTGCTGTTATTGTTGTTCATTCTACGGCTATAAAAGCCAAAGGTCTGTTCGGACATCTGAATAATTATATCAATCCTGTAAAAAATCCTTTATTTTTGTTGGATATTGTTGGAGAAATGTCAAAGGTCGTTTCCATTTCATTCCGGTTATTCGGGAATATTCTGGGGGGAGCGATCATCATTCTTGTTGTTTCGGCGCTCGTAAAATTTGTTCTTTTACCGATCGGGTTGAATCTCTTTTTCGGGATGTTTGTCGGCAGTATTCAGGCTTTTGTTTTCACGATGCTTGCCCTGACTTATATCGGGGTGGAGATTGCGGAGTAATTTATGACATTTCCAATAGAATATATCCAAATAGCAGCTTATCTCGGAGCAGGGATCTGCGTCGGCATCGGAGCTATCACAACCGGGATCGGTTCGGGAATTATCGCCGGAGAAGGCTCGCTGGCGATCATGAAACAACCGAAAGCAAATGAAGATATCTTCCGCACGATGCTTATCGGGCAGGCGGCTGCTCAAACTGCCGGGATTTTCGCACTCGTTGTTTCGATGTTACTTATTTACGGTGGATTCGATGTTGCCAAAGGCGGCTGGTTCAAAGCTGCAGCTCTTTTAGCTGCCGGAATAGCCATGGGAATCGGCTCGGTCGGACCATCTCTCGGAGCAGGATATTCCGGAGGTCAAGCATGCAAATCCATCGGCAGAATGCCCAAACACGGAAATGCCATCATGGGAAATATGCTGATCGGACAAGCACTTTCCCAGACTTCGGCGATTTTTGCTCTCGTTGTCTCTTTATTATTATTGTATTCTTCTCCCAACCAGCCGGAAGGTCTTTCCATCGGCAGGATAATGGTTAAAACGATCGCATTTTTAGGAGCCGGTTTTTCAATCGGGTTCGGAACGATCGGTCCCGGCGCGGGAATCGGTTTTGTGGCGGGACGAGCTAACGATATGTTGGGAAGATTCCCCGGTGAGAGACCGAATGTGATGCGAACCATGTTTCTGGGAGCAGCAGTTTCGGAATCGACTGCTATCTATTCTTTGGTCATAGCTTTTTTGCTAATTTTTGCAGTATAATATGAAAATAATAAATTTGTTTTATCAAAATATAAAAAATACACGGAGGAAAAATGGATAACTTAACAATCGCTCAAGGAATAGCCAAAGCAGCTGCTCTCCTGGGAGCAGGAATGTGTATGGGAATGGGTGCATTAGGTCCCGGAGTCGGTGAGGGATTTGTAGCCGGAAAAGCCTGCGAAGGAATTGCCCGCTCGCCGGAAAACGCCAGTTTGATCACCAGAACAATGCTCGTCGGTCAGGCAGTTTCCGAGTCCACGGGAATTTACTCACTGGTTATTGCTCTTTTGTTGATCTTCTCGACTTAGATGTTACTCATCGTTCCCAATCCCTGATCCGGAATGCCCGGATAGCGAGTAAGTTCAACAAAATTTTGAATTAGTTTCAACAGAGGAAAAATAACACAAGCATCCCTGCTTTTGATCATAACAAACAAGATTGTTTGTTTTACGAAATCCGTTGTTGAAAAAATGGAGATTTTATGATAAATATAGATTATTCTTTGCTCATCGTGATCCTGAATTTTATCATTCTGTTGGTCATTCTGAATACACTTTTATATAAACCGATAAAGAAATTCCTGACCGAAAGAAAAGCACAAATTGCCGGTGACATCGACGCAGCAAACGATTCCAAAGAAAAGGCACAACAGCTCGTTCAGAAAAAAGAAGATGAAATAAAACTTTCCGCCGAAGAGATCCGGAAAATGAAGAAAAAGGCTCGCAGCGATGCGGAAGTGCAGGCAAATGAGATCATCGACGATGCCAAAGACCACGAAAAGAAGATCATGCAGGAAACCGAAGAGATGATCGAGCATGAAAAGATCAAAGCAGTCGGAGAGGTCAAAGAAGAATTAGCCGGTATGGTTTCAAAGCTTTCGGCAAAATTTCTCTCTGGAAAAATGGATGACAAAACCGACCTGGAAATGATCGAAAAAATGGTTTCGGAACGGAGCAAGAAGTGAAGAACATACTGATCGCCAAAAGATATGCCAAAGCCGTAATGGGAAATATTCCCGCAGATTCAACTTCTTTTTTGAAAGATATCACGGTTCTGGATAAGTTTTTTTTGGAGAATCCGGAAACTGTCAAAACCGCAGATTCATTACTTTATTCCCTGCAGAAAAGGATCAGCATTATCGAAGAGATAAACAAGATAACTCAAAACCGGAAGGTCTGGAACAATCTTTTTCAACTCCTGGTCAGAAAACATAAATTCATTATTATCCGGGATATTTTAACAGAACTCGAAGCCACGATCCTGGAAAATAAAAACCAGGAAAAAGTGTATTTGAAAATAGCCCATCAACATTCTGATAAAATCTTGAAAAAAATAAAATCGATAATCAGCAATATCATCAAAAAAGAAGTAATTCTCGATGTCACGATCGATCCGGAAATTATCGGAGGTTTTGTCGCATCCACGGAATCGCTTATCATCGACGGTTCGATCAGGAATAGTTTGATCAAATTTAAGAATATTGCAGCAAAAACTAATTAATGGAAATTCGATAGAATTTCCCTTTTTATGGGTTAAAGAATGTCATTCTGAGGTTTCTTGTGAAGATCACCTAACGAAGAATCTCATTTGTTACTTTATCGTTGGTGATCCTTCGTGAGAAGAGCAGGAAGATAATTCAGGATGACAGAAATAAAAGATAAAAAATGGGGTCGGAATGAAAATACAACCAGATGAAATAAGTTCGATATTAAAAGCAAAGATCGACGATTTCAAGTTTGAAATCGATATCGAAGAAACCGGAAAAGTCGTGCAGGTCGGAGATGGAATTGCCCGTGTTTACGGGATGAACAACATCATGGCCGGCGAGATGATTCTCTTTCCGGGTGATGTGGTCGGCATGGCTCTTAACCTGGAAGAAGATAATGTCGGTTGCATTATTTTTGGAGAAACCCGAAAGATCAAAGAAGGAGATATCGCCAAAAGAACCAAACAAATTTTGCAGGTTCCGGTCGGAGAAGCAATACTCGGTCGTGTAGTAAATTCTCTCGGAGAACCGATCGATGGGAAGGGAGCGTTCAAATCCGAAAAATCGATGCCCGTGGAAAGAAAAGCTCTCGGAATTATCCAGCGTCAACCCGTGAAAGAACCTCTGCAGACAGGTTTGAAATCCATCGACTCGATGATCCCGATCGGGAGAGGGCAGAGGGAACTGATCATCGGCGATAGACAAACCGGGAAAACCGCGATCGGTATCGATACGATCATCAACCAGAAAGATACGGATGTGATCTGTATTTATGTTGCTGTCGGCCAGAAAAAATCTTCGGTCGCCAAAATCGTCAAAACTCTGGAATTGCATGGAGCAATGGACTACACGATCATCGTTTCCGCATCCGCTTCCGAATCTGCTTCGTTGCAATATCTCGCACCTTATGCGGGAGTTACGATGGGAGAATTTTTCCGCGATAACGGCAAACATGCTCTCATTATTTATGACGATCTTTCCAAACATGCGGTTTCCTATCGGCAGCTTTCCCTGCTTCTAAGAAGGCCTCCCGGCAGGGAAGCATATCCGGGAGATGTTTTCTATCTTCATTCCCGCTTATTGGAAAGAGCATCCAAATTAAGTGATGAACAAGGCGGAGGTTCGCTTACAGCTCTTCCCATCATCGAAACGCAAGCAGACGATATTACCGCCTATATTCCAACTAATGTTATTTCCATTACAGACGGACAGATCTATTTGAGCAGTCGTCTCTTTTATTCCGGTGTGCGTCCCGCGATCAATGCGGGTCTGTCTGTTTCCCGCGTGGGAGGAAGTGCGCAGATCAAAGCCATGAAAGGTGTTACCGGTCAATTGCGTCTCGATCTGGCTCAATATTCGGAATTGGAAGCATTCGCCAAGTTCGGATCAGACCTGGATAAAGCAACGCAAGCTCAGCTGCGAAGAGGAGAACGGCTTGTCGAGATCCTGAAGCAGGATCAATATGTTCCACTTCCGATCGCTAAGCAGATTTTCATTATTTTCATGGCAAACCAGGGAATGCTGGATCAGATAGAAGTAAATGAAATCAAAAAAGTCGAGGAAGAGCTCTTCTCGACTCTCGATTCGGAATATAAAGATTTTATGGATAAACTGGTGAAAAGTAAGATCACTGACGAGATTAAAGAAAAGATGACGAATATCTGCCAGAAAGTTATGGAGAAATTTTAGTGAAATTCGTATGGAAACTTGACTTAAGACAAAGTCTTGAGTTAAGTTTCATAGAACAAAAAAGTTATGCAAATAAAGATGACTAACGGATAAGAATCGTGAGAAAAACTTAAGTCAAGTCAGATAAATCTAACTTAACTCAAGTTTTCTGAATTTGTGGATAGAAAAAAATGCCGAATATTAGAGATATAAAAACCCGGATCGAAAGTGTCAAAAGCACGAAACAGATCACCAATGCCATGAAAATGGTGGCTGCTTCCAAATTGAGAAAAGCCCAGAACAGCATTGTTCGGGCGCGACCTTATGCAGATCATATCAATGTTATGCTGCGGACTTTGAAACGGAAAAACACGAAAACCCAGCATCCTCTGCTTAAAGATGTTCCTGAAAATGGAAAGAAAGCGTTCGTTGTAGTAACTTCCGATCGCGGATTGTGCGGAGCATTCAACTCGAATATCATCAGGAAAGCGATGATTTTTCTAAACGAAAATCCGGAAACTGATGCGATCTGTATCGGCAAGAAAGGATTTGATTATCTCAAAAAGCACATTTCTAATGAGATCAAAGAAAAATATATAGGACTTTTCAATGAGATGGATTTCAGCGTTTCCAAAAATGTTGCTTCTTTTTTGCTCCAACTTTATTTAGATGAAGGTTATACAAAGATCGAAGTGCTTTATAACGAATTCAAATCTGCTATCCAGCAAGATATCGTCGTAAAGCAGCTTTTACCGATCATTCCTCTCGAATCTGAAGAAATATCGAGTCTCGATTTTATTTATGAACCGGATGAAAAAACGATCATTGAAGAATTAGGAAGAAAATATATCGATGTGGAAATTTGGAGAATAATGCTGGAATCTTCTGCTGCAGAGCAAGGTGCGCGCATGACTGCGATGGATTCGGCGACAGATAATGCTACCGAATTGATCGGCAGTTTGACTTTATTTTATAATCGCGCGCGTCAGGCTGCGATCACGAAAGAAATAATTGAAATTGCTTCCGGTGCGGAAGCGTTGAAATAATAAGAATTATGATTTAATGATGAATTCGTAAAAGGTCAAAAAACATGGATATCTGTCATCATGAGCTTAGTCAAAAGATACTTTGTATCAAGACATTATAGGATTCTTCGACTACACTCAAAATGACAAAAACTGATTTTTTACGAAATCTCATATTTTAAGAATTTAAAAAAAAGTAATAATACGAGGTAAAATAATGATTGAAGGAAAAGTAATCCAGATAATCGGACCGACCGTCGATGTGGAATTCCCGGAAGGTCATCTGCCTGCTATTCATAACGCCTTGAAGATCAAAAGAGAAGGACAACCGGATCTGGTGTTGGAAGTCCAGATGCATCTTGGCGAGAACAAAGTACGAACCGTTGCCATGGACTCGACCGACGGTCTGGTCAGGAATTTCAAAGTAACAGATAGCGGAGAACCGATCTCTGTTCCGGTTGGAGAAGGAGTTCTGGGAAGAATTCTCAATGTTATCGGGGAACCGATCGACGAGCAAGGTCCTGTCGAAACAGAAGAAAGATACCCGATCCATCGGCAGGCACCGGTTTTTGAGAATCTTTCTACGGAAGACGAGATCATGGAAACCGGATTGAAAGTAGTCGATCTGATCGAGCCTTATTCCAAAGGCGGGAAGATCGGTCTTTTTGGAGGTGCTGGCGTTGGGAAAACTGTTCTCATCCAGGAATTGATCAGGAATATCGCGATCGAACACGGCGGCTTTTCCGTCTTTTCGGGAGTTGGCGAAAGAACAAGGGAAGGAAATGACCTCTGGCTGGAAATGAAAGCATCGGGAGTTTTGGACAAAACCGCTCTCGTTTTCGGGCAGATGAACGAACCGCCGGGAGCAAGACAGCGAGTCGGTCTTTCCGGTTTGACCATCGCCGAATATTTCCGCGATGTTTCCAAAAAAGATGTGCTGCTGTTCATCGATAATATTTTCCGTTTTACGCAAGCAGGTTCGGAAGTTTCAGCTCTTTTGGGAAGAATGCCGTCCGCTGTCGGTTATCAACCGACTTTATCAACAGAAATGGGTGAACTGCAGGAAAGGATCACTTCTACCAAAGACGGTTCCATCACATCTGTGCAAGCGATCTATGTCCCGGCTGACGATTTGACTGATCCGGCTCCGGCAACGACTTTTTCCCATCTCGATGCAACCACCGTTCTGGACAGAAAAATTGTTGAACTTGGAATTTATCCGGCAGTTGATCCACTCGATTCCACCAGCCGTATTCTCGATCCGAAAATCATCGGAGAAGAACATTATTTCGTAGCCCGTGAAACCCAGCGAATTATCCAGAAGTATAAAGACCTGCAGGATATCATTGCCATTCTTGGTATGGACGAACTTTCCGAAGAAGATAAACAAACGGTCAGCAGAGCCAGAAAATTGGAGAGATTCTTCTCCCAACCGTGTTTTGTGGCAGAAGAATTTACCAATGTTCCGGGAGTTTATGTCACTCTCAAAGATACGATCGATGGATTCAAAGCGATCATCAACGGCGACTGTGATGATTGGCCCGAACAATCCTTCCTATATGTCGGAAATATCGATTCTGCCGAAGAAAAAGCAAAGAAATTAATGAAAAATGTCTAAAATAAATATCCGGGTTATCCAACCGACGCAAATCAAGATCAGCGGCGAATACGATCATATCATCGTTCCAGGTATCGACGGAGATTTCGGGATATCTTCCGAACACACTCCTTTCATCACCAAGATCAGACCCGGGATACTTCATCTCTATCAAGGAGATAAGATCACGGATTATGCTCTTCATGACGGTTTTGTTACGGTTGAAAATAATTTCGTCAAAATAGTTTGTGAAACGATCGAAAGTTCTTCCGAAATCGACAAAAACCGGGCTGAATCATCCAAACAGAGAGCAGAAAAAAGACTGAAGGGCAGTCAGGAAGAAGTCGATTTCAGACGGGCAGAAGCATCGTTGAAACGGGCTTTGATCAGATTAATTCTGACCAAGAAATAAAAAATCAGGGTGAGGAATCACCCTTTTTTATTTTGAAAATCCTGCAAAAATAATTATGTTCAAAAAAGCATTATTTCTTCTGATTTTTATCACTTTACTATTTTCCGACTGTGTTCAAAAAACTGAAAAAAATGAAGATGAAATACCTCAAACAACTTTAATTAAAAACGAGGAAATTCCAAAACAAGAATCCAATCGAAAACCTTATCCTGAATTCGTAAAAGGAATCTATTTGAACGCTTATACGGTGGCTTCGAAAAAACTCGAACCAATTCTGGAACAAGCAAAAAAAAGTGGAATTAACACTGTTGTTTTCGATCTTAAAGATATGAACGGAAATATTTTCTTCCGAATTGCTTATCAGGATACGATGCGGCAAAGGAGAGTTCTGCCGATCATCGACATTGAAGAATTCGTTTCGATGCTGCACCAAAACGGAATGCGTGCTGTTTCCAGGATCGTTATGTTTCACGATCGCTTCCTGGCAAAAAATGATTCTCTCTTAAGACCAAAAAGTAAAGATAATTTCGTCTGGCAGGAAAATATCCAGGGTGAACCTTCCTGGCTCGATTCATCACATCCCGGTGTGCAGGCAGAATTATTAGAACTTATGGAAAGAGTAGCACAATCAAGTATCGATGAAATCCAATTGGACTATATCAGGTTTCCGACGCAAGGAAATTTGGATAAAGCAGTTTTTTATTTTCAAAAACAGGATCAGGAATTTGTTGAAAAGGACACTCTTTATATTTTCAGAAAAAAAGAAGATATTATCGAAAACTTTCTTTTCCGTGCAAAAAAAATCTGCAAGAAATATGGCGTAAATTTAACCGGAGATGTGTTTGCCATCGTTGCCTGGCAGAACAAAAACGATGTTGCCAGTACCGGGCAAAATTTAAAAAGAATGACTTCACATCTCGATGCAGTTCACCCTATGATCTATTCCTCCCATTTTGCTGATAATTTCGCTTACCGGGAAAATGCGCATAACGAACCGTTTTACCTGATGTATAACGGAACAAAACTGACGCAAAAATATTCCGCTCGAAAATGTAAAGTTATTCCCTACATCCAGGCAAATGCCTGGGAAGTGAATTATAAACCGGAATATATTTATGCTCAAATAAAAGCACTCGAGAGTTGTCTCGCAGATGGCTTTATTTTATGGGATGCTGAGAATTATTATCTTGAAACTCTACAATGGATTGAAGATTATTTTCAAAAAAAGTAGTTCAAGTTTGTCATTCCAAGTTTTCATCCTGCTTATCTTTCGAGGAATCTACTGCATTTAAGTGTTGTTTTCCCGGAAATTTCGGAGATTCTTCGTGAGAAAAAATGAAAGATTCCTCAGAGTGACAATTTAGATTATTTTAATTCAATACTTTTGTCGTCAAAACAGTGATAATTTCCTCATGAGTTCTGGCATTTCTTAATCTTTCCAGATTTTCATTCACCATTAAAAATTTCGATATATATGAAATCGAGAACAAATGTTGGATATCGTCATGTAATAAAAGCATAAAGAAAATATTTACCGGTTTATTGTCCGGAGCATCAAATTCTATTTCATCTTTCGACCTACCAAAAATAATCGCCGGTTTTTTGATCTTTGAAGGATGATGATGACGCGGATGCAGCAAAGCAACGCCCTTTCCGACAGCTGTTGAAACTAATTCCTCCCGGGCAATAACAACCTGGTATAACCAGCGGTGATCTTTCACGAGTTTCAGGTCTTTGGCTTTTTTTGCCATTTCAGCAATCGCTTCATATTTATTGTCCGCATTAAAATCAAGGTAAATATATCTTGTTTTGAAATAATCTGTAAATCTGCAAACAGACCTCTTCAAAGCCAGTTGTTCATCTTCTTTGTCGCTTAAATTCGCCAACCATTCTTCGATCTCGGCTTTATCTATCTGAAAATTACTCCCTTTTTTGATAGCTGCAAATATTTTTGAGTTGATCATCTCTTTGATCACCGAGTCCGTAACTCTCAAAAAATTTGCTGCTTGTTTCAGGGTTAAATATTTTTTCGGCATTTTCTCTCCTTCTTTTGTAAAAAATATAGCACTCCTTTGCTGGAAACTGTTTTTTCTGTCAAGTTTTTAGACTAATTTTCTTGACATATTGAAGTAAAGAAAATGTTTAAAACCATGAGAATATCTTATCTGTTCGTTATTTTAGCAGTTCTTGGAGCTTGTACATATTCCGTTTATACAAGCGGATTTCCGCATCTGAAAACCATTTCTATCCAACCATTTTTGAACAATACGGTTGAATATGACCTGGAAGAAGAAATATTGGTTGAACTTACGAATTATTTCGAAAAAGATGGAAAATTAAAGATCGTTACTCTTTCCTCCGATTGCCGGCTGGAAGGAGAAATCCTGGATTATTCAAATAAGATTTTTACTTATGATACTGCCGGAGTTGAAGAATATGAAGTAAAGATCCTTTTTAAAATTATTTTCACTGATTTAAAAAATAATGAGATCATCTGGAAAAATGATACTCTTGTCCTGCGGGAAACCTATTCTTCATCCGAAGAGACAAGCGAATTTTCCACAGAAGAAGAAGCCCAGACTGAAATCTTTAAAATCCTTTTTGAAACGATCATGAAAAACAGCCTGGAAGAATGGTAAATATGGATCGCATAAAATCGTTCATCTTTTTGCTTTTCTGCTGGATTTTGTTGAGTGCGTCGAAAGTAAATCCATTAAAAACTGCAAATATTCCAAATTATCCCGATTTTCAAGAAATAGTCCGGAATAGGCAGGAAGAAGCAAAACAAAAAGCAAACTGGTTTTCCAGATGGATGGATAATATAAATGAGAATCTGAGGGAAATGGAAAATTATGATGTAAAATACTATTTCATCGATATCGAGATAGATTTTGAACAGGAATTTATCACAGCCGGCAATTCGATTAAATTCGAGATTATGGAAAATAATGTTTCCCAGATCCAACTTCATTTTGTGAACAATTTAACAGTCGATGAAATCCAGAAAAACGGTCAGGCGCTCGATTTCACACACGCAGATGATTTGATCGAGATAGATTTAGGCGAGAATTATAATGCCGGGGAAATCGAAGAGATCACGGTTTTCTATTCAGGTTACCCGGATGTCAGGTTGGAGGATGGTCTAAAATTTGAGGAACACAACGGAACTCCGATAGCGTTCACAATGGTTTCCCCGCGCGGAGCGAGAAAGTGGCTTCCCTGCAAAGACACTCCAGCTGATAAACCAGATTCACTTGCTATTTGGATAACCTATCCCGAAGAATTTACCTGTGCTTCCAATGGGAATTTGAACGCGCAAATAAATAACGGAAACGGCACTAAAACAGATAAATGGTTTGAATCATATCCGATTACTACTTACCTGATTTCTTTAGCAATAACAAATTATCAAATGTATAACCAGGTTTTTGAGTATGAAGGAACTCAAATGCCGATAAATAATTATATCTACCCGGAACAATGGAATGCGAGCGTGGAACTTTATGGTCAATCTCCGGAAATGTTGAATTTTCTTTCCTCGATTTACGGTACATATCCCTTTCTGACTGAAAAATACGGAAATGCAACCTGCACGAATTTGGGAGCATCAGCCATGGAGCATCAAACCTGCACATCCTGGGATGCGGGTCTCATCGGTAATCCTGCTGCTGAATACACTTCTGTTCATGAAACTGCTCATCATTGGGCTGGAGATTGTCTATCCATCGGTTCCTGGAGTCATGTCTGGCTTAAGGAAGGTTTTGCCTCTTACAGCGAAGCTCTCTGGGCAGAACATCTTTTCGGATTTCAAGGTTTATCTGATTACATGCTGAGCGAGGATGGAGGTTCTTTGCTCGATGAATGCCTTTATCGAGACGAAAACGGTTCTGCCAATCATATTTTCAACTGGGTTGTTTATGCCAAAGGTTCCTGGACTTTACACATGCTGCGGGGAATTCTGGGAGACGAAGTTTTTTTCCAGTTGATGTTCGAATATATGCAGGACGAAGATTATATTTACGGAAATGTCCTCACTGAAGATTTGGAGAATAAGACAGAAGAAGTCTGCGGTTATGAGATGGACTGGTTTTTCGACGAATGGTTTTATCATTACGGCAGACCGCGTTATAAGTATGCTTCCTACACTTCAGAAATAGAAGATTCAGTGAAGGTTACAGTTCATTCTGAAGGAAGTCAGGGCGATCCCTTTTCCATGTTCATCCCGTATTTAATAAATGAACAAGCAGGCAGGTTCTGGATTGAAGACGGATTTAACTATCGGTCAACTGAATTTTCCGGTGATTTGAACGAACTTTTTTTTGATCCGGAAAATTGGGTACTGGATTACGGCTATGAAGAGAAAATTCCTCATTTACTGGATGTGGGAATAAGTAGAGATGGCTCGATATTGATCCTCTGGGAAGAATTCTTCGATCATGAAATTATCGGATTTAATATTTATCGCAGAATTGAAGGACAGGATTTCATCCTGTTGAATCCGGAACCTGTATCAGGAGTTTCTTACTTTGATAACGATGTGGAGCAGGAACAAGAATATTTCTACAAAATTGCAGTAGTCTTCCGGAATGAAGGAAATTATCTCAGCAAATTCTCTAATGAAATTTCTCTCGTCCCGGTAGATTTCACCTTTGATGAAGGAATCCTGCTGATAGACGGAACAGAAGATTATCCTGAAACATCTCCTTTCCCGACCGATGAAGAAGTAGATGGATTCTACCATCAACTTATCCAAAATTATACTTTTTCAGATTGGGATATTAATGAATCGGGAATCCCTCCCTTAACTGAACTTGCTCGATATTCGACCTTGATCTGGCATACCGATGATATTGCCAATTTCCCTTTTAATAATGAATTTTACAATATTAAAAGTTACCTGTTGGCTGGCGGAAATCTGCTCCTTTCAAGTTGGAAACAACTTTATAACCTACCCGCAGATCTTTATGAATATTTCCTGCAGTTCACTGAACCGGAAATGAATCCGAATGCAGATTTTATTGGAACATTCGGCAATGAGAACTATCCTGATATTACTGTCGATACTAACAAAATCCCGCTTCCCGTCTGGAACGAGAAACTGCCTTATGTGCATAAGTTCCTTCCTCTGGAGCAGGCAAATGCAATATTCCTTTATGATTCTGCTGCCGACGATCCTGATTGGGAAAACCAGGTTTGCGGTCTGAAATATTTTGAAAATTATAAACTGATCGTAATGGGATTTCCGTTATATTTTATGGAACTGGCTTCATCCTCCGAATTTATAGAAATTGCACTCCAGGAATTTGGAGAATTGTCAGAAATTGAAGAAATTTCTATTAATAATCCTGAAATCAATCTCTATAATTTTCCGAATCCGTTCAGCTCCTCGACAACGATTTTTTTTAATGTAACACAAATGTCCTCGTTTGTGAATTTGAACATTTACAACCTGAAAGGACAAAAAGTCCGCACTTTCCAAAATCTCCAAATCGACGATTTAACGAAACAACAAATTGTCTGGGACGGAACAGATGAAAACCACAAACCTGTTTTATCTGGAATATATCTTTATCGCATACAAAATGAAAAAATAAACTCGATAAAAAAAATGATTTTACTGCGATAATATCATTCTGAGGTTATTATGAAAATATTTACTATATTTATAGTATTTTTATTTCTTTGGGGATTGTTGATAACCGATGACTTTCCCGGTCAGTTGCCCGGCACTGAAATTGGTGAAAACCTGCCGAATGGATATGAGCCAAGTGGAGCAGTCTGGCACGATGGATTGCAGAAACTATTTTTGGTAAATGATAATGGAATGATAACAAAAATGGATGCTGACGGTAATAATGTCTCTAATTGGAATGTTTCCGGTGATCTGGAAGGGATCTGCATCGCTGATACGACCAGCGATCTCATTTACATCGGTGTTGAACATCCTGACAAAATTACTGAATTTAATATCGTTACTGGCTCAGCAACCAGATCTTTTGATTTAACTCCCTGGATGACGGGACCTTCAAATCAGGGTTTGGAAGCACTTACTTTCGTTCCGGATTCCTCAAATGCCGAAGGAGGATTATTTTATGCCGGACTGCAAAATGACGGAAATATATATGTGTTTGAACTTCCTATCCAAACCAGTTCGACCAGCACAATTGTTACTTATGTGACAATGCTTATTCCTGTCAGCGGAAGGTCGGATATTTCAGGACTACATTATGAAAATACAAATGAAACACTTTATGCTGTCTGGGACAGTTCGAATAAAATTCGTGCAATGGAAAACGACTGCACAAATATTATGGAATGGGATCTTCCCGGTAATGACCAGGAAGGAATTACTCTCTGGTCTGGAGATAGTCTTGAACAAAACACGGTGTTCATCGCTGAAGATGTTGGAAAAGAAGTCTGGAAATATGATTTTAACAGTGAACTGACGATTACCATCATTAACGATGGTTCTGTCATAAACGATCCGGATCCTCCGGGTTATTACGGTTCATTCGTTACTTTAACTGCCATTCCGGATGAGGGATATTATTTCAATGAATGGAGTGAAGACCTTTCAGGTTCCATCAACCCTGAAACTCTCTTGATGGATTATGATAAAAATATAACGGCTACTTTTGCTTACTTGGAAAGTCCGGAAAATGTGATCATAAATATTGTTTCGGATTCTGTTTTTATCGAGTGGGACCCAGTTCCCGGAGCAACCGGATACAATGTTTATTCCTCGACGGAACCGTATGCAGAACAAGAAAACTGGACTCTCGAAACTGAAGAAACAACAGAAACAAGTTGGGAAAGTTCTGTTTCCGCAGAGATGAAATTTTATTATATTTCAACTATTAACAATTTAGATTAATATTGAACTGAAAATTTCATGGTTGGATAAAAGACATTTTTAAAATTGGATTGACACAGGAGATTTAAAAATAATTCTGTGCCGAAAAATGAAAAGGCGTTCAGGTGAAAAAGAAAAAATTTGATATTGGTCCGTATCTCTATATTTTACCGGCTTTGATCATCATCATTGTCTTCCGGCTGGTTCCTATCGTACTTTCTTTTATCGTCAGCTTTTTTGAATGGACTGTTACCGGCACCGGTGATTTTATCGGCTTTTCCAATTACATTCAAATTGTTAAAGATAAAGGTTTCTGGCAGTCGCTTCTGAACACATTCTATCTTGTGATCTTTGTTGTTCCGATAAGTCTGATTCTGGCGCTTATTTTTGCTACTTTATTGAACAATGTCAAAAAATTAAAAGGATTTTTCCGCTCACTTTATTTTATTCCAACTGTTACTTCTATGGTTGCGATCTCGATTGTTTGGAAGATCATCTTTAACCAGCAAACAGGTCTGGCAAATTTTTTCCTGACCAAGATCGGACTCGATCCACTCGGTTGGTTAGCGGAAAGTCGCGGGATTTTCCAGCTGATGTTCGAGAAAATCGGGATCGAGCTTCCATCCTATTTGGGAGGACCTTCGCTTGCTCTCTTCTCGATCATTATCGTTACTATCTGGAAAGGACTGGGCTACAACACGATCATCTATCTGGCTGGATTGCAGAATATCCCGAAAGTATATTACGAAGCCGCTGATATAGACGGAGCAGGAAAGATCAAACAATTCTTTAAGATAACCTGGCACCTGATCTCTCCCACCTCTTTTTATGTTTTGATGATGACCACGATCGTAACTTTCCAGGTTTTTGCTCAAATTTATCAAATGACCGGACCTCCCATCGGCGGACCTCTCGGAACAACGAAAGTTATCGTTTATTATATTTATGATAAAGCATTCGGTGAGAGTAATGACTTGAGTTACGGTGGTGCGATCGCTCTCGTGCTTTTTGCCATAATTTTAACGCTGACTCTCTTCCAGAAAAAACTGGAGAAGAAAGTGCATTATTAAAAGGGAAAATGGAAAAAGGAAACAGGAGACAGGACAAGGGACAAGCAAAAAATCCGTGTTCATCCGTGTAAATCCGTGAGCAAAAAATCCATGAGTATAAAGAAATGAAAAAAAGTCTGATCTACCTGGTTTTGTTTATTTGTGGAATTACGATGGTTACACCTTTCGTCTGGATGGTTACGACTGCTGTCAAATCCCAACTGGAAGTGAATAAAGGCAATGTCGGATTTCTGCCGATCGAAAAGTATTCCGTCTTTAATGATGGTGTGAGTGAATATCGCTTGAAGATCATCAAAACGGAAAAAGACAGTTCTTTTGTTAACCTGATCAACGAAGAAGGGAAGATCATCAGTGCTTTCAAGAAAATACCGAATTCAGAAATTACAAAAAAAACCAAATTCCGCTTCCATTTCGATAATTTCGTTACTGCTTTTAACAAGGTTCCGTTCAATAGATATTTTTTAAATACGCTGATCGTCTCATTTTCTGTCGTTTTTGGAGTTATCCTTACCGGTTCTCTCGCTGCGTATGCTTTTGCCCGGATGCAGTTCAAAGGTCGGGAATTCCTCTTTTATCTTTTTATCAGCATGATGATGGTGCCGCAGCCGGTTTATTTGATTCCTTCCTACATTGTTTTGAACCATCTCGGCTGGCTCGATACATTTCTCGCTTTGATCGTGCCCTGGATCGCTAATATCTTCACGATCTTTCTTTTAAGACAGCAATTCAAGACCATTCCGCAAGAACTGTTCGATGCTGCTTCCATCGACGGCTGCAGCCGTTTCGGAATTTTATGGAAGATCGTGCTGCCGCTTTCTAAATCCGTGCTTGCTACTGCTGCTATCTTCTCCTTTATCGGAAGCTGGAACAGTTTTATGTGGCCCCTGGTTATGATCGACAGTCCGCATCTGCGTGTCCTGCAGGTTGGTTTGAGTTACTTCTCATTAGAAGCATCCTCCCAGACAACACTGCTCATGGCTGCTTCGACTTTCAGTATTCTTCCTTTATTGATACTTTTCCTTTTTGCTCAAAGACAGATCATTTCCAGTTTTGCATCCAGCGGGTTGAAAGGATAGATCGTAACACAAAGCTCCTGCTTTGTGACATCGACTATCAAATAAGTCTCAAAGCAGAGCTTTGAGTTACAATTTCACAATCATACCGAGTTAAAAAAAACAGCCGGTTTAAATATTTGTTACCTATCCGGAGATTCGTGATACTTTTCATTGACTTTATTTTTCCCAAAATAAAAAATTGTCTGCGTCAATAAAACGGGAAATTTTATGGGAAAAATAGATAGTTTCGGATTCTTCAATTTTAAATACAAGTTCTTAAATATTCAATTCTCACTGCCCCCCGATTGGCATAATTTGTTACAAAATAGAAAGTTATAGTTTAGACAAATCATCAAGTAGAACAGATAGATTACCTGTATTTCAACAAAATGTTATTAAAGGATTGGGTAAATTCAAATTCGGTTGAATTGCTTATTTCTAAAAAAAGTTCACTCAATAATCTGTTTCGTTTGCAAATAAAAAAGAACTAAAAAAAGAAGAAAAAATTAAAAAGATAATTTTTTTCCCAATTTTGCTAATATTAGCAATTTCGTTACAAAGTGAAGTATGGTACGTAAATCAAGATGGCACAGGACATTTTTTAGCAATTCAAGAAGCAATTGAAGACGCACAGGTAATCGATGGTGATATAATAATAATATATGAAGGTATATATTATGAAAACATTGATTTCATTGGCAAAAATATTACTGTTGCTAGCCGTTACTATGAATTAGAAGATGAGTATTTTATTGATAACACAATAATTCATGGTGAATATATAGCTGGACAAGGAGTTGTAAAAATCGTAAATGAAGAAGATCATGCTATTCTAGTGTCAAGTCAACCTTGACATGACGCATCGGAAAAATATAATTGTCCTCAAA
>CAZFPK010000031.1:24276-36361 GCA_964521025.1 uncultured Candidatus Cloacimonadota bacterium | reverse complement strand
TTTTCCGAAAAAATGAACGCATATTCTCAAATCGAGAAATATCTTTTTGAAAATTTAAGATTAGAAAAAGATGTCCTTCAAAAGCTGGATTTAAAAAAAATGAAAAAACTTGCCGGAATGTATGGAAAAAATGTCATTCTTTTTTATCATTTCCTGGAGAAAATTAAATGAACGATGCTGTAAAGACCATGTTGAACCGTTACCGGTGCAGCAGTGTTAATGATCACGAAAATGCTTTGAAAGAGATCATCCAGGAAATTGCACTACTCGGTCTCTGGCGTGCAAAATTCTTTGAAAAAGCTGCTTTTTACGGAGGTTCTGCTTTGAGAATTTTGTATGGACTCGACAGATTTTCAGAAGATCTTGATTTTTCGCTTTTAAAAAGCAATCTTGATTTTTCCTTAACAAATTATTGCCGGGCTGTCGAAGAGGAGTTAACCGGTTTTGGACTTTCCGTAGTTGTTGAAAGTAAAGTGAGAATAAAAAACACGAATATCGATTCTGCTTTTATCAAAGCCGGAACATTGATGAATATGTTGATGATCGAAATCCCGAAATCTATCAGGAAAAAGGTTCATTACAAAAAGGTTATAAAGATAAGACTGGAGATCGATAAGGATCCGCCTGCTGATTTCCGGACCGAAGCCAAATACATTTTCCAGCCTGTTCCTTTTTCCGCAAATACATATATTTTGTCCCATCTTTTTGCAGGAAAGATGCATGCAGTATTATGCAGAGCGTGGGAAACGAGAGTGAAAGGACGCGATTGGTATGACCTGATATGGTTTACTACTAGGAAAACACCTGTTGGCTTAAAACATCTCGAGCAAAGAATGAAACAAACCGGACATCTTGAGCAAAATGAAACTTTGACTGAAAAAATATTAAAACAAAAACTTATGCGAAAAATAGATTCCGTAGATTTTAAAATGGCAGTAAAAGATGTTGAAAATATGCTCAAATATCCATCATCGCTCAAAATCTGGTCCAAAGATTTTTTTAGAGCTGTTTGCGCAAAGATCAGAACAATCGAGTGATCTGCTTCATTGTTCCCAATCCCCGATTGGGAATAAAAAATCAAACTTACCTGGTCGAATCCGGTAACTTTCAGAGAAGACCGGTTTAGAAATTGAAACAAGAAAACTTTTTGATTATTGGATAGACTACTGTAAGTTTTTTTCTCGGAATAAGTTCCGAACTACCTTATTCATTAGAAAGGAAGAAAAATGAAATTAAAAAGAGAATTTATCGAAAAACTGCCAAAAGCAGACCTGCATGTCCATCTCGATGGTTCATTGCGAATTCCGACTGTCATTGAACTGGCAGAAAAACAAAAAGTAAAATTACCGACTGAGAGCGAAGATGCTCTGAAAAAGATCATCGTCTGTCGGGAGGATTGTGAAAACCTGGACGAATATTTAGAAGGATTTAAAGTTACTTTGAGTGTGCTCCAAACGGAAAAAGCCCTCAAAAGAGTCGCTTATGAACTGGCAGAAGATGCTTCCAAAGAAAACATTCGTTATATGGAAGTCAGGTATTCTCCTATTTTGCATAATCAAAAAGGGTTGAAGTTGACCACGATCTCCGATGCTGTGATCGATGGTTTAAGATCGTCTGAAAGAGATTTTAACATCAAAACAGCTGTTATCATCTGCGGGATCAGGGATATGGATCCGGCAACTTCGCTCGAGCTGGCAAAGCTTGCCGTAGCTTATAAAAACAAAGGAGTTATCGGTTTTGATCTGGCAGGTTCGGAATACGATTATCCGGCGAAAGAACATAAAGAAGCTTTTTATCTTGCTCTGAACAACAATATTAATATCACCGTACATGCGGGTGAAGCTTATGGTCCGAAAAGTATTGCCGAAGCTCTCCATTACTGCGGAACTCATCGTATCGGGCATGGAACGAGACTGATCGAAGACGGTGATCTACTTAATTATGTCAATGATCACCGCATTCCGCTCGAAATATGTATAAAAAGCAATCTGCATACGAAATCGGTTAAGAATCTGAAAGAACATCCACTGAAATTCTTTATCGATTATGGTTTGCGCGTTACCATCAATACGGATAATCGATTGATCTCAAATACGACACTAACCGATGAGTTCATGCTCGCCATAAATGATCTGGGTCTGGATTATCCCGATATTAAAAATACTATTATCAATGGTTTTAAAAGTGCTTTTATTCCATACCGGGAAAGAGTTGTGCTCATCAATAATGCGATCAAGGAAATGGAAAAACTGGAAGAAAAAGAATTGCGCAGCAAGGTAGAGATCGAAGAGAAGATTTAAGGTCAAGGAACAAGGTAAAAGTGTTTCATATAATTTTAAGGTTTCTCTCATGAATATTCTTTTGAAGAATCTACAACTTAATGAAAATTGAAGCTGAAGATTCCTCATAAGAAGAATTAAGAAGAAGAATCTGAATGACAATAGAGTGAGTTCGTTCAAAATGGAGTTTTTATGGAAATGATTTATCTAATTATCGGTGTTATTATCGGTGGATTATTTTTTGGACTATTCCTGAAATCAAAAACCGGAAAGGTCGAATCGGAAAAAACTCACATCCGGGAAAACCTGGATAATCTCAAATTCGAATTTGAAGAAGAAAAAGAAAAGACCGACAATCTCAATAAAAAAATTCTCGAACTAACCGATGAAAAGGGAAAAGCAGAATCAAAAACATCGGTTCTGGAAAAAAACCTGGCAGAAGTTCGGAACGATTTTTCCAACCTGACAAAAAAGCATAACGAATACCTGACCATCAATTCCCAATTGAAAACTGAGAATAAAAACCTATTGGAAAAACTGGAAAATCAAAAGAATGAAATCGAAAAAATGCAGGAAAAATTTACTAATGCTTTTGAGAATCTGGCAAATAAGATATTTGAGGAAAAGAGCGAGAAATTTACTGCTAAGAACAAAGCAAATCTCGATGAAATTTTGAATCCGTTAAAGCAGGATATAGAGAAATTTAAGACAAAAGTCGAAAACACAGATGAGAAGAATAGAATGACAAATGCTGCCCTCATACAACAAATTAAAACTTTAAGGGATTTGAATGAACAATTAAGCAATGATGCGGTAAAATTAACAAAAGCACTGAAAGGAGAAGTCAAAATTCAAGGTGATTGGGGAGAAACCATTCTCAAACGAATTCTGGAAGAATCCGGTCTGACAGAAGGAATCGAATATGTTTATCAGGGAAAAGGTTTAGGTTTGAAAGATGAACGAGGACATTCTTCCCGTCCGGATTTTATCATCAAACTTCCGGATGATAAGCATATCATCGTCGATTCCAAAGTCTCGCTCGTGAGTTATGAAAAACTGATGAATGAAGCGGATACGGAGCATAAGAAAGATGTTTATAAAAAAGCATTACATAATTCGATAAAATCTCACATCGATGAACTCTACGAAAAGCATTATCAAAGTCTGTCAGGTTTGAACTCACCTGATTTTGTTTTGATGTTCATGCCCATCGAAGGTAGTTTCAATCTGCTCGTTCAGACGAACAGTTCTTTATACCAATATGCGTTCGATAAAAGAATTGTGCTGGTCAGTCCCAGCTCGCTGCTGGCAACTCTGCGTACGATTGCTTATATCTGGCGGCAGGAAAAACAGAATAAGAATGCGTTAACGATCGCTAAGCAAGCTGGTGACCTTTATGATAAATTTGTTGGATTTGTCAGTGATCTTGATAATATCGGGAAAAATATAGATAGATCGAAAGATTCATATTTGAATGCTTTGAACAAAATTAAAACAGGAAGAGGGAATTTGATCTCGCGCGTGCAAAATATCAAAAAATTAGGAGCAAAAGCTAATAAAGAAATTCCGAATAAATTTAAGGAAGAGGATGTTCCGGAATTGCTCGAATAATCCCTTTCGAAGCCTTTCTTTCATTTTATTCCTGCATTTTGGATTCGGAAGGTTCTTTGGAGTAAAGCAATTGTTTTGCTTTTTGTATTTATAATCGATTATCTAACAACATTATGAACTTTCCGAATCTTATTTGAGAGTATTCCTCTGGTGAAAAGCTTCGGAAAGAAAATTCTTTACAATTTGTATAAAAAAAAATTTTAATACCTTCAACAAAATCCAAAATCTAGGAGGAAAAAATATGAAAAAAATTACAACACTAGTCACGATTCTTTTATCAGCTGCACTATCTGCCAACAACATCCCGGAAGTATCAAATGTAACTGCTTCCCAAAGAGGAGACGGCAGTTACCTGGTGGATATCTATTATGACGTTTATGATGCAGACAGCGATGCGATGACCATTACAATGCAAGTATCACCGGATAACGGTATGACCTGGACTTTTGGCTGTACACAGATTTCCGGTGATGTGGGTCCGAATATTTACAACGGAAACAACAAACACATCATCTGGAATTTGGGAGCAGAACACCCAAATATTGCAGGTAATAGCTTTAAATTCCGCATCAATGCTTACGACGGAGTTGATATTGATCCGTTCAGTTGGAGTTATGTAACTGCCGGTGATTACACCTGGGGAGAAAACGACCAGATAGAGAACATCGATTACGACTATATGATTATGACTTACGAAGTAACAAACGCCGAATATAAGCAGTTCCTCGATGAAGCACTCGGAATGGGAACCGTCTGGCTGGCTGGAGATTATGTAGAAGGTTATTATCCCGGTGACCAATATACTTCGGCAGGAAACCAGAATTTTTATGCTCTGGGTTCACCTTCCGGTAGTTACAATTACGCTCGCATTTCCTTTTATGAAGGAGAGTTTTACATTAACGAACCCAGCGGCTACAATGACGGAGATTTTGACAACCACCCGGTTGTTTATGTTACCTGGTTTGGAGCCTGGGCTTTTGCAGAGCATTACAATCTGCGACTACCTACAGAACAGGAATGGGAAAAAGCAGCGCGCGGACTTACCGGCTATGAATATCCCTGGGGAAATACTCTTACCGGAGATAGAGCAAACTACCGGGATTCCGGAGACCCCTGGGATAACGGCACGACTCCGGTTGGTTATTACAACGGACAAAACGGAACAACTGACAGCCCTTCTCCCTTTGGTGTTTATGATATGTGCGGCAATGTATATGATTGGACCGACAGCTGGTATAACAGCGATTATCGTGTGTTGCGGGGCGGTTGCTGGAGCCCCGATTCATCGAACGACACCTTACGCTCGTGGTTTCGCAACTACAGCCACCCGGCAAGCAGCGGCAGCGGCATCGGCTTTCGTTGCGCCCGGACTCCTTAAGCTTTTGAGTACTTGTGCCTTGTTCTTTGACACTTGTTTTTTTTATCCCGACGCAGTCGGGATCGCACGATTTTTTCAACTTCCGTTTGTACGAAGCTCATCGGAATGTTGGATTTTTGCTTGATTTTAAAATTATATTCCCACGACTGAACTCGTGGGCTGAATTATGGGAAATATTGAAACATAGCCTACAGGTTTAGCTGTGGGAATCCAGAAACGCTAAAAGGAATGATGACGAAATGAATGTAAATGTTATGTTCCCACGACTGAACTCGTGGGCTGGATTATGGGAAATATTGAAACATAGCCCACAGGTTTAGCTGTGGGAATAAATAAATTCACAAGGATTTAATGATGTCACATTCATTAACGAAAATATGGATTCATGCTGTTTGGGCAACAAAAGAACGATGTCCGTTTATGAGTGAAGAATATCTAAAGAAAATAATACACCATTTGCGGGATAATTTTGATGAACAGAAATGTGTTGTAAAATCCATCAACGGAATGGAAGATCATATTCACAGTTTATTTCTTTTGAATACAAATATTTCATTGAAAGAAATTATGATGAATGTTAAGGGAGAAACTTCCCATTGGATAAACGAAAATAATTTCTTTAAAGAGAAATTTCTATGGCAGGTAGGATATGGTGCATTCTCTGTGAGTGAATCATTGTTAAAGAAAGTTGAAAATTATATCAGGAAACAAAAAAAGCATCATCAAGAAATGGATTTTAAAACAGAATGGGATTTATTGATGAAAAAACATAATGTTACAATTGTTTCCCACGACTGAACTCGTGGGCTGGTTTTGAGAATAATAAGGTTTTAAAATAGCCCACAGGTTTAGCTGTGGGAATCCAGAAACGCTAAAAGGAATGATGACGAAATGAATGTAAATGTTATATTCCCACGACTGAACTCGTGGGCTGGTTTTGAGAATAATGAGGTATTTTATACATAGCCTACAGGTTTAGTTGTGGGAATTGTAAATAAAATGAATTAGCAATGAAATATCAACAAGAGCTGCCGATAATTCAAAAAACTTATGATGTGATAAAGTGGATTATTCCAAAAATCGAGAAATTTCCACGCAGCCAAAAGTTTGTTTTAGGAGACCGTATAGAAGTTGCTTTTTTGGATTTTCTTAAATTTATCTCGATGGCTTCCAAAACAAAAGATAAAAGAGACATTCTGGCAATTGCTGATGCTAAATTAGTTGAGATAAGATATTTATGCAGACTAACAGTGGACTTGAAATATATCTCGATAAAGCAATACGAGTATTTGGGTAATATTTTAACTGAACTTGGTGCAATGCTGGGAGGATGGTTAAAATCGATAAATTGAATTTCCCTTCCGAAGCCTTTCTCTCAATTTTTCTTGTATCAGAGGATTCGGAAGGTTAGAGCAGGAAAGATAGTGCTGATTGCGAGTGAGAAATTCCGAATCTCATTTGAAAGAATTCATTTGAGGGAAGCATCGGAAAGGAAATAAAAGGAAAGATATTTGAAAACCTACAAAAACCTCTGGGAAAAATTTGTAAGCTTCGAAAACTTATTTGAAGCGGCAAAAAAAGCAGAACAACGCAAAAGATATAAACCGGAAGTTCTGAAGTTCAATTCTGATTTGGAGAACAATCTGCTTTCATTGAAAAAAGAATTGGAAAACGGTTCATATTTTCCCGGAGAATATCGTTATTTCAAAATTTATGAACCAAAAGAAAGAGATATTTATGCAGCACCGTACAAAGATAGAGTTGTTCATCACGCCGTAATCAATATTATCGAACCAATCTGGGAGAAAAGATTCTATTATCATAGTTATGCCTGCAGAGTAAATAAAGGAATGCACAAAGCAATTGATGTCTGCCAGCTATATCTAAAACAGAATAAATATATTTTGAAATGTGATATAAAGAAATTCTTTCAATCAATCGACCACAACATTCTAAAAAGGATTATTAACAAAAGACTAAAAGATGAGAGATTGGTGAAAGTTATTGAACAGATAATTGACTATTCACCGGAAATGGAATCTCCGCAGATTTTTTATCCCGGAGATGACATTATATCATTCCTCGAACAAAAAAAAGGGATTCCAATCGGTAATCTCACCAGCCAGTTTTTTGCAAATTTATATTTGAATGAAATGGATACCTGGTTTAAACATAATCAGAAAATCAAGTTTTATCTTCGTTATATGGATGATTTTGTGATCTTTCATAATTATAAAGACAAGTTGAAAAAAATAAAAGAAGAACTAACTGAATTTTTGTATTCATTACGATTATCATTGCATCCAAAAAAGTCTCAAATTTTTCCTGCCAAAAACGGGATTGCTTTTCTTGGTTTTCATATTCTCCCAAACCTGCGAAGATTAAGGCAAGAAAACATCAGAAGATTCATCAAAAGAATGAAAGAACATCGAAGGTTGTATTCCAATTTCAAAATCGATTCGGAATATATAAAACAATCGATAAATGCCTGGAAAGGTCACGCCGGTCACGGTGATACAAAAAAACTTATCGGAAAATTGTTGTATCAATTTTCATTTGAAAGAAATAATGCGAATAGATCGAAAAAATTGTCAGTCGTGTGTTGCGGGGCGGTAACTGGAACAACAATTCATCAAACGACAACTTACGCTCGTGGTATCGCAACAACAACAACCCGACAAACAGCAACAACAACATCGGCTTTCGTTGCGCCAATACTCAAAAAAATATCTGACCGGGAGCTTTACGGAGCTTGCGGAGATAATGGAGTCCAGGTCTATTCCGGCTGTAAAAGGCGAAGAATAAATGGGAAGAGCAATTAGTAGTGTTCGAAAGTTGCTCTCCCTGCTTTTTTTAGTGAGCAAGTCGGTGAGCAAGTCAGTGAGCAAGTCGGTGAGCAAGAAAGAAATAATTTTGAGAAAAACTTGTCACAAGTGATTTTTCATCTTGTGATAAGTTGGTAAATCGAGGGCGATGGACGGAAAGCGACTTAACACAAGACCTTTCGGCTTGTGCCAAGTCTTTTGTTTGGGTCGATTCTTAAAAAAGTGAATAGCTTTCCGAATCTTGGGAGTTCCTTTGAGGAAAGTTTCGGAAAATAATTGGAGAATTATTTATGAGAATTTTTTTATTAGTTTTAATATTTATCCTATCTTTATCATCGCTTTTTGCAGATAGAGAATCAGGATACGGCATCTCAGATGCAGTAGAACTAAATACCGTAATTCCATACCACGACGAAAGCTCTTTTGCCATATCCGGAAGATACACTTTTACTACTTTAATGGGAGCAGGAAGTTTTGCCGTTTCGGAAACAGTTACTCTGGAAACCGGCGGTCAAGTTTATAGTTCATATAGAATTGTTCCGGTTTCTCAAGCACCTAATCCGGCAATACTGGAAATACCGGAAGATGGAATTGGTTATGCCTGGTTTGTTGTAGAAGGACAACAAAACGGAGTCTGGCTGCCTGTTTCCAATATTGATATTCTGGCAGAGGATGGGCAGGGGAATATCATTCCCTGTGAAGCAAATAGACTGCCATTCCAATTCCTGACAAATATTTTCCACTTTCAGAATGCCGGAGTTTTTGCAGTTCCCATCAGTTCGGATATCATCGGCAATGGAGAGGTCGGACAGCAGGAAACTATTTCGGTAACAACTGCCGATGGTGAACAGATTTCACCGAGTTATCAACAAAGTATAATCGCAGAAATTGTTCCTTATGAATACACAGCCAAATGGGGATATCGTATTTATGCACAAGGCGGTGCAGGAATAACCGGTGGAGTTGTTACAGCAACCGGTTTTGTCGGTGGAGGAAGTGGATCGGAAATAAAAATTCTTCTGGAGGGAACTGAACCAGACCCTGATTGGAATGAATTCAGGATTTTTCGTCGGGATGATCTATTTCTGGGAGTAGAAGTTGGTTTAGGTCCGCCGACTTTGATTGATACAGGAATCGAACCAGAAGTGGAAGTTACAGCCAGTTTCCCGTATCAACACGAATTCGAATTTGACCTTGAAAATCTGGAAGGTTTGGAAGCATTAATGGCTTATTATCTTTTTGCCGAACCTTCCATCCTTTATGCTAATGCAATTCCTGGAGGACAAATTGTTACGAACTTCCTTTCTTGGTGTGTGGAAGCACTTATTGAAAATTCCGGAGAGAATGGTTTGGGAATTGCCCGTATTGCGGATGAAACAGGTTTGGATATCGAAGGCAGTATTAGCTTCAGCTCCGATATTCTGGAAGGTTCGGATTTGGGAATGTCGATTTCACCAAGTCTCGGTTTAAATGCTCATCTGGGAGGTAGCAAAAGAGTTGCAGAAAGCGGTGAGATAAACCGCAGACTTTATGTTGGAGGAGGATATGATGTAAGTTTGGGAATTGGACCAAAATTTGTTCCTGCTTATAACGAGAAGTATAGTATGATCTATCCTGTTCGTCTTAACAGCAATTATTTTCCTTCCAATCTGGAAGTGAATTTTGAATGTGAAGGAACCTGGCAGAATTCAAGCTGGCAATCATTAAATCTATCTACTTCTTTAGCGAGTAATTCAAATGCATTAAATATTTATAATCTTCCCGGACAAGTTCAGGAATATAAAGCCTGGTTGAATATTGATGATAATGATGTAAAAAATACACTTCTAAATGTAGCAGAACTTCCTTCCGAAATGTGGAATATTGGTTCAACTGCTGTCGATGTAGCTCTGGATAATGAAACTTTCAAACAGGATTTTGTGAACTTTCTCAGCGAAATATATGATGAACAGAATGATGATCTTCCGGTGCAGATAGAATATGGATTTGATGCGGAAGATAAATCAGAATATTCAATAGACCTTGATCTGGAATTTCCGCTTCCTGTTTTACCGGCAATTGTTATTAATCTGGGTGGAGGAATCGAAGCAACAAATTCCAGAGAATATGAATTGGCAGAAGGTTTTTGGGTAAAAGGTCTTCCATACCTGCAAACGGAAATGCCGAATCCACCTCAACCTGATGAAACTTTCGTTGGAGTGATGACAGAATTGTGGGATCAGGTTATTTCAGGAGATGTACTGTCTGAACTAACTGATGTTGTTCTATCACATCTGTTTGGAGATTATTTCTCCTGGCTTAATCGAACCGATGAACAAATCGTAGAATTGAACGACAAAGGTTCAACTCTAACGATTCGTGAAAACTCAATTCCGGCAGGAGTTGATTCTGTTCTGTTCCGCAACTGGGGATGGGATGAAGAACCGGAAAATCCGGAACTTTCTAATACGCAAAGAAATAAAATAAGAAATTACAATAATCGATTAAGAGAATTACGAGAAGAAATTGCCGGGATGCGCTACGGGATCGGTGGTTTTTTCAAGTTTGAACCAACCGGAGAAGTATTTGGTGACAGCACTTTACTCAGCATTGCCTATGCAGATAGTGAAGTTATAGATATCAATGAAGATCATCTTTCAATATACTGGGAAAGCAGCGAGGGAGTTTGGTTGCCGATTCCTTCAGTCGCCTATCCCGATTCCAATAAAGTTAAAGCCTGGATTCCTGATTTTCAGACTTATACAATTGCACCAAGATTACCGCAAGGTTCATTTGGTTTGAACTCCAATCCTGACAGTTTGGCAGCAGATGGTGTTTCAGTTGCTCAAATAACTTCCGAAACTTTGTTTAATAATGATAATACAATAATTGAAGATGGTTCTTTGTTCACTATTCAGACTACAAGAGGATCAATAACTTCAATTGATGAAAATTCTGAAATTGCCGGAGTACAGGTTTCAGTTTCAACAGGAATAATTCAGTTTGAAGTCCAATCAGATTCTATTTCTGTTCCGATAATTCTTTATGCTTATTCTGTTCAGGGTTTTGCTATTTGCGAAATGGAATTGGTTCTTTATGATGTAACTATTCCAGAAACACCCGTACTACTTACAATTGAACCGGAACATAACGCTCTACGACTAATCTGGGACGAAATATATATTCCCGATCTGGCAGGATATAAAATATATTATGATAATGATGAAAGTGGTGAACCTTATGAAGGAACTGCAAATTATCAGGGAGTGAATAGTCCGGTTGTAGTCGGTGAAGTAAACGAGCATATTCTTACCGGTTTATCTAATGATGAAATGTATTTTGTATCGATTACAGCTTATGATGTTTCAGAAGTTGAAAGCTCATATTCAAATGAATTGATTGAGTCTCCAGAACTTCAACCGGTTTCTGATCTTTCGATTGAAAAAGTTACAGAGGGAATAAATCTTTCCTGGAGTCCGGTATTCGGAGCGAATTCTTATAAAATCTATCGTGGAACTGATCCTTATCTTACAATCACTCAAATGGAATTTATTGCTGAAACCGGTTCCTCCACCTGGACTGATACTTCTATATCTGAATCTGATCGATATTTTTATAGAGTTGTGGTGGTGGCGTATTAGAAAAACTTTCCGAATCTTAATTGGAAGAATTCCTTTGGGAGAAGCTTCGGAAAGACTCTATTCCCTTCCGAAGCCTTTCTTTCAATTTTTCTTGTGCCAGAGGATTCGGAAGGTTTGATTGAGGTTGAGACTGTGAGTTGTGAGTGAAAAACTTTCCGAATCTTGGTTGAGAGAATTTCTTTGGTGGAAGCTTCGGAAAGTCACGATTCCCTTCCGAAGCCTTTCTTTCAATTTTTCTTGTGTTAGAGGATTCAGAAGGTTGGATTTAGGATGAGACTGTGAGTTGTGAGTGAAAAACTTTCCGAATCTTATTTGAAAGAATTTCTTTGGTGGAAGCTTCGGAAAGTGAAAGGATGCAAAATGATCTATCAA
>CAZFPK010000031.1:0-24176 GCA_964521025.1 uncultured Candidatus Cloacimonadota bacterium | reverse complement strand
AGAATTTCTTTGGTGGAAGCTTCGGAAAGTGAAAGGATGCAAAATGATCTATCAAGAAGGAAATTTTTATCATATCTATAATCGTGGATGTAATAAAGAGAAGATTTTTTTCTGTTCTGAAAATTACGAATACTTGATAAGACGAATGAAGAAAAGTCACAAGAAATACTCTGTAAATATTATTTCATTTTGTTTAATGCCGAATCATTTTCATTTTTTGCTTCAACAAGAATCTGATGTTCCCTTGTCTGAATGGTTGAGAGTATTGTTTTCTGGTTATACACTTGCAGTTAATAAACAACAAAACAGAACCGGAACTTTATTTGAAGGAAAATCCAAGAAAAGATTGATAAACAAAGAAGAATATTTGCAGCATTTATTATACTATATTCATTTCAATCCTGTAAAAGCAGGTTTGGTTTCTTCTTCTGAAAAATGGAAGTTTTCAAACTATCTTGAATGTATTGGAAAAAGAGTCGATTATCCTTTTGATGAATTGTTGATTAATGATCTTTTTGGTTCAAAAGAAGAATATATGAATTTTACGGAAAATTATTATCTTGATGAAATGATAGGAAAACAGTTGGAGAGATATTTAATCGATTGAACTTCCCTTCCGAAGCTTTTCTTCCAATTTTTCTTGTGTCAGAAGATTCGGAAGGCTGGATTGAGGATTAGACTGTGAGTTGTGGGTGAGAAAACTTTCCGAATCTTATTTGAAAGAATTTCTTTGGTGGAAGCTTCGGAAAGTCACGATTCCCTTCCGAAGTCTTCTTTCAAATTTTCTGAAGTCAGAGGATTCGGAAGGTTGGATTAAGGATGAGACTGTGAGTTGTGGGTGAAAAACTTTCCGAATCTTGATTGGAAGAATTTCTTTGGTGGAAGCTTCGGAAAGTGATTAAATCTTCCCAGCCAATCTCCGCAAAACATAACTCGCAGCCCACATTCCCATGATTGCCGGAAGATAAACAACAGAACCCAGAGTTCCCCGTGTGCGTCCGCGCGTTGTTGTCCATTCTTCTTTTGAACCTGCGTTAAAATCGAATTGCGGGATGGGAATTTCGGTCGAGAAAATAACCGGGATTCCCTCATAAATTCCACGACGATGCAGATATTTCCGAACTTTTCGTGCTAAAGGACAGATCTCGGTCTTGGAAATATCAGACAGTTTTATCTTTTCCGGATCGAACCTGCTGCCTGCTCCCATCACAGAGATAACCGGAATTTTCTGAAGATAAACATCTTCCAGCAATCCAACTTTTGGTGTCAGACTATCGATCGCATCCACCACAAAATCGACTTTTTCTAATAAAAATTTTCGCGATTCCTGATCCACAAAATCTGAATATATTTCAACTTCTATTTCCGGATTGATATCGAGGATCCGCTCTCTCATAATCTCAGTTTTCTGCTTCCCGATCGTACTGTGTAAAGCGATGATCTGGCGATTCAGGTTGGATACAGATACTTTATCGAAATCGACCAGCAGCAACGAACCAATTTCACTGCGGACAAGTGCTTCCGCTGCAAAAGAACCGACTCCTCCGAGTCCCATTACCGCAACTTTGGTTCCGTGAAAGATATCGAGTGCTTCTTTTCCGAAAAGCAGTTCTGTTCTTTGAAATGGGTTCATTATTTATCCACTAATTACACGAATTTCACTAATTTTGAAACTTAACAAATTTCAAAAATTTGTGAAGTTTGTTCGTTATCTAAAAAACTTGTTAAGTCTCGAAGGCTTCACAAGTTTTTTATCCAAACAGCATTCTGAAATTCTTGGATTGTTTTTTCTTCAGTATTTCTATATCGATTCCGGTTATTCCCGAAATATTTTCCACAACTTTCACCAGGTTTTTCAGATGATTGATTTCTTCTTTCGATCCTTTTTCTTTCTGATAAGGAGCATCGGTTTCAAAGAAATAAAATCCTCGCCGAATGATGTTTTTCACAACTTCAGGGTTGGAGGAACAAAAGTTCAGGGAAAATCCGAGATCGAATTTGGAGAAATTCTCGAAAACTGCTTGCGAGGAATTAAAACCATGCAGAAATCCTCTTGTTTTTGGAAAATTATCTTTCAGGATTTTATGAAGTTCATAATAGTTTTTCACAACATGAAAGATGACCGGAAGTTGATAGTTTTTCGACAGATCGAGTTGTTGCAGCAGGATTTTTTTCTGCTTTTCATGATTATCTCTTCTCTTATCCAGACCGATCTCTCCGATCGCGACAATCTTATTTTCATCACAAAGTTTGATCAAAAACTCGAAATCATTTTCCGAACTTTTCTCATAATACGGATGGATTCCTGCCGACCAATAAATAAACTTCCGAAATTTCTGAAATTTCGGAAGTTTTATCATTTCATATTCTTCCCTGCATAGAACTGAAGAAATGAAACTGTTTATGCCAACATTTTCTGCGGATGAAATTTCTGCTTTGAGATTCCGGAAAATCCTTTCATCCATAAGATGACAATGAGTATCTATCCAACCGTAATCGAACATGTTTACTGATAACCTTCCGCATGATCGAAGACCTTCGGAATGGTTGATTCCCAAGTTCTTATTTGAGATTTTACTTAAATTTCGGAACAAGTTCCGAGCTACATTCTCATAACTATTTTGTGAAATTCGTGTAATTCGTGGATAAATGTTTTAAAACCTGAATTCCACTCCGAATCCCATTGTTTTGATAGTTTCTTCTTTTCCGTTAATAATGCCGTTTCCATCGTAATCGACATATCTTTCCTGGTATTTACCGACAAGTTCCGTATTTCCTCCGAGATCATAACCGAGTGTTCCGGAAACCAATGCAGAAGGTGTTTTGAAGTATTCAAGTTTATCAAACCCGGTTTGAGAATAACCGATCTCTGCCCGACTGAATTTCGGAACAAAGTCGGTATTTATACTCGCTTTTCCCCAGAGGGATTTGTAATGAATATTATCTTTTCCATACATATCTTCATAGGAAATTGTTAAAAATAAGAGATGAAAAAGATCAGCTGTCAAACTTCCATACCAGCCGCGAGATTCTTCTCGAAATATGAGCAGGTCTTCTTTGGATACGACATCATTTGTTTGGGGGATAACTATAGCTCTTTGTTCATCATAAAGCTCATCAAAGAAAGCCGGTGCAAAATCATCCTGGTAAAAGCGGAATTCCAGGTTAGCATGAAAGATAAGGAATTTTGAGTAGAAACCCGGGAAAATAAATCCCATTTTATGATCTAAAATTTTAGCGACTTCACTATAATGGCTCAAATAAAACAGTTTTTTCGTGATCAACGGAAGTTCATAATCGACTCCGATGACAGTTACATCGTCTTCACCCAGATCGGCAAACGACGGATTTCGCGTCAAGTATTGGGAATTCCAGAACCAATCATGGAAGCCGATCGAGTCACCGTTTATTTCTTCATAAATATCCAGCCAGTAATCCTCGTTTTCATCAACCTCATTATGAGAGGATTCATTGTAAGGATAATCATCATAAACATCCGGATAATCATCTTTATCGGAATCGAGCAGACCTTTGATCTGATTGCGGTCATGAGCAACCGTCGAACCAAACCTGATATTTTTCAAAAGCGGAATATTTGTCGATCCGAGAGGTAAGAAGGAAACTCGTCCTGCTAAGATCTCGTTTTTGATCAAGTTGGAAGAAAACCCTTCGATCTGCATTCCGGCAATCGGGATTTTTCCTCCCAACTGCAGACCGATCTGCCGCACTTCCGGGTAACGCAGCATATTGGAATAATCCCGCATTACCAGTCCTTGTCCGAGAGTGTAAGCCGGGAATCCACCGATCCTTCCGAAAAACGGATCACCGCGATGTCCATAACGGATGTAATAAATTTTGTTTACATAATCCTCGAATTCATCCCAATCTTCCTCCCGTATATTTCCATCGCTATCGATGAGCAGGTCAAAATCGAGTCCGATCCCGAATTTTCCCAAAGTTATTTCCGGCAATAAACGGATCCGGGTGTACACATTATCTCCCATCATGATGGTTCCGACTCCGCCGCCCATCTGCAAACCGTTGCCGCCGGTTTCTCCTTTTTCTTCTCCTCTGAAACTGCTGCCCGTATCTTTCCTGCCGGGTTTATCTTCTTTCAAGGACTTTTTACTTTTTTGCTGAAAAGTCTTATCGATATATTTTTGAGTATCCTTATCGATATCATCAGCAGCGATGTCCAGCACTTTTATTTCACTTTTCCCATCGGAATGGGCTTTCTGGCCGGCTTTCAGGAGTGCTTCGATATCATTGAATTTGTTTTTGATAAAAACTTCACCTTTGAATGTGAAAATATCAGTTTCTCCATTTTCATCGATTGAGAGCAAAAATTCGGTTCCTTTAACAGAAGCGACTGTGGTTGGAGTTTCAATAGAGAATTCCCCAAATCCTTTGGTTACTTTTGTCCATAATTCACCCATTTTCAGGAAATGGATTTTTCTGTTATCGTTCTCGATATGAATTTTCAGACTGCTGTTGGGAAATAATTTCACGATCGAACTTCCATCCACAAATTTGACAGCAGCATAAGAATCTTCCATACTTATCAATTCATCATCATTAAAGAGTTCATCACCTTTTTTAACATCTGTTTTTTTGGCTTCTCTTTTCAGATCCACATCGCCTTTGACATTCAGGGTTAGAGCGACAGGTTCTTGAGAAAAGAGATTACTCATAGTTAAAATCATGATGATCATTACGATTGTTAAGCGATTTCTTTTCATCTTAATCCTCCTTAAATTTTTGTTGTCATTCCGAGGGTTACTCTTTCTTTAAAGAGACGATTTCTACCGATGATTATCTTTCGAGGAATCTCATAACAATTGGAGATTCTTCCATCAAAAGCCGGACACAGTCTAAAGAAAAGCATGATGAAACATTCAGAATGACAATATCACTTATATATTAAATTTATTTTCTTAGTAACTTCTTTCAAAAAAACCGCATTTATTGTCCACAAAAAAGTTTTCTCTTGCCAAAAAAACGGGATTTCAAAGGTTTTATTCCGGGGGTGGAGTTTGGAGAAATAATGCAGTATAAGTATCTGGAAGAATGGATTATACGAAATAATTCGGGTGATTTTATTTTAAACAAAATCGCTAATTTTGAAAACCAATTTGCCCTCTTATTCTTCAAAGATGAAAAAATTCTTCAAATAAATCTTTCTGCTGAAAATAGTTTCTGCTTCTTCACAAAATTTGAAAAACTTCCATTTACCGAGAGCGGAGAATTAAGAAATTTCAATTCTCATTTGCATAATTCTACATTAAAAAGTATTGCTATTTTCAATAAAGACAGGATTTTCGATTTCCACTTTTCAAAGACAGATATTTACAACCGGGAAAATGAATATCATTTGATCATCGAACTAATTCCACATTACCAGAATATGATCCTGCTCAAAGAAAAAAATGTAATAATCGATTGTCTGAAAAAGATCAGTTTCACTGAAAACAGATTCCGGCAGGTTTTACCCGGTTTTTTTTATGAACCTCCGCCAACAGAATATAAACATTTGAAGGAAAAGATCAACTATCCTCTCACATTCGATGAAAAAGGGGAAATTATTGAAGAAATAAAAGATCAGGAAAATTATAATGATATCAACGAATTGTTCGAAAAACTCTATTATGAGTATATTTTCATTGAACGAAATGAGAAATTAAAACACCAGAAAATCTTGAACAAAAAAAAACAAATAAAGAGAAACAAAACAAAAATCGAGAAATTAAGGAAAGAATTATCAGATGCCCAAAATGATAAAAAATGGAAGCAATTTGCCGAACTTCTAAAATCAAATTTCCCAAATATAAAACCCGGAATGGATTCTATTCTGGTGAAAAACTATTATCTAGACGGATTTCCTGATCTAAAAATACCTTTATTTCCAAAAAAAAATACTCAACAAAATATCGCTTATTATTTCAAAAAATACAAGAAATCAAAAACAGGAAAAAAAATCATTGCTCTCCAAATCAATAAAACAAAAAATATAGTTAAAATTTTAAATGAGGAAATTCAGGAGATAAAAAACAGTGAGTTTTTCCCGGAGAAAAAAAATAAGAAAAAACTCGGATCAAAAAAAGAGAAAATCAAATTCAGGAAAATCAGAATAGATGAATATTGGGAAATTTTGATCGGACGCACGAATAAAGAGAATGATCTGTTAACGACAAAACTGGCAAAGTCGCATGATTGGTGGTTTCATTCCAGGATTTTTCACGGAACTCATGTTATCTTGAGAAATTTCGGGAAAAGAGATTTACCGAATGAACTGAAATTACTTTGCTGCCGCTTGGCAGCTTATTATAGTAAAGCCAAAAAATCAACAAATGTACCGGTAGATTATACTCAAATTCGATATGTTCGGAAACCCAAATCAAGTCCGTCCGGTTTTGTTGTCTATTCAAATCAAAAAACAATTTATGTTGATCCCATAAGTTTGAGAAAAGCTCTTGAAAAGATTGGAAAAAAATATGAATGAAGAAATAATCGGTCTTGATCAGAAAATTGTGAAATTAGCTCGATTTAGTCCTGAGTGGATCAAATTATACAAAGATGAAGAAAAAAGACTTGAAAATGCAATCGGGAGTTCTGTTATCGATATCCAGCATATCGGCAGCACATCGATTCCCTGGCTCTGTGCTAAACCGATCATCGATATCCTGGTTGGTGTCGATTCCATGAGAACAGCAGATAAAACAATTAGTATCATGGAAAAAATCGGGTATCGGTTCAAAGGAGAAGCCGGAATTCCGGGTCGATATTTTTTTGTTAAAGGAACAGAAGACAAGCGCACTCATCATTTACACATGATCGTTCATAATACGGAAAGATGGGGAAATTACCTGTTATTTCGAGAATGTCTTCTAAAAGATAAAACTATTCGCGAAAACTATTGTAAATTAAAAATAAATTTAGCAAAAAAATACGAGCATAACCGTGAATTATACACGGAATCGAAAACAGATTTTATCAACGAAACTCTGGTAAAAGCAAAAAATGAGACACAATCATCCGTCAAAAGCCGGACGCGTTCCTGATTGTGAAATAAGTTAGAACCGAGTTGCTATGATCCGGCAGCATCAGGAGAATGCGACTTGATCTGAAGTAAAATAAATTTTTCAAAACACAACTCGCATTTCATAGCAAGTCGAGTTTTTTACTATTAATATGCTGAAAAATTATCATAATTGTCGCATCTGCCCACATAAATGCGGAAAAGATCGCAGAACCAATGCTGGTTTTTGTCGATCCGGGATGAAATTGAAGATCAATGCCTGGCAGAAACATTTTGGAGAAGAACCTGTTATCAGCGGAAGCAAAGGCAGCGGAACGATTTTCTTCAGTTACTGCAATTTACAGTGTATTTTCTGCCAGAATTATCAGATCAGTCAACTCGGTTGGGGACAGGAATATTCGATTTTAGAACTTGCCGATATTATGTTGGAACTGCAGCGATCCGGAGTTCACAATATAAACTTTGTCTCACCAACTCAATTTTCTTACCAGATAAGGGAAGCGATTTTGATCGCAAAAGACAAGGGTCCGGGAATTCCTCTCGTCTGGAATTCCAATGCTTATGAACTTCCGGAAACCTTGCATGATCTGGAGGGCTTGATAGATATTTATCTACCGGATTTTAAATATTTTGACCCGGGAAACGGTCTGAAATATTCATCGATCAAAGATTATCCCAAATATGCCAAATTATCTTTGGAAGAAATGCAGAAACAAGTTGGATATTTGCATGTCGATGAAAATGGAATTGCCGAAAAAGGTGTATTGATCCGACTTTTGATCCTGCCGGAAAATATAAACGGAATCGAAGACATCCTCAAATGGATCGCAGAAAATCTGGGAAACCAGACTTTTATCAGCTTGATGGCACAATATTATCCGACTTATAAAGCAAATAAATTTCCGGAGATCAATCGCTCCATAACTTCCGAAGAATATCAATTTGCCGTCGATATTTGTGAAGATCTGGGATTTGAGAACGGTTATTTTCAGGGAAAAAGAATTACCCCGGAACGGACTCCGAAATTCAGGAAGTGATTATAAAAAGAAGAAATGAGTTACCACAAGATTTATCTCGTGGATAAAAAATCTCTAACAATTATCCGGATTTTAATCCTTATTTTCCCGGATTAAAATCCCGAATTTTATGACTATTAATTCCCCGAGCTAAATCACGGGGCTATTCATTAATTCTTTCATTCCTTCATTCTTTAATTATTGAAACTTGTCAAGCTATTGACTGACTGGATATCCTCATCTCCTATTTAAGCAGCTTTAATTCGTCTGAGATTTCCCAAGTCTATACTTTGCCGAATTGACCACAAGTCATATTGAATCTGTAATTTTAACCAGCTTTCGGGTGAACGCCCAAACACCTTTGATAACCTTATAGCCCTTTCAGTACTGATACCGGACCTGCCGTTAAGTAGAGCAGAAAGAGTCTTTCTGGTTACTCCAATAAATTTCGCAGCTTCGGTAACCGTTAAGCTAAAAGGCTCAATGCAAATCTCTCTAATAATTTCTCCGGGATGAGGAGGATTATACATTCCCATAATAAACTCCCTTAGTGATAGTCCTCGTAATCGACTTCTAAAATATCTCCATCGATAATTTTAAATGTTATACGCCAATTTCCGCTGAACTTGACTGCAAAGGTTCCTTTTCTATGTCCTTTCTATTCGTGCAAATTTAGACCGGGTAAATCCATATCGCTTATTGTATCAGTTGTTCAAGTCATACCAGTATTTGTCGAAGTCGGGTTGTGTGATGTGGTTGAATACCTGGAGCTACTCCGGATTCAAATAGATTCCTTAAACCTTTGTGCTTGAATTTCTTGATCAAAAAGGATAATGTAATCCATTAAGTGACAGTTCGCAATATATTTCGTTTTTATTAGAGATAAAAGGGATAACATCGCAATCAACTGCGAAGTTCACAATTTGTTACTTTATATCTTCGCTTGATAATAACATATTTGATTTTCCCTCAATTTTTTCATAACTACTGATAGACTTAATTTCATAAAATGTTTGCCTGTCAACAAGAAAAATATCTTGCAGAATTTTGCAGAATAAAAATCTTCGCAGCATAATATCAATATAATTGTGAGGATTATTTGGCAAAAAAGAAATTGATCCGGGTTCATGAATAATGAAAGAATTAAAGAATGAAGAAATTAAAGCAATCGTTTTGGTCAGCGGCGGAATGGATAGTCTGGTAACAACTGCCATCGCTAATAAAGAATGTGAAAAACTTTATTTTTTGCATGTAAATTACGGACAGAAAACTCAGGAAAAAGAACTGGAGATGTTCCATAAAATTTGTGAGTTCTTTCATCCTCAAGATAAATTGATCGTCGGTGTAAATTACCTGAAACAAATCGGTGGATCAAGCCTGACTGATAAGAATATTCCAGTTAAAGACTTTATCGATTCCAATGCAATTCCCGATTCTTATGTTCCTTTCCGCAATGCACATTTGCTGTCGATCGCGACCAGTTGGGCAGAAATAATCGGAGCAGATCAAATTTATATCGGAGTAGTCGAGGAAGACAGTTCCGGTTATCCTGACTGCCGGGAAAAATTCTATCAAAGTTTTGAGCGATCTATCGATTTGGGAACAAAAGACGAAACGAAGATCAAAATTGTAACTCCGATCATTCATAAAAAGAAATCAGAAATAATAGAAATCGGGAAGGAATTAGATGTTCCCTTTAAATTAAGCTGGAGTTGTTACAAGAATAATGAGATCGCCTGCGGAGTTTGTGATAGTTGTGTTTTAAGATTACGAGCATTTGAAGAAGCTGGAATGGTCGATCCGATTCCGTATGGAAATAATTGAACACTGAAAATCTTGAGATTCTTTCAAAAACACACTCAAGATCAAATCACTGAAAACACCGGATAAAATGAAATTCCGAAAGAAGGTAAGATTTTTTTTTATTTGACATTAAATCATCTGATAAATATCTGACCTCGTGATTTAACATTAAGTTATTTCACAAGGGTTCCGTTCTTTTATTAAAGGATGGTCCCAAAAAAATAAGGAGTAGAAGTATGTCTGAAGGTACAGTAAAGTGGTTTAACGAAAAGAAAGGTTTCGGCTTCGTTTCTTGTGAAGACGGAAAGGATTATTTCGTACATCACACCAGTATTGTTGGTGATGGTTTTAAATCACTAAAAGAAGGTGCAAAAGTACAGTTTCAAATTGAAGAAAGCGAGAAGGGGCCCCGGGCTGTTCAAGTTTCTCAAATATAAGCGTATTTAATCATCTTAAAAAAGAAAAACTCGATCGATTTTGATCGAGTTTTTTTTATTGAAAGAAATAAATTTCTGAGACTGGGAACATAATCGATTTTTGATATCTATCTGTAAAATTCCGGTTTTCTATCTGTGATCACATTGTTCCATTCCGTGATATCTTTATCGTCTGCCAGTTCAGGTTCGATTTCAGTAATAAAAACCTTCTCTTCATCTTCGGAAAGTCTTTGCAGGAGTTTACCTTTATTTGAGACAACTTGGCTCATTCCTGTAAAATGCAGTTGTTTCTCGCCGTTCTTTTCCAATCCGGTTCGGTTAGTTGTGATCGTGAAAACCTGGTTTTCAATGGATCGAGTGATCATTGCCTGTTGGCAAAAAGGCAGAACCAGGTTGGAAGGATGGGCGATTATCTGAGATCCTTTCAGAGCTAAAGTGCGCGTTGCTTCCGGAAAAATCCAGTCGAAACAGACCATCAAACCGATTTTAATTCCCTTTTTTGCTTTGAACACATTAAATCCCAGGTCTCCGACTGCAAACCATTTTTTCTCTTCACAGAAAAGATGGATCTTGCGATAAGTATTAATATTTCCATCAGGATTGACCAGCATACAGGAATTATATAATTTTCCTTTATCATTTTCAGAAAATCCAACCACATAACTGCAATTGTTTTCAGAAGCCAGTTTCCTGAACAATTTACCAGTCGGACCGCTTCCTGCAGATTCGCTGACTTTTTTTACTTCTTCGATACTATTAAAAACATATCCGCATGTTGCCAATTCGGGCAGAATTATCAAATCTGATTTTATCCCGGTTAACATTTTCTCCATTTTGTGAAGATTATGGTCGATTTCGAACAGTTTCGGTTGGAATTGACACACTCCGACTTTATACTTTTGATTTTCCATAGATTATTCCTGATTTTTTTTGTTAGATTTTTTTTTAGTAAGAAACTGTCAATCGAAACGAGAGAAAATATTCTCGAAATTGCTTAATGTGTTTTTTTCCTTCTCGACCTTTCCAGTTGTTTTACTTTTAATTCATAATTCCGATCCAACTATTAAAAAAAGTCGAATTGAAAAAAATTCTCTATGGATAACTCTTTTCAAAGGATAAATTCAAATTATAAAAAAACATACTTGACCTTAATTGTCATACCTGAATTTTAGATTGAGTAAAAAAAGGAAAATATAATGGTTATAAAAAAGTTTAAAACCGACGATACGATCAAAGAGATCTTTCAATTTGAGAAGAGAACAAAGATCAAACGACCTCTCATAGGTGCGGAAATTCCGGCAGGCTTTCCTTCTCCCGCTCAAGATTATATCGAGAATACGCTCGATCTGAACGAATTTTTGATTTCGCACCCGGTGGCTACTTTTTTCGTTAAAGTTGAAGGATATTCGATGGAAAATGCCGGGATTTTTCCGGGTGATATTTTGATTGTCGATCGCGCGATCGAACCAGCAGATAATAAGATTATCATTGCCATTCTCGAAGGTGAATTGACTGTTAAAAGACTGAAGATAGAAAATAATCACTGGTTCCTGGTTCCTGAAAATCCGCAATATGAAACAATAGAAGTAACGGATGATGAAAATTTCCAGGTTTGGGGTGTTGTTACTTATGCGATCCATAAGATGAAATAACATTCCCTTCCGAAGCCTTCTTTCAATCTTTCTCACAACATAGGATTCGGAATGTTGGATGGTAAATGAAACGGAAAATACTGAAAGAACTTTCTGAATCTTATATGAAAGAATTCCTCTGTTGGAAACTTCGGAAAGTAAAATTGTAAAATGAAAAAAGACATTTACGCTCTGGTTGATTGCAATAATTTTTATGCTTCTTGCGAAAGGGTTTTCCAACCTGAATTGGAGAACAAGCCGGTTGGCATTCTCTCCAATAATGACGGCTGCATAGTTGCTCTTTCCAATGAATTGAAAAAACTTAATATCCCGCGGGGAACTCCTGTTTTTAAGATAAATCATCTGATCAAAAAACATGACATCAAGATTTTATCTTCCAATTACGCTTTATACGGTGATATGTCCGCGCGTATTATGAAAGCTTTATCACAATTCACACCGGATCTGGAAATCTATTCCATCGATGAAGCATTTCTGTCTTTGAAAGGATTCGATTACCTGAATTTAACGGAATACTGTCAAAAGATCAGGAAAACAGTTTTGCAGTGGACCGGAATTCCAACATCGATCGGGATCGGACCGAGTAAGACATTAGCGAAAATTGCTGCCCGAGTCGCTAAAAAATATAAAAATTACAGTGGTGTCTTTAATATAAACAAACATCCGAAAACGGATAATATACTGAAATCCGTCAAAGTTGGAAAAGTCTGGGGTGTGGGTCACCGCTATGCGAAAATGTTGAAGAAAAACGGGATCGAGAATGCTTATGAATTATCGCAGGCTCCGGATAAATGGGTGCAGAAAAGAATGACCATCGTCGGACTGAAAACGGTTAAAGAATTGAGGGGAATATCCTGCATCGATCTGGAAATAGATATCGATCCGAAAAAGGAAATCGTATCATCGAGATCATTCGGTTCACCGGTTACGGAACTTTCCGATCTGCAGGAAGCAGCTGCTTCATATTGCGTCCGTGCTGTTGAAAAACTGCGGGAAGAAAACCAGGTTGCTTCGCAAATTATGGTCTATCTGACAACTAATCGCTTTCGTCAAAATGATTCGCAGTATGCGAATTATGCGATTTCCTATCTTCCGCTTCCTTCCGCCTATACACCGGATTTCCTGCAGGCTGTGAAAAGAGTTTTGAATTCGATCTTTCGAGAAGGTTACAAATACAAGAAAGTAGGAGTAATGATCTCCGATATCATGCATCAGAGTAAAGCACCACTCGATTTTTTTGAACCGACCTATCTCGATGATCGCCGTAAAACTATCATGGATTGTTTTGATAAGATCAATAAAAAATGGGGAAGAAATACGCTGACTTATATCAATACCGATGCTGAAAAAAAATGGAAAATGAAACGGGAAAAATTGAGTCCGGGTTATACTACAAGCTGGAATGAACTGCCGATCGTGAAAGCGTAAGGTTACTCAAACAATCCTGTTTGAGAAATTAATACCGGTCTTTTTCGGTTTCGTGATATTTTTTTTCGGAACAAGTTCCGAACTACAAAACAGATACAAAAATGAATCAGAACAACATTTCCAGGAAAATAATCCATATCGATATGGATGCCTTTTTTGCAGCTGTCGAGATCAGGGATCATCCTGAATATAAAGGAAAACCATTAATTGTTGGAGGAGCTCCGAACAGCCGCGGGGTAGTTTCCACTTGCTCTTATGAAGCAAGGAAATACGGAATTCATTCTGCTATGTCGAGTGCAAAAGCGTATAAATTATGTCCGCATGCAATTTTTGTGCATGGCAGGTTCGACGCTTATCGCGAAGCATCCGCCCAGGTCAGGGAAATTTTTTATGAATATACTGATTTAGTGCAGCCTGTTTCTATCGATGAAGCGTATCTCGATGTTACTTCCAACAAAAAAAATATAAAATCTGCCACTCAAATCGCAAGGGAGATCAAGCAGAAGATCTTTGAAAAAACCAAACTAACTGCCTCTGCTGGAGTTTCCTATAATAAATTTTTAGCAAAGATCGGATCGGATATGGATAAACCGGACGGGCTAGTCGTTATTCCTCCTGATAAAGCAGCGGAAATCCTGGAGAACCTTCCCATCAGGAAATTTCACGGCATCGGGAAAGCCGGTGAAAATAATATGAAAAAGATCGGGATAAAAACCGGGGCAGATCTGAAAAAATGGTCGTTGAAAGATCTGATCAAACATTTCGGGAAAATGGGTAGTCATTATTTTTACATTGTACGCGGGATCGATAACAGTGAAGTCAGAACCGAATGGACACGTAAATCTCTGGGAAATGAACGGACTTTTGCAGAAGATATTAATGATAAAGATAAATTGATGGAGTTTTTGGAAAAAAGTGCTGCTAAAATTTCTACTAAAATGAAAAAGGAGAAATTCCGGGCGAGGACACTAACTTTAAAGATCAAATTCGCTAATTTCGATGTGATCACCAAAAGCAAGACCCTGAATTCGGGTTTCGATGATTTTCAGATAATCAGGAATTATGCGCGGGAACTGCTATTGGAAAATTTTAATGAGAAAAGAAAGATCCGGCTTCTGGGGATCAGTGTTTCCAATCTTATCTGGGAAGATGATAAAAAGAACGAGCAGATGACTTTACCGTTTTATCATTCGAGTCCGATTTTGGTCGAATAGGATTTATTATGAATATCAGGAATGAATCCCTTTAAAATACGGACAACTAATCCGGCATTCATAGCATTTTTTAATCACATATCCTTTGGGAGTAAGATAATTTGATAAAGGTCTGCATAATTCCTGGTTTACTGTCTTACCGTCCAATGCCTGCACCGGACATGATTCCAAACAGGTATTGCAGGTTGCATCACAAATCCGGTAATCTGCCGGAGGATCACCGGGTAATTTCAAATCTGTTAATAATGCTCCCAATTGGATCATGTTCCCATATTTCTCGTTGATCAAAAGCGTATTTCGTGCAAGCACACCTAATCCGGCAAGATAACCTGCATGACGAAGCGAAAGAATTGCCCTTCCGTACGAATCCTTTTCAATCCAATATTCATAAGGATCATCCGAAGGAATCGGAACAACATTGATCCCTGATCCTTCAAAATAAGTGCAAAGATCAAAGGTAAGTTCATCAACTTTTTCTGTGATCATTTTATTTACAAATGTGTATGGAATACAACTTTGAGCATTCACAGACTCTACCGGAATCGAATTTGCATACACAATAACAGATTCACATTTTTCATAAATATCTTTTGGATGAAATCCCTTTGGTGCTTTTTCGAACCTATCTACCGGAGCGATCCCGCACAGATCTGCTCCTTTATTTATTATAATCGACTTTATTTCTATAGCTTTATCCATAATTTTACCATTTTCCAAAGGATTGATATGTAAATTTATATTTTTATTCACATTCTCGAAAGGAAATTTTCCAAAACGAATATCTTCCTTCTCCTAAAAAACGCTGGACTTTCAGCAATCGTAATCGCTTTTAAATTCTCATATCCGGCAACGAACCAAGGCTCTTTGCAGACCGGAACTTCCCAAGTCCAATTCGGAGTTTCAATTCCCATTTCATCACATAGGTATTCTATTGTCGAAGCCAGGAAAGAATCGAACTTTTCATTATTCAAATCGAGAGGTTTCTCTATCAAACTCCACTTCCGAGTTCGTCGAAAATCGTCCACAAAATCAAAAAAAGATATTTGCCAATTTTTTTCATCTGCAAGCATTTCAGATTTTATTTCATTAATTGTTTTGTATTCCATTAAAAAATTTCCTCAAAAAAAAATTGAGTTGCTGGTTTGATTATTCGTCGGGGATAATACTTAGCGATTATTTTAAATACTTCTTCTATAGATCTTATTTTTAATTTATTGATAAGAAACACAATATCATTACTGTCTGTTCCATCGATCCTGGTTGAAAAAGATTTCATTGCCAGTAAATATTCTGGATCAGTCACCATAACAACCAGATTAGATAAATTCAGAAATACTTTTGCCGGATGTTCAACAACGAATCCTTTAACACCATTATTCAACCAATCATTTGCTAATTCATATTCGTCTGCAACCTCTTCCGCAACTTCCCTTATAACTTCTGCCGGTTGAAAAACTGCATCGATATATTAGGTGCTGGGTCTCGCATCATAAACCAGACACATAACAGCGTCGCCATATAAACAGATTTCACCTTTTACATTTCGTTTTTGAAGTTTTGAATTGTGAGCATGTAAATATTTTAAAATCTCTTTCTTCAACATAATAATCCACCTATTCCCCTACTTTTAGCAAAAGTTAAAGTTTATTTGCTCAAAAAAACAGTCAAATAAAAAAATGCGATAAAAAATATCTTGCCCCAAAACATCGATAATATTTTAAGTGTTAGGAATATAAAAGTTAAAATTTGTGAAAAAGAATAACCGGACAGGTTGTCTCAAGGAAGGAAGAATTTTATGTGTGGAAGATTCGCTTTGTTCAGCAGCGTGCAGGCAATTATCGATTATGCGGATTCTTTGAATTCTATCGAGCAATTCAAAGAGAATTATAATATCGCTCCGGGACAGAAGATCCTGGCAGTTACAAAAAAACCGGATGGAAATTACCTGGAATTCTTCAAGTGGGGTTTGATCCCGTTCTGGGCAAAAGATAAGAATATCGGTTATAAAATGATCAATACGAGAGCGGAAACGATTACGGAAAAACCGAGTTTTAAATATGCTTTTCAGAAAAGAAGATGTCTCATTTTAGCAAATGGTTTCTTTGAATGGCGTAAACATGACAAGCAACCTTTTTACATTTTCCTGAAGAATCGGAAAATATTTTCTTTTGCCGGGATCTGGGAACGATGGAAATCTCCTGCTGGTGAAGAGATCAAATCCTGCTCGATCATCACTACAACTCCAAATGATAAAATCAGGGAATTCCATCCACGCATGCCTGTAATTTTATCCCAAAAAAATGAATCAAAATGGCTTTCTGATCAGATTCCGGAAGAACTTCAAAAAATGTTGATACCGTATCCTGCAGATGAGACCGATTCTCATAAAGTATCTCGAATCGTCAATTCTGTTGACAATAATTCACGAAATTTAATTTTGCCAACACTGGAATAATTAATGCTTTTCTTTAATGAAAAGTAATTTGAGGAAGTGAAAGTATGAAGAACGAAAAATTTAAGGGATTTATCCTGACAGTCGTTATCATATTTATCGTCAGCGGTATTATTGCTAATAACCGTCAATTAACCGGGGATGATATTGTCAAATTCGGTACTTTTCAGACGATTTCCGGGAAATTATTTCAAGATAATGAAAAATGGCTTATCAAAGCAGGAGATGGAATTTACCGCTTGTATTTAGCACCTCAGGAATATATGGAAAAAAACGAAATTGTGCTTGAAGAAAAAAAAGAATTCTCCCTGAATGGTTTTGTCTTTGAAAAAAATATCGCTGCTGTTAATTTCACTCTCAATGATAAATTGATCGAATTTCGAACCGAGGATGGTGAACCTCTGTGGAGCGATTCGGAAGTCGTTATACAAATATTTTCAGTCGATCCGGACAAGTGTATCGGCTGTCAATTGTGCGTCAATAGTTGTCCTGTCCAAGCGATAACAATGATCAACGGAAGAGCTGTTATCGATGCTGATAAATGTATCGGCTGCGGGATCTGTGAAATCGGTAACGGACAGGATTACAACGGCTGTCCGGTGAAAGCAATTTCCAGAAATAAATAAAACAAAACCTTGAAGGTTTGTGAAAAAAGATCAAAATTCCGATACAATTGATCAACAAGTTCTCAATAAGATCATCTTTGTGCAAATTATACAGAAGAAATTCTTAATAGATAATTTTCACAAAGTTTTTATAAATTTATGAAAGATATAAACCGAATTATTTTCCGCAAAATAATCCAGTGGATATTCTTGATCATTTCTTTGATCGTAATTTTCTTTTTGATCCAGGGAACACTGAAAGTTGCTCATCAATATTGTCCTTATGCCAGCGTTTGTTTCGGTGCGATGGGTTTAAATCCTTCTTTTAACAAATTTATTTTTCCGGTTGCGATCATAACCGGTCTTGTGATCCTGCTCCTGACGATTTTCCTAGGCAGGAGATTCTGCGGTTATGTTTGCCCGATCGGGACGATCCAGGAAATAATTTTTATGTTGAATCCGGTATCAAAAAAACCGAGACTTCATGACCTCCCCAAACCTCTGCACAAGATATTTTTGATCTTTAAATATCTATTTTTCCTGATCACCGTCATTGCCGCATACGGAATTTTCCAATACGGATTTATGAAATTTTGTCCTGTTTTGTCGATCTCTCATCCCCAACATCTAAAAATTGCCGGAATAATTACTCTTGTTATTATTTTTTTTGTTGGATTTTTCCTCGAAAGATTCTGGTGTCGCTATGCCTGTCCTTATGCTGCTTTGATGAACATTTTTCAATGGATCGGAAAATTGATGCATATTCCAAGGACTAAATTTATTAAGAACCTGGAAGTCTGCTCCAATTGTAATATATGTACTAAAAACTGCCCGATGCAGATCGCAATTTACGATAAAGAGATCATCGCTGATGTCGAATGTATTTACTGTAATAAATGTTTAGAGAAATGTCCTCGACCGGAATCATGGAAAATCAAATATTTCAGTAAGAAATAATTAAGACAATATGAGGAAATTTAAAATGAAAAAATACATTTACTTATTTATCTCTTTATCCTTTATAATTATGTTATTAATGAGTTGTACAGATGACATCGCAAAAATTCAACAAATAGTACAGAAAGTCAGGATCGAATATTCTGCTTGTTCGGGTTGTTTGGAATGTGTCGAAGATTTCAACTGTCCGCAGGATGCCATCGAGATAGATGAGAGAACCGGAACGACTTATATCAACGGAGAAAAATGCACGGAGTGTATGCAGTGTATCAATAATTTCAGCTGCCCGGAAAATGCTATCACTCTTAAAATAGACAATATATCTCCGGGAAATATAGCAGATTTCTCTGCAGTTTCGGATACTTTCGGAAAACTGGAAATTCAGTTCATCGCTCCGGGAGATGACGATACCCTGGGGCTGGTCTATCGTTATGAACTGACCTTAAAAGATCAGAACGAACAAACGATCCAGACAGATTTTGAAGCTCCTCTTCCCCATTTTGCCGGTATCGAAGAAAACTGGATATTGAATGATCTTCCACCGGAAGAGTTAATAACAGTTAATTTACAAGCATTTGATGAGTTAAATCAATTTTCCGAAACCGTTTCCTGCGATGTTCTTATCCAGGGAGAATATCATGATGAAATACCACCGGCTGCGATAACCGACCTGATATCCAACTCTTTTGAAGATTCTCTCGAATTGATCTGGACTGCGGTCGGAGATGATAGTTTGGATGGTTCCGCTAATCGATACGAGATCCGTTACAGCGAAAATGAAATCGATGACTCAAATTGGAATGCTGCGAGCGAATATTTTCAGAATTTGATCCCATCACAATCCGGAATTTTAGAATATTTTTATATCGATGACCTCCCTCCACAGATCAATTATTATTTTGCTATAAAAGTTTTTGACGAGGAAGATAATGATTCGGAAATTTCCAATAATACTACTGCTGCTATTATTGGTGACATTGTTCCTCCTGCCGATATTAACGATCTCACGATCATATCCGCTTCTTATAATTCCATTCAATTAAACTGGACTGCTGTCGGAGATAACGGAAATGAAGGATTTGCAGCTGAATATGTAATCAAAGTTCACACCGAAAATATAACCGAAGAAAACTGGGGTGAAATCCCGGAAATCGAACAAACAATTTCCCCGCAAATTGCTGGTTCAACTGAATCGTTCCTAATTACAGAACTCGAATCCGTAACAATGTATTATGCTGCTGTAAAAGTTCTGGATGAAGCACAGAATATCTCGAATTTATCTAATGTTGTGAACGATCAGACAACGGAAATTCCTGATGAAACTCCTCCCGGACAAATATCAGATCTAGCAGCTTTACCAACGGAAGATATCATCATCCTGACCTGGACTGCTGTCGGTGATGACGGCATGGAAGGACAGGCAGCATTTTATGAGATCAGATTTTCGGATGCAGAAATTACGGAAGAAAACTGGTCGGAAGCAAGTCTATTACCGAATCCTCCGCAACCATCTTTTTCCGGAACTTCCGAGACTTATGTTGCCTATGATCTAACACCCGGGATCAATTACTTTTTCGCGATCAAAGCTATCGATGAAAGTCTAAATTCTTCCGGGATTTCCAATAATGCTCAAGCAGAGATCTTTCTCGATGAAATTCCCCCGGCTGCAATAACGGATCTGGTCGTTCTCGATGAATTCAGTATTCCGTCCTATCGTATGAAAATTCGCTGGAATGCTCCCGGAGACGACGATAACGAAGGAACTGCTTCTTATTATGACATCAGGTATGCGACCTTTCCCATCGAAGAATTTACCTGGGATTTTGCTACTCAATTTGCCGATCCTCCTGATCCTGAATCTGCCGGAACTCAACAAACCTGCGAAATTTCCGGGTTAGACGGCGGAACGATCTATTATTTTGCCATCAAAACTTATGATGATAATGATAATGAGAGTGAAATTTCCAATTCTCCGGGCGGGAAGATCGTTTACCAGATAAATCACGGAGCATGTCATGATTGCGGTCAATGCATAAATGACTGTCCGGAAGGTGCGATATCCGATGTTGGTCCTTATAAAACAATCGATCCTGATATTTGTGATGCATGCGGGATTTGTTCGTGTCCCTGGAATTTGATCAGGTTATCGGTGGTTTCGTATTAATTTTAATGTCATTCTGCTTGCCGAGTCGTAGCGAAGCGAAGTCCGGAGTAATCTAATAGAGGAACTCTTTCGAAGAATCTACTGTCATCAACCCGATCTCAGATTCTTCCTTGGAGATTCCTAATCTTGTGAGAAAAGCAAGAGAATCACAAGATTTATAGAATTTAAGTAACATTACACTGAAAGAATTCTTAAAATTCCTCGATAGGAAAGCAGGAAGAAACCTCATAATGATAGAATGGAATAAAAAAATGAAAACAAAAATAGTAGCAGTTTTGATTTTTCTAATTTTATGCTCCCTGATCTTCAGTGTAACAAAATGGATGATAGCTATTGAAAGTAAATCCTGTGCCGGTTGCGCTGATTGTCAAAGTGTTTGTCCGGTGAATGCGATCGAAATGATAGACGGGAAAGCTGTTATCGATCAGGAAAAATGTATCAAATGCGAGATCTGTATTAAATCTTGCACTTACGAGGCGATCAGGAAATTCTAATGAAAAAAGCAATAAAAATAATAATTCCGATAATCCTGGTTTTCCTGATATTTTGGGGATGCGAAAAGGCGGTTAGTTTCCAGTATTTCGTCGATTCCTCTTCCTGCAATTCCTGTTCTCGTTGTATCCGGATTTGTCCTGTCGATGCTCTGGAGTTCGGTTTGGAAGGAAAAGCAGTTATCGATCAGACGAAATGTAATCAGTGCGGACAGTGTATTACTGTTTGTCCGGAGAATGCGATATATTAAGTAACTCGATTTTCCGAAATCGAAATGTATCTCAAAGCTCCTGCTTTGAGAAAAAAGAACAAGATCGGAATCTTGTTTTACATTCACAATCAGGAATGATTGTGTTACACAAAGAGTTCAAATGAAAAAAAAAGTTTTAGTCTTTCTGATAGTCTATTGGATCCTTTCTATTTCAGCCCTCACAAACTGGAGCCAGCTCAGTTATCGTGCCTTCAAAACAGGCTCTGATTCCGAAACCGAATTCATTACCGGAACTTCTGAAGTAGAAAATTTTACAGTCGATACTTCTCTTAAATCCGGCTTTGAATGGGATCATCTCCTGCAAACAAACCTGGGAAAAAATCTTGATCTAACGATCGAGAACACTCTTTTTTATTCGGAAAAAAGTCATGAACTGCGTAATTCATTCTTGAATAATTATACAAAGATCAAGGTCTCTTTTTCCAAAAATTCCCATTACTTGAAAATGCAATACAGCAATCGCTGGTACGAAGATGAAAATACTAAACTTCTCTCCATTCCCGGAATTGAAAGCACGAGCCAACAGCAGACCGTTCATAATACGGAATTTCAATACAATACTTTTTGGAAGGGATTTCATTTAAAATTGAACAACAGAATCAGGAATTTGTACTATAAAAATATTTCCGAAAGCAGCGAAAATTTTTCGTGGGATAATGACCTTTTTTCCTTTGCTGAAATAGAGTTTGATATCTCCGATATGTTCAGTATTTTTTCTGCTGGAAATTATAAAAACGATCTCAATGAAGAAAACTGGTTCAACTATTCTCAAATTGATTTTGGTCTGAGATTTTTTAATCGATTTGATCTTTTCAACATTTTAAATTCCGAAATAAAGTATTATCAAACTAAATCTGAAAGCATAAAGCAAATCCATAATTTTAATGCAACTCTGCGATTTACAAAAAGGATTGGGAAATCTTTTGCCGGATTTATTTCTTATGTGAATCATTCCTGTTTTGATTCCGAATCAAAACAAATTCAGAGAATCTCAAACTTGCTGCGCATCAAAGCAAAATACAGTTATTTGACTTCGCACAGCCGTGATTCTTTCCTGTTAGTGGAAATTAAAATTAATCCTGAAAATGATGGAAATCTTGTTTCTCTGGGATTGAATCAATATATTTTTGTTAATTTATACTTTTTCGGAGAAGGAAAATATGCTCCGGATCTGTATCAAGAATTTTCAGCAAATCTGGAATATATCTTCTCAACCGGAAAATCTATTTGGATCAAAAATCAATTCACGGATTATAAAGTCCATCCCTCACAAAACATAATTTCGGTTGGAACAACCTTAAATTTCTGATGATTCTTTACCCACGAAATACACGAAAAATACGAAAGAAAAAACATGTCTTTGCGAGGAATCTTTCGATGTTTCTAACGACTTGTCCGACGTAGTTTTAACGAAGTCGGAAGCAATCTCATTCTGCAAAATATAAAAAAATATGAAAAATAAAATTAATTTCAAAAAAAAGATTCTCCTTAATATTTTCCTTTGCGCCTTTGCGCCTTTGCGGTAAGATTTAAAAATGATATTACAAACATTAATCGAAGGATTAGTTTTAGGATTTTCCACAGGTTCGATCTGTCTGATCACCTGCTCTCCGATCTATTTGCCGTATTTATTGACCGAAGAGAGAAAATTAACTAAAAGTCTGTTGGCTGTTGGAGAAATTTCTTTAGGAAGATTTTTTTCCTATCTTGCGTTTGGAGCTTTAGCCGGATTTGCCGGAGCAAAGATTTCTGTCATCAGCCGCGAATTGTTTACATCAATCGCATATATATTACTCTCCATTTATCTGATTTTATCTGCTATCCGAACCAGACAAAAATCTAAAAAATGTCATATCCCGAAATTCACGAGATTCACCAAAAGAGCAATCATTTTGGGAATCCTGACAGGTATAAATTTTTGTCCTTCGTTTTTGATCGCCCTTTCCAAAGCTATCGATCTGGGTGGAGCAATCAGTGGCATGCTACTCTTTCTCGGCTTCTTTTTCGGAACAACAGTTTTCCTCGTTCCGCTCGCTTTTGTCGGACTTCTGGCAAAATTGAAAGAGATGAAGATCATCGCTCATTTTGCATCTTTCCTGATCGCAGCCTGGTTTATTTTTGCTGGCATCAAAGGAATCGTTCATTGGAAAGAACATTCTGCTCCCATCCCGGAAGATGCTCGTATTGTTGATGTTTTTCATCCGGAACAGAAGATCATGGTTATCTCCGATCTGCAGAATGATGAATATTTCAGAGCGTTAAAGGATTCACTGGCGGTCCATCACCGTAATGAAGTTTCCTACTTTCTGGTGCGGGAAGATAATTTTGATTTTCTCTCGTCTACCGATAGCATTTCTATTATCATCGATCTTTCACTTTTGGAAAGAGAATCTCTCCATCCGATCTTAAAGGAAAAAGATTATTTCGCCGTAGAAAATGAATATTCCATTCCCAAAGTTGTGAATTTCCTGCGGACTTATACTTTCCGAACTGCCGAACATGTGCATTGGGAGTTTAAGGAAGAGGAGTAGAAGACACAGATTTTTATTCATTTTGGGAATCTGATGACAATATTACCGAGAAACAGCTTATTCTTTCTTGAGTTTAACAGTTACTTCCCAAAATTACCATCTCAAATCGTGTAAACCC
>CAZFPK010000030.1:0-37132 GCA_964521025.1 uncultured Candidatus Cloacimonadota bacterium | reverse complement strand
AAAATGATGTTTAAATTAAACTAGAAAAGTGTCCAAAGTTACTTGACATATTCCGAAGATGAAATTGCGAGCAAACTTGAAAGCCTATCTAAAAGTTCGCAGTCATTTGCCGGTATTTGTCATCGTGAAGGGATTGAATGAAAAACTTAGAGGATGGTTGAACTATTTCACGATACCGAAAGTATGCAGGATGATGCAGACTTGTTATGTCCTGAAAAGTTATTTGAAGTATCGTTTGAAAATATGGTTCAAAAAGAAAAGTCAACGTAAGTGCAGGCTTTATCGTCAGAATCCTTATGACATACTTGTAAATCATTTTGGTTTGCAGGATGTTATAAAATACGCATTTATCGGTTGACACTTGTGAAAGTTTTAGATGAAGTTTATCGGAAAGCCGTATGCGGGAAAACCGCACGTCCGGTTTGATGAAGGGGGATAGGTATAAAGATGACTCCAAACAATAAACCAGCGAAAACTGGGAGAACAAATATCTATCTGGAAATCTGAATACCTGTCTCTACTCTACTCGGAAATTATCATATAAAGAAGTAAGAAATTATGAATAAAACAGAACTTGGTTCAAAAACTGCAAAAGGTGGATTTGCAAATGAAAAAGATATTTGCAAAAAATTTGACGATTGGAAAAAAGATGGAGAAGCACAAGAATGGCTTGAAATTATGGGATATAATATTAATAAACTCAATTCTGTAAAAGCAATCCAAATCCCAACCAGAATTAAGAAAAGTGATTTGACTAAGTTTGGAGTTAATGAAGAAGAGTATGAACACTTTGTTCGATTCAAAAAAGCCGATGCCCAGATAAGCATTATCATAAAGATTGAAAATATACTCAAAATTGAAAATTTATCCCTAAAGAAAGCCAACAAAAATGCTGATTATAATCAAATTGATAAAAGATCTGTTGCAAACTATCAGGAAATGTGGAAATTTGAGGATGATATTTCATTTTGGCTTAAACTTTTTACTGGAGAACTAAATCCCAAAAAATATACAAAAAAGACAAGTATTAAAATATACAGAGATAACAGACGCTTATTCTTAAACGAAATGCCGGAAATAGTCCAAAATAAAATAGTTAAATTCTTTGAGAGAAACAGAATTGTAATAATAAACGATATAATCCTGGGAAGAGGTGGATTATCTGCTGATTGGATGTTAGTTACAAGGCTTGATAGAGTAAACAACACAACAACTTGGTCTCTTAATGATATTAACACTGTAATGAATTTTTTTGGAAAAGGTGATGTTTGCATTTCACCACGCGGAAGTTTACGAATTGGAAAAATAACTATGCAAAGAAAAGGTGGAACTCCGGATCCTGCAAAATTACAATTTAAGATAAAACCCTGTCAGTTGTTCAATCTGGAGAAATAATAAAATGGAAACTAATAAAGTATATTTGGGTGATTGTTTAGAAATTATGAGAAATTTGCCTGATAAATCTGTAGATTTAATATTTGCGGATCCACCTTTTAATATTGGAATAAAATATGATGTCTATAATGATAATATGCCTTATGAAGACTACTATAACTGGTCGGAAAAATGGATAAAAGAAACATTTAGGTTACTTAAAAATAATGGTTCGATATATATTGCAATTGGTGATGAGTTCGCAGCAGAGATAAATATAATTTTAAAAAAAGCGGGTTTTTATTTTAGAAATTGGATTATTTGGTATTACACCTTTGGTCAAAATCAGAGGAAAAAATTTAATCGTTCACATACTCACATCTTATATTTTACTAAAAATAAAGAAAAATTTACATTTAACGATAAAAATATAAGAGTTCCTTCTGCAAGACAAATTATTTATAAAGACAAACGAGCAAATCCATTGGGAAAAATTCCTGATGATGTTTGGCAATTTTCAAGAGTTTGCGGAACTTTTAAAGAAAGAATAGGGAAGCATCCTTGTCAGATGCCGGAAGATTTATTAGAATTGATTATTAAAACAAGTTCTAATAAAGACGATTTAGTATTAGATCCTTTCGGGGGTACAGGAACAACTGCAGCAGTTGCTAAAAGGTTTAAACGAAAATTTATTACAATGGATATTTCTGATGAATATTATAACATCATATTAACAAGATTGAATGGTAATATTGAAGAAATTAAAAGAGATAATATAATTGAAATAGAACAACAAAAAACCATATTTGATTATATATGAAGAACTGCAAAACATCCGATAACCAGTCACTCCCCGCTTGCTTTTGTATCAAAGATTTGTAGTAAATCGAAGGTGAGATATTCGTTCAAAGTTTTGAAAGTAATCTTGAGAAGCGTGGCAGCTGCCAACCATCAAAGAAAAATTTAAGGAAACTCTAAGAATAAGAAAATTTTGTTTTTTTCGTCCTGGTGCTATTTACCCTTTTTTATTAGAACTTCTGTTTAATCCTACTCCTTCTCCAGCAATTTAACTTTAAAAAACAAACCCGCTAGAAATCCTCCCACAACCGGAACAACAAGAAATAACCAGAGTTGAGAAAGGGCATGAGTACCGGCAAATAAAGCAGGACCCAAACTGCGGGCAGGATTGACCGATACTCCTGTGATTTGAATCCCGAAAATATGAATAACAACTAAAGTTATGCCGATAGCAAGACCTGCTAATTGAGTTGGAGCTCCCTTTTGGGTCGAACCTAAAATAACCGTAACGAACAAGAAAGTGGCAACAAATTCAAAAAGAACCGCAGCAGCCAGAGAATATTCTCCGAGATATCCTACTCCCCAGCCGTTTTGTCCTAAACCGCTTTCCGCAACACTGAAACCTGCTAATTGACCGTTAACTATCAAAGCGAGAATTCCGGCAGCACCGATCGCTCCCAAACATTGAAAAACAATATAACCGATCAATTCTTTCGCATCCATCCGACCGGCGACAAATACTCCAATGCTCACGGCTGGATTGATATGACAACCGGAAATAGGACCGATTCCGTAAGCCATAGCGATCAAGGCAAAACCAAAAGCAAAAGCAATTCCTAAAACACCGACAGAAGCACCCGCAACGACTGCAGTTCCACAACCGAATAAAACGAGTGTAAAAGTTCCAATAAATTCAGCAAAATACTTTTTCATCTATCCTCCTCAAATCATAAATAGAAAAGATCAAAATCTGCTTTCAACTGTCAAATCATTTCTTTTTTTGATTTTCCCGGATGAAATTTTTCTCCTCCAATTCCAGCCAGCGTGTAGAAAATTTGTTCAATTTCTCCTCGATCTCTTTCATTTCGTCGGCAATGCTTTTATAATCGAGGAAAGACAGAGTTGAAGTTTCCTCATCGATCTTCTTTTCCAGTTCCGATTTTCTTCTCTCAAATTGTTCAATTTCGTTTTCCAGCAATTCCAATTCTCTTTTTTCTTTATAAGATAGTTTCGTCGTTTTTTTATTTTGATCCTTCTTTTTAGAAATTTTAGTTTTTTTAGTATTTTGTATTTTTGTATACTCACTCCTGAATCTTTTCACGAGCAGATGATCGGAATAATTTCCCGGAAATTTGACGATCCTGTCTTCTTCAAAAATAAATAGATAATCTACAACTCTATCGAGGAAAAAGCGGTCGTGTGAAACTACAAGAATACAACCTTTAAATGCATCGAGATAATCTTCCAGGATTTCCAGGGTTTTCAGATCGAGGTCATTTGTCGGTTCGTCCAGAATTATGAAATTGCTTCCGAACATCAAGGATCGCAGTAGATAAAGCCTATTTTTCTCGCCGCCGGAGAGGCTTTTAATTTTGTTCTGCTGCATTTTTTTATTGAAAAGGAATTTCTGCAGCATTTCGGAAGCAGAATGTAAAACTCCATCGGAAGTACGAATATTATCAGCAAATTCCCTGATATATTCGAGCACGGTTTCATCTTTCTCAAATTCTCCCGCTTCCTGCTTAAAATAGGAAAAAAAAGTATTCATCCCGGCTTTTATCTTTCCTTCATCGGGTTGAATTTCGTTAGTTATCAACTTCAGAAGTGTTGTTTTTCCGCAGCCGTTTGCCCCGATGATCCCAATTCTTTCATTCTTCTGAAAAATGTGTGAGAAATCCTTAAAAAGCACTTTCTCATAAGATTTAGTAATACTATGAATTTCCAGGATAGTTTTTCCAATTCTCTTGTTAACAAAAGAAATATCCAGTTCCGAATTATGCGAAAGGTAAGATTTATCGATCAGTTCTTGCACCCGGTCGAGATGGTCTTTTGGTTTGGAAGTTCTGGCTTTTGCTCCTCTTTGCAGCCATTTTAGTTCTTTTTTCAGCTGGGAAGTCCGGCGGATTTCTTTTCGCTGCAAATCGATGAATTCCATTTGCTTCTTTTTTAGATAATAGGAATAATTGCCGTAATAAAAACGGATCTTTCCCAGTTCGATATCCATAATTTTGTTGGAAACCGCATCCAGAAAATAACGGTCGTGAGTAACAAAAATAATGATTCCATTATAATTCCGGAAATATTCCTGCAGCCATTCGATGGTATCGATATCGAGATGATTAGTCGGTTCATCGAGGATGAGAACATCCGGTTCATCCATCAGAACGCGTGCCAGATCGACTCTTCTTTTCTTTCCCCCGGAAAGGATTTTTATCTTTTGTGAAATATCATTAAATCCGAGTTTGGTTAAAATACTTTTCGCTTTTGTTTCAATTTCCCAGGCATTTGCCGCATCCATTTCTTTGATGATATCCCGGTATTCTTCATCACAATCGGAAGGATTGGATTTCAATTCATGCAAGATTTTATAATATTTTCTGATCAGAATGAATTCCCTTTTATCGCTGAAATAGATCTGCTCATAAATTGAAAGTTCAGGATTTAACCGGGGTATTTGCGGAAGATAATCAATTGTTATGTCTTTCCGGAAAGTAATTGTTCCTTCATCGGGAGATTCGATTCCAACCAGCATTTTCAAGAGTGTAGTTTTTCCGCAGCCGTTAACGCCGATCAATCCGATCTTATCCTTTTCGTGTATTCCGAAGGTTTCATTTTCACAGATTATCTTTTCGGAAAATCTTTTTTTTAGGTTTTTGATAGAGATTATGTTTTTGGTCATAAGTAACTCAAAGCTCATGCTTTGAGACAGATCACAAACAAGGATGTTTGTGTTACATTTAGTTTTAATATTTTATCATGACTCAAGTTTCGCATTTTGGATAATAAGTGTCACTTTTGAAAAGAACAAATCATATGAAATTCATAATTACTGTTTAACTTTTTATAAACAATAGAGTTATAAGATTTTACATTTTTCTAATAATTAGATTTTTACAATTTCAAAAAAAACCATTAAAATGGTTTAGAATATTTTTTTATCTTCGTATCACCACAATGAATTGTGGTGTTATTCTGATAAATTTTCATAGGAATTTTATTTTTTTTTCAGAATAACACTCTGATCCATCAGGGTGATAAAATCCAAAGAACATGATAATAAAACCGTTTTAGCGGTTTACTATTTAACTGCGAAACTTGAGTTATCATAAGAATTCAATTTTGTATTTCTCTCAAAACACCAATCATTTCCCGATGTATCTTCCCGTTAGATGCAATGACCGTATCATTTAAATAATGCCATTTTTCTCCATTGAATTGGGAAATTTTTCCTCCTGCTTCTTTAACGATCAGACTTCCGGCTGCCATGTCCCAGGGTTTTAACTTTCGTTCAAAAAAACCATCTAACCTGCCGCAGGCAACATAACAAAGATCGATGGCAGCTGCTCCAACCCGTCTAACTCCCTGGCATCTTTTCATAAAAGCGAGATATTCTTTGATATAAAAATCTCCTTTTTCCCAGCGATCATAAGGAAAACCTGTGGCGATCAGGGATTCGGAAATTTTACCTGTTTTCGATATATGGATCTCCCTGCCATTAAAATATGCTCCTTTTCCTTTTTCAGCAGAAAACAATTCATCTAAAATAGGATTATAAATTACTCCATAAGAAATTATACCATCGATTTCCAAACCGATCGAAACCGCACAAACCGGGAAATTATGCGAGAAATTGGTTGTTCCATCCAGAGGATCTATGATCCAATTCCTATTTCCAAAAATATATCCCGAACTTGTTTCTTCCGAAATTATGTTATCCATCGGAAATTTTTCAGAAATTCTTTTTTTCAGGAGCATTTCACTTTGCAGATCGATCTCCGTTACAATATCTATTCGTCCTTTAAATGAGATATTTTTCCGATCAGAATCAAATCCTTTAGAGATAATATCTCCGGCTTCCCCGGCAATTTCTTCCATAAATTCTATCATTTTCTCTCCATTGAAGCGATATGATTACTTCTTTTTAAACTCAAAATTCTGTCAAGTAAGAGAGCAAAAATAAATCATTTGACAGTTTTACCCTCAAAATCATTTTCCAACGGAAATAAAAAAGGAGATATTATGCAGTTACATCAAATGTTTATCGAGATTGCGAAAACAAATTCCAAGAAAATCGCGATCTATGATCAGGCGACAGAAAAAGAAATAACATACGAGCGCATGTTGCTGGCTTCCTTGATTTTATGTAAGAAATTCGGCAATTATCGAGGGAAATATCTTGGAATTATGGTTCCGACCTCAGCAGGTTGTATGCTTTCGATTCTTGGAGCTTTAATGTGCGGGAAAATTCCGGTCATGATAAATTATGCGACCGGAGCCGCGGAAAATTGTGTTTATGCCCAGGAAAAATGCAGTTTCAAGACGATCATCACCAGCAAAAAATTACTCGAAAAAATAAATGTGAAACCGATCGACGGGATGATCTTCCTGGAAGATATTATGGCTTCTTTATCGCTTTTTGATAAATTACCTGCTCTGGTTAAATCAAAATTTTCCGCAAAAATGATCAAATCATTTGTTCATGACGGAACGGAAAATGAAATCTCGGTAATTCTTTTTACGAGTGGAAGCGAAAAAGAACCAAAAGCAGTCCAATTATCTCACAAAAATATGTTTCATAATATTACGAATATTCCCAAACAGGTCGAGCTTTTTTCTGATGATCTTTTCCTGGCAAATCTTCCGCTCTTTCATATTTTCGGCTTGACCATCGATTTCTGGCTGCCGCTTTCTCTCGGCGGTTCGATCGTTGCTTATCCGAATCCTCTCGATTATAAAATAATCAGTAAATTAGTGAAAAAGTACAATGTTACAGTTATGGCCGGAACTCCTGCTTTCTATTACGGTTATTTGAAAAAATCCGATCCCGGAGATTTTGCTTCTCTCCGTCTCGGTGTTGCCGGAGCGGATAAACTGACTCCTCATATTTACGAAGGTTTCCTGAAAAAACATAATGTCAGGATCATGGAAGGTTACGGGGCAACTGAAACCAGTCCGGTCATTTCTGTGAACAGCGAGAAATTCAATAAATTGGGAAGCGTTGGTAAACCGCTTCCCGGAGTTCAGGTTAAGATCGTACATCGAGAAACCGATGATGTACTTCCTCCCGATGAAGAAGGCAAGATCCTGGTCAAAGGTGATCTGGTAATGGAAGGATATCTCGGAGACCTGGAAGAGACTTCTCTGCGCATTCGTAATGGTTGGTACGATACGGGTGATATGGGAGTTATGGATGGAGATGGTTTTCTCTGGCATCGCGGCAGGCTGAAAAGATTCGTTAAAGTCGGAGGTGAAATGGTTTCTCTCGTAAAAGTCGAAAGTGTCCTGGAGAAGCTGCTTCCCGAAGATTCTGTCTGTTGTGTTGTCGATGTTCCCAATCCAACTAAAGGAGCAGATATCGTCGCAGCGATTGCCACCGGCGAGATCGATCATAAAAGTATTCTCAAGGAAATGGCAAAAGACCTGCCTTCGATCGCAGTTCCCAAAGAGATCTATTTTATCGAGAATATTCCCATGATGGGCAGCGGCAAGGTGAATTTCCGGGAAGTCGAGCAGATCTGCCGCAATATGCAGGAGAACGGAATCAAGGAATTGAAGAATAATTAAACTTGATGGTTTCGAAAAAGTCTGTTTATATCATTCTGAGTCCCGAGTCTTTGCTCGGGAAAGAATCTTATAACTTCTTGGTAATATAGATCTTTCGACACAGTTTATCCTGAGCACCGTCGAGAGACTCAAGATGACAGTTCTCGTAAAATTTTAACTTTTTACGAGTGCATTAAACTTAAGAAAAATTTTCTTTCACGTTCATAGACTATTAAAATATTTACAGCTAACCGCGATGAGGGCGAATATGAATAGCCGCAGTTGAAATCTGCGGTATAAAAGAAGAACGAATACTAACCCTGAAAGGATTAAACATAATAATCCAAAGTTATCACAACTTTGTTCAACCCTTTCAGGGTTGGAATTTCGATTTATTTCGGACCACCGGTTTCACCGATGGCTATTTGCATTCAATCCTTTCAGGATTGGAATTTCGATTGATCGCCAACCACCGGTTTTACCGATGGCTATTTGCATTCAACCCTTTCAGGATTGGAATTTACCATCATTCCCAATCCCCGATTGGGAATACAATATGGATTCAAATCCTGCTTGTCGGGTCGAAGCTTTAGCAAAGACTGGTTTGGAAAGTGATATTTTAAAACCGGTATGAAACCAAGATCCGTTCAACTCCGAAACTCAATTTTATTTTTTTAAAATGATGATATTTACAGATCAAATAACTAATCCCGCTGCCGATGATCGCTCCCGCAATAACATCACTTGGGAAGTGATTTGCTGAAGCAACTCGCAGACTCGCGGTCACAGCAGCTGAACCGAATAATAACGACGCAACCAATATATTTTTTCCATGATTATCATAATAATAGAAATAGCCGAAAGCGGCAGCAGCAAAAGCCGTTGAACTGTGTAATGAATAAAAAGAATGCTGGCTGTTATCAGCGAACTTCTTCTCTAAAGAAACTCTATCATCATAAACATAAGGTCGTTTCCGGTGAGTTATAGTTTTTGTCCATTTTCCGATCGCTGATTGAGTTAAAAGTATTTCACCGAGAACCACAAAATTATCTTTCCAATATTCTTTATCGAATGTCAGGAAAAGGGTCGAAGCCAGGTTCAAATAGACCGTGTAATCGCTCCAATCCTTTAGTTTTACCGAATATGGCTGAAAAGCGATCCGATCAAAAAAAGGGACATCATTTTTGGAAAGAGAATTTATCTCGTTTTCATCCAATCCGGGTAATATTTTTTTATCGAAGTAATTGTTGCTCAAATCCAGGATCATCATCGAGGATAAAAACATACTTGATTTTAGTCTATCGACTTTGAAAGTTTGGGAGGATAATAAACAATTCACTAAAATAAAAAGTATGATAAGAGTTTTTTTCATTAACCACCAACTTAAGAGATTGTGTGAAAAGTCATTTTTTCCTGATTTTGGGAACTCAAATATATCTACTCAATCAGAGTTCGCTCAATAGAGACAAGATAAGGATTTTAATTTTTCGACATGCAAAGTCGAGTTATACTTTTCACAGAGGTTCTTCAGGTGCGGGAATCATATCAAATCTTAAAATTGTCCTCAACTCGCACTCTCCGGCAACTGCCGGATCATAGCAAGTCGAGACCGATTTATACATCTCCAAACAATCTGCATTCTATCATTATTTCCTTCCATTCTTTCATAAAAGTCTTCCGGTATTTCATAAAAAGTTTCCACCTTTTCACTAAGGTTTTCCACCTTTTCAGAGAGGTTTTCCGCCGTCGGAAACGGGCTTTACGACTGAGTTTTGCTATTTTGATAGATCAGAAGAGAATTTTCCTGTTTCGGAACAGTCCGATCCGAAAAAGGAAGATTAAAATTAAGTTCCGGAAATCTTCCGAACAATATAGCAAAACATTCAGGAAATAACCGAAATCAATCCCGTACCGGCAGTATCATCCACAAAGAAAGGACAGAACAAGAAAACATCACCGCCTACAAATCAGGAAGAACCGGAGATAGGAATATCCTCCAAACATCTTAGCTACTAAAGTTGAAATTCGTATTTTGAGAGCATTGATAGATGATAATTTACAGGTATGAATTACAAAGTCGCAACCATTATGGCTTTGATCGTATGCATCCGATTTTCTGCTTCATCGAAAACAACGGATGCTTCACTTTCAAAAACTTCCTCCGTAACTTCCATTTCTGTGATACCGAATTTCTCGAAAATATCTTTGCCGACTTTTGTGTCCGTATTATGGAAAGAAGGAAGACAATGCATGAAGATCGTTTCGGGATTTCCAGTCTTCTTCATCATTTCAGTATTAACCTGATATGGTTTGAGCAGATCGATTCTTTTTTCCCACACTTCCTTCGGTTCTCCCATGGAAACCCAGATATCCGTGTAAATAATATCCGCATCTTTAACTCCTGCTTCGATATTATCCGTGATATTTATTCTGCCTTTTGTTTCGGTCGCAATTTCCTGGCATTTATCGACTAATTTTTTATGCGGCAGCAGCTCCGCAGGAGCAACGATCCTCATATCCATTCCTAATTTTGCACCCCCGATCAACAGCGAATTTGCTACATTATTCCTGCCGTCGCCGGCATAAACAAAAACCATTTCCTTATAAGGTTTCTTTAAATGTTCTTTAGCAGTCAGGAAATCAGCCAGCACTTGCGTGGGATGATACTCGTTGGTAAGTCCGTTCCAGACCGGAACTCCGGCATATTTTCCCAGTTCCTCGACAATCTCCTGACCAAAACCACGATATTCGATTCCGTCATATAATTTTCCGAGTACTCTTGCTGTATCTTTCATTGTTTCTTTATGACCCATCTGGCTGCCTGTCGGTCCCAGGTAAGTGATATTTGCTCCCTGGTCATAAGCTGCAACTTCAAAAGAGCACCTGGTCCGGGTCGATGTTTTCTCAAAGATAAGAGCAATATTTTTCCCTTTCAGAAGCTGTTGTTCGGTTCCGGCATATTTTGCCTTTTTTAGATCGGTAGAGAGTTCCAGTAAATATTCGATCTCTTTTGTGGTAAAATCCAGCAAGGTCAGAAAATTCCTTTTTTTTAAATTATTCGGCATTGTATCTCCTAAATTTTTTTACAAAAATTCATAGAATGGTTTTTTGAGCAAGGATTTTATCATAAAAAAACGGGGATATTTCCCCGTTTATTGTAGAGCAGAACTTGTTCTGCTTTTCTCGAACAACATACGATCTATTTGATCAACAACAGTTTTTCGATGTTAGTAGTGGAATTCGTTTCCAGTCTCAGGAAATAAATTCCGCTGGCGACTTTTTCTCCTGATTTATCATTCCCATTCCAGTTCAGGATATGATCATTAACAATATAATTATTTACAATCGTTTTAACTAATTGTCCTTTGATGTTGTAAACTCCCAGTTTAACAGGTAATTTTTGATCTTCCGCATGTAATTGTAAAGCGATATTTGTAGAAGTCCCGAATGGATTTGGATAGACATTTATCTTGTTCAAAACAGTCAATTGATCTATTTGTTCCTGATCTTCGATGCCGACAAAATCAGCAAAACCATCCCCGCCGAATGCTCCCATGTCATTTCTCAATAAACCCATTGCCGGGAAAAGAGCAAATCCGGGATTTTCAGGATCTTCGACATCATTATAGGTTTCGGAAGGATGTCCTGTATCGATGCAGGGAGAATTATCTTCCAAATACCAATGAGCAGAAAGTCCGTCAAATTCTGCACCATCGCCTTCCGAGGGTTCAACAAAAAGAGGATCATCAAGAATATTGCCCAAACCTTCCAATGCTTCATAAGCTTGGGAATAAACAACAACCGGAGCTGCATTTATCGATTCAAAAAGCTCACCATTTTCGGCTAATATCGAATTTTTGAAAACCGGAGAAGAATCCTGGAGGAAAATTCTCCCGCTTTCGGAAAGATTATTGGAAATCGTATTGTTCACAAAACTTCCATTGGAAGAATCGAAGCAACTGATTATTCCTCCTGAATTTCCGGTATTGTTGACAATGATGTTATTGGTAACAGTCGGATTGGAGTTATCGAAGTTAAGAACTCCCGCTGAACCTGAATTAATATTATTGGAAATCACATTATTATGAAGTAAAATATCATCACTATTCAAAACATTGACCGCAGCTCCCAAATTTGTTCCCGAATTCCCGAAAATCCTGCAATTTGTGATCTCCACAATGGAAGATTCGACATAGATCGCACAATTGTTCGCATTTGAGATATGACAATTATAAAATGTATTGCTTTCTTGTGTATTTGTGAACTTGATTCCTTGCCATACTGAATCAGATGTAAAAACAACAGGATTTGACCTGTAAGTATTGACAGCCATTCTTCCGAAAACTTCGATTTGACTGTTATTCTGTACGATTATTTCTACTCTTGGTCCAATTAGTAATGCGCTTTCTTCGTTGATATAAACATCATCCGTAATTATGTACGGATTATTAGTAGCAGTCCAGAACCCGGAAAGAGCTCCCGATATGTTTGAACAATCAGTTACTGTGATGTAGTTCTCAAAAGTAGTTTCTACAGTCTCATAACTATCATGGATCCATAATGTGATATCATAACTTCCTTCTTCATTATATATGAAATTGGGATTTTGCTCAAAAGAATCAATTAAATAATCCCCGTCCAGATCCCATTCCCAGGAAACAATTCCATCCTCAGAAAAGGAACAATCCGTAAATTGTACCGACAATCTTGGAGGTCCGGTCTGGACATTTGTCGAAAACATGGGAATTATACCGGAAAATGAATAGGATGCAGCTTGCAGAATATCTTTTGAATCTGTCCACGATTGAACGATCGCAACTGCATTTATTTCAGTCAAATCCCAATCAGGATCAAGTTCGAAAGAATGTTCAGCATGCATTATTTCACCAATTTCAGTTATATTAAAATCAATCTCACCGGAATATGCCATCACTTTATTCACATAATCCGCTTCATAATCAGGCACATATTTTGAGATCACAAAAAACAATTTATTATTTGTGGAAGTAATACTACCCGTTACTTCGATCTCTGTCGAAAGAACTAAATGAGTGCCGGTCGATGTCATTTCAACAGACATTTCTAATGGACTTTGGATTTGGGAAATCTGCTGATAAGCATCTTCATAGGTTGAAAAATCATTTTCATCTGGAAAAATGATCCCTCCAAAAGCAGGAAAAGGAACAAATCCGTCTCCGGGATACCACCAATAACGCTCATTTCCATCGATTTCATTGGCATCCCAAACTAAGGGAATTAAATTTTCATCTCCATAAATATCATATAATTGGGACAGCGAAGACCTCGCCGGTGGACAACCAGGTCAACTCGTTGTACTGAATACTTCTCCTACAACTTTCATAGGTGTAGAATACGCGAAAATAGTCAATAGGATAAGTATCATCAAGGTCGTTGTTTTTTTTTCCATCTTTCCTCCTTATTTTCAGTTTCTGATTTCAAAATTATGCAAAAACAATACCAAATATGAAAGGAAGGATAATTTTAAAAATAAAATTATAGATTCAGGAATATATTCTGGATTTTCTTACATGTAAAGTTGCTTGAAAATAATAAAATGAGTTCCATTGCAAGACTACTCGCAAGACAATTTCATTTGTTGAAGAACTCTAATATGATGAAGTTTAAGAAGGTTAGATTTGATGAACTCGTAAAAAGTCAAAAATTTACGAGAACTGTCATCTTGAGCGTAGTCGAAAGATCAATAGTACCAACATTTTATGAGATTCTTTCCCGAGCAGTGACCCGGGACTCATAATGATATAAAATGACTTTTTACGAAACCTTCAGATTTATAAAAAAAAACTGAACTCCATTACGATGATTTTATCGTAAATGAAGTTCAGTTTAAAAGATTTCTAATTTCCTGATTAAAATGATGAACGATCAAAAGTTCAAAAACAGGTCAATTTGGACTATTTGAGCATCATCACTTTCTTGATATTGTTAGTAGAGTTCGTTTCCATTCTAAGGAGATAAATTCCGCTGGTTACTCTTTTCCCGGAATTGTCCAAACCATCCCAGAACAAGAATTGATCAATAACGATTTTATTATTCAAAATTGTTTTAACCAATTGTCCTTTGATGTTGTACACTCCCAGTTTTACCGGAAGTTTTTTATCTTCCGCATTTAATTGTAACGAAATATGAGTGAAATTTACAAAAGGATTTGGATATATATTTATCCTGTTTTGAATGACCGTTTCCGTGATTTGATTTTCTTCTTCGATTCCGACAAAATCAGCAAATCCCTGTCCGCCGAATGCTCCCATATCGTTTAATAAAGTTCCCATTGCCGGATAAAGAGCAAAACCGGGATTTTCCGGATCTTCCACATCGTTATAAGTGGATGAAGGATGACCTGCATCGATACAAGGAGAACTTTCCTGGAGATGCCATAATGCGGCAAGTCCGTCATAATCCGGACCGTCTCCGTCCGTAGGATCGATAAACATCGGATCAGCATCGATATTTCCCAAACCGTCATAACCACCTGTTATACACGAATACACAACAACGGGTTCACTATTGATCAAAGTAAACATTTCTCCATTATTAATGATGATCGAGTTTTTGAAAACAGGAGTAGAATTAAAGACGAAGATCATACCTGAATCACAAAAATTATTAGCGATCGTGTTATTCAGGAATGTTACATCAGAACCACTTTTTAGACAGATAACACCCCCGATTGTCCCGGAATTATTGACGATAATATTATTGGTAAATTCCGGATTGGAGTTATTGAACCTGATCACGCCGGCAGTTCCGTCATTGGAATTATTGGAGATAACAGTGTTATGGATCAAGACATCGTCAGTATTGTCAACATCGATGGCTGCTCCGATATTTGTTCCTGTATTATTAAAAATGCGGCAATTGATGATATCGACTTTTGCATTATCGATAGCAACCGCACTTGCAATAGAACCTGAGATCAAACAATTATTGAGAACATTGTCCTCATTCGTATCATCGAAGAATATTCCAAACCAGGAATTATCGGAATCGAAAATAATCTGGTTTTCATCACGACCTTCGGCTGTAAGAAGACCATAAACCATAATGCTGCTGTTGTTGACAACGATTTCTGTTCCGGGTTCGATAGTTAAAAAATCACCTTCGGCAATTTCAGCATTTCCTGTTATTGTATAAGGGCTATTATCAGCAGTCCAGCTGCCGGAGAGATTTCCCGAAATATCGGAACCATCAGTAACAGTAATATAATCTTCTTGAGTAATTTCGGCAGTTTCTTCACCTTGCGTTATCCTTAAAGTTATATCATAAGTTCCCGGAGTGTCGTAGATATAAAACGGATTTTCATCATTAGTGTCAAATTCTCCGTCACCGTTTAGATCCCATTCAAAAAGGTCGATCCCTGCCTGCGGGAAAGAGTTATTAGTAAATTGAACAAACAGATCCGCCGGACCTTCCGTTACATTCGTGCCAAACATTGGTAGTAATCCTGTAAAAGAAGTAGTAGCAGCTTGCAGGATATCTTTTATTCCTGTCCATGACTGCACGACGACAACAGCATTGATATCTGCCAAATCCCATTCGGGTTCGAGAGTAAATGTAAAATCCATTGTTCCCGATTGTCCGACATCGGTTAAAGGAAAATCTGCTTCTCCGGAATAAGCAACCACTTTATTAACATAATCAGCGGATGGATCTTCTACAAATTTGGAAATAGCGAAAAATATCTTATTATCTGTTGAAGTGATATTTTCCGTTACTTCGATATTCGCTGTAACGAGCAGATCGTTTCTTGCCATAGTCATTTCTAAACTCATATCGAGAGGACTAATGACTGCGTAAGTCTGTTGATATGCATTGTTATAGGAAGTGTAACTACTCCAAGTCGGTTCGATATTTCCACCGACAATAACCCAGGGAACATAACCATTTCCCGGGTACCAACTGTAACGACTACCTCCCCATGCATCATCAGTATCCCAAACTAAAGGTATCAAATCCGGATGTGCTGTATAAAGTTGAGCCAGCAAGTCCCTTGCTGTCGGACAACTTCCTCACCAGGTTGCACTGAATACTTCTCCCACGACATTCATCTGAGTTGCAAAAATAAAAGCAGAAAGGGAAAATAACAGGATAATTAAACAATATTTCTTCATTTTTTCCTCCATTTTAATTGTTTAAAATCAGCATTTTTTTTGTCATCGAAAAATCATTATTAATTAATCGATAGAAATAAATTCCGGTAGAAACAGTCCGGTTATTTTTATCTTTGCCATTCCAACTCACAGTTCCTTTGGTATTATCGGTTGGAATATTCTTGAATTCCTTAATTAACTGACCTTTAACATTAAAGATCTTGATAGTTGAATTTTCATTATTTTTTTTATCTAATTGAAATGAAATAGAAGTTGTATTCTTTCCCGAGCTATTGATAATAAATGGGTTTGGATAATTTCCCAAAAGCCTGGTTTTAGTTTGAGAAGTAGTTAACTCATCGATTGCCGTTTCTAAATTTTCTACAGGAATTTTGATTCCCTGCAGAATTTCTTTTGTATCCATATTCTGGATAAAGGCTACTAATTCAAAATCTTCAATCGGTAATAAATGACTTAAATAGAAATTAAGATGTGTGTCCAGAGTATCAACTTCCATCAAATCAACAGGTGTTCCGTTCGCATTCGGAATCATCTGGAATTCGACAAAATTCAAGTGATCCTGACCTTGCCAATCTACCATAATATTGGATCGAGTCAATACTGTTTGGAGAACGAGATTTTCATAAGAGATAGGAGCGGTTTTTTCAATTTGAACATTGAAGTAATAACGATCGTTAACCGTACTGTCGCTGACGATTTCAACATTGAATGCGGTTTTTATTTCTTTTCTCTGGTTATAAATCGGCAGATAACTACTATATAAACTCTGGGTATGACTTCCTTCCGTGTTTCGTTCTAGGCCATCAAAAATAGCTGTTGGATAAGATGCAATCGTGTAATATTCAATACGAGTGTTGCTTGCTGGATTTTCATAATCATCGCCGGTATGATATTGAACCACAGCGACATCATGTCCGTTATTTACCAGGTCATCCGCTCCCATTGCAGCTCCGGGACAATATCCGCTCCAGGTTCCCATAGCCATTTCCAGGACAACCATCTCTCTTTCCGTAGTATAAGTATTTATCCATTTTGTCATCAGATCGTTAGTCAGATCCATATCTCCGGCTAAGTTCGTATAAACCTTAACTTCATACAATTCATTTTCGTATTCCAGAATATAGGGATCAAAAGAAATCAATTGTTCCTGGGTAGGTTCGATAGTAATAGGAGTATGAGTATTTGAATAAAGTAAAATATCAGCAGCAAAAATGTCACAGGTAACATCGAAAGTTTCAGTATTTAATCCATTGTTTTTAATATATGCTCTGGGGATTATCTCGGTTCCTGGTTCATATTGGGGATCAAGAAGGATTTCAGTAACACTGACATCGTGTTCGAGATTATTGTAAAGGTAGATATCATCGATATACCAGTAATTGATATTATAGGAATCACCGTTAAAATACCAGCATAATTGGAAATCGGAGTAAGCAAAGTCTTCCAGATTAATAATAATAGTTTCAGCAGGTACAGGTGCGGTTGGATTAATCTCCCAGATAGAGTTCCACGAACCTCCGTCATATATCGCAGCAACACCTAAAGAATAACCCGTATGATAATGATCGACATTATGTTTGAATTCTAAAGAGACATTATCCACTCCGGTTAAATCCATCGTTGGAGTTATTAATCTGGAAGTATTATTAAATTGAGGAGACCAGGAAAATCTGGCTTCCGGAATAACACCGCCGGCATTATTAGTATTATTTGCATTCCAATTAGAACTGTGATCATCGATACTCCATCCTGCTGGCGGAAAAACTCCGGTATCGAATTCTTCAGTGAGAAAAAAATCCGCAAGAACCAGTGCTGGAATTATACCCAGCAATAAGAGAAAGGTATTTTTTTTCATTTTGCTCACTCCTTTAAACTTTTTTGGAAAATCTAAAAACTGTTCACATAATATTATCCGAAGGGGAACATCAAAAAAATAAGCTGATGAGGATATCAAAATCATCTATTCTGAGATGATCCATCGCTCCCCCGGAGCTTTAAGATAAAATTATGCTGCAAATTGCATTTTCACTAAAACCTCACATTTCCAAACAAGATAACTGCTGTTGTTTTGTAAAGGTAAATTTTACGATCTTTTTCTCAAGATAATATTTGGACAATTGATACCTTCGACATGATCAGGATAAAATGCATCGAAAAATCAATTGCAACAATATGTTATGAGATTCTTCGACTATTTTTTCATCATCCGCAGTATATTACGAAGAAAGAACAGAATACCAAAAATCTTCTTTTTTAGAAACCATCAATTATGCGCAGTTACGACAAAATATTTCCTGCTTCCCGTTAGTTGGTCATTCCAACTATTGCTCATAATTCCGGTTTCTTCTATGATCCAGTCATCAGGGAAAAGCCCGTAAGGATCCGAACAACTGTAAACAGAATACGATGTTGCTCCATCGACAATATTCCAGTTTAAATATATATCTGTTTCACTTGTATAAACCGAGGTTATTTGGGGAGAATCCGGGATAATTTCCGGTGCTAAATATATTGTATCCATATATTCAAATGATACCGAAGTAAGAACAAATTCATTCCAACCTGTATGTCCGGTCATGGGATCGATAACTTCGACATGAAGAGTATCTCCGGCAATCCATTGAGTAGCAAAAGTCCCGCATTGAATAAGAATATAACCAATTTCAGGATAATAATCGCAACCATAACTGTTTTCATTAAGAATTTCTGTCGGTCTGGTCGTTATCCAGGCTTGAAAAGTAACATCATCGGGATGATTCGCATCTCTATCCCCGGTAACTTCTAAAGTAACATCGATATACCGGTCAGTATCAGCGTTATTACTGATCGTGATCAGGGCTGTATATGTACCGGAATTTAATTCAGTTGAATCGAAAATCAAATCGATCGTGTCAGTCTCATTATAAAGGCAATCACCGGACAATGGATTTATCTCCAGCCAACTTTCGTAGTTGCGGATTTCACCGGCAACTTCGTGGGGAGTTCCTCTAACAACCGAATGTTCAAAATTTGATCTTTCAGCTGATCTAACTGTGGTATATTCCCAGGAGATTTCATAAGTCAGACTCGAGCCGGGATCTCCGATATTAGTTATTTCAAAAGATTGAGTATCATCTATTTCATCGGGATTTAAGAGAGAAGAAACTTCCGAAACATTAACATAAATTTCAGGTTCAGGTGGTGGGGAAATCCCAAAATAATCATCGCTTTGATCGAATGTCGAAGGATCATTAATATCGGAAATTTTCACTTTATAGTGCGTACTTTCTTCATAAGTACCAGGAATTTGCCAGTTATATGTTCCATCATCATGCGTACTGCTTACAATAGATGCATAAAAAGCATCATCCATAAAAAGATCTATTTTCACATTATCACTTGTATTGACACTTGTCCAGGTTATATCATGCGTTGTATTCATGATCCAGTTTTCACCTCCGTTTGGGGAAGTAACTGTTATTTCCGGAGGAATTTGACATTGTCCTGCTTGTAAAATATCCTTTGTTCCGCTCCAGGACTGAACAACTGCAATAGCATGAATATCAGCATAATCCCAACTCGGACTTAAATTGAATGTATGCTGCTCCTGAACTGCTTGTCCGATCTGAGTCAGGTTAAAATTTCTTTCTCCGCTGTAAGCTACAACTTTATTAACATAATCGGCTGAAGCATCTTCAACAAACAAAGAAATTACAAAAAACAGTTTATTATTTGTGGAAGTAACGGTTTCGGTAACTAAAATATCAGCAGTAACAAGCAATTGGTTTCTTAATAATTCAGTTGAAACAGTCATTTCTAAAGGACTAATTGTAGCTGCAGTCGTGTAATACGCATTTTCAAAAGAACTAAAGCTGGATGGAACATCAAGGATGTTTCCTCCAATAACATTAAAGGGAACATAACCATCGCCGGGATACCACCAATATCTTGCATTTCCCCAGGAATCATCAACATCCCAGACAAGAGGGATCATATCCGGATGAGCTCCGTAAAGTTGAGACAGCACATTCCTTGCTGCCGGGCAACTTCCTCACCAGGTTGCGCTGAAAACTTCACCAACGACTGTCATCTGAGTAGAAACCAGGGGTATAAAAAGCATCATGAAGATTAATATCGAAAAGATTTGTTTCATTTTTTTTCCTTTCTTTAGTTTCGTTAAGGTTTATCCTGCATAGTTTTAGCGGAGCAGGATCATCTTCTTGACAGAATTAAAACTACCGGACTTCAATTTATAAAAATAAATTCCGGAATTTACCGGTCTTCCGGTTTCATCTTTTCCGTTCCATTCAATTTGGTAAAGCGACTCCGTCGTTTTTGCGTTAAATGAATTAACGCACGCTAAAGTTTTCACTCTCTGTCCTTTCATATTATAGATCGATATCTTAGCATTTTCTTCATCCTCTGCTGCGAGATAATAAGAAATTGTAGTATTAGAGTGGAATGGATTAGGATAATTATCTATTAATTGTGAAGACTTGGCTTGATATTCCCCCTCGACTCCGGAATCTTCATAACCGGAACCCATAACCGTTACAAAAACGGTCGGGAAATTTTCATTGTTTGTTGTGATGATAATGTCACCTTGATAATCCGTCTCTTCTGTAGGAGTGAAAGTTACATCCAGATCGATACTTTCAAAAGCAGGAACAACGAAATTATATACAATTTCAAAATTAGGTATGGAAAAGATCGATCCGGTAAGTTCACTTTCCCAATAATTTGTGATGACTAATTGTTCTGTTTGAGAAGACCCGATAGCAACATCGCCAAAATCGATCAAAGATGGTGAGACCGGATTAAGATAACTGAAACCGGCAATTGCAGCTTGATGGATAGTATGTTCGTTTGGAGCAGGATCATTGTCCCAGGTTTGAACGATAGCAACAGCTTTCAGATCATCGATATTCCAGTTTGGTTGTAGATCGACTGCTGTTTCATAAATTCCAGTTTGTCCGATATGCAGCAGGTTGAATGGCATTTCTTCATAAGTAGCAACAGAAGAAAAATAACTATCACTGATATAACGGGTTAAGATCAACAATATTTTATTGTTAGAAGTTGTTATATCTCCTGTAACTTCTGCATCGGCTTGAATTATATATTCACTTTGTGCATTTACATAGAATGTCAGATCGATTGTCAATGGACTATCCAGATCGATCAGCATATTATATTTGGATTGATAATAAGGCAGCATATTGGTGCCACCTCCAACAACATCATGAATTCCACCGAATTGAGCATGTGGAATTCCTCCGACACCATAAAAATTTGCTCTAGCAGAATAGTTAGGACTTTCGTCATTACTATCTCCCTGCCAGATCAAAGGTACTACACGGTCATTGTTCTGATACAATTGAAACAGCCCGACCCGGGCATCCGGACAATAACCTCACCAGGTTTGCGTGAATACTTCTCCGACCACATACATTTCTGATGAAAAAAGGTATGATGTCATAAGAAGCAATAAAATTCCTGTAAATACTTTTGTTTTTTTCATAAATCCTCCAATTTTATTAGATTTTTTGCTAAAAGCATTGTTACCAATCCCCTGATTGATAACATAATTTTTTCCCATTGTTACTAATCTCTTGATCAGGAGCACAATTTAACATTCCCAAACGGGGTTTGGGAACAATGATTAAACGGAGTGAAGAATTCCTTTCGGGGAATTTTCGCAAAGTTGTTGTATCACTGAACTCTGTTCCGTTGTAATCTTGAATCTCCGATTCAAACCAAACACAATTGATTTCCAAAATAAATATCAAAAAAAACGAAGCGGAGCTTCTTGATTACAACGATTCGGAGAATCGTGTTACCGCAACAGAATCATTTTTTTTGTTATCTGAAAATTCTCACCTGATAATTTATAGAGGTAAATTCCGGGAGAAACCGGTTTTCCATTTTCATCTTTGCTGTTCCAGATGATAGATCCCTCGACTCCACTGGGAAGGACAGGAAACTCTCTAACTTTTTGTCCTTTGATATTATAGATATCAAGAGTGACAAACCGGGAGGTTGGTGTTACATTAAAAGAGATCGTAGTCGAGGAAGAGAATGGATTCGGATAATTATGTAATGAAATAAAACCGGTTTGATTTATTTCATCATCGATATTTGTTTCAACATTCATATAAATGAAATGTATTTGATAAACATATTCGGAATTCGTTGATGTAATCTCAAAATGATATTCTGCTGTTCCATAAGAATCAGGGAAAATATTTACTCTGAATTTTTTATAATCACCGGATCCCAAAAAGAAATTCGTTGGATTTTCATATTCATTATCTTCATCACTATATGAAAAATTCCAACTTTCCGGAGCATTATCTATGATGAGAACAATCGTCAGCTCGTCAGCGAATCCTAAATTCACGAGGGAGAAAAAATCTCCTTCATAAAGATAATTTTCATCCTCGGGATCGTAATCCGGATCGAAACAGGTTGTCTCGAAAGGAACTATTGCCCGGACTTTATAATCGGGGATTTGATAATTAGATACGGACTGGATTATTTCATGATCGGGCATCTGGACGAAGGCTACAGCATGCAAATTCGATAAAATACTTTCTGCAGGAATGATAAATGTTTTATCATAAGTAATCGTATTTCCCTGCCCGGAAAGATCAAAATCATCTTTAATAATATCCCTGACAACATGAGTATAGATCTCTTCATTATCATCTTCGATATCATCTTCGAGTAAAATGAACCTGATGGTTGCATCGATAATATCTTCATCCGGAGAAAATAAAGATCCGGTTACGGCAATATTTCCTGTTTCAGGATCGAAACTATCTATCTCGAGTTTGATGGGTGAAGGAGCAAAGATTTGTGGAGTTACGACATCGAGATATGGTTGTCCTGAGGCAATTTCATCTCCTCCTCCGGAAATCATTTCCAAACCGTTGAAAACAACAGACGGTTCATAAGGTATCCCGTAATATTCAAAAACCTGGTCGATCTCTTCGGAACCGAATAACCCCATAGAACTATAATAACGAATACTGATGAATTCAGAAAAATCATAAATGGAATGAACTACATCCAGACCGGAGTAGCTATCGGGGCAACTGCTTCAGAGCGTTGTCGAGAAATTTTCTGCTAATGTTATTCTGGGATAAGCATCGAGTTCCGCCAGCAGAAATGTTGTGATTATGAAAAAGAGCAGGATGAGAAAATTCTTTTTTTGCATTTTATTTTCCTTTACTGTTTTACATATCGTTACTAATCCCCTGATTGGTGATGACAGTTTTATGCAATTTACATTCCTAAACAGGGATTTGGTAGATGAAAACTTGAGTTAAGTTAGCTTTTAATCTGACTTGACTTAAGTTTTAGAGTTTGAAAGTTTTCGCTGATTCAAGTCGTTGTCCTTCGTCAAACTTGTTTGACGCCGTCCTTACAACTCGAATTATAAGTTTACCAAATGGTCATCTTTTTAACTATTTGGCTGTTTCCTGTATTCAGTTTATAGAAATAAGTTCCTCTCAAAACTCGGGAACCATTCTCATCTGTTCCATCCCACTCGATTTGATGATCTGTCGCTCTGTCGATTTGGAGATTCGAGAAATTTCTGACTTTCTGACCTTTAATATTATAAATATCAAGGGACACAAACCTGGAACTTTGTGGTACATCAAAAGAAATCGCTGTTGATTCCCAGAAGGGATTGGGATAATTTGATAAATGAAATTCCCGTTCATCGAGAGTGAAATCATCTGCAGCACTAAAATCTTCTGTGCGGAAAGTAAAAGTGATCACCACAGGTTCCGGTAATGATGCAGATTCAAAAGTGTAAGTGATCGTAATTTGATCCGCTGACCCAACTGTGATGATAAAATCAAGATCGAGAGTGCTGCCGCTGGGGAAAACAAAATCCCAGGTAGAATTTAAATGACAGGAACCATCTCCGTCGAGTTCATGACACCACATTAAACCCCAACCATCGGGCAGATCAGGAGAAACAACAGTCAAAGTGAAATCATCTGTTACTCCATTATTGATCACATTAAAATGTTCGGATTCAAAAGTGTAGTTCGTTCCATTATGCGCAGGACCAATCACATCCGGATCAAACGGAATATCGATCTCCAGGTCTGCGAAAAGAGGATAAATCGCAACTAAAACTCCTAATAACATAATTAATTTTTTCATGATTCCTCCGTTTATTTTAAATATAACATTTTATTATTAATATTCAAGTTATTTGTTTTTAATCGATAGAGATAAATTCCTGTTGAAACAGGATTATTGTTTTCATCCGTTCCGTCCCAAAGAATTTGATTATTTGGAGATTTGATGATTTGCTGATTTTTAAAAGTTTTCACTTTTTGACCTTTAATATTGTATATTTCAAGTTTTATTTGTTCGTTTTGTTCGTTGCTAAATTGAAAGGAAATTGTAGTCGAAGAACTGAACGGATTCGGAAAATTAGAAATTAGAAATTTGAAATTAGAAATTTCTTCCTGCTCATCTACCTGCACCGTTTCATCCATATAAATCTCAATATCCGTAAATTCTCCATCGATCACTTCTATTCCATTTAAAATAATATCATCATAATAAAACCTGCTGCATTGTATATTGTAAGTTCCTTCATTTAGTTTGAATTCAAAGAAACCGAGACTATCGCTGTATTCCGGTGGTTTTCCGTTGATCTTTAGTTTGACGATATCGAGCGATTCTCCGTTTTCAGATTGATAAACATAACCTCGAATTCCACCGATAAAACTCGAACCAAACTCGAATGCTCCCATATCGATGATCGCATTTCCATCGTTAAGACCATCAATAACTCTATGAAAATAATCCGCATCGAAGGTGGAAGTGTAGGTTGTATCATATCCGGCATCGATACACGGACTCCCGGGAAGTAAATGGAAATCTCCGTTCAAAGTGTCTGCAAATAATGGATTATCGAAGATGTTTCCTCCACCATCCGTAACTCCGGCAGGAAGCGGGTAGGTTAAACAATTATTCCTGAATAAAGCATTTTCATCATGACCGTTTGGTGCGATTATTCCTTCTGTTGTGAGAAAAATGTTATTCTCAACCAGCATTGGAAAATCTTGGTAGAAGAAAGCATATCTTGTATTATAAATTACATTATTAAATAAGTGTAGATAATCAACTTCTGATACAATAGGTGACATATAGTTATTGATAATAATATTATTATATATTTCAGAGTATGCACCCTCAGTATTGATCGCTCTATAAATACAATCTTTTACAATATTATTGTAAACTATATTGCTTGAATCACAACGAGCTCTAACAGAATACTGCTCATCATTATTTTCTATATAATTATCTGCAATTACACCATGATATCCGCTAATTCCAACTCCGTTACTGTTTATTACTGTATTTTTAAGGACATAACAAGTATCATTCTCACTAAATGAAATACCACCACTTCCAAAACCGGAATTCAATACTACATTCCCATAAGATATCATAACCCCCTGATCCGGTCTGTTAACTGAAATATGAACACTATCCATATAGTTATAAACAAAATCTATCAAGTAATTAGCATCGGTTAAAAAAATCGAACCTCTATATAGAAATTTATTCCTTGCAACCAACAAGTTATGTTCAAGAAAAGCATCTGTATTGTTTAGTGAAATATAAATTGGAGTTAAATTTGTGGGATAAATGGAATTATTGCGAAAGGTGTTTTTGTAGATCATCATCGGTTCGGTTGTATTCTCTAACCAGATAGCGATGTAATTATTCTCAAACTCACAGTTTTCTACTCTTACTCTACCGTTCCAACTGCATAAAGCTCCCTGAAATCCATATCCAATATTCATTACATTTTTATATGTGTGTTTTATCTCACAATAACGAAAAATTGATTCCGGACTTCCCTCGGGAAAGAAAATACATCCCCAGCGATAGTTGGATTCATCATCTTGATAGCGTGTAAAAACTATACTGTCTTCCTCTGTTCCCTCTGCAATAATTCTTCCATCAACCCAGATCATCTTGGCAACGGATTCTCCATTTTGCCAATAAAAATCAATGGGATCATTATCGATGACTAAAGCTGAATAAACTTCTACAACTGTTCCCGGTAAAATTGTTAATGTTACATCGCTATCGACAAATAAATTATGTGTTACAATGTAAGGATTGTTTTCGGGAGACCATGTAGTGTCTTCGGATATATGACCACCGACTTCAATACATTGAAGAAAAAAACAAGGAAAAAAGAGAGAAATAAAAAATATTGTTATCGTTATTTTTTTTTTCATAACATCTCCAAATCTAACTTTGCGAAAGTTACTTTTATGAATCTCTTTGTAAGAACTTTCGCAAAGTCATTTAGAAACATGTTGTTACTTCCAACCTGACTCCACCGAATTCTGGTTGGATCTTACAAACTCCATTCCGGCAGACTTTCCCGGCTTTTTCCTGACCCACAAAAAGACGCAGATCAGTCGAGTTATAAAGGTAAACCGCAAATTCTCCACCAATCCAAAAATCTCCGTCTTGAGTATCGAAGGAATCTCTGATCTGGGTTTCTGCGATCAAGGAGAGAGAGTAATCAAGATAGGAAATATCGAGCTGCAGTTTCGGTTCAAAATGCGATTCCAGGTCTCCTGCTTTGTCTTCTTTTTTGTATTGATATTCACCTTTGATCACAATAGGAAATTCTTTTATAAAAAAATCTAAAGTAATAACCGGCGTCATTTCCTTTTTCCAGTTCTTGCCTTCATTATCGAGTTGTTCCAATTGACTGAATTCAGCAGTGATCGTGGCAGTCTCAAAATCGTGTTTAATTTCGGAATAAAAGTCGGATTGTTTAATTTGAGAATCACCGGACCAACCTTCGCTGTAATTCAAAATAATTTCATTTTCAAAATTGGGCAGGAAACTTATCTCTCCCATAAAGCCTTGTTCGTCTGTGCCGGGAATATAACTTTCATGAAGCGGTTCTTCGCTGTGATTTACAGTCGGCAGGTCGGAAATTTTCGTATCGAAATTCCGATAGTTTTTATAAGTACCGCTCAAGGTGAATTTATCGAGATATAAAACAGCATTGGAATAGAGCGCTCGACCTTTTTTATCATCAGCAAAAAGAAGGAAATATTCATTGCTTTCCGCATATTCGGAATTTATTTCAAACAAATCTGCCTGTAAATCGATACGACCTCCGATCACATCTCGCTGACTGTAATCATGATCAGCATTGTCTAATTTCCGGTTTGTCTGCTGCCTGACATAACTTGCTCCCAGACGCAGAAAATCAGTTAGATCAAACCTTATATCAAATGCTCCGACATTATCTTTTTCATTTTCTTCCTGGTAGTCATCATCATCATTTTCCATCAAACCGTATAGAATTTTCAGTTGCCATTTTTCCAGGTTTGTCTGGCTGTAAAATCCGGCTAAACGGGAATCGATGTTAAAATCTTCATCGAGATAGTTATGGAGCATAATTCCGGAACCGATCACAGACTCGAATGTTCCCAACCTTCCTAAAAAAAGATCGGATTCATACTGGATAAAATATTCATCGAAATAATTTTCCTTTTCCTCAGTTCCAATTGAACCGATCGGTAGGAAGCGATCATATCGCGGGTGATAATAATTGTGTTTTGCTCCGAGAAGAAAGTCGAAATACTGCATCTGCAGCATGAGTTTATTGGAAAAATAGCTTTTATATTTCTGTCCGTTTTCAGCCGGATTTAGTTCATATTTTTCGCTGATGTCACGATAAATAAATTCTATTTCATTCAATCCGGAAAGAGAGAAATTATTTTGGGAACAGATGAGATTTACACAAAAAAAGAGTATTATCAGGAAAGGAAATTTACTCATTAGATTCCACCTGTTCTATTTCATCTTCTTGATCATTAATATCGTCGTCATCGTTATCCAAACCGTCTTCTTCATCTTCAGATAAATCTTCACTTTTATTGATTTTCAAAGGATCTTCTATTGTCTGATGTGCGAACCATTTTCGGATTTCTTCTTCGAGATGTTTTTCATCCCCTTTGTTATAACCGAGATGATCGTAAAGGATGGTTCCATCCGGAGCGATCAAAAAAGTACGGGGAATATTCGTAACTTTATAAAGGTTCCTGACTTTTTTACCAGGATCGAACAAGGTTTTGAATTTGTATTTATTTGATTTTATGAAAGATTTTGCTTTGTCCGTTTTTCGAGGTTTATCCGTGCAGACAGTAACGACATTAACGCTGTCATATTCCTGATGGATCCTATTCAATTCCGGAAGTGCTTTTTTGCAGGGAACACACCAGGTTGCCCAGAAATCGAGGATGACCAAACCTTCTTCTAAAAAATGGGATAATTTAACTTGCTTCCCTTTCATATTTTCCAATTTAAAATCGGGTGCTTTTTCCAATGCGGAAATGAAAAGAGTTAAAATCACGATCATTCCGGTTAAAATAATTTTTTTGATAAACACTTATTTCTCCTTTATTGCTCACTGATTTTCACGGATTTAACGGATAAGAACCATAAATATTAAATCCGTGAGCCATTATTCTACAGTTTTTTCAATCACATTATAAACGCGGCAGGTTGCTTCGTTGTATGCATCTTCGATAGTCTGCACATAAACAACAAGCGTTATATCGTCCGGCATTTGATAGGGAAGATTCATAAGTACCAGGCTGAAATCGACCGGTTGCTCGAATGTTTGAGATGCGAGAGATAGTTCGTCCATAGCAATTGCCGTATTATAAATGTTATTACCGGCATGATTTGGGAAATCCGCGTTTACATCGTCGATCAAGACATATCTCAAATAAAGATCCTGGGTGGAAACAGAAGCGTCGAGATTGATTTGAATCGAGCAATTAAGTTGATCCCGCGTCATTTCAATATTCAAATCTGATAATTCGACTAAAGTTGTCTGCTCCATGATCGGATCGATATAGGAAATAAAAAGAATTTTTAATCCGTCCGGAGTTCCTTCGATCGCATCGGTTCCATGTATAACAGCATGAGGAATGGAACCAACTCCGTAATAACTTTGTAATTCAATACTTTCCGGTAATGGAGTAAAATCAGATTCAGGATAATGATGTTCGACATAAGACAGTCGATTTCCGTAAATTCCTTTTAAATTGTGAAGAACCTCTTCAACAGTTGGGCAGCTCACTCACCAGTTTCCGGTAAAGAGTTCGATGAAGACATTTTGTCCTCGAACAGAAATATTTCTTTCAGTACTGCTGTTGGCACCGCCTTCATCATATACAGTAAGTTTTGCAGTGTACTCTCCAACTTCAGTATAAGTGAAGGTTGGATTCTGATCAAAAGAATCAATTACTCCGTCGTTTTCAAAATCCCATTCCCAATTGGTCAGGGGAAGTAATGCTGCCGTAGAAGTATCAGTGAAAACAACTTCGAGAGGAACATAACCTGCGGCAGGTTCGGCAGAAAATCCGGCGAGAGGTGTGCTGTAACTTAGAACAGTTATCGCTAAAGTTGTATCGCTTTCCAATTCTCCGTCCGTAACTGTAAGTCTGGTTATAAAGTTATCAACTTTGTTGAAAATATAAGAAGGATTTTCTTCGTTGGAATCGATTACTCCATCATCGTTAAAATCCCACTTATATTCGTCAATATCTTTTGTTCCCTGCTCCGATTCATTGGTGAAATTTACTTCCAGGGGAGCATAACCTTGAGTAATATCTGCAGAAAATTTCGCGATCGGAGCGGTTATTATCTGCTCAAAAATATGTTTGAATCTATCGCAGGAGAACAGCAACAGGATCAAAATAATTAAAATTCCCAATAGTATTTTTTTCATATTTCCCAACTAAACTCGCTAAACCTTGAGTTATCGGTCAGCAGCCGGATGACTCAAGTTTTTCATTTATAATTCACTTTAACTTTCCGAATCTTTAGAGAAAGAATTCCTTTGCGGGAAGCTTCGGAAAGTGCTTTTCCCTTTTTTTCCTGATTCAACTAATTCAACTTCCCATCGGGACGATGGGGTTACTGATTTCTAATTCAACCGGTTCAACTAATTCAACCAGATCATTTCGGTTCCATCACAATATAAGTCGGTAAACCGAGTGACTTGAAATAATCGAGAATTTCTTTGGTTGGATGTGCTTTCGGTTTTTCGGCTTGATATTTCAAAAGGATATAATTTTCTTTCAGTCTTTTTTCTACATTTTCATCTTTGAATGTCGTCGCATCCATTGCCAGGCAGTTCTTACACCAGGTCGCCCAGAAATCGATAAAGACCGGTTTATTTTCCATTTTTGATTTTTCCATTGCTTCTTTGAACGAATGCAGCCAGGGAAGGTTGGAAGTTTGGTGAGTCAATTTTGAGTGGTCAAAATCAGCCGGTTTTGATGTTAATAATTCGATTCCGAGATAACCGTAATAAAGAGCGATGATAAGGATGATGATCCCGAAAATGATCTTGATCCATTTCATCCAGTTTCCGGGTTTGGGAAGAACGGAAAGTCCGGCTCCGGCAAAGGGCCAGGGAATTGCCATTCCGAGTCCGAGTAAGAACGGCAATAATAATCCTGCTGGATTTCCGGCTGTATATAACGAAGTGGAATAGAGAATAACAGCGATCAGAACCGGGGCAACACAAGCTCCGGCGAGAATAGCCGCAATTATTCCCATGATGAAGACAGTTATGAATTTTCCCCTGCTTTTTCCCTGTCCTGCTCCTTTTTGAAAACGGGTAAAATCGATGGCAATGATATCGAACATGGCAAGGGCGAGCAGGATAAAAACAACAGCAATGATCAAATTGAACCACGGCGATGAATTCAACGAACCGAATTGGGAACCTGTCAGCACGACAATAATTCCCAGCAATCCGTAAGCCAGCGACATCCCTAAACCATAAGTAGCACCGACCAGAAAACCGCGAGCTTTAGATTCCGATTGCGTTCCTGCTCCCAGAACAGCGATCGTGATCGGGATCATAGGAAGAACGCAGGGAGTCAGGTTTAGAGCGATTCCACCGATCAAGATTAATATGATGACCAACCAGATACTTTTTTCAGCAAAAGGATTCGAGTCCAATCCTTCGGCATTTTCGGCTTTATCCAGAAAAGCGAGAAAATCTTTCGGTTTTTGATAACCCGCAGATTTTCCGGTAATGTTAAATTCATCCAGAAGAGTTTTTAATTCTGCAAAACCACTTTCGGAAACCGGTTGTTCGGATGAAGATTTCCGGGAAATTTTTTGAGAAGACGGAACATCCTCCAAAAGTGGAAGTTCAAATTCGACTTCTTCCGGGAATAAACAGGAACCGGCATCATAACAGAGTTGATATCCGGTATAAACTTTAATTTTCGGAGAACCTTTATAATCTTCGGCAACTGTAAACTTTTTTATCAGTGTAACTTTACCGTGATATTCGATGTTACCTTCTTTGTCCAATTTTCCTTTCGGGTAAATGGTCTGTTCAAAAGTTATTCCTTCGATCTCGTCTGTTTCGATGTAGAAAAATTCTTCCTGTAAAGTTTGATGCATTCCTTTCGGAAAGATATATGTCGCTTCGATCTGTGAATTTGCGATCTTTGCTGAAACTACCTGGTCTTGTGCAACGAAAATTGCCGACAAAATCGATAGCAATATTAGTGTAATAACCTTTTTCAAATTTGTGCCCCTTATTTTTTAATTACGAATATATTATCAATTACTATTTGTGCAAGATTTGTTCCTGTATTATCACACTTGCAAATGTTCTCTTCTATTGAATTCTTTTGTCGGACCTTCCGGAAAATTAAATACTTGAATTAAGTCTGAATTTATTCGGTCTTGATTAAAGTATTTTAAAACGATGTGATTAATACCGACAAAACTTCTATGAAACCATATTATAACTTGACGAATATAAAGAGTTAGAATTTCCATTAAATTATTTTATAAAACTATATTAAGACTTGGCACATGTCCGAAGGGTCTTGTGTTAAGTCGCTCTCTTCAAGCAGGATAAATCTCACTTAATTCAAGTTTTTATCTCGTAAAGATATATCCTCCGAAGCTTTAACGAAGGAGGATCATTTTCTTCGTACTCTCATAATTCCCGGATCTCATTTTGTAGAAATAGATTCCTGAAGAAACCAATTTGTTGTTCTCGTCTTTTCCATCCCAAGTGATGTGGGAAAGCGAGTCCGTTGCTTTTGCATTAACATGGTTAATGCACTCCAAAGTTTTCACTTTCTGCCCTTTGATGTTAAAAATAGAAATCTCTGCGCCCTCTCCGTTCTCTGCGTTGAGATTGAAAGAAATCGTGGTTGCGGAATGAAAAGGATTTGGATAATTATGATAGAGTTTTGTAACTTCAGGAATAGCAGAATTTTCCTCGATTCCTGTAAATCCATATTCGAAATCAATCGTTACAGTATCTCCATCTCCGACAAAAAGATTCTCATAAATTTCCGGATCGTAATCTCCAACCGAGCAGATCAAATTGTAGGTAGCGGAAGCAACATCGATGAAATAATATCCTTCGCTGTTAGTTTCGGTTTCAAACATTCCTGCAGTAATAAATGCTCCCTGAACCGGGGATTGATCGATTGTGGAAGTTACAGTTCCCTGGATTGCTCCCCAGAAAGGTACAAATTCCGTATAGATATGTTCGACTTCTGCTGTGCCGATCGCTCTTTCCCACAAACGAACTTCATCGACATAACCGTTGATCGTATTTGAGTTAGAATGTCCGATCTGGAATCCGTTCCAGACTTCCGGTTCTGCCATTCCGTCTTTGAAAGCAAGTTCATTTCCATTTTTAAATAATCTTCCTCGACCAATTCCGTAAGTAAAAGTCAGGAACTGCCATTCATCCAGGATCAATCCTTCATTGAAATAGGAAGGAGTCAGTCTCGTACCGACGCTTGTTCCGACATAAAAAGAACCTTCATTCGTCGAATGGAAAACGAATCCGCCCCAACCTCCGGGAGAACGCATTTGTTGATTCCAATTCGTATGAGTATTTGGATTCAACCACCAGGAAACAGTGAAAGCACTCGGAGCTGCTGCGAAGACATCGGGACAGAAAATGTATTCGCCTTCTTCATCAAAAAGGATAGATTGTCCATTAATCACATCTTCGGTATATGTTAAATCTCCATTCATTTCACCATTGAAACCATTTCCGCTTTCATCGTTCAAATTTCCCTCGAAAGGATAATAAGCATAAATTCCCAGATAAGTCGAATAACCATCTTCATATTCGATTGCCGCGGTATCCGATTCTCCTGTTGTATAGTTAGCAGTAATTGCGGCAAGATGGAATCCTTGCCCATAACCGGAAAGATCGATCTCTGTTTCCTGCTGCTGTTCCGAAATCAGATTATAATCGAGATAAACATTATAACCCAGCAGTTCCCGGGAATTTTGAACTGAATCCCAGGTCAGAATATATTCAATCACACTCAAATCATAAACCGGGATGAGAAGTTCATTCAGAGTAATATCCAATGTTGTGTTCTCAAAAATTGCCAGACTGTCAGCACTGAAAGATGCAAAATAATTGAGAGAAACATCCAGATCGTAAATTCCTTTCCAGATTTCTTCGAAAATGATGATACCGTTTTCGGGACTTTCACTTTCGTAAACATGCTGCGGATGATTATCCAGATTTGATAAAACCGCGTTCGCTCCTTCCGGACTGTCTCCGGAATTCGTGGAAATATTTATTGTTACGACTACGAACATATCTTTGAAAATATCATTGGAATATGTTTTTGGAGAGATATTATTACCGGAATAAATTGCTTCTACCGCGTATTTATAAATTCCTGATTCCAGGTTTTCCCATTCGGTATCGAGGTAGAAAGTTGTGATTATTCCATTTGCTACAGTAATCCACTCTTCCACAAAATCTTCCTCATCACAAAGTCCGCGATAAAGATTATAACTTTCCCAATCGCGATTATTAACGACTTTATTTCTTTGCAGAACAAGTGGTTCATCCCAAAATATTTCAGCGTATTCGTCAATTTCGACTGCTTGAACATTCTGCGGCATTAATGCGGATTCATACATCTCGATATCGACGGTTATTTCTTCATCGATGGAAACCGTGATATTTTCGATGAGAGAAATTTCATATTCGGAAGCAGAGCAGGAAATTTCATAGATCTGCGGGAAAACCTCCAATTCATAAAATCCGTTTTCATTGGTTATTGTCTGGAAAACTCCGGCTGTAACAGTCGCTCCGATAACCGGTTCAGAATTATTTACATCAAAAACATTACCGCTGATAATCCCGCTTCCTCCGGTATCTTCATAACGGTAAAGTTTGATCGCACCGGTAATTTTCTGGGGATTGTTCAAACTGCTGAAATTATCGAAGAAAGCATACCACCAATCATCAGCAGGCAGGTCGAATTCAGCGGAACCTTGATCCGCTGCTTCGAAATAATTGAAAGTATCGAAAGGAAAATCAGCCGAATAATTGCAGAAATTCACGAGATCGGTCATAAAGAAATTGGCTTTTGTTCCGGGTTGGCAATGATAAAAATAGGAATCATTAACATCATCGAAGACAACTTTACCGGAAATGACCTGCTCAGGAGCAGTATAATCGACAATGATGCGGTAATCATCGAGATCGCCTGCCGGAGGATCGATTTCGCTGAATTCTACAAACGGCATCGTACCGGAAGCGTCCATCTGGAATGTCAGATCCGCTCCATCCTCGATATTATCGACCAGAAACATATAACCTCCGCCCATTGGATCATCTCCGATATCGGAAGTCATGCGCGCATAATACGACCTGTTCTCACCCACAATAAAAATATATTTTCCATCTTTATCCGTGAAACCAACCGTATCGCTCCTGATCTGGTTCGCGTCCCAAACACCGAGAACGATCCTGGCTCCATCGACAGGAAGTCCGTTCGCATCGAAAACATAGATGGTGATAGAAGCAGAACCTTCGGAATATTTATCGGAAACAGGAGTGAGAACACCATCGCTCCGGATCTCGAAAACAGAAGCGTGAGTTTTTCCCCAACCATTTTCATAAAGAAGCGGGTTATTAACGGAGCCACCGTCATAATGTATCCAATCTTCGTCCCAGAATTCATTCCAGGTATGATCTGTCGAAATGGTCAGAATGCTGGTTGCCGGAATGAGACCGATCCGCAAAACTGCTGCTCGCAGGTCCGCATGTTCGCCGCATCTGCCGATATGTTTGCGGTAGATCCTGACAGGTTGATGCGGTCTTTCCGCATTGGAAGTAAAGACCATGGATTGAGCGATCCAGAGATTGGTCGCGCCGACAGCGTTCGAGGATGAAAGCGAATTGCTGTCCCAGACAATATCACAGCTTTGCAGATAATACTTCAGTTTCGGATATCCTTCGTCATTATGATTATAAAGCCAATTCCTCCAGAAAACTCCTGTCGGAGGAGCAGCAAAATTATTATCATGAGTACTATTGCTCTCGATCACATCGGGATCGATATAATTCGGGATTTCATCGGTGATCTTCGGATGCACGATATACCAGTAATAAATATCACGGGGAACTTCAACCTGCTGCATATTTCCGTGCGTATCTTCCTTCCAGTATCTTGTGGTTGAATAATAGTTTTCATCAGTGTAGGAAGTTCCGTAATCGATGATTTCCACATAACTCAAATCGCTGTCGATATCATAGATCAGATGAGCATTTTCGATGATAAGTTCGGGATAAGTATAATCTTCTTCCAGATATTTTACAGATGAATGTGCGATCGAAAAAGCGATCTCGTCTATATACGGATCATAAGCATCATTGATCAGACCTGCCCAGAGCTGCTGATCGGAATTTGAGAGTTGAGAAAGGATCGCTTCTAAATCTGCTCGTAACCATTCCGGAGATATATCCAGAGCGGCTCTCGATGCAGCAATCAATTCGCCGTGATTTGATGTTTTGACAAACGAGGAATTCAAATCATCAAAATAAACACCATTGTATTTTCCTTCCAAAATGAAAGTATCGATTAAGAGCGAATCGATCAATTCCCATTCTTCCCGGTTGATAGTAATTTCCGGTTTGAGTTCCGGTTTTATATCGGAAGGAGGATTAAATTTTCCGGCTGTTCCTGCCACATAAGAATTTCCATCAGCAAACGGTTTGGTTGTTATTCCTCTTTCATTGATGGCGCTTAGGAAAGCGAAACAAATAATAAAAATTGAAAACAGGATTTTCTTCAGAATATTCATAAAAGTCTCCTTTAATATTTTCTGGTTCTGTAACACAGAACCCCTTGTTCTTTTACTTAACTAATTATTTTCTATACATTTAAACCAGTTGGGAAAAATCTCCCCCTAAATTTAGGTTTAAGGACCAAAAAAGGAAAGAGATTTTCCCATGAAAATTATTGAAAATATTGCGAAGTGGATTTGCCGAAAATTAACAAGAGAACAGGTCATCGGAATCATTGAAGTTTTACAAGAACTTTTGAATGATCCAAATACGAAATTTAAAGAATCAAAACCGGAATACCCGAATTACCGAAAGTTTCAAGTTGATCCGGAACCTCCACTCGATGCTCCTTTAAAAGAAAAATCGGAAATTAATTATAAAAACATTATTAAAAATAAAGATATAAAACCAGTTAAACATCATGGAAAAAACAAACCGGAAAAACACATAAAATGTCCGTATTGTGGAGCACCTCATAATTATATCTATGTGAACAATGGTGATAAGAAAAGCATCCAATATCAATGCAAAGTATGCAAAAATACATTCTGTGAAACTCCCAAAATATCACGGACAAAATACTACTGTCCAATTTGCCAAAAAGCATTATACAAATGGAAAAGCAGATTGATGGTCACAATTTATAAATGCGGAAATGATAATTGTCCCGGATACTTGGAAAATAAAGAAAAGCTTTCTTCGGAAGAGAAGAAATTACAGAAAGAAAAATCGTCTCTATTCAAACTTCGTTACATTTACCGGGAATATAAAATCAATCTGAAAGATATTGTTGCAAACGAACTTAAAGAACCATTAGATAAAATTGACGATCTCGCAAAAAAAGAATTTGTAAATATCATCGGTAATTCTCAATTTT
>CAZFPK010000029.1:24243-38872 GCA_964521025.1 uncultured Candidatus Cloacimonadota bacterium | reverse complement strand
ACATCTGCTGCTGCAGGAAGATGTAAAAATACCGGAGTTGGAATGGAGATTGTAATAGGTTATGAAAATAGCCTTAACGATCAAGTAACAACTAATCCCAAGCACGGATCATAATCGAGCAATTCTGGAAACGAGTGAAAGATAAAAAAAACTTCATGATATGCAGCTCAGGATGGAATAATGGATAAATTTAAGATCATTTGTTTTGTCAGTAAAGGTCAGAATATTGGAAATTATACTCCTTATATGGGTATAATCAAAATGCTAAAACAAAAACCAGCAAAAACAGTTCACTGGTCGGATTATAATTCCATAAATATTAATGATTATGATCTATTACTTGTTGGAGGAGCCGGTTTACTACATAAATGTTTTGAGGATTTTTGGCTCTGGTTAGCGAAGCAAAATATACCGGTAATCCTCTGGGGACTCGGAACTTGCTGGATGGATAAGAGCACATCCTGGATGAAAGGCAGAGATGTCTCGTTTGTAGAACCAAAGATACTTGAATCAATGAAAAAGAATATCGTTTTGTCAAATGTTAGAGACGAAAAAACAAATGAAATCTATAACTTAGCAGGACATGTGAGTTTTTGTCCGACAGCGATCGGTTTAGATGCAACTCTGGAGCAGGACCGGTTAATTTCAGCAGTACTTACAAAAAGTAATTATGACAAAATTTTATATGCTCATCATGATAGACTTGCTACTAAAAAAGAAATGAAAAAGATCATGCGTTTTTGTGACGAATATACTTCAAACATATTTTCCTCCAGAGAAACCATACACGATATCATTAATAAATACTTGAACGCAAAATTAGTCATATCAACCAGACTGCATGGTTGTATAATAGCAAATTCCCTGGACATACCATATATTGCTTATGCCAAGGATGGTAAAATTCGAGAATTTAATAAAATGTACGGAGGAGGATTATGTTATAACAGCATATCCGATGTTAAGAATGCTATCGAATCAAATTCCTGGAAAAAAATCAAAATTTCCATTGATCGAGACAAAATCAGAGAATTCGGGAAGATTGTGAATCAATATATCGATGAACAAAAACAAAAATCTTAAACAGGATTTTTTAATCATAATTTTTGTCAATCCATCTGTTAGAAAAACACATTGTTTAAAGTAAATATCAAATACAAATGATGACTTTTTTGAATAAAAAACCTCTTTATGACATAACTTTTATTTGTCGGAGAGATAAGGATTATTTTGCTCAACAGATATTAAGAGAATTAAAAAAAAAATATTCAATTCAATATCTTTATCCCGAGCATAAAAGAGATTACTCGCATAGACAAATTAGAGGAAATGTCATTTGGGTCGAATGGGCTCACAAGTTTGCTCACCTTGTTTCAAAAAAAAAATGGAAGCAAAAAAAGGTTTTTGTAAGATTACATCGGTATGAGATCGAAACTTTGTATATGGAAAAAATCAGATGGAAAAACATTAATAAATTGATCTTTGTTAATCAAGATTTTGAGAAATTATTTAAGCAAAGAGTAAACAATTCTGTTGAGACCATAACCATACCGAATGCGGTATTTATCGATGATCTGGAATATAATCCACCTCAAAACAGGAAAAATATCTGTGCATTCAGCATTTCATTTAATCAAGTAAAAGGATATCTCGAACTTCTTACTTTCTTCTCGAAATTGATCAAAAAAGATAAAAAATATAAACTGAATATTCTTGCACGACATCCTCAAAATGAAACAGAATCAAACTATTTGCACGAAATTGAAACAAAAATAGAAGTCTTGAGTTTGGAAAAATTTGTTACAATAACGCGGAGTACTCCTGAACGAAACTTGATTAATGATAGAAAAAACATTTCAGATTTTCTTTTACAGCAAGATATAATCATTAGCTTCAGCAAATTGGAAAGCTTTCATTATTCATTTGCAGAAGGACTCTTATGTGGTTTGCAGGGATTTTATAATGCTTGGAAAAATCCATTTATTAAAGATTTCTGGGGAAAATGGGGTTATGATTCGGAAAGAGAAATGATCGACGCGATAATTCAATGGAGCAGTCTTCCTTTGAAAGAAAAAAGAATTGCCACTGAAAAGAATAGAGAATATGTAATAAAAAACTTCAGATCTGATATTATTGGAAAAAAATATGAAAAAGAATTTTTCGATTAAGAACATCCTCATGGTTCAGGATTCATCGCCCTGCATTCGCAACATAAAAATATCTTCCGCACTCAAAGAAAAAGGCTTGAAAATCCACCTGACTCATAAAGACAAAACTCCGGATGAAGTTTATGGATTCGGGAATAATATCTTTGAGTCTCTTACAAAATTACCTAGAAACAGGTTTAAAGAAACAAAAACCATAAAGAAAATTATAACTTCAAAAAAAATTGAACTAATTCATTTCCATAATCAACCGGATAGTCTAGGAGCGAAACTGATAAAAGCAAACCTACCTGTCCCAGTAATTTATGATCAGCACGACTTTATGTCTTTTAAACATCGTCTTACACCTAAAGCAAAAAAATATGAAAAAATCTGTAATGAACAAGCAGATGGAACGATTTATATCACTGAATCTTACAGAAATGAAGTTGGGAAATATTATCATTTAACAGAAAATTCTATCTCTTTTGGTAATTATTTTTCAGAAACAAATACATTAAATCCTGCTGAATTTTTACCTAAACTTTCCAAACAGAACGGGGAAATACATCTCGTTTACATCGGCAGAATCTCCGAGCATAAATCTGATCATAGAAATATAATCGAAGTTTTGAAGAATATCTCCGAAAAAGGATTCATCATTCATATTTATCCTTCAAAAAAAAAAAAATACCTTAAATATGAGCGCATTCCTAATTTATTTCTACATGAAAAATTACCCTACCGGAAGTTGATCCGGGAAATTTCTCAATATGATTTCGGGATTACTGTTTTCAATAATAATATTGCTCCGAAACTTCCTCATATTAAGTTTGCTTTCGGAAATAAAACTTCCGATTACATTTGTGCAGGAATTCCGATCCTTTCTCAAGATTGTCTCGATGAAGTTAAAAATTTCACACTAACCTATGACTTCGGTTTTGTTCTGGAACAATATGATGACTACTTGAATATCTCAAAAGAGAAATATACTCAGGTTGTTGAAATTATATTACAAAATAGATATTCATTTACAATGGAAAATCAAATTCAAAAAATGATCGATTTTTATCAACGAACTCTGGAGAATTTTCATGCGAAAACATAAAATTTCCGCTTTCATTCCGGTGCAGGATGTGGAAGATATCATCGAAGATTGCCTGAAATCTATCTCGTGGGTCGATGAAATCTTTATTGTCGATGCTTACAGCAAGGATAGAACAGTCGATATCTGTAAAAAGTTTCCCAAAGTGAAGATCGTGCAGCACGAGTATGAAAATTCGGGAGCACAACGCACCTGGGGAATGCCGCAAGTTGCCCACGACTGGGTTCTGATCATTGATTCTGACGAAAGATGCACACCGGAACTTCAGATTGAGATCGAGAAAATCCTGGAAATGGACGAAATTCCTTTTGAAGGTTACCTGGTTTATCTGAAAACAGAATTTTTCGGGAAGATCCAGCATCATGATCGTTATCTCGGCTACCAGGGAATGAGATTGGTACGAAAAGAATCTTATAAAGAATATACCTTGCGGAGTGTTCATTCCACACTCGATATCAAGAACCGTTCGCGGTTAAAAAACAAAAATGCTTTTATCATACATATTCCAATAAGAAATTTTAAACAGCATTGGTTGAAAATGTTCCGGTATGCAAACTGGCAGGCAGAAGATATGTTCCAAAAAGGGGAAAGAGCTAATATTTTTTATTTCATTTTCAGACCATTTTTCAAATTTCTCATTCACTTTTTTTTCAAACTTGGTTTTTTGGATGGAATGCGAGGTTTGATTTTATGCTCGATCGCTTCGATCTCTGTTTTTATGAAATATTACAAATTATTTGAACTGCAAAATAAATGAAAAAAATAAAACTTCTTTTCCGCATCGGCTATGCCTATCATAAAGCAGCATTCGATCCGGTCATCGAATATTTAATGAAAGATGAGAAATACGACATCTGGTTCTCTCTCGATATGGAAAAGAAAAGGTATTTTATTTTCGATATTCCGTATCGCAATAAGATCATCGATGAATGGAAAAAACACGGATATCGCTTCACCAAAGAGACCAAAGGATTCGATATTGTAATTTCCGGCGATACTTTACGGAATTCAGGAGATTACGGTAAGACCTTACTCATCTTCCTCAATCACGGAACCGGCATCAAGAATATTCTTTACCGGAATCTGGCGAGAGTTCCCAACGATAAATATCTGATCTTCGTGGAAGGTCAGCATCGAGTTGATTCGCTAAAAAATTCACCATCTCTGGAAAAAAATGAAGTTTTTCTGATCGGGCTTCCCAAACTGGATTTTTATTTTCAAGGAAAATTCGATAATAATAATTTAGTGAAAAAATGGAATCTCGATCCAAATAAAAAAACGATATTATTTGCTCCCACCTACAAACCGACCTGTTTGTATGAAGTGAAAGATGATATTTTCGAGCAGACCGGAGATTATAACCTGATCATCAAACTGCATCCGTATAGTTGGATGGGAAAATATGCTCCACACCGCCAACATCGAATCTATGAAAAGAGAGTGAAGAAATATCCGCATGCTGTTCTGTTGCCGTTTTCCGAACTGAATATCGTTCCGTATTACGCGCTGGCAGACACGGTTATGAGCGAAGCATCCAGCACAGTTTTCGATTTTCTCGCTATCCAAAAACACGGTATTATTTTCGATCTTCCCTGCGACGATCTGGTTCATTCCAATGGCGAAGCGCTTTTGGAAATCGATAATCGGGAATTCCTGAAAGGTGCTTTCGTCCATATAAATTCCGGTAAACAGATCAAAGATGCGATAAAACAGAGCATTAATCAGACTAAAGAGATGATAACAAAAGCAGCTGAATATCGGGAAAGATACTTTTACAAATTAGATGGAAAAGCAACGGAAAGATTAGTGCAGAAGATGGAAGAGTTGTATGATGAAAGCGGACATGAGAATGTGCCCTGACACCTTGAAAACGGTTTCTACCGGAGGAATTCTTTCACTTAACTTTTTCAACGGTTTATATTTAACTGGATAATCCAGCAGCTGTCGAGATGAACTTTTAAAGTAAAAACCTAAAATTTATTTTTATTAATTTCTCGATTATTTTTTTAGAAGTCCATTAACCGCTTCAATGACTTCGATCATATTTTCATATCCTATTTGAGCATCATCAAAAGTAAACTTTTCCAAAACATCATAATCACTTTTCCTGCGTTGTTCATAAGCAGTATAAATTTTTCTTCCTATTTTGCGATCAACTTTATCTTCTTTTACAAAATTTTTGTTGAACAAACCAAGAAGTTGAGAATGATTTTAGAAAAAAATACTTATAAACTTTTTCCAGCTTTTTAGATCAAACTTTCCGCATCTTATTAATTAGAAATCCTCTGATAGAAGTTTCGGAAAGTAAAGTAATAAAACCATTTGACTAACAAATCACTCCTGAAATTTTTGTTTCAAATCAAAAAAAGAAGGTAAGTAAATGAAGATCAAAGAAAAATCGAAGAAATTAGGAGTATTGATCCCTGGTTTAGGAGCAATCGGAACGACATTTATCGCCGGCATCGAATTGATCAAAAAGGGATATGCCAAACCGATCGGCAGTTTAACGCAGATGGGAACGATCCGTTTGGGAAAACGAACTGAAGATAGATCACCGCTACTCAAAGATTTTTTACCGCTGGCTAATATCGAAGACCTAATTATTTCCGGTTGGGATATTTTCAAAGATTCCGCTTATGATTCTGCAAGAAATGCGCAGGTTTTATCAAATGAACATATCGAGATTGTGAAAGACGAACTCCAAACTATCAAACCTATGAAAGCGGTTTTTGATAAAAAATATGTGAAAAAACTGGATGGAACGCACATCAAAAAAGCAGACAATAAACTGGAACTGGCGGAAATGCTGATGGATGACATCGATGATTTCAAAAAACAAAACGAATTAACCGATGTTGTCATGATCTGGTGTGCTTCTACCGAGATTTATATCGAACAACAGGCAGTTCACCAAAATTTAGAAGCTTTTGAAAAAGGTTTATTGGAAAACGATGAAGCAATTACGCCGAGTATGATCTATGCGTATGCTGCTCTGAAAAAAGGAATTCCTTTTGCCAATGGTGCACCGAACTTAACCGTCGATATTCCTGCTATCCGGGAACTGGCAAAGCAGAATAATGTTCCCATCGCCGGAAAAGATTTCAAAACCGGTCAGACTTTGATGAAAACTATTATCGCGCCCGGAATTCGCGCCAGAGTTCTGGGAATTAACGGCTGGTTTTCCACCAATATTTTAGGAAATCGGGATGGAGAAGTCCTGGATGATCCGGAATCATTCAAAACCAAAGAAGTGAGTAAACTCGGTGTTCTCGATTCAATTCTGCAACCGGAAAAAAATCCTGAACTTTATAATGACCTTTACCATAAAGTTCGTATCAATTATTATCCTCCGCGCGGAGATAACAAAGAAGGCTGGGACAACATCGATATCTTCGGCTGGCTGGGATACAATATGCAGATCAAGATCGATTTTCTCTGTAAAGACAGTATCCTCGCTGCGCCAATCGTACTGGATCTGATCCTTTTCCTCGATCTGGCAAAAAGAGTCGGATTTTCCGGTATCCAGGAATGGTTATCTTTCTACTTTAAAAGCCCGATGCATCTCCCCGAACTGTATCCTGAACACAATCTTTTCGTGCAATTAGCAAAGTTGAAGAATACTCTCCGCTATATCATGGGTGAGGAAATGATCACCCATCTCGGTTTGGATTATTATTACGATAATGCTCCCGAAGCTGAATAAAACAAGACTCGACTTGCTGCGACCGCAGGAAGTGCGAGTTGAGGATTGTAATGATTATGACAACAACCTTTCCGCAGCTTCCGACAAAGAATCTCTTCCACACAAGATTCGGAAAGTTTCAATAATGAATTAAGGATTAAAAATAATTTTCCGAATTTAAACGAAAGAAAACCTTTTTGGGAAACTTCGGAAAAGATTGAATAATTTATGAAAGCAGTGATCATCGCAGCCGGATGCGGCAGCAGGTTAAAAAAGCAGCATCAGGGAATTCCCAAAACCTTGATGAAAATACGCGGAAAACGGATAATCGATGATATCATCGAAAAACTCAAAATATCCGGAATTCCCGAAATTATCATCATCACCGGATTCAAACAGGAAATTCTGAAATCCGAATTAACAAATTACCGAAATTCGGGGATTAAAATCGTTTTTGTTCATAATCGGGTCTGGCAAAAACCTAACGGGATTTCCGTCCTGAAAGCAAAAGAAAAAATCTCCAAAAATGAAGAATTCCTGCTTTTGATGAGTGATCATATTTTCAGCCGTGAAATACTCAGAAAAATCATCCAAACAAAAATCAGAAAAAATGAAATACTACTCGCTCTCGATTTCAAGATCGATAAAATTCCTGATCTCGACGACGGCATGAAAATCCAATGCAAACCAATAAGAAACGATCTTTATAGAATCGATCTTTTCGGAAAACAACTGGCAGATTTCAAGGCTATTGATGCCGGAATGTTCAAAATGAATTTTTCATTTTTTGAATTCCTGGAAAAAGCGATTGAAACCGGTAAATGTTCGCTTTCCGATGCCTGTAATCTTCTTTCCGAAAAAGGAAAAATGATTGGTCTCGATATCGGAGAAAATCTCTGGCTCGATGTCGATACTCCCGAAATGATCGGGCAGGAAGAAATCCTGGATGAGATATTTGGCAACAAACAAAACTAACAAAACGAACATTTCTCTATCATTCCAAATCCCTAACAAAATTCGACTTGCTGCGAAGAGCGAGTTGAGAATTGTACCGATGCTGACCTGTTGAAAAGGTTAAGTGAGAGAAATCCTCCGAAGAAGCCGTTTTTAAGGTTTAATTAAATGATACATACACTATTAAAAGGAAAGAAAGTTATCCTCGCTTCTGCTTCTCCAAGAAGGAAGGAACTTTTTAAACTGGTAGGAATTAAAGCAATTCAAATGCCGGCGCACATTGATGAATCGATAAATTTCAAAACTCCACGAAAATTAGTGATTTCTCATGCTGTTCAAAAAGCCGAAACCATCGAGAAAAAAGTCGATCGTGATTGCCTGATCATCGCTGCCGATACCATTGTTTATCTGCATAAACAGATTTACGGAAAACCTGAGAATACCGATCAGATGAGAGATTTTCTCATAAAACTTGCCGGTAATTTTCATGATGTTTATACTGGTATTGCGGTTGCTTACAAAAACCGGATCATATCCGATTTTGAGAAAACAAGAGTCGAATTCAATTCATTGACCTTATCGGAGATCGAGGAATACATCAAAACCGGAGAACCTTCCGATAAAGCCGGCGCTTATGGAATTCAAGGTTATGGAAGTCAGTTCATCAAAAAGATTTCCGGATGTTATTTCAATGTCATGGGTTTTCCTATTTCATTATTTTATAAGATGTTGAAAGAAATTTTCAGGTAATTCTACGGGCTGAAATGAAACTTTATTATCACGCCAAATTTTATTCCATGCGTAAAGAATCTGAATTCTTTTCCGCAATTTTAGTAGAAGATAATAAAATTGTCGATACCTTCAAAGAAATCCCGGATTTGAAAAATGTCGAAAAGATCGGTCTGCAAAACAGTTTCGTTTATCCCGGATTCATCGATACGCATACGCATTGCTTTGAAGGAGGATTATACAGTCTCGGTGCCGACCTGGAAAATGTTCCGTCTTTAAAAGAAGTTTTTGAGATTTTATCCGAGACTAAACAGGTTAGCGGAAAAATTTTCGCTTTTCATTTCGATGAAAATCTGATCGAAGAAAAGAGATTTCCCACCGATAAAGAACTCGATAAGATATTTCCTGATATTCCGGTAATTATCAGAAGAGTCGATGGTCATTCCTGTGTAATAAATTCCAGGGCAGCCGATCAGATAAAATGGGAACAACCTCTTCCCCATAATTTTAACGGTCATCTGAATAAACGCGGGAATGGAATCGCATCGAACTGGTTCCATCAAAACTTATCCGAGGAAGCGATCCTGGATATTTATCAGAATGCGGCTGATAAAGCCCTCAAAGCCGGTCATACGACAGTTCATACAATGATCGGAGACGCCCATTCGGATTTGATGCACTTTCGATTGATAAAAGAAAACCTGCATAAATTTCCCGTCGAATTCATCCTTTATCCTCAAATAACAGATATTGAACAAGCACTGGAAATCGGTTCTCCCCGTATTGGCGGTTGTATTGCTGCTGATGGTTCCTTCGGTTCTCATACGGCTGCTCTTTTAGAACCTTACACGGATCAGCCGGAGAATTTTGGTACTTTATATAGAACTGACAAATTCTGGGAAGATTTTATCACAACTGCTCATCAACAGGATTTGCAAATCGCGATCCATTGTATCGGAGATGCTGCTATTTCTCAAATCCTGAAATTTTACGAGAAAATGCAGAAAGATGATCCCAAAGACCTGCGTCATGAAATTATTCACAACGAATTTACATCCGATGAAATGCTGGATCGAATGCTGGAAATAAATATCAGTTCCGTGATGCAGCCCATGTTCGATAGATTATGGGCTGGAGAAAGCGGACTTTATGAAAAAGTTTTAGGAAAAGAGCGAACTAAAAGAACGAATCGACTGGCGTCTATTTACCAAAGAGGAATCCCGGTTACAGGAGGTTCGGACTGGTATATCACCGCTCTGTATGCTTTAAAAGGAATAAATGCTGCGACAAAAATGCATCAAAAAAATGAACGACTGACTCCATTTCAGGCAATCGAACTTTATACATCGAATGCTGCCAAACTCTCTTTTGATGAAAACAGAATCGGGAAGATAAGTAAAGGAATGCAGGCAGATTTTGTGTGCCTGGAAAATGATATCTTTCGGACTGAAAAGATTGATGAGATTGAGATCCGGATGGTTGTGAAGAATGGAAAAAATCAAAAATGATTCTCCTCCTAAATAATTTTAGCGGTTATTGATTAAATGATTGTTTCTGATGTCAAATAAAAAATGTGGATTGATGAGGGAATTGCCATAAAAAAGCATAAAGAATACTAAGAGGATGTTAATATTATTTCTAAAATAACTAAATAAAACTTTACAGATTTATATTTAGTATTTTACTAAATTTAAAAAAATTGTTAAAGGTATTGGAGATATTTTGGAAAAAAGAAAATGGGTAAGAGAAGAATTAATATTAGCAATAAATCTTTATTGTAAATTGCCTTTTGGACAGCTTCACAAAGGAAATTCAGAAATAATAAATTTGTCACAGCTTATTAAAAGAACACCTTCAGCAGTTGCATGGAAATTAGTTAATTTTGCAAGTTTGGATCCATCTTTACAAAAGAGAGGAATCAAAGGTGCAAAACATAGAAGCAAAATGGATGAGGAGATATGGAATGAATTTTATAAAGATTGGGAAAATTTAAGTTATGAAAGTGAAGTAATAAGGGCGAAATATAGGAAAATACCGATTGATATTTCTAGTGGAATAGATAGAACTAATTTACCTAAAAGTGGGGATGAGAGAGAAGCTATTATTAAAATTAGGATTAATCAGAATTTCTTTCGTAAAACAATCTTATCATCCTATAATTACAAATGCTGTATTACAGGAATTCCAACAATAGAATTGCTTGTTGCAAGTCATATAAAACCTTGGTCAGCTGACATAAATAATAGACTTAATCCTAGGAATGGTTTATGTTTAAACGCTTTACATGATAAAGCATTTGATAGAGGATTAATTACTATATCCAGTGACTTTAAGTTGGTAGTATCTAAATTTATTAAGGAGAATTTTACAAATAAGTCGATTTCTCATTTTTTCAAGAGATTTGAAAATAAAAAAATAAAAATTCCCAATAGATTTTTACCTGATAAAGAATTATTAGAATACCATCAGAACAATATTTTTATTGATTAATCCAGGATACTTAATTTTTTTTCAAATAATAAATTCTTTTTGAGAGAAAAAATCTTTATTATCTTGAAAAATAAATTCAAAGGGGAAATGCCAGAACAAGAGAGGTATTATTAACTCTTTATTGTGTTGGTGATTATGTTGCTGGTGCTGTTTTGTTGATATGTTTTAATAAAAAGGAATGGATAGTTGATAGTAATATAGTCCGTCTTTATAAAAGGTATTTTAGTATAATTACATCGAAAGAAGGAAGAAGGGATAAGCATGTTATTGAGATTTCTAAAAAATTCTCAAATTGTAAAAAACCAAAAGATTCTAATCTTGCTTTACTTGATTTTGCAGCTTTAGTTTGTACACCACGAAATCCAAAATGTAATATATGTATTTTATCTAAAAGATGTTTATTCTGTTAATTAATTACAGATGTTTCAATACTCCACCTTAATAAACTTAAACTGAACAGGATATAATAGAATAAATTATCATTAAATTGAAAATAAAAAATATAGGTTTAACAAAAAATAATTTGTTAAAACTTTTGACAAATTATTTTTTGCCATCTTGAAATGAGCCAAAAAAATGGGAATAAACCCATTTAAATAATAGAAGTCATATTATGAATTTTCGTGAAAAAATCAACCTGAAATTCTTAATTTATTTTATCCGTCAAAATCCGTGTCAATCAGCGGCTTTTCTTCATAAACACAACATCCAGCCCGAAATTCATGATCCTGAACCAGTTGCCCGCTTTTCACTTTCCTGATCATCCAGAAGATGATAATATCTCCAATAGAAGCGATGGAGAATATGGTTGCATAAATAAGCAGCCAGTTTAATCTGAAAAGTGTGGCGATAATTCCGGGAACCATCCCCAAAATAACAACCGGCGCCAGACAAGACAACCTGTAATCTTTTGCTTTCATCGGTTTTCTGCAGGTAGCATACGGAGTTATGCTTTTCCATTGAAATCCGAGCTTGATGTTTGCGGAATCTATTTTTCCAAAGACCTTGAATCCTAAAGCGTGAATTAATTCATGAGCAAAAACTCCCAAAACCATGATCAGTAAAAAAACCGGAATTTTGAAATATGGTGTATAAAAGACTTTCCGCAAATCGTTAAATCCCCAAATGAGAATATTGGGAAAAGCAAAAAGAAATAGGATAATGATTGAGAATGGAATTGCATAAAGATTCGCTTTCCAATAAGAAATTGAATAATCTTTTTTGATGATGAAGGATTTGTTATGTTTGTTATCTGAATTCATAGTAATTTTTGGAGCAAGATTCCGGAAAATCTCCCCCTCCTTACAGGAGCGGATTGAGGTGAGGTTAAAACATAAATTCATAACCGGTAAAAACATGAAAATCGGATTTTACACCGGAAACAGGACCTTTCAGACTTCCTCCAACCTGGAGAATAATGCCGAGGGAATTCCTGCTTTTGATTTCCCATTCCCATTTTGGTTGACGGTTTTCGGTTTGCGTCCAGCTTAAAGAACCTCCAAAAACTTCCGTTGAAAAATGATAACCGAGAAGAGGACGCGTCATAAAAACTTCTGCCTTGCGATGAGTTTTATAATCTTCATATTCCAGGTTCGTTTGTTTGAGTCCGGCAAAAAATCCATGCAGGAAATACGAATCTTCGGTCTTCGTATTCCAGAAACGGTGAATGTAAAAGCGGTAATAATGCAGGTTTTGAAAATATGTGTGATAACTGACTATCTTGAGAAAAGCAGAACTTCCAACACCCCAATATTCATAGATGTTCAGAATATCGAGTTTTGCATCGAACCCGATCACAGGACTGTTGAAATGATATTTCGGATAACAGGGATAATAAGCCGACGAGGTAATGGTTCCGCGAAATGAAAGGGAATGAGTAACATTTGGAATAAAAATCAATAAGGTCGAAATTAAAATAAAAAAAGATCTTTTAATCATCAAATTTTCCTGCTCTATTTTCCTCTGATTGTTTCACAATATTCCCGGAATCTTTTCAAAACCAGTTCCCAGGCATTCTGAAAATAATCGTAAACTTCATTCCAATCCTTTCCTTTTTTCCAGCCAAAATGATAAAGTTCCAGGCTTGTTTTCTTCTCTTTCCCTTCAAAAAAAATGACAACCCAGGTTTTCTGTTTCCTGATTTCCGGGTATTCCGGAGGAGCATTCCAGCTAAATGAGAGCATTTTTTCGGGAATATAACTCAGGATCTTCGCTCCTTCCGAACCTTGCAGTCCGGGAGGATTATCCAGCAGGAAATATAACTCATACATTCCTCCGATCTCGAGTTCGATCCCGGCTTTGGGAGCAAAAAAATTGATGATCTCTTTTTTGTCTGTCCACGCTTTCCAGACCTTTTTGATTGGAAGCGGAACCACGATTTTCTTATAAATATGCTTTTCCATTTTTTAATCCTTTAATCTCATAAAGACGCAAAAGTCCGCAACAAAATAATTTCACTAATCCTTGACTTTCTTGAGAATATTATTCCTTTCCAAATGGAAGGAATCCAGATCATTTGCCAGAAAGAATTTTCCTGAAAATGTGGATTTCACCTCTTTTTTTATTTCCTCGATATCATTTCCTGTTTTGGAATCATTATTGGAAAACCTGGCACTGAAATGGATCAGGAGTAAGTTTTTCAATTTTGCTATTTCCGAAACTTTCGCAACTTGCAGGGCAGTTGCATGAAAATAATCATCTTTTATTTTTTCTTTGATCGCATTAGTAAAAGTCGCTTCATGAATCAGCAGGTTGCATTTTTCTAAAAAGGGAGATAGGATTTCCGGTTTCCTGTTATCTCCGGCAATAATGATCTTCCTGCCCGCAACCGGTTTCCCGACAAAATCGTTACCATCAAGGATCTTACCATTTTCTAATCGAACTTTTTCACCTTTTTTTAATTTTCCATAAATCGGTCCCGGAGAAATTCCAAGTTCTTTAATTTTTTCAAGATTTAACCTGCCCGGTTTTTCATTTTCCTGAATTACAAAAGCAAAAGAAGGGATCGAATGCCGAAGCGGAACGATCTTTATATCTGCTCGAGGAATGCGGAAACTACAATTTTCAGGTGTTATTTCATAAAAAATTATTTCATAATCGAAACGGCTTTCAACAATTTTAAAAACCGATTTTAGAAGTTTTTTTATTCCTTTCGGTCCGACAATAGTCAGAGGATTCTGAGCATTGTTCATATTTCTGGTTGCCAGCAATCCGAACAGACCGAAAATATGATCGCCATGCAGATGCGAAATAAAAATATGACTCAATTTCGGTAAAGAATAATTGGTTCGCAGGAGTTGATATTGAGTTCCCTCTCCGCAATCAAAGAGCATCCAATCCGAAGATTGTTCGAATTTCAGGACAATTCCGGGTAAATTTCTCTCTTTGGTAGGAACTGCCGAGGAAGTTCCTAAAAATTGGATTTTCATTATTCTCCTGAGAAATAGAACAAGATCGGAATCCTGGTTTACAGTAACTCAAAGCTCCTGCTTTGAGATTAAAGAACAAGATCGGAATCTTGGTTTA
>CAZFPK010000029.1:0-24143 GCA_964521025.1 uncultured Candidatus Cloacimonadota bacterium | reverse complement strand
AGTAACTCAAAGCTCCTGCTTTGAGATTAAAGAACAAGATCGGAATCTTGGTTTACGGAACAACACAATTTTTACCGCTGATCTTACCTTTGTATAAAGCATTATCAGCCGATTTAAGGCATTCTTCGATATTCATCATTTTATCGAAAATACCGACTCCGAAAGTCATGGTTACATTTATTTTGTGGTTCTTAAAATGAAAAGGATTATTTTCGATATTTGCTCTTATCCGTTCGGAAATTTGTCTGCTTTTCTTTAAATCTATCCCGGGAAGCATGAATAAAAATTCTTCTCCACCCCAGCGACCGACATGATCCTGCTTCCTCAAACCAGATTTCAAAAATCCGGCAATCTCTTTCAGCACATGATCTCCGGCAGCATGACCACAATTATCATTGACCGCTTTGAAATCATCGATGTCCGCAATGACGATTGAGAACGGTTCTTTCTTTCTCTCATAACGGTGAATCTCATCTTGGATCTTTTCCCGCATATCCCGGCGATTGGAAAGTCCTGTGAGTGGATCCGTTCGAGCTAAAAGGTCTAATTTTTTATACGCTTTTCTTAGCTCCTCGTTTTTTCTTCTGATCTCAGTTTCAGCCTTTTTCCTATCCGTGATATCTTCAGCAATAAACAAAATTCCCCAGGGCGTTCTATAAATTCTGGCACGAAAGAACTTATCTCGAATTTTTCCTTCGGTTTCCTGTTTTTTTCCTGTTTTGAGAACTTCCATAAAAGCGCTATATGATTTGGTTTTCTTAAAATCAGGAAAAATATTAAGCAGGTTTTCTCCTTCCAGATCCACGATTTTTTCCCCGACAAATTCCGCATAAGCATTATTACAATAAAAAATTTTCATGTCTTCCCATAAAGCCAGAACAGGAGAGAGAATACTTTTTAAAAGCAACCTGTGTTTTGCTTCGCTTCTTCTTAAGGCTTTTAACGCTTTTTTGTGTTCATCTTCGGTTCTTTTATGGATCAGAGCTTTATTGATCGATGAGGGAAGAACTTTCAGGAAATTTCTGTCCCCATCTTTGACCTGGTAATGAAATGCGCCGGATTTGAGAGCTTTCACGGCAATTTCTTCATCTCCACCGCCTGTTATAAATATAAACGGAGTCTTTTTCAGCAGATCAAAAAATTCAAATGCTGTCCCATCCCCCAGATGGTAATCTGTGACTACGATATCATATTTTTTTTCAGATAATAGTTCTTTTGCTTTTCTTACTGAATCGGCAATTTCATAATCATACGGTAATTCTTCTTTTTTGACCAGGCGTTTGAATGCCATCTGGTCAACAATATCATCTTCTATCAATAAGACTTTGAGAGTTTGTTTGGTCATAATTCATCCGATTAATCTATTTTACGCAAATCCTTCCGTCTCCTTTTAATGTAAAATTTCCAATCACAGCAGAATCATTAATTCCGTGTTTATGAAATTCCTTCACCATCTTCCGAGCAAATTCCGGTTTAACGGAAATCAACAATCCGCCGGATGTCTGGGCATCGCAGAGAATTATCTTTTCCGGATAAGAAATTTTTTCATCCCAGCTTACAAATTCCGAAACATAATCGAGATTATTCTTCGTTCCCCCGGGAATGATATTTCCGCTGATAAACTCTGTTGCTTTGGGAATGATGGGAACATTCTTCGAGAAAATTTCCGCATCGACTTTACTAGCTCTGCTCATTTCCATGAGATGACCGAGAAGTCCGAACCCGGTTACATCCGTGCAGGAATTGACGGGAAACCTGTTCATGATTTCTGCAGCATTTTGATTAAGTTCACTCATAATTTTATAAACTTTTTCCTGCAGTTTTTCATCTGCCAATCCTCTTTTCAAAGCCGTGCTGATAATCCCCAGACCGACTGGTTTTGTCAAAATAATTTTATCTCCGGGTTTTGCATTGGAATTGGTCAGGATTTTATCGGGATGAACAATTCCCATAACAACCAGCCCGTATTTCGGTTCCGCATCATCGATCGAATGACCTCCAATAATGCTGATCCCTGCTTCTGCAGTTTTATCCTGCGCTCCGAGCAGCATTTGTTTAAGAACATCCATGGATAGACGGTTTGAAGGAAAACCCACAATATTCAAGGCAAACAAAGGTTTTGCTCCCATCGCATAAATATCGCTTAAGGCATTGGCTGCTGTAATTGCTCCAAACTGATAAGGATCATCTATTATAGGTGTGAAAAAATCAACGGTCTGCACGACTGCCGTATTTTCATCGAGTTGGTAAACTGCCGCATCGTCTGCTGTATTCGTTCCCACCAAAACTTTCGGATCATCGATTGGGGAAAGAGTCCGCAGGATTTTTTCCAGGGCTTGCGGTCTTAATTTGCAGGCACAACCCAGACCGGCTGTGTAATGCGTCATTTTGATCTTATCAGAAGAGATGATTGTTTTTGAATCGGGGTTTAATTTCCCGACAACATCTGTAACGATTTTAATTGTTCTTTCGATCTCATCCTCGGTTGTCATTTTACCGGTTGAGAAACGGATAGTTCCTATCGCATATTCCAGCGGGACTTTCATCGCCGAAAGAACCGGAGAAACATCTATTTTTTCGGAATGACAAGCAGCTCCCGCAGAAGCGGCAACTCCTTCCATTTCGGATAAAATGAGATTTGCTTCGATTTCAGGAAAAGCGATACTTAAGGTATTCGGTAAACGCTTTTCCGGATGTCCGTTCAATTTTATATCCGGGATTTTTTTCAGCAATCCGTAATAAAGTTCATCTCTCATTTTCTTTAGATGATCAGTATTTTTTGAAAGATCGCGAGCCGCAATATCGCATGCTTTTCCCAATCCTACAATTTCCAGCACATTTTCCGTTCCGGCTCGCAGATTTCGTTCATGATCTGCTCCGTGCATCAATTTGGCAAGTTTTGTACCTCGTTTGATAAATAAAGCTCCGATCCCTTTAGGAGCATAGAGTTTATGACCAGCGATGGAAAGCAGATCGACTCCTAAATTCGCAACATTTACCGGAATTTTTCCCATCGATTGAGCAGCATCTGTGTGCATAACTATGTTCCTGCTTTTGGTAAATTCAGCAATTTCCGAAACTGGCTGGATCGTCCCGACTTCGTTATTAGCATGCATGATCGAGATCAAAATCGTCTGCGGTTTAATTGCTTTCCTGACATCTTCGGCATTAATCAAACCAAATTCATCGACCGGAAGATAGGTTACTTGAAAACCTTTTGTTTCCAGAAATTTACAGACTTCGAGCACTGCCGGATGTTCGATGCTCGATGTAATGATATGATTTCCTTTTTCCCGGCTGGCAAAAACGATTCCCTTGATGGCATAATTATTCGATTCTGTTCCGCCGCTCGTGAAAATAATTTCATCCGGGAAACAATTGATCATTTCCGCAATTTGTTTCCTCGCTTTTTCTACTGCTATCCTGGTTTGAATTCCAAAAAAATGGGAGGAAGATGGATTGCCGAAATACTGTTCGAGATACGGCAGCATCGCAGCTGCGATTTCCGGGTCGATCGGTGTTGTGGCGTTGTAATCGAGGTAAATCGGGTTCATTGGATTTCCTTTTTATAAATTTTTGAACCTCACAAATTTTAGGCAATTTGGAAAGTTTTGTCAGTCTTTTAAGATAATCTTTTGATTTCTGATAAAATTGCTTCAATTACATCTTTGTTTTGAATTTCCTTCTTTTTTCCAACTTTGATCGAGTAAATATAAAAAACTTTTCCATCAAATTCTTTGGAAAATTTTTGATGTGTTTTCAATTGTAGATTTCGTTCTTTATATATATCGGGAATTTGGGAAACATCGCTCACAGGTTTAATTTGCAAGCCAATATACGATTTGTTCACTTTAATGAAAAAATCAACATTGAAAAGTCTGTCCCATTCGTCAGGAGCAGGTTCGATTTTGAGAGGGATATCGATTTGAAGTTGACCATAAACTGTTCTGATCTCGGTCATATAGCCGTCAAAAGTTCTATCAATCACAAGTTGAAACATATAATCGACACAATCTTGTTCTGTGATTTCCTCGACTTCAGCAGCAATTACTTCTGTAATTTTCACATACAATCTCTTTCCTAACTCGGTTATATGTTGTTTTGATCTAACATTATCGAAATAATAGACTTTCCAATCTCCAATTTTCTTAGGTTGACATTTTCTGATTTCAGCGGAAACTGCACCCACATTTCTCTTGAAATTCAGTTGAAATCTATTCATTGCACTATTCAATATCCATTCTTTTGCCATTTATATCTCCATTTTCTTAAATCTCTCCAGATTTTTATAATCATAAGAAGTATCGACTGTTGCTAAACCATTCTTGATAAGATGAGCATTGATGAAAGTCTTGTTTTTTAAATAAACATAACACAGTAAGTTGTTGTTATCATCATATTTAATTTTATCAAATTTTAGAAATATTTTTTGATTTTTGAATTTGTTTTCGAGAAAAGCGATAGCCCTTTCTCGTTGAGAATTAATTATTTTTATCCCGATCAATTTCACAACTAAATTTGTATTCAATTGTAGTTTGTTTGCTGACAGGATTTTTTTAACAGAATAATATTCATTTCTTTCTTTTGAATTTTTGTCTATTTTCGAGCCAAATTGTAGTTTTTTCGGATCGACCTTTTGTTCAAGTTTTATTTTATCTTTGAAAATATACGGAAGTTCGGAAATCTCTTGTTTGAAATCCGGTTTGTATAACTTCTGTTTTTCAAAAAAATATTCTGTTCCATCGAAAAGGTTATTTTCATTATATCCGATTTTTGATTTTATGATTGGAACAAATTCAGGATTGATTTCATAGCCGACTGAATTTCGCTGTACATTCTTTGCCGCCAATGTTGTTGTCCCGCTTCCCAGAAAAGGATCCAGAATAGTTTCGTTCACAAAAGAGAACATTTTGATCAACCTTTTAGGGAGTTCTTCCGGAAACATCGCCAGGTGTTTGTCTTGTCGTACTCCGGTAAAATGCCAATGACCGGAAAAATATTTTTTCCATTCCTCCCGTGTCATTTTAGATTTTAATTTTATCTCTCGATCAATTTTTTTCCTATTTTTTGAGAATTTTTTAAAGATCAGGATAAACTCGTAATCCAATTTTAAAATTCCATTTCTGGGATATGGAAATGAACCCATGATCGATGCCCCACCTGTTGTATTGGAAGTTGTAACTTTTTGCCAGATTATAGCTCCCATATAATCGAAACCGATAGCTTCACAAAACTTAATTATTTCAGTTCGAATCGGGATAACTTTATACCTGCCGTAATAAACCGAACGGGCATATTGATCACCGATATTGATGCACATTTTACAATCATTATCCAACACTCGAAAACATTCGTTCCAGACAAGGTTCAAGTTATTTATATAATCTTCATAAGTATGATCAAACCCGATTTGTGTTTGCTTACCATAATCTTTCAATTGCCAATAAGGAGGAGATGTTATGATCAATTGGATCGATTTATCGGCTAATTTCGTCATTTGCCTGGCATCTCCGGTAATAATTCTATGTTCAGTATTCAAAACAACACTCCCAAATTTTATGTTTCAATTTCAAAATATACAGAATTTTAGGCAACTTTTTTTCTTTTAAAAGTTACCGGATTTTAAAACCTGGCAAATTTGATCATCTATTTTATTCTAAAAATAATTATATCTAATAAATGTTTGACATTATCAAATAAATGCTTATCTTCTCAATAAAAAAAATAAAGAGGAGATGAAATGGAACATTTAACAGCTCGGACTTTTAAGGAAAAAGTCTATAATTATGATCAAAACAAGGAATGGAAATACGAAGGAGATCTGCCCTGTATGATCGATTTTTATGCGGATTGGTGCGGACCCTGCAAAATGGTTGCTCCGGTTTTGGAAGAACTGGCTGATGAATATAAAGATAAGATCAATATCTACAAAGTTAATACCGAAGATCAACAGGAACTGGCAGCTGCTTTTGGTATCAGGAGTATTCCTTCTCTGCTTTTCTGCCCCAAAGACGGAAAACCGCAAATGGCAATGGGTGCCCTTCCGAAAGAATCTTTTGTGAAAGCAATCGATGAAGTATTATTGCGGAAAAATGTGAATTAGTTTTTCGACTTGTAAGCGTAGCGACGAATTGAAAATAGTTATATAGATACAGTTTCGAGTCGTCGTCTTGTACACAGCCGGTGTACTTTGTCCTTACAACTCGAATAAATGTTTTTGAAAAAAAGGCTATCAAAAAATGATAGCCTTTTCTTTCATATTTTTAATCCTTTGTGGTTAATTTTAATTTTGCGATCATATTATTCTGCAGACTATAGTGGTTATGGAACTCGACATTAACTTTCTCGATGTTGTTCAAATAATCGGTCAGTTTCTCTTTCTCAACGATTTTTTTTCTCGTCTTGACATTTAGAGCTTTTTTGACCTGTCTTTTCCAGTATCCTTTTTTAATTTGCTTTGCGTTCAAAAAGCCAATTTCCTTAAAAGTGATCAACAGGTTTTCAAAGAGATGAGATTTTTTTGGGTTGTTAAAGGTCGTTATCCTGCTGTCATCGGCGATTGCAGTACCATCTATTTCCAAATAGGAAGTTTGCGGGATAATGATGTCCGCTATTTCATCACCTTTGAGATGGATTTTTATGGAAATGATGAATTTGCTTTCTTTGATCGTCTTTTTTTGTATCTTATTCAAATGTTCACCGTAAACTATCACAAAATCTGAAATCTCAGGTTTTCCAGCTTTGATCCCTAATTCCTTTAAACCTCTCAAATTAGAAAAACTCGAAGTTGGAAGAATCCCTGAACCAACAGAAAAATCGCAAGTCAATGATGCCAGCATCCAGATATTCCATATAGATTTCTCTGCCAAATAATCACGATTATAAATAAAGAGTGTTTTTGCAGGTAATTTCAGAGCATCTATTTTTTCGGAACAATCAGCAACTTCATCTGTAACATCGTCTTCATAGTAACAAGCTATTATCTTTTCCAGCGTATTCTCAATACCGCTGTCATCGAATTGTTCATCCGCAAATTTATTAAACTCCTTTTCATTATCTGTGATCAGGAAAAGTTTTTTCCCTTTTCTCTGCTGTGTGCGTGCCCGTATTTTCAGTGTATGACTGATCTTACCGATGATCACGATTGCTTCTGCGTGTTCCAGATCCGCATAAGTTTTATCGATTTGCAGCTCATCGACAAAAGTTTTATCATAAGATAACGAGGAAATATCAGCTCCGATCTTCTCTGCAATATCTTTCATCAACAGGATCTCTTCATTTGAAGACATCGCTGAAATATATATTTTTTTTGTTTTAGCAGAATTCAGTTTGTCACGGATCAGGTTATGAAATTCCTTGCATTTTTGGAATTTTTCCCAGCAATCATCAATTCTTTCCCAGGTGGAATCGATCTTTTTATAAGGAATGATTATTCTTTCTTTATCTTCTAAAATCTGCCACCCGAATTTACCTGCAAAGCATAAATTTCTTCTATTGAATCCTGCTTCTTTTGCCGGTTCGATGATTGTCACTTTATCGGTTTGAACAGAAATATCGATCTTGCAGCCGGTTCCGCACAGACCGCAATTCTGAGTGCTAATTTCAACCGGATGAGGATTTAACTTATAATTCTGATTTTTGGGAAGTAAAGCTCCAACCGGACAAACCTCTATACATTTTCCGCAGGATTCACAGGCCGTTTTAGTCAGACTCTCATCGAATTCAGGAGCAACATAACTGGCAAAACCTCGGAAAATATACCCGAGAACTCCGGGACCCTGAACTTCCGTACAGATGCGGACACAACGACCACATTTGATGCATTTGTTGGAATCGCGCCGGATAAAAGGATGCGTATCATCGATCGGATGTTTATTTTTATCTCCGCTAAACAGATCGGTATCGATCTCATATTCGGTTGCATATTTTCGCAGGTCGCAAATCGTATTGACCTGGCAGCCGCATTCAAGGCAGCGCTCTGCTTCGCTTCTCGCATCTTCTTCTTCAAAACCAAGTTCGACTTCTTTATCATTTGAACATCTGGTTTCCGGGTCTAATTCCGGCATCTTGAAACGAGGAATCTTTTCATATTGTTGAAATTCTTTCGGATCGACATCTTTCAGTTTTTTCTCTTTTTTAGAATCGAATAATCGAAGAGTCTTCTCGTTAAATTTGCCATGTAAAAAACGGTCGATTGTATTTGCTGCGATTCTCCCGTCAGCAATCGCTTCGATCGCAGTTGCCGGACCGCGACGGAAATCTCCTCCTGCAAAAACATTTGCTACTCCCGAATACATGGTTTCGGCTGGAGTTTCGCAAGTTGACCAGCGGGTTAATGGAATTCCCTGACCGTTGATCTTGTTTTTTTCTATTGCCAGGAAATCGACATCCGGAGATTGGGAAATTGCGGCAATAAGAGTATTAAATTCTTTCCTGAAAAATTCTCCGGTCGGTTCAGGTCTTCTTCTTCCACTCTGATCAGGTTTACCGAGTTTCATTTTTTCAAGTTTGATGGACTTCAATACTCCCTTAGTTCCTATATTTTCAACCGGGTTTGTCAGGAAAAAGAACTCTACCCCTTCTTTTTCAGCAGCATCGACTTCATAAACATCAGCCGGCATCTCATTTCGCGTTCGACGATAGATCAAAGTTACTTCCGATCCCATTCTTATGGCAGTTCTGGCACAATCAATGGCTGTATTTCCTCCACCGACCACAGCAACTTTTTTTCCCGGTTTTATCTTTTTCCCGAGAGCCAGATCTTTCAGAAAATCGACACCGAGAAAACAGCCTTTCAGATCACTGTTCTTGATTCGCATGGGAACTGCCTTCTGAGCTCCTACAGCGAGAAAAACAGCATTATATTTTTTACTCAAATCCGCTAAAAAGATATCCTTCCCAACCTGGATATTGGTCCTGATCTTCATTCCATTTGCACACATCAACTTAATTTCATCGTCGAGAATTTTTTTAGGTAATCGATATTCGGGTATTCCATAGCGAAGCCAACCGCCGGCTTTTGGTGCTGACTCAAAAACTGTTACACCATAACCATTATTGGAAAGATAATAACCGCATGTCAAGCCGGCAGGTCCTCCTCCAACAATTGCAATTTTTTTATCTTTGGCAGGAGCTTTTTCAGGAATGTAAGACCAATCGTCGAACAGATCAAAATCAGCAGTATGACGCTTTAACTGCCTGATGGCGATTGGTTCTTCCACAATCGTTCGACGACATTCGGTTTCACAAAAAGCAGGACAAACACGACCAATAGAAAGCGGCAACGGCAGATTTTCTTTGATGACTTTTACCGCTTCATGGTGTTGTCCGTTCGCGATCAAAGAAACATAAGTTTGCACATCGACATTGTCCGGGCAAGCGATTTTACAGGGAGCTTCACAATCGGCATAATGATCGGAAAGCAGGAGTTCCAGAGCCATTTTTCTCGCTTTCCTGATCTCCTTAGAATCTGTCGTGATCTCCATTCCGTCCAGAACATCTGTTCCGCAGGCTGTTACAAATCCTCTTCTTCCTTCGACTTTGACAGCACATACCCAGCACGAACCGAATGGTTTCAATTCTTCATCATGACACAAAGTCGGAATTTGAATTCCATGTTCCTTAGCAACTTGCAGGATCGTTTTTCCTCTTTCGGTTTGGATTTCCTTCCCATTTAATTCTATGTTTATCATCAGATCCATCCGTCTATGATTTTTTTATCGCATCAAATTTGCAGACATTATAACAAATACCACATTTTGTACAAATTTCCTGGTTGATAAAGTGAGACTTCTTAATTTCCCCCGAAATAGCAGAAACCGGACATTTTTTTGCACAAACAGTGCAGCCGGTACAATTTGTTTCGATAATCTCATATTTCAAGAGAGCAGTGCAAACACCTGCAGGACATCTTTTTTTTATGATATGTGCCAGGTATTCTTCTTTGAAATATTTCAAAGTCGTTAGAACAGGATTTGGAGCTGTCTGCCCCAAACCGCACAATGACGCTTTAATGATATTTTCAGCCAAGTCCTGAAGTTTGTTCAAATCTTCGATCCTGCCTTTCCCGGTCGTTATTTTGCTAAGGATTTCCAGCATCCTTTTTGTTCCGATCCGGCAAAATGTACATTTCCCGCAGGATTCGTTTTGGGTAAAATCGAGGAAGAACTTCGCTACATCCACCATACAGGTCGATGTATCCATGACAACCATACCACCGGAACCCATGATCGCTCCGGTTTTGTTGATGGAGTCGTAATCGACGACCGTATCCAGCAGACTTTCCGGAACGCAGCCACCGGAAGGTCCTCCTAATTGAACACCTTTGAACGGTTTATCAGTTTTCATTCCGCCACCGACTTTATAGATCACATCCCGTAGCGACATTCCCATCGGAACTTCGATCAAACCGCTGTTCTTGATCTTTCCAGCCAGTGCAAAGACTTTAGTTCCTTTGCTTTTTTCTGTTCCATATGATGCATATTTCTCTCCTCCATTCAAGATTATCCAGGATATATTAGCAAAAGTTTCGACATTATTAATATTGGATGGTTTCTGCCATAAACCTGATTGAGCCGGGAATGGTGGTCTGATATTGGGCATTCCTCTTTTTCCTTCGATGGACCCCATTAAAGCAGTTTCCTCTCCGCAGACAAAAGCTCCTGCTCCTTCTTTGATGTGGAGTTTGAAATCGAAATCAGTTCCCAAAATATTTTTACCGAGAAATCCTGAATTTTCCGCATCTTTTATCGCTTTCCGCAGATGTTTTATGGCAAGCGGATATTCTGCCCGGCAGTAAATATAACCTTCATCAGCACCGATCGCAAAAGCCCCGATGATCATTCCTTCGATGACGCTGTGCGGATCTCCTTCGAGGACGCTTCTATCCATGAATGCACCGGGATCGCCTTCGTCCGCATTGCAGATTATATATTTTTTTTCATTTTTGGCATTATGGGCAAATTGCCATTTCAGTCCGGTTGGAAAGCCGGCTCCTCCTCTTCCTCTTAAACCTGAATTATTGATCTCTTCGATCACATCTTCCGGGTTGAGTTCTATCAAAGTCTTTTCCAGTGCTTTATAACCTTTATTAGCAAGATAATCGGGGAGAGATTCCGGATCGATCACTCCGCAATTTCTGAGGACGATCCTGGTTTGTTGCCGGTAATTTTCATTTTCGGAAGCTTCCATTCTATTGGATAAGATCGCATTTTTACTCGTTGGTTGTCCTCTCCGAAAAGATTCGATGATCTGAGGAATCATCTCAGAAGTAACATATCCGTAAGTAATCGCATCTTCTTTATCCGATGCAATTTCCAGTAAAGGTTCAGCAAAGCACATACCAAGGCAAGCTGTTCTTTTCAAAGCAGCATCGATCTTATTTTTTTTCAGATATTCTTCTATAAAATTATAAATTTCACCGGAACCGGCTGCTAGTCCGCAACTCGCTATTCCGACTTTGATTTGAAGGCTCAAATTTCCTCCTTAAATTCTAATGATAAATTTTAAATGATAGATTTTAAATCATTAGTTATCCATTTTTAATAGTTACGGAAGTAGTTTTTGTGATTTTTGTTAAGATTTTAATTATTTCAATAATCTTAGTTAAGTAACTTGAATAATCATATTTAACCAATTGACTTTTATCTAACAGGTTTAACCAATATCTTGTTTCTCTTGCTTCCTTTAGAGAGATATAAATTTTTGCTAAAAAGTCTTTTCTGCTTTGAGCCCCGATAGCTTCTTCTACATTAGCACCTAAACTGGTAGAATTTCTTAAAAGTTGTTTTGATATTACATATTCTTTATTCTCTCTTAAAATTTTGTACAATTCAATAATTCTGAGGGAAAAATCGAAACTCTTATCTTGAATAATATTATTCTTCATTTCTCATTCAAATTTCTAATTTAAAATTTATCATTTATCATTTATCATTTAAAATTTATAATTTCTATGTGTATTTTTTCAAAATCCCGGGAATAGTTCCGGAAGTTAATTTCCCATAAGTATTTTCATTAATCATGATCACAGGAGCGAGACTGCAGCAGCCGAGACAAGCAACTTCCATGATCGTAAATAAACCGTTTTTGGAAGTATCTTCATCTTCGTTTAATTTTAGTTCAGTTCTGATCGCAGTTAAAATCGAGTTTGCATCGGAAACATGACAGGCTGTACCCTTACAAACCCGGATAGTATATTTACCTTGCGGCTTCAGGCGGAACATTGTATAGAATGTTGCGACTCCGTAGATCTCGGCTAATTTTATACCGGTTTTTTGGGAAATGTATTTCATTGTATCTTTAGCCAGGTATTTTTCAACAGTTTGAATTTCCTGGAGCAGGGGAATTAAAGCACCTTTTTTCCCCAGGTAATTATTGATAATTCTGTTTATCTCTTTTTTATTTTTTTTCATTCCCGCTGATGCTCCTTCGGAACTAAATTTTAGAGGAAATTTTTTAAATAAGAATACAGTGTCAATTGTTTTTTGCGATTTGGATGGAACTTATTTTGAAAAAGTATAAATTTAAAAATGGAAATAAAAGTTAACTACTTCGTTTAATTATTTTACTTAAATATGACGAATTCGTAAAAAGTCAAAAATCAACAAATTTGAACAATTACAAGTTTTAATTGAAAATATATTGCTAATGCTCATCTTTAACACTTCAAAAATCTAACATACTCCTTAATAAGGAGATAGCGAGAGCAAAAAACACTTTGGCACCACATTTTCGATTTTTTTATATATCGATTACAGCTCTTTTATGGAAGGTGGAATTGCTACTCCCACTGCCTGAAAAACTTTCCCGCAAGTTCCAACACATTCCGATCTGACTGCAAATTTCTTATTATTCTCTTCATTCGTTACTTCTTGTAGTGCCTGCAAATCCTGTCTTACTCTTTTCCATCAAAATTATATCCTTTCAATTCCAACATGCGTTCCAGTTCTTTGAGAAGAACCAGTGCCAGAAAACTGCAAAAAACATGTCCGCAAATTGTTTCATCAAGACGATGATAAATTGGACGAGTCTCAAGCAAAGACTTCATGTCCTGAAAAATATGTTCCACCATCCAAAGTTCTTTGAAGGATAAGACTACTTCTTCTGCCGGTAAATCCGTATTCGCCTGCAACACCCATTTCCCATCGAAACGCTCTTCATACGCGTTTTTATCATGATCGATAGAAACACTATTCTTTTTTATTTTAAGATATTTGCGATAACCTTTATTACCGACCAATGAACTTGCTCCTCGTTTTGACACTCCAATGTTCGCAGATATGCATTCTATGCCAAGAATAAACAAACCATTTCTTGGCACCACGATTTGAGAAAATCCGGAATAACAAACGCATCAATAAAGGATTTCTGATAGGTCGAGGTGATTCAACTGTAAAAGAAAAGTTAAAGGTTTGTTGTGTTTGATTATATATTTATAATTTACAGAAAACAACTATATCTTATAATAAGATATAGTTTTATGAAAAATCAGGAATTTAATTTTTCGAAGTCAATATCGGTTTTTATTAAATTCAAATGCCTGGATTTCGAGGGAAGCCATAATTCAAACTCTTGGTCAATTTTCAATTTTAATGAAAGTGACTTGATTAAAGTCCATCCGTAAACTCTAATTAAAATAACACTTTTTTCAAAATCTCCGGTTCTAATCTGTGTTTCGAACCTTTTCCTTCAAAAAAACAATGCTTCCTGATCATGTGGATATTCAGCGGAGACCAGAAGATCGATATTCCGTTTTTCAGGTTCTCGAGAGTGATCAGACCTTTTCTGTTTCCGCAGGGATGAGCAAAAGGACAAAGAATTCTACCGCGGAAAGACCTGTAAGACACTCTGTAAATCGTATCGATAACAACACTTCCGCCAAAAAGTTCAAATGCCTGATCGGTAAAATATAATAATCTGTTGGCAATTTCAGTAGTGGTCAAACCGAGTTTTTCGATTGTTCGCCTGTCATCATCGATGATCTCTAAATAATCGCGTTCATCTGCTCCGAGAAATCCTTCAATGGACATTTCTCCGGGCTGCAGATTTTTGCGGATAATTGATTCGTGATGTGATTCGTTCATTATCATTACCTTTGATTAATAACTATCATAAAAGATTTTTTCTTTGGGAACTCCGTTTTCCTGTAAACTTTTAGAAACCGCTGCCAGCATACCGGGACTTCCGCAAAGATATGCTTCCGTATTTGATGCATCTTTGATAAATTCCGGGAAATACTGCGGGATATATCCGCTGCTGCCTTTCCAATCATTTCCTTCACCTGGATTTGATAAAATCGGGACAAAAGTAAAATCATGAAATTTCTTTTCAAAATCATAAAATAAATCCAGTAAATATAAATCCTGTTTGGTGCGAACTCCAAAAAAATACACCATTCTCCGTTCAGTGCCTACTTCAGAAAGATACTCGATCATCGATTTCATCGGTGCTTTCCCTGAACCTCCGGCAATGAAAAACATATCCGCATTAGTATTTTGGATAACAAAATCACCGAAAGGTCCGGTAAAATCTATTTTGTCGCCAATTTTTAGATACTCAAAAATATAAGTCGTACAAATCCCTTCCGGGATAAATCTGATTATCAATTGAATTTGGTCATCCAAAATCGGACTACTCGCGATGGAATAAGCACGAACGAGCGAGCGATGACTCTTTTCATAAACCGGAGTTATCAATTGCACATATTGACCCGCTTTAAAACAGAATTTTGAAGGTTCGAGTAATTTTAATGTAAGTTCTTTGATATCATAAGTCAGGTCTTTAATATTTTCGACACGAGCATGGAATTTCTGAATATTGAAAACTTTTTCCGGGATTTGTATCTGTAATTCTTTTTGGACTTTTATCTGACAGGATAAACGGATCTTCTTTTCAATCTCCCGGGATGTTAGAAACGGCTCTTCGGAAGGAAGTATTTGTTCATCTCCCGTGAGAACTTGGCATTTACAGAATCCACAGGTTCCGTTTCCACTGCAAGTCGAAGGCAGAAATATCTTATTTTTATTTAGAGTGGAAAGAAGAGTATCACCTTCTATGGATTTAATTTTTCTCTTGTTGTTGATTAGAATTTCAAACATTTATTCCGGTTTTTTAGATAGGGAATCCTTATTAATTAGAAATTCTCGTTGTCTCGATCAATATTGTCATTCTGAGGTTTTTTATATCGATATTCTCCCGAAAGAATCTACGACTTCAAAAAATTTATTTCTCTTTGCAGAGATTCCTCGATAGTAAAGCAGGATCCGCCAGTTACCGGACGGAATGATAATTAACCGGGATCGAGTCGTCGTCCTTCTTGAGATTTAATCTAAAATCTTTTTTATGGATTTAAAAGATTAAAGATATTTTTTCAATCTGAGAATGTGATTCGTTTCCTCATCAATGATATCGTTTATCGCTTTTAATCCTTCTTTATTTTCAATGAATCTGGTGATCGCATAGAAAAACAGGATCGTATCTTTTTCAAATTCGATCGCATTTATCAGGATTGCACTTTCGTCTTTAGCGTTTACTGCCAGGTTGATAGCACTTTGCGAATCGGTAAAAATATGAGAACTAACTATAGCTTTTACATATTCTATCGCATCTGCCCAATTGGAAGATTCTTTTATTTCATAAAGATCGAGCTTATTTCTTAACTGCTCAAAAGTGCTTTTATGAACCTTTTCTTCGTCTCTCAACATCAGGAGCAGTTCTTTTGCTTTTGAACCGATATCCGCTCTTTTAGCAGCATTATCGTAAAAAAGAAAGCCGTTATTTTCGATTTGGACGGCAAATTCAATAATATCGTTTTTGGTCAGGATGTTCATAATTTCTCCTCTCTTTATATTATTTTTTCATAGATTTTTTTCAGCTTCACGACATGCTTCGCTTCTTCATCGATGATCTTTTTGATGACCTTTGCTGCTCTTTCATCATTGACCGAATCCCGTAAGGAATAAAAGAATAATAGAGTATCCTTTTCAAAGGCAATCGCATTTCTGATTATTTCTTTTTCATCGGAAGCATTAACAGCAAGTTGGATGGCAGCCTGATCATCTCTGAAAATATGAGATTCTGTAATCGTGCGCAGATAACTTCCAACCATATTCCAATCACCTGCTGACTGTATTTCGGAAAAATCTATCTCTTTCCGAAGGTTCTTGAATATCTTTTCATGAGCAATTTCTTCGTCCCGCAGCATGATCAGAAGTTCTTCCGCATCATTACTTAAATCTTTTTTCTGCAAGGCATGATCATAAAAAGAATAACCGTTTTTTTCGATCTGAACCGCCATTTCGATAATTTCATTTAAAGAAAAATCGTTCACTGCATCCTCCGGAAAATTTAATTTTCTTTTAAGATATCATCATCATAAAGTTTTTCAAATCTGAGTTTATGTCCTGCTTCTTCTGCTGAAAGTCTTAAAAAAAGTTTCTGAATATCGGTTCCCTGAAACCTGGCTGCCATATCTTTATAAAGTTTAGTTGCGGATTCTTCTCTTTTCATGGCAATGATCAGGATATCCTGGTAGTCCATATCGTCATAAGGTTCGATGGAAACAGTATAATCGCTGATCTTTAAATCCTGTACTTCTTTTTGTTCGATTTTTACAAATCCTTTTTTACGGATGTTTTCCAGAACTGTGATGTGTCCTTTTTCCATTTCTTCAAATTCTTTCAACATCTCTTTCTGGGCTTCGAATTTTGCTTTTCCCTGTAATTCCCGGTAAAATACGACTGCTGCTTTTTCTCTTTCTACAGCAAAATCGATTATTTTGTCAAAATTTTTCCTGTTCATAATAATCTCCTCTTTAAAAATTTTGTCGAGATGTGTTAATACTCGCACATCTCAACGAAACTTTTTTTTGGAAGGGAGAATTATTGTCTATTATTTTTTGAAATTATCTCTTAAAAATATACTTCCGAAGTATTTGAAACTTCGGAAGTATAATAATAACAAGATCAGCATCTTGTTTTACGATTCTTTCAGTTTCCAAACAATCGTCTTCACCATCTCTTCCAATGCTTTATTCTCATCACAATCCGGTTTGAATTTCGCTTCAACAGGTTCAGCAACGATCTCATACTGATTTTCCTTATAGAATTTCATGATATGATCGACAGCACCTCCGCCCCAGCCGTAAGAACCGAACGCAGACCATAATCTGCCCGGACCAGGATTCAAACCTTGAATATAACTCAAAAGAGTTCCGATGGAAGGGAAGATCGTATCATTCATGGTCGGAGAACCGATCAAGATGACTTTGGAATGCATGATATTATCGACGACAGTACTCAAAGGTGTTGCACGCAATTTCAGGACATTGATATCGACTCCGTTCTTAACGAATCCGTCATGTAGTCTCTCCATCATTATTTCAGTCGATTTCCACATTGTATCGTAAAGGATGAGAACTCCTTTGGTGCAGGAACCGGTTGCCCAACTGACATAATGATTGAAAATATCCGGAATATGTTTTGTCCAGATGATGCCGTGATCCGGCAGGATTTTTTCCGGAGCAACATTCAGTGCCTGCATCGCTTCCACTGTTTTTACGACTGAATGATTGTAAGGCAGAATGATGTTTGCATAATAGACGGAAGCATCTGTATACGGAGGTGGATCCATTTCATAATCGAAGCGTTCGGAAGTAGCGATGAATTGTCCGAAAGCATCGGAAGAAAAGAGGATCTTCTCATCCGGAAGCCAGGAAACCATGCTGTCGGGCCAATGAGCCATCGGAATTTCCAGAAACTGGAATCTTTTGCCGTTGATGATGCGTTCTTCTCCCGATTTGAGAACAATAATTTCCCGATCGAATTGATAGTATTTTTCCAAACCGATTTTAGCAATTTCCGAAGCATAAATTTTTGCGTTCGGACATGCTTCCAAAACTTTTGTGAAAGCACCCGAATGATCAGGTTCGATATGATTGACGATAAAATGTTTCAATTCTTTCGGATCAATCAGTTCGGAAATCTTGGCGATCAATTCATCACCAAATTCTGATTTGACGGTATCGATCAAAGTAGGTTCATCGCCTTTGATGAAATACGCATTGTAAGAGGCTCCCTTGGGAATCGTAAAACCGTGAAAATCACGGATATTCCAATCAACACTGCCAATCCAGTAGATATCTTTTGTTACTTCTGCTATATGTTTGTTTCCCATAATTCCTCCTAAATTTCGCCTTTATAACTTTTTTCTTTGATCAGATTCTTCAAATCTTTGATCCGTTTTGATGGTTCGATCTCGCGCGGACAAGTATCCGTGCAGCGACTGATTGTCTTACATCCGAGAGCACCTTTTGTTTGATTAATGTCACTCAAAACTGCAAGACTTTGCTCGTTCCTACTGTCAAAAGTGAAGCGATGAGCAGCAGTCAGAGTAGCCGGACCGAGATAATCCGGATCAAAACCGGTGAATGGACATGATGAGTGACAGGAAGCACACAGAATACAGGTTGATGATAAAGCGATTTCCTGTCTTTCAGCAGGTGACTGCAAGGTTTCTTTTCCGGAGAAATCGTTTTTCATATACGGTTTGAGGGAGCGATATTTTTCCAGGAAAAGTTCCATGTCAACAACCAGATCCTTCAATACTTTAAATCTCGGAATCGGTTCGATTTTAATTTTTCCCGGTAATAAATCAGCGATTTGAGTTTTGCAGGCAAGCGTAATCGTGCCGTTGATCATCATCGCACACGAACCGCAAACTGCACCGCGACAGGAATATCGGAAACTCAAAGAACCATCGAGATGCTGCATGATGTACCATAAACCTTCGAGGACTGTCATTCCTTTTTCAACCGGAACTGTGTAGGTATCGATCCAACTTTTATTTCCCGCAGGATCGAATCTTTTTACTTTGAATTCAGCGTCAGTCATTAGTACCTCCTTTCCTTTGGTTCCCAGAGTGAGATATCGACATTTTTTTTGGAGAATATCGGACCTTCGGGACTGAATTTGGCAATCGTGTGATGCAGCCAATCCTGATCATTTCTTTCCGTGAAGTCTGTTCTGGCGTGTGAACCGCGGCTTTCTTCACGATTCAAAGCACCTTCTGTAATAGCCAAAGCCAGATCGAGCATTCCTTCCAATTCGGTGACTGAAACCAGTTCCAGGTTGAATTCTCTCGATTTGGAAGTTAAGGAAATAGAAGCAAATTGTTCTTTCAGGTTTTTGATCTCATCAACTGCGGATTTCAAATCTTTCCGGTTTCGATAAACACCGACTTTTTTAATCATCAATTTACGCAGATTGGTTCTAATCTCACCAACTGTCTTGTCGCCTTTTCCATTAAAAAGAATAGCGAATTTGTCTTCCCATTTGGTTTTATAATTTTCAGAAATATCTGAAACAGCAGCAACCGATTTGGAAAATTCAGCTGCATTTTCACCGGCGATTTTTCCGAATACAACTGTTTCCAAAAGCGAATTCCCGCCTAAACGATTCGCTCCGTGCACGGAAACGCAGGAACATTCTCCGGCTGCATAAACGCCTTTGACAAAAGTTTTGCATTTCTCGTTACAATCGATGCCACCCATTGTGTAGTGTTGTCCGGGTTGAACAGGTAAAGGTGCTTCGACGGCATCGATTCCGGCAAAATCGATTCCGATTTCGCGGATTCCCGGTAGTCTTTCATTGATCTTATCTACTCCTAAATGAGTCAGGTCGAGATGAACATACGCATCGTCGAATGCGTGTCCTTTATTGATTTCTGTGATGATTGCACGAGCAACAATATCGCGCGGAGCCAGTTCCATATTTTTGGGTGCATATCTTTCCATAAATCTTTCGCCGTTTTTGTTTTTCAAGTATCCGCCTTCACCTCTTGCTCCTTCGGTGATGAGGATATTTGTTCCGTAAAGTGTGGTTGGATGGAACTGGACAAATTCCATATCTTTGATGGGAATTCCGGCATGATAAGCAACTGCAATTCCGCTGCCGGCATTGATCAAAGCGTTGGTCGATTGAGCATAAATTCTGCCTGCTCCGCCGGTTGCAAAAATAACCGATTTTGCTCCGAATATTTTGATCTCACCGGATTTAATATCCATTGCGACCACACCTTTTGTTTTTCCATTTTCGACGATCAATTCCAAAACCAGCCATTCATCGAAGAATTCGATTTCTTCTTTGATACATTGCTGGTAAAGAGCATGCAGAAGATTATGACCGGTTCTGTCTTCCGCATAACATGTTCTCGGAAAAGCTCCGCCGCCGAACGGTCTTTGGGCAACTTTCCCATCATCCAATCTGGAGAAAGGAACTCCGAACGATTCCAATTCATAAACTGCTGGAATCGCATTTTTGGTTAAAGTCTCGACGGCTTTCTGATCTGCCAGGAAATCGCTTCCTTTGACAGTATCATAAGCATGTTTTTCCCAGGTATCGTCCTTTCCTTCCGGAACATTGCATAAAGCCGCATTGATTCCGCCTTGAGCTGCTACCGAATGCGATCTGACCGGATAAACCAGGGAGAGAACTGCACAAGAAACACCTGCTTCTTTGGCAGCAAGAGCAGATCTCATTCCGGCAAGTCCGCTTCCAATGATCAATACATGATGATCCATATTACCTCCGTTATTTTTTGACCTTGAAACGCTTCCATCAATTTTTCTTCTTGTTTAGCGATTTCAAGGTTTCTTCTTTGATTTTCTTTTTCAGCTCTGAAAGGGCTTATTGAATGAATTATTGAAAGAAGCCTTTTCAGAGTTTTTGACCTTGAAAATGTTTCTTCCAATAATTTTTCCTGCTTAACACTTTCAAGGTTTCTTTCATTTCAATCCAAGCCTGATTTAAAATTTCAACCCGGATAAACCCTGAAAGAGTCAAGTGAGAGAAATCTTGAAAGAGACTTTTTCAGAGTCGTTACCTTGAAAATGTTTCTCTCAATTTTTCTTCCTGCTTAACACTTTCAAGGTTTCTTTCACCTCTCCAACCCAGAAAGAGTCAATCGAGAGAATTTGTGAAAGAGACTTTTTCAGGGTTTAGTTTTCAAATTTCTTGTCCTCTAAATATTCTTGAAACGATCCTTTATAACTAAATCCATCAGAGAAATATTCTTTGATTACTCTATCATTTATCAATCTATTTTGACGAATTTCCAGATAATAAGTCAAACTTGAATATTTCCAATCAACAGGATTTTTCACAAGTCCGTGTTTCAAAGGATTAGTGTGGATATAATGAATTATTTCAACCAGATATTTATCTTTTGCTATTAGTTTTGGCTGAGCACTTCTTTCAAATAAAGTACCGCTTCTTTGATATTTTCGATTTACCTTCTGAACATATCCGCTGAATAAAGATTTCAACCAATCTGAAACAGCTTGTTCGGAATTCTGATGAACCAAGAAATGGTAATGATTCGGTATCAAACAATAAGCAATAATTTCAATTTTCTTCTTATCCTTTGTCTGATCGATTTTGGATAATAACATCTTATAATCACTTTCACTGAAGAAAATGTTTTCTTTATTGCACCCTCGATTGTAAATATGATAATAATTACCTTCTTGATATATCATTTTTCCTCATTAACCTTGAAAATGTTTCTCTCAATTATTCTTCCTGCTTAACACTTTCAAGGTTGGTCACCCGCTTACAACCCAGAAAGAGTCAATTGAGAGAATTTGTGAAAGAGACTTTTTCAGGGTTTTAGTTCATCTTCATATTTTTTCATTTCCAAATATTCTCCAAATGATTCCTTACAACTTTAAATATCTGAAAAGTTTTCCGGTTTCATTCTTCCTTGAATTTTAGATTTAATTCCGAAATATAACGATTAGAGAAAAATTCCTTGATATCTGATTTTATTTTATTCAGAAAATCGCCATAAATACATTCCGTAAAAGAGCAGGATTCTTTATGAAAAGGACATGATTCAATTCTTATTTCAGATTCGATGCATTCATAGATCAAGTTGAAACTTATTTCTTCAGCAGGTTTTGCTAAAATGAAACCGCCATTCGGACCTCGAGTCGATCTTAAAAACCCTTTTTTGCTTAATGTCTGCAGAACTTTTGCTAAATGTGTTTCGGATGCATTCAAATATTCTGCGATCTGTTTTATTTTAACGGGATTTCCTTTGTAGATCGCGATATAAACCATGCTGTGTAAAGCAAGTGATACTGCTTCACTGATATTAATGATCGAAGTCATTTTTCCTCCTTTTCATGGAATTCAGGGGTTCAAACTCCTGAATTGCCTGATTGTGTCAAGACGAAAATTATGAAAGAAGTTTTTTTGTTTGAAAAAGAGTTTTTCGAGTGTAAAAATTTATCTGAAAAAATAATAAAAGTTATGCAAAATAGAAATTGAATTTCTAAATTACATAACTTTTAAAATCTCTAAATTGAGAATTTGAAATTACATCTTCTGTTCTGTTATTTCATTAGGATCATTTTCCGAACTTGGGAAATTCCTCTGTTTTGCAATCGGTAGTAATAAATTCCGCCGGAAACAGGTTCATTATTCTCATCTTTTCCATCCCAAAAAACTTTTTGTTTTGAAGAACCGGAAACTTGCCGATTTGAAAAAGATCTTACTTTTTGCCCTTTGATATTATAGATTTCGATAGTCACAAACCGGGAGGTTTGTGCTACATCAAAATAGATTGTTGTGGAAGTTCGGAACGGATTTGGAAAATTCCTTAAATTGAAGTTGGAAATTTGATATTCTTCATTTTCGATATTCGTAAATCCGTATTCATAAACTCCCATATCCGGAGCAGCACCAAAATATTCGTCAAATCCCAGATCGACCAGAACTTCCGAATTCCACTCAAAAAAATCAATTCCGGAATCGATGCAGGGAGAATTGGAATTCAAATTGAAATCATTATTCGCATTCATAAATTGAGGATCAGCATCGATATTTCCTGACAGCCAGTTGATGGTTGCATATTCGGAATTGACAATGCTGTTTGTTCCTCCTTCAACATCAGAGTTTGCTACAGTTATGGAATTAACAAATTCATCCCAGTCGGAAAAATAGAAAGCTTCAGGTTCGTTGTTCCAGATAATGGAATTCACAAAAACCGGATGAGAATCATAAATGTAGGAAACTCCGCCGTTTCCGTCTGCTGTATTATTGACGATGGTGGAATTGATTATTTTAGGATGAGAGTTATATCCGCAGGAAAATGCTCCGGACGAATTTGTGGCATGATTATTTTCGATCAAAACTCGAACAATTCTCGGATTTGATTCATCATTAAAATTCGCTGCGGCACCGTAACTGGAAATATTTTCTCTAAAAACAACATCGATCAAATCAGGACTGGAACCGAACTTACAATAAATTCCACCACCGTGAACTCCTCCGTTATTGTTTAAGAAATTCGAATTAGAAACTGTTGGTGATGAATCATACCAGCAAGCCATTCCTCCACCGCTGCTGGAATCATTATCATCGAAAATAATCCCATCAAGAACCGGATTTGATTGGATAAGATACATACCTCCACCATCACCAGTGCTTTCGTTATTAGAAATTATGGTATTCTTGAAAACTACTCCATTACTACTATCGAGAGCGATTCCTCCGCCCAGCATCGCCTTGTTACTGGAAATTTCCGAGTTTTGCACCAGCAGTTTGGAGAAATTCTCTACATAGAGCGCTCCGCCATTTCCAGAACAAGGCGGATCGAAACCATTTGCTTTTCCATATTCGATCTTACAGAAAACGATCTTGGAAGAGTCGTTCGTGGCAGGAGTATTATTGAACCGAATTCCCTGCCAGGCACCCTCCTGCAAATTCATATCATGGAAATTTGTGGTATCGTTGATAGTAAAAGTTATAATGTCAGAACTTGTTCCGATTGCCAGCAGTCTTCCTTGAATATGAAACTTGTAATGTCCCTGGAATTCCACCTGAACTCCCGGTTCGATACTGAGAGTTTCTGCGTTCGGGACAGTTATTTCTCCTTCGATCAAATAGGGAGAATTTGGTAGAGACCAGTTTCCGCTAACATCACCTGAGGGGATGATCGTATCTGCAGATAAAATTGCTGCTGAAAAAATGATGATTAAAATGATAATTTTTTTCATTGTTCATCCTTTTCGTGAGTTTAAGTCCCACACCTAACCCGGATAAACCGGAAACTAAATATCTAAAATTCTAAAAAAAACTAAA
>CAZFPK010000028.1:0-38966 GCA_964521025.1 uncultured Candidatus Cloacimonadota bacterium | reverse complement strand
ATACTCACATAAAAGCAAAAACAGAATTGCAAGAAAGATTGAAAGATGTTAACGACAAATTGAATGAGTATTTATCCTCAAATTATGGTATTAGTGACAGAAAAAGCCAGAAGAAAAAATATAAGAAATGGCTTGAATCTCACCAACCGTTCCACTGGTTCTCAGAGTTTTATGAGATTATGAGCAGTGGTGGTTTTGATGTGATTATCGGGAATCCACCGTATGTTGAATATACAAAAGTAAAACAATCTTATATCTTAGCCAACTATGAAACGTTGAAATGTAATAATCTATATGCTTTTTGTGTAGAAAGAAGCTATTCAATTGAAAAAACCAAAGGTCGATTTGGAATGATTTTACCTTTAAGCTCTTTATGCACTAAAAGAATGGAAGCATTAAATCTATTTTTACAAAAAGATTTAGGATTTTGGAGTAGTCACTTTGGTTGGAGACCGAGTACAATATTTGAAGGTGTAAATATTCCAGTATCAATTATCATAAGTTCAAAATCAAATAAACAAATTTTTACAACAGAATTCAATAAGTGGTACACAGAAAATCGATGCAACTTAATTGCTTCAATAAATTATTCTTCAATTGATAATCTTTTTCACACCAATTATGTTACCCCTAAGATAAATTCTTATATTAAATCAATATTATTAAATACTGACAAAACTTTTTTATGCGAAAATCCAATATCAATTTCGAAGCATATTTTGTACTATCGAAATACAGGTGGTCTTTATTGGAGAATTATCTTAAATTTTGAGCCATTTTTTGAAGAAAATGGAGTTAAGAAATCTTCAAGTACACAAACAAAAATGTATTTTAATTCATTAGAAGAATTAAATATCTCAACTGTTGTTTTGAATTCTAATTTCTTTTGGGTATATTATGTAGCTCAGTCTAGTTTTCATCATATTAATCCACCTGATATACAGCAATTTCCATTCAATTTTAGCAGAATTAATCAGTTGCTAAAAAATAAATTATTAGACTACGAAAAAATCCTTATCCAAGATTTTAAAGACAACAGTCAGGTAAAAATCAGAGATCATAAGGGTGGTAAGGTAAGTAAATCTCAAACATTTTATTTAAATAAATCCAAACCTATCATTGATAAAATCGAGGTCGTTTTAGCACAGCATTACGGGTTCACGGAAGCGGAGTTGGATTTCATTATCAATTACGACATCAAATACAGAATGGGAAAAGAGCTGGAGAATTATGTTAATGGTGAATTGTAAATTATGAAAGATGAATTTAAAAAGCATAGAGAGAAAGTTAGAGTTGTTTCTACGCACGAATTTAAAGATGAATCTGGTAATGTAATTGAGAGAAGATTTTTCAATAAAGCCTTGGAATTAAGAAGTTATAATAAATACGAATACAATCAAAAAAATCTTCTCATCAAAGAGATCAGATATACAAAAGAAGATGAAGTTCGTTATCTCATAAATTACAGATATGATGAAAATGATAATTTAATTGAATATTTTGCGTATGACTCCAAAGGCAAACCTTCTTACAAAAGAGTTTATGAATATGAGAATAATGTTCTGGTTCAAGAGAAAGGTTATAAATATGGTATAGAACTCAGGTATAAAACTCTTTATTTTTATGACTTTGATGGATACAAGATTATAGAGCAGCACTTTAATGCAGAAAATAAACTGAATTTCGTTTCTGTCATCGATAGAAACGGAGAGCTGTTTGAAATTATCTCTCCAAAGGGAGACAGTGAGATAAAGATTTCTGATAAAAACGATGAAAGGACTTTTTCCAATCCTTATCCTTATATGAAATCGGTTGAATATAAAACTTGTGTAGATTTAGACGATGTAGAAGATCAATATAAATTTGAGTATTTTGATGAAGAGTAATTATTTCTATCTTGGAAACAAAGAAATTTTAAAACAATACAAGATTGCTTATTTCTGTTCTCAAAAATGTCCTTCTCTCTTAATTCTTAAATCTTACGATTGGGCAATTGAGCAAAGGGAAAACGAAAACTGCATTATATCTGGTTTTCATTCCAAAATTGAGAAAGATGTACTGGATTTTCTTCTGAAAGGAACTCAACCAATAATTATGGTTTTAGCGAGAAATATGAAGAAGCGTTTTCCTGCTGTACAACGAAAGGCAATTGAAGAAAATCGCTTGCTTGTAATTTCTCCGTTCGATGATAAAGTTATTCAGAATTCTAAAGAATCTTGCAATAAAAGAAATGAAGCAATCCTCGAAATTGCAGATGAAATTGTTGTAGCTTTTGCTACTAAAAACGGAAAGCTTGAGAAACTACTTAAAAATGTTAGAAGTGTTAAAAGCTGTGAAGTATGGAAATAGAAAATGTGCCTAACAAACGTGCCCACAATCAGATAGTAAGAGAAGCAAGAAGAACGTGGCGCACGCAAAACATTAAACGATACAAAAAAGAAAAATGCACTACGATAAACTAAAAAACAATTTCGCATTTTTAATAGAAAAACTTCCTTTTTTAAGGATATTATTTTATAAATTATTAGATCTTCTCCTGCTGCGGCAATGGTATATCAAAGCGAAGATCAGGAAGTATTTCCCCATCTGGTTTCCGCTCCGTTTTTATGATGCCGGAGCTGGTTTTGGTCAATATTCCTATTTTGTTTTGCAGAACTGGAAAAGAGCGGAAGTTCTGGCAGTCGATATCAAAACAGCTTATATGGATTCTTTTTCCAGATATGCAGGAAGAAAAGGATGGCGGAATTTTTCGTGTCAGCAAGCAGATTTAGTGGATTATAAACCGGATAAGAAATTCGATTCGATCATTGCGGTTGATATACTGGAACATATCGAGAACGATGTTCAGGTTCTGAGAAATTTCCGGAAAGTGCTGGATAAAAAAGGAAAATTAATCATTTCCTCTCCGGGCAATTTTGATGAATCGGCAAAATTCACGGAAGAGCATGTTCGAGCCGGGTATTCGAGAGAAGAGATAACATCCAAATTAGAAAAAGCCGGATTCAAGATCGTTTCATTTGAATATTCTTATGGGAAATTCGGGCAGGTTTACTGGAAATTGTGTTTGAAATATCCGCTTTCTTTAATTGGGAGAAATAAATTATTCGCTCTTGTTTTACCGTTTTATTACCTAATTTTTTATCCAGTTTCATATTTATTCATGTATCTGGATTTTAAAACTAAAAATAAGATGGGAAATGGGATTGTGGTGGTTGCGGAATAGATTATTCTTTCCCTCTTAAAAGTCCGGACACCATATCAATTAAATATGGAATATCCTCTTTTAAAGTTTGCCAGACTGTTTGATGATCAACATCGAATTATACATGGATCAGATAATTTCTCATTCCGGCAATTTGATTCCAGGGAATATGTGCTTGTAATTCTTTGAATTCTTTTGTACTCTGTGCAGCCGCTTCTCCAATAACTTCGATGGAACGAATCACGGCGTGAACGGTTTTACTATCTTGAACGAATTCATTAAAAGTAAAGTTTTCTATAAACTTCAAAGACTCTTTCGCTTCATCGATAATATGCTGCAATTTTATTTTATCTTCAAGCAACATATTCGACTCTTGCTTTTCGCATAACATCATCCCGGAAATACCTGCTTAATTCGGCAGGTGTTCGTAAATCTACTTTTCTTCCTAACATTTTTGTGAGTTCGATTTCCATTCCTGCTAATTTGATTTAGCCGGGGATATTTTCTTCATAAAATTCAACCAGAAGATCGATGTCGCTTCCTGCATTCATGTTACCGTTAAGAGCAGAACCGAATAAAGATAATCTTTTTATGTGATTCTTTATGCAAAAATTCTTTAAATCCTTTTTTTTTATTGCTAATTCAAACATTTTCAATCCCCATAAACCAAAATCAAAAGATAGTGATTTAGTTAATATGCCAAATTTATTTTGTTTATCATTGATATCATATTTTTAGGAACCAAACCTTTTAAACTTTCCTTTTTCCTGATCTTTACCCTTATTTCAGTTGAAGAAATATTCACCGGCTCCATCTCCACGAATAAAAGTTTATCCAAAAAATCCAGATTCTCCCATTTCGATCTATCGACTTCAGGTCGATTAACAACCACGATCTTAACATTGTCGAGCAGCCATCTGTAATTATGCCAGAGAGGAAGTTCATGAACATTATCTGCACCGACAATGAAATAAAACTCGTTGCCGGGAAAAAGTTTTCGCAGTTTTTTTATCAAATCGTCAGTATAACTGAATTTGTTTTCGTGGAAGTCAAAATCAAAGACTTCGAATCCGGGATATTCCTCGATCGCCAGTTTTATCAGTTCAAATCTTTGTTCGTAAGATAAAAATCCGGTTTTATTTTTGAAAGGATGTTTCCCGGAAGGCAGGAACCAGATATTGTCGAGGTTAAGTTTTTCTATAACGGCTTTGGCAACAGCGAGATGACCGTTATGAACAGGATTAAAAGTGCCGCCGAGTATTCCGATCTTCATTTTGGATTAGTCGCGGTTTAACATGGGAATTAGCGGATCTGGAGAAAGTCTTTCTTCGCGTCCTGGCGGTAAATATCAAAACTTCTTCTCAACCAGATTATTTATCTTATGAGTTTCCTTCGAATCCGGGTACCTGGTATTTAATTTTTCCGATATTTTCAAAGCATTATCTTTATCTTTCCTGACAATATAGATCTTAGCAGCATAGTAAAGAGAATTTTTATCGATTTCATTGATATTTCCCAATTTGATGATCTCGTCGAAATATATCAATGCCGCACTGTAATCATACATTTTGTAGTAAGCATAACCGCCGTAATACTTCTTTTCCAATAATTTATAATGACATTTATTGATATATTCGATCGCTTCTGTTTTTTGCTGACTGAAAGGGAATTTTTCAATGAAGATTTCAAAGGCAGCGATCGCACTGTTGGTCTCTTCCTGCGAATAATGCGGACTCAATGAACGCTCGAAATGACAGACCCCGATCCGGAAATAAGCATGATCGATACTATCATAATCAGGAAAAAGTCGGATCAATTCCTCGTATTCGAAAATGGCATCGATGAACTTATTCTGCCTGAAATAACAATCCGCAATGCGGGTTTGAGCTTCCGCAGTATAAGAGGAATTCCTTTCAAAAGCAACATCCGTATAATAAGGAATTGCCCGGTTATATTTTTTCCGCGCGAAAAGTTCGTTCCCGATCTTCATTTTCTCTTCGACCGGCATATTTTCTAAAGTTTTATTGGAACTGCATGCTCCCAGAATGATGGTTATAAGAAGCAAAAAAAAGACAAGTTTTCTCATCATATTTAACCTTTCTTGAAAAATGCTTTATATGCTCGAAAAGCAGAATAAATATCTGCTTTGCTGCTCAATTCATAAAGAGAATGCATACCGAGAAGTCCGGGACCGCAATCGATGACTTCTGCTCCGTGCTGCGCCATGAATTTGGCGATCGTGCCGCCGCCGCCTTCATCGACTTTGCCCAGTGTTCCGGTCTGCCAGTTTACTTTCTCGTTATTGAATATTTTAATGATCGTCGCATTGAATTCGGCGTTTGCATCGTTGGAACTGCTTTTTCCTCGGGCTCCTGTATATTTTGTAAGGCTGACCCCAAAACCGAGATGAACAGCGTTTTCAGCTTCGTGAACATCCGGGTAATTTGGATTGATCGCAGCATTAACATCGGCGGAGAGGATCTGGCTGTTGATCAGGGTTTTTCGGAGAGTCGAGCTGTCGAATGCTTCTCCATTATGTTGCAGCAGACCGGCAATAAAATCAATGATAAAGATGGATTTTGCCCCGGTATTACTTTCGCTTCCAATTTCTTCTTTATCTGCGAGATAAACAACAGCAGTCTTTTCATTTTTGATATTTTCCTCGGCGAGAGCAAAAAGAGCTTTCAGGGAAGTAAATGCACAGATCCTGTCATCCTGTCCGTAACCGAGAACAAAACTTTTGTCCAACCCGGCATCTCTGGATTTTCCTGCCGGTACGATTTCCAGCTCAGCACTCAGAAAATCTTCTTCGACGATCCCGTATTTTTCATTCAACAAAACCAGGGCATTTAATTTGACTGCATCTTTGATTTTTTTATCTGTTTTATCAAGGTAAGGGATGGAATTGAAAATTATATTCATGTGACCGGCTGTCACGGCTTCCCCGATCTTTTTCGTATATTGCGTTTTCCCCGCTAAATGCGGAAGCAGGTCCGGCATCACAAAAACCGGTTCTTTTTCATCCTCTCCAAGACAAATCTCAACCACTTTGCCGTCTTTTTTAACGACTACTCCATGAATTGCCAGCGGTGTTGACATCCATTGATATTTTTTGATACCGCCGTAATAGTGCGTTTTCAGGATTCCCAATTTTGTTTTTCCATCTTCGGCAAGAGGATTTTGTTTGAGATCGACCCGCGGTGCATCGATATGAGAAACGATCAGGTTTATTCCCGTGCTGATCGGTTTTTTCCCGATGAGAGCCAGAGCGGCATTTTTATTCCTGGAAACACGGAAGACTTTTTTAGAATTTTTGTTTTTATCGATCTCGGAAAAACCTTTTACCAGAAGTTCCTTCTCCGTGAATTTTATCGTTTCTCGTTCCGTTTTACATGAATTAAGGAAATATTTGTATTCATCAGCGAATTTGAAAACATCTTTTTGTTCTTTTTCGGGAAAATCCTTCCAGAAATTCTTTCTTTCATAAAACAACTTTTTTCTTAAATCATCGATTTTTTTTGGCATAAAATTTCTCCCGATCTTCTACTCGATCTGCATTATCTTAAATTTCCTTTCACCCAGAGGAGTTTGAACGGTAAAAATATCTCCGGTCTTTTTCCCGATCAAAGCTTTTCCGATCGGAGAAGCAACAGACAATCTCTCATAGCCGTCGGTCGTCTCAAAAACCTCATCGATTCCGACTAATCGAATAGATTTATTTTTGTTATTCAACTCTTCTTTGATCGTAACGCAAGCTCCGAAACGAACAGCATCTTTGGGGATTTCAGCGGGATCGATAACCTGCAATTTTGCAATTCTCGATTTTATGCGGTTGAATTCATTTTCCAGGTCTCTCTGTTTTTCGCGAGCTGCCTGATATTCTGCATTTTCGCTGAGATCTCCCATTTCCCTGGCAGTTACAACTTGTTGTATGATCGCGGATCTCTTTTTTATCAGTTCGTTCATTCGTTTCTGCAGACGCTGCATTCCTTCTCTGGTAATGTATTCTGCCATGATGTTCCTTCTAAAATTTAACTTAAATATGACGATCTCGTAAAAAGGCAATAATCATTGAAATCTGTCATCTTGAGCGTAGTCGAAAGATTAATATTACCAAGAAATTACAAGATTCTTTCTTGTGCAAAGACTCGGGACTCAGAATGACAACATCAGACTTTTTACGAATCCATCAAATATTATCCATTATTTTTTATTCTCTTTTAATTCTCACAAAAAAGCGAGATTTACATGAAATAACTTTTCCTGTTAACTCTCTTTCACAAGAGGAGATTTAGAGGGATTTAATCAAATCATCGATAAACTGAAAAAATTCTTAATTCCATTACTTTATTTTCTTTAAAACTTTTTGTCCGTGCAGACCGATTTTCTTTAATTTTATGTTGCCGCTTTTTGACCAATTATCTACGATCTTCCGGATATTTTCATGATAACAGCAGATACTCCCGCAGAGAATATCCGCAAAGACAGGATTCCGGGTAGATTTATAATCCTCGAACACAGACATATAATAATCTTTATCTAATTTATAGATTGCTTTCAGGAAATTGATATTTAATTTTATCATATTCGAGGATGCATATAACCAGGAAGTTTCCAGTTTTTTAAAGATCGGAGTGATCAGCTTTTGATCATTCATGATCAGTTTCACTAATAATTTCTGGATGCTCAAACTGAGAACTTTATTATCTCTTTTTATCCAGCGGGAAATCGTATCGAGATAGGGCAGAGATTTTTTTTTCAGGAAAGGATAAACTGCTTTATCGACAATCAGATTACATGCTTTCTGATCTTTTTCTTTATACAGGATATTTTGCAGATAATCCAGGAAAACATCCGGTTTCTTCTTGATCGCTCTGGCCATGATATAGGAAAATATGATTACTCCGTTTTCTCCTTTGTTCTCCAGGAGCGAATTATAAAAATCGAAATACATGTCGGCTGTCCGGGCGATTTTTGAAGCAAGAGTTTTACCCACTAAAGTTATAACAGCATGAGGAATTTTATTATCGATGCGTTCCGGGAAAGCATTATAAATGATATCGATATCGTAATTTTTTGCTGGAAGTTTTCTTTCAAAAAAATCGATCGTATCCTGTTTCAGTCTTTCCTTCCAATCTAATGAAATCATGATAAATCTCCTTTGTAGATCAAATCGAGCAGCCGGGAGCTAGCAGTAGCGGCTCGAAAAGTTAGTTTATTGATCGACTCTAATTTATGATGACAATCTTTCCTCTTTTATAGTCATTCTCCATTTTGATCAAATAGAAATAAATTCCTGATGAAACCTGTTTTCCTGCCTGGTTTTTTACATCCCATATCGGGTATTCTTGCTCGTTATAATACGGTCCGATATCTTTTGCATAAACCAGGTCTCCGGCAAAATTATAGATGTGTAGTTTTCCTGTTTGTTCTCGTGGAGGATTGATGAATTTGATCATCCTGAATTCCTGTTCTTCCTGCAGGTTTAACGGGTTTGGAAACACAATGAGATGATCGAGATTTCTTATATTACTCAAAGAGAAATGAAATTTGTTGCCGCTATTGGAAATCTCATTTCCGGCAAGATCGAGGATGTTGGATAATTTCAGAAAATACGGCTGATTTGAATGCTGCAGTTTTGTTGCCATCCGGATCAGAACATAATCGCCGGAAGCAGTTACAGACGCAATCGTATTGTTTCGATCCAATAGCGGAGGGACCAAATAATAATTTGCTAAGGTCTCGGCTGATGTTGTATCGATAATTTCCGAAAAATACACTTTAACCGAATAATAATCATCCATAGTCTCAACATTGAGGATTTCCGGCGAGGTTGTATCTTCTTCGTATTTGAACATAATTGATTCATCTGGAACAGGTACACCGGTTGCACCTTTTAAACCGGTAATATTCAGGAAATAGTATTTTTCATAATTATATTCATCAAAATTTTCCGGAATGAATTCGGGTTCGGGCAAAAGACTGTTGAAAGAACTGCCAAACCTCGACAATAATCCCTTTTTTTCCTGGATGAAATTAACAGATGTCGGTCTGGAAATATTATCATCTACGGAAGCAGTAAATTCGATCTCTCCATCAGAATAAAAACAACTATCACCGATCATAAAATGACTGGTATTGATCGCATCATTGCTTAACATAAGATCATAATAAAGTTTCAATTCATAGTTGGAATTCATCGAAATATTCTGGAATAAAGGAATAGAAAAAGGTATAGCTTTTTTCAAGAGGGTCGGCAGACTTTCATTTGGAGAGAAATCTTCGTTAAAAGAGGTAACCTGATAATATAAAGAATCACCTTCTTGATAACCTTCCAAGAAAGGGAATGACAGATCCAGGTAACTATTTTCGATTGTACTCCCAATAGGTGATAACTCATTATTATATTTCCTGTAAACCATAAATGAATCTGCTTCTGCAACAGGATTCCAGTTCAAAGATACAATAAAAGCATCGACCGGCTGGATAGAAAAATTTTCAGGTGTGGGAGGACCGTTTAGGTCATCCGGATCTCTTTGCTTAACAAGGCAGCTCTTGGTATCTATGCCTTCGGTGATATTCACGATAATATGGGAATTTTCATTTTCTGTTTGCGGTAAAGCAGTAATCGCATTCTGGTAAGTCTTTACAGACTCACCTTTCCAGATCGGAACAAGTTCCCCATCGACATAATCGACCACATATAAATTAGGAGGAAGCGATAAAATTACTTCTTCATCGCCATCACCGTCTAAATCTACATTTGCGATCGAGTTGCTGGATTCGACCTGGTCGAAACTCATAGCAGCAACCGGAATGTATTGGTTATCCTGACCGGAATGTGTGTAAAACTTAAAATATGAGAATGATTTGGCGGGATCGAGCGGATTTTGAATTATACCGCCGACACAAAAATCTTTCTGCCCGTTTCCATGACCGAGAAAATCTCCAACAGCCATGTAATAAGCATCAGCAACAGGCAACCTGTCATACCAGACCGGATTGATAGTCTTGAAATTATGGATATTTTCATTGTAATGATAGGCACTATCGGGGTTTATTTCAAAGATCAAAATATCACCGTCCGTATCAGCAGTTAATATATCTGCATAAACATCATTATCTAAATTTCCGGAAGCTGCCCTATTTACAAATTCATTTTTAACAGTGGTCGGAGTGTAATTAAGAAGGACATATTCTTCTTCAAAAGTATTTCCGTACCTTCTATTCATGGCAACCACTCTTCTCGTGGCATTGCCAACTTGCCGGTTTTTAATTAAAACAACTTCTTCTTGAGTGTTATTTGAATCACTGAAAGCATCATAATTAAGGAATTGTCCGCCGTAAACTTTATCCTCTGTCCACAATGTATCCTGATAAATAAAGTCTGTGTTTGGATAAAAACTTGTGTCGGGAGCTTCGTAAACTATGGCAATTTCACCGATTATTCCCAGAACATTGATCTTGTTTTCCGTATTCGTATAACCGATATCGTGAGGCCAGAATTCATCGACAAATGTATGTTGCAGCACGAGTGTATTATCCAAGATTTCAAAAACATGGTTAACATCATTATTTTCATTTCTTTCCATCGCAACAAATTCATTTTTACCATTGTTATTAATATCATGTACTTTCCTGATACAAACCAGTTCTTGACCAAGAACGGTCTGTTCAAAAAGATTTACACCGATGGAACTATGGTCAACTTCGACCAGGTAGGGAAATGTATCGGTTGTTTCTAAACCAGAGTTATTATCAGCATGGTAATCGATTGAAATAATACCTTCCGGGATTTCATCAGGCAAGGCAAGAAGATGAACGGAATCCATATAAGTACTTACAATTTCATAAGTTTCTAATTCATTGGTACAAGTTAACGATAAATTAACGGGTTCATCAAAAACCGCCTGCACAAAATATTTCTGCAATTCCCCTTCATATCGTTTAGCGGTGGCAGCTAAAGAATCGATGAAAACAGGAGCAGATTGATCGATATGAACAGTAAAACGGTAATCATAATGCCTGAAATCATTAGAAACAACTTCAACTTTGATCTGGTAAATGTCATCCGGCATTAATTCCCTCAGATGGAAAGATGCCAGCACATCATCTTCGATTTCGTTATAATACCAGATCGGATTATGATTCTGGAAATTGGGATCTTCAACATTCATCCAATCAGTATTAAGATTTGGAGAATCCTCTGCTGTAAACATAACAGAATATCTCCAAAAATTTGGAGCGGTTACAGTGCCGGTAATATCAAAATCATTACTCAATCCTTCATGCTCAAGAGGAGATGTAATTTCAATAAACGGAGTATCGGTATTGGTTAAAAGATAGTAAGTATCCAATAAACCGTTGCCGTAGAGATTATCAAAACCTTGTTCCCCGAGGTCTAAGGTCGAGCTGTTTAACCTGGCGCGAATTTGTTCAAAATTGAGAGCAGGTTCGATGGAAAGAAGTAAGGCAATACTGCCGACGACAAAAGGACAGGAAACAGATGTGCCGGAAAGTTCTTTATATAATGGCTCAACAGAATCATATGTGCTGATAATGAATAGTCCGGGAGCGACCAGATCAAGATGAGGGCCATAACTGGAGAAGGTTGTAATTTCCGGGGGATTCGAATTATCTACTGAACCGACGGCAATTGTATTGGATAATCTTGCCGGATACATGATCCCTGTTTCCCCGGTGTTCCCGGCAGCAACTACGACTATTGTTCCATTCTCATAAGCATAATAGCAGGCATCTGCGATAATTTGGGAGAAATTAGTGTCTCCCCAGCTAAGATTAATTACATCTGCACCTTCATCTACGGAAAAAATAATTCCGGCAGCAGCATCATCATCCTGCAGGTAACCTTGACCATCGACAGTTCTAAAACCGGCTCTTATCGGCAAAAGCTTTGTATTCCAACAAATTCCTGCTACTCCTGCATTGTTATTTACTTGAGCTGAGATTATACCTGCAATATGGGTTCCATGATTATTTTCATCGGTGGGGTCATTATCATGATCGACAAAATCACCAAGAGCATCATCGGCAAGTTCCGGCGCATCAACAAAATCCCAACCCAGAACATCGTCGGTATAACCATTTCCATCATCGTCTATACCATCAGCAAAAGGAGAGCCAAAATACACAACATCATGATAATCGACTTCATCATCATCATTCATATCAAGATTATTATAGACCATATATTCCACTAATTCCTGCAAACTTAAATAACCATCGTCATCATAGTCAAGAACAGAAAAAGCCCATTCCGGAAGTTCTCCCTGGTTAATGGCAATATTATACTGAATATCAGGATGATCGAGCATTACCCCTGAATCGACCAGACCGATTACGATCTCTTTATTTCCGGTTGTGTAGTCCCAGGCTTCGGGAATGTTGACGACATCAAATTGTTGGTTGCCGAATTCCGGATCGTTAGGAGTGACAAAGAAACCATTGATATAATTTGGCTGAATATATTCCACTCCTTCAAACTGGAGATTTTTTGTTTCGTTCCAATTCAATTCCTCATCAAAAGTAGCTACAAAAAAATTATTTTGAGTTTTTTTGAGTACAGGTTTGATATTTCTCACCTGCTTTGCGGAAAGGAAACTGTCGAGTTCAGATATTCCCAATTCGTTGCCGGACACTAATTTAGGCGATGTTGTTTTTATGATCATCTGCTTTGGAACACGGTCCAGACAGGATAAAAATAACGGGATCAGAAAGGTTATGCATATTATTGTTATTTTTTTCATTTTTCATACCTCAAAATAAATAACTTATGGTGAACATGTGAACATCATTTATTTCATATTTGAATGGGATAAAAGCATAATCGATCAGCAGGTTTTTATAGATGAAACCACATCCGGCTGCTAAGTCCTCGGAATCATAATTGAATTTATATCCACCAGAAAGTCTGAATTTTTCATATAACAGGAAACTTAAACTCAAGGTGGCATTTGTTCCATCTCTATCCTGATGTTTTATGCCTTTGATTTCAGATGAAATTTCAATAAAATCTTTTTCCAGAGATTTTGCTAATCCGATTTCAAAAGTAGTCGGTAAATCGATATTATCTTCATCCATTTTAGTAGAAGAACCAAGATGTTTTAGAGCAGCAGAAAGTTTCATATTTTTTATGGGAGTCAAGTAAGTATAACCAAGATCGCATGATAAAGCAAAACTGGAAGCAGTTTTAATTTTTTCATAGAGACTATGAAAATTCATTCCGAAATAATGGTCGGGATTTATCCGGAAAGCAAAGTTCACGATCAAATTCAAGTCAAGCGGATGGAATTCACCGATCAATTCTTGCTGTTCGTTGATGTCGGGGAATTTTCCGTAATCGAGTTGTCTGAAGGCGATTCCGAAAGAGGTTTTACCATGCGGATTCAGATAAGCAACAGAACTCATTTTTGTATCGAATATCCAGTAGTTTTGAGTGATGGAAACAGCTTGGGTTCTATTTATCAGTCCAGAAGCAGGATTTTGCAGGAAGCTAAAAGCGTCGGGAGAAGAAAAAGGATCGTTACCGGCTTTGGCAGCCGCATTTGCACTGGAAAGGATTTTGAGCATTTGAAAGCCGTATTTACCATTTGATTCAGCGATCAAAAATGTTGTCAGGCTTATAACGACATAGGCTATTATAATTTTTTTCATTTTTCCTCCGGAATATGAAGTTCAAAAGAACCATATTTTGATAATTATAAAAATGCAACCAATACAAATGGACCCGTTTATCTAAATGTCTTTTTCAAATTATATTAGCTGCTATGTCAAAATTGCTCAAACCTCCTTATATTTTTCATATTCTAAAAATATTAAAACCCTTAAGAAAGATTTTCACAAGAATAATGATTATAAATTAAACTTTTCCCGCGATAATATCTTTTTCATTGCATTTACAGATATCGATGAATTCATATTTCGGGGACCAGGTATTTGCTTTTGACTTTCTGCTTCTAATTAATTTTATTTTTTTTACTTCAGTATTACATTTTGGACAAATAACTTTTCCAAAGGTGCTGATCTCATGAGCAAGTTTTGCTGCGAATGATCTTACTTTAGCCATCTCTTCTCCTTATGTTCTCTCAATATATTCTCCGTTGCGGGTGTCAATCTTAATTTCATCTCCGATTTCAATGAAAAACGGGACTGTAAGATTCAAACCTCTATTTGTAGTTGCTTTCTTACCGCTGGCTGTGGCTGTATTTCCTTTGATATTCGGTTCGCATTCGACAATTTCTTGAACAACTGTTATCGGAAGTTCGATTCCCAATATTTTACCTTCAGGATCGAATTTCATCGTTACGACCATATTCTCGACCAGGTATTTGTCAAGGTTTCCTATTATCTCGGCCGGGACCTGTATTTGTTCATAAGTATTACTATCCATGAATACATAAAAGCTGCCGTCGAAATAGAGATATTCTTTTTTATGTTTTTCAACCCTGACTTCCGTTAATTTCTCACTCGTTCTAAATGTATTTTCGATTACTTGGCCGGAGGTAATACTTTTCAGTTTTGTCCTGACAAAAGCCGAACCTTTACCGGGTTTAACATGCAGGAATTCGACAATTTCATAAAGATCATTCTTGAATTCTATGATCATACCATTCCTGATATCAGAAGTGGTTGCCACTTGCTCCTCCTTCGTTCCAGCGACACAAGAAACCGCAAAAATAGCGAATTTTTTGAACAGACGCTAAAAATAAAATCACTTCTAAAATGGCAAGTAAAAAATGGTTAAATCAAGAAAAAGGAATTAGTTGGAACTAAATAATATTACTAAATCCTGAAATCTACGAAATGTTTGACAAAAAAAAGTTCAATAAATTTTTTTACTCCATAAAAGTGAAGAATGAGGAAATTGTGAAACGGAAAATTCTAAAAATTGATTATATAAACGCATTTAATGATATTTTAAAAGCATTTACTCGATAACGGTAAATGCTTTTTTTTTGTAAATAATTATGAATATCAATAAACTAATCGAATTAAGTTTGGATGAAGACATCCGGCATAGCGATGTAACAACAGACAACCTTGGAATCGAAGATAGGATAGCAACAGCATATCTTATTTCAAAGGCAAATGGTGTTTTAGCCGGGATCGAGACCGCATTTAAAGTTTTCAAAAAAATAGACTTTTCAATTGAATGCAAAGCTTTCAAAAAAGATGGAGATAAAATCTTCAAGGATGAACGAATTGCGGAAATTTCAGGTAAATCTTCTTCCATTTTAAAGGCTGAAAGAGTTGCTTTGAATTTCCTGCAGCGCATGAGTGGAATTGCAACCAAGACAGCCAGTTTTGTCGAAAAAGTCTCAGCTTACGGCACAAAAATTTTGGATACTAGAAAAACCACTCCTTTATTGAGAGAATTGGAAAAATATGCGGTTCGAACAGGCGGCGGTTTCAATCACCGTTTTGGTCTGTATGATATGATCATGCTTAAAGAGAACCACATTCGGGCAGCAGGCTCGATCACAAATGCAGTGAATGCTATTAGAAAAAAAAATACTTCCTATAAAATCGAGATCGAAGTCACGAATTTAACGGAATTGGAAGAAGCAGCAAACTGCAATGTTGATCGTATTATGCTGGATAATATGACACTTATTGATATGAGAAAAGCAGTGGAAAAATATTCTCATCGGATCGAATTAGAAGCTTCCGGCAATGTAAACCTGGCATCGATTGAGGAAATTGCGGCTACAGGCGTTCATTTCATTTCAAGCGGAGCATTAACACATTCATACAAATCATTGGATATTAGTTTACTTTTTGAAGGATAGAAGATGATAAAAGAGTTGGATTTATTAATCAGGATGCAGCAAAAGGATGATATTATTGGTGAAAGAGAAAACGAAGCAAAAGCTCTTCCCGAGGAATTAAACAGTTTAAAACAAGAATTTGAAAGGGCTGAGATCAAATTATCTGAAGCTAAGAACGAACTTGACAATAATTTGAAGGATCAAAAATTAAAAGAACTGGATATAAAAGAAAATAAAGGTAAAATCGCGAAATATCAAAATCAACTATTAACAATCAAAACAAATAAAGAGTACAAGGCTCTAAATAGTGAAATCAGTCACCTGGAAATCAAAAATTCAACTATCGATGATGACTTAATTATATTGATGGAAAATGAAGCTGACTTGAGAGAGAAACAGAAGAAAAGTGAAGCGGAGTATCAAAAAGCGGAGAATGAATTAAAGGACAATGAAGAAAAAATCAAGAAAAAAATAGAGATCGTTAAAAATGATATTGATAGATTGAGAAACGACAGGAATTCTCTCGCGAAACAGATCAAAAATACGAATTTAGTAAAACGGTATGCTTCTTTGATCAAAAATAAATCAAGAAAAGCGATCGTTTTTAATGAAAAAAATGCTTGCGGAGGTTGCGGGTTCAAGATCAGACCGCAACAGGCGATCGAGATAAACGAAGGGAAAAAGATCATCAACTGTGAAAGTTGTGGTCGAATGATTGTTCCCAAAAAGTCGGAAGAATAGTTTTTAAAGAACTTCTTGTGATCAAAAACCTTATGGGTTTGTCATATCTTGAAGATCTGAAAAAAAAGAATTTCCGATACAGTAAATTTGTCAGAGAAGATAAAATGTCTGTCCCGTTTTTTTTGGAGTGCATTATCCGTGATAATGCGGAAAACACATATTTTTACGGATGGAAGTAATCGCAGCAATTTGGTTGTTGCACTCCAAAACTCGGGGAGGAAAGTCCGAACACCAAAGGGCAGGATACTTCTTAACGGGAAGTCCCGGTAACGGGAAGCCAGCTCCACAGAAATAAACTACCTTGTGTTTGGAGTTTTTTGCAGCAACACGGTTGCTGCACTCCAAATCGGGGAAAAGGTGAAATGGTAGTGTAAGAGACTACCGGTTTTCGGTGTGAATCGAGAAGCCAGGAAAGCCTTATCCGGTGCAATGCCAAATAGGAGAACAGGTTTGCCCGACCGAATTGTTCTCGGGTAGGCAGCTAAAACCGGTTCGCAAGTCGAACTCAATCGAGAATAGCAATATCCGGTTTAGATAAATAGACATTGGATCGTTTATTAGACGATTTACAGAATTCGGCTTATTATCTTCTTTGACAATTTTTTAATTTTTGAAGAAAAAGTAATTATTGGAAGAGAAATGGTATATTTCGAAAGGAGAACGCAGAGCGTAAGAGTATTATGTTCCAACGCAGGAGCATTGGAATAAACAATACAAGCAATAGCGTTCAACAAGATAATCTTAATAAGGAAAGCATAAATGCAAAAAAGATGGAAAATTTCCGAACCATTAGCATTCGAACAACATGAACAAAAAGATTTTATTTTAAAAAATATTAAATGCCCGGAAATGGTTGCTGAAATGCTTGTCAGGAAAGGTCTGAGTGAAATTTCGGAAATCCATGATTTTTTTAATCCAAACCTGGAAAATGTTCACGATCCTTTTTTATTTCCTCAAATGGAGAAAGCAGTTAACAGGATAATAAAAGCAATAAAAAATCAGGAGAAAATAACGATCTATGGAGATTATGATGTTGATGGAACAACATCAACTGCTCTTCTTTTTCTGGGGTTAAAAAAAATTAGCGCGGTCGTCGATTATTATATTCCTCATCGGATGATCGATGGTTATGGTCTTTCTTTGAGCGGAGTCGAGCAACTCAAAAAGAATGGAACTCAATTGATCATCAGTGTCGATTGCGGGATCAGTGCTTTCGAAGAAGTCGATGAGATCAACAGTCTTGGCATGGACATTATTATTACTGACCACCATAATCCGAAAAAGGAATTACCGGCTGGTTTCGCTGTCATCAATCCCAAAATGAAAGAAAGTAATTATCCCTTTAACGAACTTGCGGGTGTTGGTGTTGCCTATAAGTTACTTTGTGCTGTTTATCAAAGGAGTGATAATTGTTCCCGGGAAATCGTGAATAAATACATCGATCTGGTTGCTTTGGGAACGATCGCAGATATTGTTCCCCTGACCGGGGAAAACAGGATCTTTGCTGCTGTCGGTCTGGAAAGATTGATCAAAAAACAGAATATAGGGCTTAACGCTTTGATCGGAATTGCAGGATTGTCCCAAAAAGAATTGAATTCGGGTGATATTGTGTTTGGAGTTGCTCCGCGGATTAATGCTGCCGGTCGAATGGGAAGCGCGCTGCGAGCGGTCGAATTAATGGTTTCCATAGATGAAAATAAAAGTTTGGAACTTGCCCAGATCATTGAAAGGGAAAATTCTCTCCGCCAGCAGATCGACCAGCAGACTTTTGAGGAAGCGTGTGAAATCATCGAGAAAAAGTATAAAAATATGGATGAAACTTTTTGCATAGTTGTTTCATCCGACGATTGGCATCCGGGAGTGATCGGGATAGTCGCTTCCAAACTGGTGGAAAAATACTATCGCCCGACCATTATGATCTCATTCAAAGATGGTGTTGGAAGCGGCTCGGGAAGGAGTATTGCAGATTTTGATCTTTTCCGGGCATTACAAAATGTTGAAGATTACCTGGAAACTTACGGCGGTCATAAATACGCAGCCGGGCTTTCCATCTTGATGGAATATGTCGATAGTTTTGAAAACAAGCTGGCAAAGTATATCAAAGAGATCATGGCTCCGGAACAATTGATCCCGCCCTTGAAGATCGATTTGGAACTGGAACTATACGATATCAATGAACATCTGCTGGAATGGTTGAACAAATTTGCTCCCTTCGGTCCGCGAAATATGCGACCGACCTTTGTCACAAAAAAAGTTATGATCGTCGGCTATCCTTATAATGTCGGTACAAATCATCTCAAACTGAAAGTGATCAAAGACGGCTGCACTCTCGATCTGATCGGATTCAATCTCGGGGATTTCCTGCCGTTCCTGAAAAAAGGTTCCCTGATCGATATTGCTTATACATTGGAATTCAATACCTGGCAGGGAAGAACGACGATCCAGGGGAAATTGAAGGATATTCATTTTGCGGAAGATAAATCTTAAAAATAGAAATTTTTTTGCCTGTTCCAACGCTCATGCGGTGGAACACGATACCGGATGCTCATTTTATAAACAATCCCAATCTAAACACAGAGTTTTCTGTATAGCGTTCCTACGCAGGAGCGTAGGAACGAGTATTAATCCGGTCTTAACAATGTGTGAGTTTTCAAAACATCACAAATGTGAAAAATTTGGTAAGTTTTTATTAACTATTCTTTTCCTGATAGTCTCCGCCTGTTCAGTAATATCCGAGCAGCAGCAAAAAATCGTTCCTGCAAATTTCAATATTATCCGGAAAATTGCACTCGATTTTGTTCCGCAAAAATGTTGTTACTCGCAAGTCGAAAGAACTGCTTTTATCATGGAGAAAAATTCGAACTTGATCCATATTTATCAAAACGGGAAAAAAATAAATAAGATCGGAGGACTCGGTTTTGAGAAACAAAATTTCACCAATCTCTCCGACATCAAAATCGCTCCGGACAACGATCTGCTGGCTCTCGACAGTTTCGAGAAGAAGATCAAAAAATTCGATTCCGAAGGGAAATGGATCACTGAATTTGAGATCGAGAATACCGGAGAACCGGTTTTATTCGATATCAGCATCGATGAAACTTTTTATATTTATGATGAAAATCGCAAGGAAATTGCAGTTACTAAAGAGTTTGTGAAAAACAACATTTTTACTTTCGGAAAATTTCAGATCGATGAACCGGTGCAATTGACTAAATCTTTTAACAATATAATTATCTACGATGAAACCAATGATAAAACAATGTATTTTGAAAACCTCGGTCAATTCCTCAAAGAATTGGAGGGTTATTATCAAACAGGAAAATTCCAGGATTTCAAGTTGTCCCGTTTTGCTCTCGAGCATCCTGCGTCAGGTCGGAAGTTTGCGGTTTCCATCCATCCCTGGAAATTCTTCGAGATAAAAGACAATCTTTGCCTTCTCCTATCCGATAGGGAGATGTGGATTGCAGAAATCTGGTATGAAAGAAGATAGTTTTTTTCGGCAATCCCAGATTTATAAACCTTTTCTGGCTGCAGTTTTATTAGGAATAAGCAGACTTCCAATTCATCTCGGTTTCCTTGTTTTTTTCGGTTTCATACCGCTTTTTTCATTCTTTAATAAAAATCCGAAGAACAAGAAAATAATCTTTGCTGCCCTTATTTTCAGTACTGTTTATACTCTGATCAGTCAGCATTGGATATCTTTGGTCACAATTCCTGGTTTTTTGGGCATGTTCATTCTGTTTGGAGTTTATTTCTCGTTCCTCTTTCTGCTTATTGGAAATTTATGGAAAATCTTCCCCAAAATTCATTTTCTAATCTTCATCTGTTTCTGGCTTTCCTTCGAATACCTGCAGAATTTCGGTGAATTTCGTTTTCCCTGGTTCAATGCCGGTTATTCTCTCGCGGATTACACTGTTCTACTCCAACCTGCTGAAATCGGCGGAATTTATCTAATTTCTTTATTGATCATTGTTTTGAACATATTTTTCTCTGAATTGAGAAATAGCCTGAAAAAAAATTTTCTCTCGATAATTATCTTGCTTATTCTCTGGTTTGGGTTTGGAAATTATCGTTTAAATACAATTCCGTTGAAAGAGACAAAAACCGATATTTCGATTGTTCAGGTCAGTATTCCGCAAAATAAAAAATGGGAAAAGAGTTATATGGATACAACTATGATTTTGTATGAGGAATACACAAATTCAGCATTAGAAAATAATTCTTCCTTGATCATCTGGCCCGAATCAGCAATTCCGGCTTATGTAAAAAGGCAGGCAAAATACAGGAGTTTTATCAGCAGGATTGCCCGTCAGGTGCAAACCGATATTTTTACCGGATTCCCGCATTATGAATTTGCAGATTCATCTTATCATCAACGGTTTAAATTCTATAATTCCTGCACGCTGATCGATAAAAACGGGAAATATCATCCGCTCTATTATAAAAATGTTCTCGTTCCTTTTGGAGAGCGTATTCCGTTTTTGAATATCTTTCCAATTCTCTGGAAACTGGATTTCGGGCAGGCGAACTGGGAATATGGAGAAAAACTCGAGTTTTATGAAGTTGACGGCTTCCGATATTCTCCCCTGATCTGCTTTGAGATCGCATTCCCGAAATTGACTTTAAAGATGGCTCAACAAAATGCTGATTTCATTGTGAATCTCACCAACGATGCCTGGTTCTACCGTTCTGCCGGAACTTATCAACACGCCGTTATGACCAAATTCCGGGCAATCGAAACGAGAAAGCAGATCTATCGAGCTGCGAACACCGGATATTCTCTGATCGTTTCGCCAACCGGAAAAATTCTCCAAAAATCTGAATTATTCGAAAGAGAAGTCATTCACGACAAATTATTTGTCTATGAAGGAAAATCTATCTTTACAAAATATCTTTCCTTCTTTCCTTTGGTTTTTGTCTTTGGAGCTGGATTATTTGTCATTCTATTTGTCTTAAAGAAATGGATGATCAGGTGAAAAACATCGGAATGTCAGCAGGTCTTCCGATTGTTTGGAGAATCATTCAGGGGATCTTCACGAAGACGATATTCAGGAGAGCTTCGAGATTAAAACATTCCGAAGAGCTTCGCACATTCGGAAGTTTTGTAACGAATAACAAAATATGAAAAAATATTATTATACGATCGGTGAAGTCTGTAATTTATTAGAATTGAAAGCACATGTTCTGCGTTATTGGGAAAAGGAGTTTCCGCAACTCAAACCCAAAAAAGCAAAGGATCGAAACCGCAGGTATAATCCCGCTGATATCGAACTTCTGAAAAAGATCAAATATATGCTCTACAACCAGAAATATACGATCGAAGGTGCTCGTAAAAAAATTAAAGAAATGAAAAAGGCGAAAGCACAGATGGTATTGGAGTTTACTGTTGATAAAGGTGAAGTGAAAGAAAATGTCATTAAAGATTTGAAAGAGGTTAAAAGTTTATTAACACTATAAAAAGATTTCAATAATTTTAGGTCGATAAACCAAATTTTTCCACTAAATTCAGAAGGGGAATGTATGAATTTAAGAAATATTATCTTCATATTTACAGCATTATTCAGTTTAGTTAATTTATTTGCACTTGATATTATTTTAATCGATGGAAACGAAATGCGGGGAGAAATATTAAAATCTTCAAAAGATGAAATATATTTAATTCATTTGGACAATCCCGAAATTTTGATTATTTTCTCAAAAAATGAAATACACAAAGTTTTTGATAGCGGGGTTGATATTACTGAAGATATTCTAAGAACAAAAATAAAAAAATTTATAAACTTCAATAAGTACAAAAAAATTGTAAGATATGACAAAAATAATTTTGAAATAGATCGAGGTTTTAATAAAGAAACTGTAAACGAAAGCCAAAATAAAAAATTCCATTTTTCAATAAAACCAAGTATAGAGTTTGGAGCAATTATATTTGATGAAAAACTGTTAAATGGTATTGGTTATCAGATAACATCCAGAAGCAGTTATGGTTCTAAAACTGGTTTATCCTTGAGTTTTGAAATATTTCATGATTTAAGGAATAACTTCAGTATAGGCTTGGGAGCTGCTTATCAATTATCAAGAACTATAAATACTAACTATAAACTCGGAAGGGACGGTTTCTATTTCATACCTGTATATGGTTTAATTAATACAAATATATCTTCAACAAATGAAAAACTAAACATTATTGGTCAAATTGGAATCTGTAAAATGCTGGGAAATTTGTGTAAAAATTTTGAAATAGAAGAACAGCGAATTGCTTTAAATCCAAGTTTATATTTAGGAGCCGGTTTAGGATATATATTTAAAGAATTGACGATTGAAGTTTTATATAAAAGATATCAAACATATGCTTATGAACATATTTCTTATATCGATGAAAGCTTCAGATACAATATTAGATATTATTTACTCTGTTTTATCAATTGCAATAGGATTTTATATCTAAAAAGCAGGCATTTCAAAAATGCCTGCTTTTTCATTTGAGGAGATTCAGGTATTTCCTATTTCCAGCGACCTTTCACCCAGATCCAGCCGTGCGGAGTTTTTTTCCAGAATCCGGCTTTCCAGTTTCTTCCGTGTTTGATTTTTTTCCAATGACCGTTTACCCAGACATATTTATGTCTTCGTTTATTCCATTTCCAGTAGCCGGACACCCAAACCGCTGTTTTGTATGGTTTGGCAGGTTTAACTTCGACAATGACTCTGGGAGGAGCTTCCCGCACATAAACAGTTCCTGCCGTACAGGATGTTGTCAGGATAAATCCGAACAACATCAGCCAACTCAGTTTTCTAAAAATCTTCATGATAACCTCCGATTAAGGATTATTTTTAAGGTTTATTCTTTCAAAACCATCCTTTACCGCCGCCTTTTCCCCGTTTTTTTCCTTTACCTTTTTGGAAGCGATTCATAAAGAACTCTCTCTCATATCGCATTTTTTCGGCTATTTCTTTTTGTTCCGGGGTGAGTATTTCATTTCGTTTCTCGATCATTTCGAGATGATTTTCGGCTAATTCCTTTTTGATTTCAAAGACTTCGTTCATGATTTTTTTCGCTTCATCGTAATTTTCATTGCGTAGTGCATTTTGTTTGTCGATCTTTAGAATTTCGATATCAGAATGTAATTTGATGTTCTTTTTTTGAAATTCTTCTCTAAATGATTCCATTTGCTCGAGCTGCTCGTTCGTAAATTCCAATTCTTCGAAAAACGACGGGAATTCTTCATTCCGAACAGGTGGTCCATAACCTCTACCTCCATCGCTGGGAAAGCCAAATCTCTCACATGGTCTTTCAAAGGCAGCCAATATCGAAATTAAGACTATTGCTGCCATGGTTGTAACGATTGTTTTTTTCATTTTCCTTTCCTCCTTCTTTTTATAAATTCTCTTAATTTTGGAAATCTTGGTTGCTGCTTTTCCGGTTGTTGAAATTGCCTTCTTGTAAAGAATCTTTTTGCCTGTTGAGAATTCATTTGTGTTCTTAATTCAATGAGTCTGATTCCAAGTTCTTTTTCCATCTTCACCTGGTTTTCCATAGTTTTTTCTAATATTTCCAGGGCTTCTTCCGGGTTAAAATCTTCGGATTTCAGGATTTCTATAAAAGTCTTTTTTGATTCCAGAAATTCCTCTCTTAACGGTAATATGTTTTTTTTCCCTTCTTCTATCCGTTCAATTATTTCCGGTGGTGGAGGTGATTGCGGCTGCCATGCCGGTTGTTCCGGAAATCTCGGTCTCATCATAATTCGGTGATAGATGAAAGTGCTGACAAAAGCAATGTTGAAAACCATGGAGATAATAAAAAGAATGATCAAGGTTCTTTTGAGCATTATTCCTCCACCAGCAGGTAATCGTAAAACGAATCTTGAGCGAATCCGATTTCCGTATTTTCAGCCGATAAAATCGTATTATTGACAAAAGTGGTTTTGCTCAAAAAGATCCCGGAAAAAAGCGATAAAAGAATAGAAGCAGCGATCGAAAGCCTGCTGACTCGTCTTAAGAAAATAGTTTTTCTCATATTTATCGGATGTTCAACAACGGAAGAGAGAATTTTTTCATTCAATGTATCAGGAACAATTTCAGTTTTATAATCAGACAAGAAAGCATTGATCTTATTGACTTCCCTTATCTCTTTCTGGCAATATAAACAATCTTTTAAATGCTTTTGGATTTTGGTGAATTCTTTTTTGGCTAATTCACCATCGATATATGCATTTAATTTTTTTGCATATTTGCATTTAAAAATTCGTTTCATAAATCGTACCTCTGCTGTTATTGACAGGATTTTCTTTCATTTCCTGCAAAATTATTTTTTTTAATTTCTTTTTTGCCCGTACCAGCTTGGAATCGATTGCAGACGGCGTCGTAGAAAGCATTTCCGCAATTTGTTTGTAACTCATTTTTTGATAGAACTGCATTTCCAGGATAAAGGCTTGTTTTTCGGGCAATTTCCTCATACATTTCCTGATCAATTCGCTTTTGTTGTTTGATTCAATCTTATCTTCATAACTTGCGACATTTTCCAGGTCTTCATAATGTTGACTGAATTTTTCTCTTTTTTTCCGTGCTTTGATTAGATTCAGTGATTTATGATAAGCCGTTCTGAAAAGATAAGGAATGTATGTTTTTTCGTTCACATTATCCATCTTTTTATAGAAAGAAATAAAAACTTCCTGCAGCAGGTCTTCCGCATCTTCGCGATTTCGCAGGATCTTGAGAAGATAATTGAATATTTTCTTGTTTTCCGAATGGAGAACTAGTTCAAATTTATTTCTGTCCATATCCCAACTTTTTCATTCCTGCTATTTTAGACAATAAAAATAAAATTATCTGCGGAAAAAGATGTGTTGATTATTATCTAACGATTTCAATAAATCAACTCAACTCGCACATCCGCTGATCGTAACAAATCGAGTTGTTTTTTTGCATATTGCGAGAGCTTTACAGGCAACTAATAAAATTCTTGCCAGATAAATTGGTTAAAATTATTTGGAACTAAATCTATTAAAAGTAATAAATTAGGAAGGTGAATGATGTCAAAGGTTTGTGATGTATGCGGGAAGAAACCTCTGGTTGGAAATCATCGAAGCCATGCTTTGAATGCGACCAAGAGAAAGTTTTACCCGAATTTGAGTAAGATTAAAGCCGATATCGACGGCAAAATTAAAAGGATAAATATTTGTGCTTCCTGCCTGAAGGCTAATAAAGTTACAAAAGTTGTCTAATAAAAATGTTTAAGATAAAGAAGACCGGGAATGCGGTCTTTTTTATTTGTTTGGAAATTCCGGTTCTATAATTTCTAAGAATAACTAGATTTTATTTTTTTTCAAATTCTATGGAGAATAGATGGAATTAATAATTGAAAAAATAGATTTTCCCGAAGACTGCAATATCATTTTCGGGATGTCTCATTTTATCAAAACCGTAGAAGACCTTTACGAAGCAATGGTGAACAGCTGCCCGGGAATCAGGTTCGGATTGGCTTTTAATGAAGCTTCCGGTCCGTGTCTGGTGCGCAAGGAAGGAAATGATAACGAACTGATCGAAGTGGCTGTCAAGAATCAGAAGCGGATAGGAGCAGGACACACTTTCCTGATTGTGATGCGAAACGCTTTTCCGGTCAATGTTTTACCGGCAGTTAAGTCTTGTCGCGAGGTTGTTAACATTTTTTGTGCAACTGCCAATCCGGTGCAGGTCGTTCTAACTAAAACAGAACAAGGAAAAGGTGTTCTGGGCGTGATCGACGGTTCTTCTCCAAAAGGGATCGAACTGGATACAGATATCACTGCTCGTAAGAAATTCCTCATCGACATCGGATACAAAAGGTGAAGCGAACTTTTCTTGCTCTGGAACTTCCAACCAATCTAAAAACCGAACTCATCAATATCATCAGAGAACTGAAATCAACCTTCCCAAAAGGTGTAAAGTGGGTTGAAGCGGAAAACCTTCATATCACTTTGAAATTCATCGGTGACACTAAACAAAGCGATATTCATGATCTTTCCGCATATTTCGGGGAAGTATTTTCCAGAGTTCCAATCCTGGAATTTTACAGTCCTAAAATCCAGGTCATTCCGGGAAGAAATCCGCGTATTCTTTGGGTTGAGATGAAAACCGAAAACCGGGAAATTTTCAAAGCAGCAAAAAAGATCAAGTACAAACTTCACGAAATGAACTATGAAATTAATAAAAAGCCATTGAGATTTCACGCTACTTTAGGTCGGATAAAAAAAAGGTTGCCTGATTTTTTCATCTCCCAAATTTTAGCGAAGAGGATTTCAGTTTCGGATTTTGAAGTTTCGGATGCAACTTTTTATGAGAGTATTCTGCGACCGGAAGGTCCGGTTTATTATGAGATCGGGAAGTATTATTTTGGAAAATAGGATTTTTTAATGTATAATTCCAAAGCAATGTATGAACTAAAACAACTTCTTATCAAGAATTTTCCAAATCATATCGAAAAAATAATTCTTTTCGGATCGCAGGTTAATGGAAAATCTAAAAAATATTCAGACTATGACATTCTAATTATTTTAAAAAAAGAGTATGATTGGAAACTCAAAAACAGGATTTATGATAAAAGTTGGGAAATCGATTTCAAGTATGATATTCTGACGGATATCAGTTTAATCTCAAATAATGAATTAAGGAGTATCAAAGGGAAATTGCCATTCATTATGAATGCTGTTGAAAACGGTGTGGTGCTATGACTTTAACAGACAAAGATCGAACGATATTGATAGAGAATTATTTGCAAAAGGGATTGGACACAATACAAAAAGTAGAATTTTACTTCAAAATAATGAACTATCGCTGGCAATCAATAGAATTTATTATGGCATTTTTTATTGCCTTTCTGCATTGGCAATCAAGAATAAATTCTCAACTTCCAAACATAAACAATTGATTGGCTGGTTTGATCGATATTTTGTGAAAAAAAACTTAATTGATAAAAAGTTTAGTAAAATTATCCATAAAGCGTTTAAAGACAGGAAAGCGGGCGATTATAATGTTCTTTCAAAATTCAGTAAAGAAGAAGTGGAGCAGTCATTCGCGGAGATGAAAATGGTTGTTTTTGAAATTCAGACATTGATTCAGGAATCGGAGGAAAATTAAATGGGTCGAATTGTAACAAATGTCTCAATCAAAAATATTCTTGATCCGGATTTCTCAATCAGTTGTGATGTACTTGTCGATACAGGAGCAGTAAATCTGGTCTTACCATCTGCCTGGAAATCGAGGTTAGGTGATTTAACTAAAATCAGGGAAATAGATTGTGAAACAGCAGATCGACAATTAGTAAAAGGTGAAATTTACGGACCTGTTGAAATACAAATCGAGGGTTTTGCTCCAATTTATGGAGAAGTATTATTTTTGGAAATGGAACCAAGAGATGGAATTTATGAGCCTTTGCTCGGATATATTATTTTGGAACAATCTCAAGCAGCAGTCGATATGCTCGGACATAGATTAGTCCATGTGAAAAAAGTCGATTTGAAAAATGCAAGCCCACACAGCAGCTGCCGGAGAGGAAAAGAAAAAATAGACAATAATAAATAAAAACCATTGGGACAATGGTGATACAGATAAAAGGAGGAAATAAATGACCACTAAAAATAAAGACTCTGCCTTAAAAACCGCAATGAGCCAACTGGAAAAACAGTTCGGTCTGGGAACGATCATGCGTCTGGGAGATAAACCGAAAGCAAAAGTCGGAGCCATTCCAACCGGAGCCTTGAATCTCGATGCCGCACTCGGGATCGGTGGTATTCCGCGGGGAAGAGTAACAGAAATTTACGGACCCGAAGCTTCCGGGAAAACAACTCTGGCACTGCATGCAGTTTCCGAAGCCCAGAAAAAAGAAGGAATCGTTGCCTTCATCGATGCGGAACACGCTCTCGATCCGGTTTATGCAGGACAGATCGGGGTCGATACGGAGAACCTGCTGCTTTCTCAACCGGATGGAGGAGAGCAGGCGTTGGAGATCGTCGAAACTCTTGTGCGCAGCAACGCGATCGATTTAATTGTCATCGATTCTGTGGCAGCTCTTGTTCCGCGAGCAGAGATCGAAGGAAGCATGGGAGATTCGCATGTCGGTTTGCAGGCAAGATTGATGTCGCAGGCATTGCGAAAACTGACCGGAATTATCAGTAAATCCAATACTGCTGTAATTTTCATCAACCAGACGAGAATGAAGATCGGAGTTCCTTCTTATGTAAACCCGGAAACAACGACCGGCGGAGTTGCTCTGAAATTTTATTCCTCGTTAAGGATGGAAGTCCGCAGAACCGGTTCCATCAAACAGATCGGCTCGGATGCTGAAATTGTCGGCAATAAAACAAGGGTCAAAATTGTTAAAAACAAATTTGCACCACCTTTCAAAAAAGTCGAATTTCCGATAATTTTTGGAGTCGGGATTTCCCATCTCGATATCCTGATCGATATTGCCGTCCAGAATGACATCATCAAAAAGAGCGGTTCCTGGTTTTCTTACGGAGAGATGAAAATTGGTCAGGGAGCGGAAAAAGTCAAAGATTTCTTCAAAGAGAATGATAAAATTTATAGAGAGATCGAAGGGAAAGTCAAAACGATCTTAAAATTAGATGCTGCTTCCGACAATGAAGTTCAGGATAAAAAATAAATCTAAAAAAATCTTTATTGTTTATTCCGAAGAAAAACTCTGGGGGATTTTACCTGAAAAAATCCTCCCTTTTTTTTCGTTTGACTTGAAAGAAGAAGTCGAACTTTCAAAAGAAAAATCGGAAGAATTAAAAAAATACATTACTGAATATGCAAATGGCCGGCTTTTGAATTTTTTATCTTTTCGGGAAAGATCAAAATGGGAATGTAAGTTTTTTTTGAAGCAACTTCCACTAGCAGAGGAATTTTCCGAAGAATTATTAAAAAAGGCTCGTTCCAACAATCTCATCGATGATGAAAGATTTGCGGAGATTTATATCGATCATTTAATCGGAAAAGGGAAGAATGCGACCGAGAGCAAAAATAAATTATTCGAGAAACATATTTCCGGGGAAATTATCATGGAGGTTATATCCGCAAAATATTCTGCTGAAATCGAGGAAGATATTTTAACTAAAAATGCGGAAAAAGTTCTAACAAGGTATTCCAAATTTCAAGGAAAAGAACGAATTGAAAAATGCTTGAATTATTTGACCGGACGAGGTTTTTCTTATTATGATGCAAGAGAAAAAATCCATGAATTAATAATGAAGGATTGAAAATATGAAAGAATTGAAAGTGAAGGATATCATAAATAAACTGAATAAAATAGCCAATCCCGGACTCTCTTACGATTGGGACAATGTCGGTCTTCAACTTGGAGACGGGGAAACTGTAGTAAAAAAGATTTTGCTGACTCTCGATGTTACGGAAAATGCGATCGAGAAAGCGATCAGAGAAAAAGCAAATCTGATCATCGCGCATCATCCGTTCATCTTCCGTCCAATTAAAAATATTACTAATCCGCTTTATTTGAAATTGATCAAAAATGATATATCGGTTTTCTGCGTTCACACGAATCTCGATGTTATTATGAAAGGTGTGAGCTTTGCTCTCGCAGAAAAAATCGGTTTGAAAGATATCGAATTTCTTTCGTCAGAATCCGGTTCGAAACTTCTTCACTTGGCGGTTTATGTTCCGGAAAATGCGATGGATAAAGTTGCGGAATCAGTTTTTCAAGCAGGTGCTGGAGTTATTGGAAATTATGAGAATTGCCTGAATGATCATGAAGTAAGTGGTCAATTCAAACCTTTGGCAGAAAGCAATCCAACAATTGGTGAGAAAAATAAACTGGAAAAAGTTGTAGAACGAAAACTGGAATTTTTTACGGATTCATTCAACCTGGATCGTGTCATTTCTGCAATGAAATCCGCTCATCCGTATGAAACTCCGGCTTTTGCAGTTTACCCGCAAGAAAAACAGAGTGAGAATTACGGACTCGGTTTGATCGGGGAATTGCCGCAGAAAATGACGATTACAGATTTTTCCCAAAAAGTTAAAAAAGATCTGGATGCTTCTTTTGTCAAACTCTGGTTGGCTGACAAATCGCAGCAGGATTTCGTGAAAAAAATTGCTGTTTGCGGAGGAAGCGGAAGTTCGCTTCTAAATAAAGTTTACGGAAGAGCAGATGTTTTTGTTTCCGGAGATTTTACTTATCACACGCTTCTGGACAGCAAAATCCCAATTATCGATGCCGGACATTTTTATACGGAATATCCGGTTCTCCAGAATTTGCTGGAGATGCTTTCCGGATTTAAAGTTGAGGTTATTGAATTGAAAGCAGAAGAACACGAAATTCAGAGGGAGATAGTAATCTAATAAACTTCCGAAGTTTTGAGACACATTTTGAAACAATATCAAACATTTTCTTGACAGAAAATCTTACAAATCAAGTTTGTTCTTGGAGGAATTATGGAAAGTTTTAACAAAAAATTAGGTTCTAGAATAAAACAATTAAGGCTTGAAGCAGAGATTTCGCAAGAACAATTTTCACGAAATTTAAAAATAAAAAGGGTTGCCGTATCACAAATCGAAAACGGCAATAGAAAATTGACTGCCGAAGAAATCATCAATATTGCTCATTTCTTCAATACTTCTGTAGATGCACTATTAGAACCAGGAAAAGATATTAAAGTATTGATAGAAAAAAGCAAAGAAAAATCAACAAAACAAAAACTTGAAATTCGGATAAATATCCCCCGAAAAAACCTGAAAAAATTCAAAGAAGTTCTCCTCTATATTCTCAATAAAATCGGATCAAAACCGAATATTGGTGAGACTGTTCTTTATAAACTTCTCTATTTTATTGATTTTAATTTTTTTGAGAAATATGAAGAACAATTGATCGGAGCAACATATATAAAAAATCATTATGGCCCGACACCGAAAGAATTTCCAAAAATAATCAAAGAAATGGAAGGAAAAGATTTAGTGAAAATAAAGGATAAATATTTTGAATATCCGCAAACGAAATATCTTCCCCTGAGAAATCCTGATTTATCGCTACTTAAGGCAAATGAAATAGAAATGATAGATTTGGTTTTAAGGCACTTATCCGATATGAATGCTTCTCAAATCAGTGAGTATTCTCATAATGATGTTCCCTGGATCACAAGCGAGAATGGAAAAGTTATTGATTATGAATCAGTATTTTATAGGGTAAGCCCATATTCTGTTAGAGATTGATCTGTGAGTATTTTTAAAGAGATTGTTTTCACAAAAGAATTTGAAAAAGATTTGAAAAAACTCAAAAAGCGTTTCAGAACTTTTGACGATGATTTAAGAACTTTTATTAATGTTCAGTTAAAATTATTCCATAAACTTAATAAAGATAATAAAGGAATTGTGGAAATTGCCGGTTTAGGAATCGAATATCCAAAAATTTACAAAGCCCGAAAATTTGCTTGCAGATCTCTGAAAGGAACCGGGTCAAGAAGCGGAATCAGAATTATTTATGCTTATTATTCAGATGAAGATAGATAGAATTTATCGAGATTTATTATAAAGGTGATAAAGAGAATGAGGATAAAAATCGTTTATTAAAATTTACAGAATAGCAGGTTATTATGAAAGAACTTTTATCCAAACCGGAAAGTAAATTCCTGGAATTCAAACGGGAACTGAATAATTCCAATAAAAAAAAATTCTGTAGCCAATCGATGCTTTTGCCAATGGAAGCGGCGGCAATATTGTTTTCGGGATCGATGATAATAAACAAATAACCGCATCGAAGATCCGTTTGAATTAGAAGAAAAACTGTCCAACATTACTTTCGACAGCATCAAACCAACTATCCGCATCAATCAGGTTTTCGTCACCTAGGAGGATAAAATCCTGGTCATTGTCAAAGTGCCGATGGGAATCGAAACTCCTTATTTCCTGAAAAATAAAGGAATGGAAAGAGGAGCTTACCTCAGAATTGGTTCTACAACGAGATCGGCAAGTAATGAGATGATCAAATCTCTGCAGTTGGAAGGAGAAAATATCAGTTACGATTCGCAAAACGATTACAGGTTTACGCAGGAAGATATCGACTTATCAAAAGCAGAAACATATTTTTTGGAAAAGAATAACATCAAAATCAAAAAAGAGCATTTCTTGATGTTCAATCTTCTGGAAAAAAAGAAAATGAACGAAATAATTGGTGAGGATAAAAAAAGAAAAGATAGACAGGAAAGGCAGGTAGAAAAAAAAGAGATAAAAGTCGGTGAAAAGGTCGGTAAAAAAGTCGGTGAAAAAGTCGATTACAAGTTATCTGAAAATCAGAAAAAAATAATTAGATTGATATTAAAAAACCCGTCAATTTCAGCACGAGAAATATCAGAAAAAATCAAGATATCATTAAGAAAAACTGAAGAGAATATAGCAAAACTCAAACAAAAAGGACTTCTTAAAAGATTCGGTCCTGCAAAAGGTGGATATTGGGAAATAGTCTCTGATACTTGGTAAATACCAGAAAAATATAAAAAAAGAAAAATTTATTGAATTTTTTTCGACCTTGATAAAATCGAATTTGTCGAGATTTATTACAAAGGAGATAAAGAGAATGAAGATCGGGAGAGGTTAGAACATTATTATGAATGCAAATGAAAATTTTAAATGGCATCACGCTGGTGGAAAATTAAGAGAACTTGGTGCAGAAAAACTATCTGATATCGAGTTATTATCGATCATTATATCTACTGGAATAAAAGGGAGATCAGCGGAAAAAATTGCCACCGATGTGTTTGCTAAATTTGGTTCATTCAAAGGTCTTGCCTATCAACCATTAAGAAAACTATTATCAATAAAAGGGCTTTCTTATGTTAAGATCACTCGAATCGCGGCGGTTTTTGAAATAGCTAAAAGAATTGTTGATGAGGTAAAAAATAATGACTAACCTTAAATTAAAAGAAACAAGATTTCCCAATCCTTTCGATACGACAGTAAAGAAAACAGAAAGAACAGCAGTTGCGATATTAATGCATTGGATGAGAAATATAATTGAAGAAAAAAAATTAAATCTGGGAATGCCAGATGTTGAAACCTCAGGATCAGACCGTAAAATACCGGATCTGGTTATTTATGAAACTCGAAGAAACCGGAATGTTCTTTTATTGATAGAAGCAAAACCACCATATTTTAATGTTTTTGACGAGGAAGAACTGAAAGAACCTGCGAGGAAAAAAGCAAATAAGAGAAAAGCAAAATATTTTGCTACGACCAATTTCAAAAAACTTCTCTGGTTCAGCACTGAGAGAGCAAACAATACAATTCAATATAATGATGAGGAACAGTTGATCGAAAAGTATGATTTATCCGAGATCAATAATCTGGATTATATTGAACAAGCCAAGTATAAAGACGAAATTGTTAAAGTAATAGAGGATTTCCTGATCCAATTAATCGAAATTCATACTGGAAAAAAGCAGGAACCAAAGCATCCGATCGATGAGTTTTTAATTTTCAGATTTCAAGAAAAAATCAGGATTTTATCGTATTATTATCGCCAGCTCATCGAAGATCAATGCCATAAAGATAATGGTTTCAGGAAACAATTAGGAAAATGGTTTTTTGAACAGGGTTGGAATTTTGTTGGGCAGGAAAATGATTTTGATAAAGCAGCTAGACAAACCGCCTATTTATTAATAAATAAAATTTTGTTTTATGGTGTCCTGCAATCTAATCGACCCGAAAGACTCGATCCACTCGAAATTCCGGAGAGTCTGACGCACAGTAGTCTGTTGGCTTCTTATTTGCAGGCATATTTCAAACAAGTTTTGGATATAGATTATCAATCCATTTACGATACGGATTTTATCGATACGGTAGCATTTCCGGATTCAAAGGAAGTAGTTAATGAAATCAAAGAATTGGTAAAAGTTCTAAAGAAATATGACTTTTCAAAAATCGGATATGACATTATCGGAAGCTTGTTTGAAAGATTGATTCCAATCGCTGAAAGGCATATTTTAGGACAATATTTTACTAAAGCGGATATCGTGGATTTGATACTCAGATTCTGCCTGCATCACGAAGAAGATAAAGTTATCGATCCTGCTTGTGGTGCCGGAACTTTTTTAGTTCGTGCCTATCACCATAAAAGTTTGATGAATGACAGGTTAGAACACGAAAAAATCCTTTCTACTTTATGGGGAGTCGATATTGCCAAATTTCCTGCTCATCTTTCTCAAATAAACCTGGCTATAAAAAAACTTGAATCGAATACAAATTATCCAAATATAATAAAAGATGATTTCTTCACGATGCTGGTTGGTCCGGAAGGCTTCGAGCCGGCAGAATGGAGGAAGAAAATTTCCAAAACATTATCTGCCAAAGAACGGACTATCGAGCACCCTCGCTGGTTCGATGTTCTGGTTGGAAATCCGCCCTATACCAGGCAGGAAGAGATCGAAGGAATCTCCGAAAAAGAAAGATCATATAAAAATAGAATTATCCAGAATTCACTAAAAGATGATAAAGGAAGAACGATCGTAAAAATCGGGAAACGCGCAGGTATTCACGCTTATTTTTTCGTGCACGGCACAAAATTCCTGAAAGATGGCGGCTATTTCGGTTTCATTGTTTCCAATTCCTGGTTAGATTCTGATTATGGAAAAGGACTACAAGAGCTCTTCCTGAAATATTACAAAATTGTAGCAATTATAGAATCGAAAATAGAAAGATGGTTTGAAGAAGCGGATGTAAATACCTGTATCGTTATTTTGCAGAAATGCAATAACAGGAATGAAAGAGATAGAAATTTAGTTCGTTTTGTTTACCTGAAAAAAACATTACGTCATTTTATCCCTCCAGCTTCTACGGTTTGGGAAGAGCAGATCAAAAGAATGCAGGAAATAGATTCGCTAAAGAAAACAATTCTCTCACACATAAATGTTTATGAAAATGATGAATTGCGTGTTTTCCCAAAACTTCAGAAAGATTTGTGGACAGATGGATACGACAAAAATAATAAAGTTTACAACGGTGATAAATGGGGAAAATATCTAAGAGCGAGACAAATATATTTTCAGGTTTTAGAAATAGGAAAGAGAAAATTCAGACTATTAGAAAAATATGCAGACATCAGATTTGGAATTAAAACCGGAGCAAATGAATTCTTCTATCTCTCGGAAGATGATTGCGACAAGTTGAAAATTGAAAAAGAGTATTTACAGCCAATCATATTTTCATTAAAAGAAATCCAAAAATATAAAGTTGAAAGAGAAGAACTGAAAAAAAATGTTATTATTTGTCATAAAGAAAAAAACAAATTAAGAAGAAGTAATTTAGCAAAATATATTCGTTGGGGAGAAAGTCAGAATTTTCATAAGAGACCGACTTGTTCTTCCAGAAAATTATGGTATGGTTTGGGGGAAGAATGGGAATATGCACCTCTTATTTTTCCTGCCAAAGTTGGTGAACGGATGCCTGTCGTTTTAAATGATAATATTTTTGAAGATAAGAAATTATACGGAGTTATTCCTAAAAATAAAGATGATGTTCTCGTTATCGGAGCACTATTAAACTCAACTTTAACACGTTTATTTATCGAATATAATTGTCGACAATTGACAGGTGCACAAGCAATCGCTGATATCGATGTAAACATCGTGGAATCCCTTAGCATTATTGATTTGCAGCAAATCAATAAACCATTAAGGAAGAAATTGGAGAAAAGTTTTCTAAATCTTCTCGACAGTAAAGCCGAATCTGTGTTTAGAGAAATTGGAGAACCTTTCGCTGAAATTGACTTATCCGGTATTAAACAAGAAAGAAGGACTCTGGATAAGATTGTAATGGGTGATATTATCGGTTTATCAGAAAATGAACAAATAGAAGTTTATGTAGCAGTGATAGATTTAGTTTGTTCCAGACTTAAGAAAGCCAGAAGTGTTAATAACAATAAAAAAAATAAAGAAAATATAAATATAGAAACTTTTATTTCAACTGTGATGAGTAGAATTGGAGACGAGACTTTAAGAAATCTATATCAAAAAAAAGTTTTATCGAAAAAGAAGACAAAAAAAGTTTCCTTACCAACTATTACCTCAAATTTCATTCCGCATATCGATGCAGAATTGATGGGCTGGAGATTGTATTATTCGAATAAAGAATTTATGGTTTGTGAAACAGAACAGGAAGCACGATTTATCAAAATATTTCTGGATTATGATTTAGATGAAATATCAATTCCTGAAGAAATTGATTATTTGACTGAAATTATCCCTGAATTTGAAAAATTGAGTGATAGAATTAATGAAATTATAGATGAATCATTAGAAACAATTTATAGTTCAAAATTAAGAAACAGCATGAAACACCGCTTGTTTAGAGAAATTATGAAAACATAGATTTATTATTATTAAAATCTTTGCTTAAAAATTTATGCAAATCCCCCTCTGGATGACAAAATTCATCACCATTTTATCCCGAAGATAGATCAGTCGGTCGAGTAAAAGAATCAATTTATAGATTTTTTAATGAAGAATTTAAAATGGACTATGGAGAAAAACAAAGTGAAATTGTTCGGATAGTTTTAAGCGATAATAATATTCAATGTTTTATAAATGTTATTGATAAAGCAAAAGAAGAATATCAAAAGGAAGTTATAAAAAGAGAACCGGAGATTATATTTGTTAAAAATTGGAACATACCAGAATCATTGAGTTTCGGTAGTATTTATATAAAAGAAGACAGAAAGAAATCTATTATGCATACATTCTTTACAGATAATAGATGGAGACCAGAAATATCCTTCATAGAATATTTAGAAAAATCAGATAAGGTAGATTGGTGGTTTAAGAATGGAGATAGAGATGCAATTTATTTTGCTGTATCCTATAAGAATGATATTGATAAACCATTTTATGTAGATTTTATTGTAAAACTTAAAAATGGAAGAATTGGTTTATTTGACACTAAAGCCGGTTTTACACGAATAGTTGCCGGTTCCAAAATTAAAGGATTATTTGATTACATCAAAAATGAAAATAAAAAGGGAAAAGATTTATTTGGTGGTATTGTTATTAATACTGACAAGAGAAATTATCATGGAAGATGGATTTATTTTGATAAGTCAAGTAAGCAGTTAAAGGAAAATGATTTTACAAATTGGAAAGATTTAGATTTTTGAAAAGTTATACAATTCTTTCATCAATAGACAAAACAACTTCTACAAGAAACAAAAGAAAAAGTAGAGAAGATTATTCTATCCGAATGAAACTGTAGCACGCGAGTCCCTCGCGTATTTTCCCATCAGGGGACTGATGGATTACTGTAATGCACGAGTGCCTTCGTGTTATTAATTCCATCAGAGGACTGATGGGCTACAGTAGTCCACGAGTCCTCTCGTGGGAAATAAAAAAAAATTAAACACAATCCCGTCAGGGACTGACGGACTACAGAAGGATAAATGAAATACAAACAATTTTATCGTCGAAATCTTCCGCATATACAACCGGAAGATGCAGTTCTCTTTGTTACATACAGATTGTTTTTCGAATTACCTGTGGAATATCACACTAAAATCCGGACACTGAAATCAGAATTTAAAAAAAGGATAAAGTTGTAGGATAAGAGAAAAATCGAACCTGAAAAATACAAATTTGAAAAAAAGATATTTGACTTTAAAGATAATTTTATGGGGAAATTCAAAAATTCACCTTTTTGGTTAAAAGATAAAAACATTGCTACTATAGTGAAAGACAGTTTATTCTGGGGTGTTCAAAAGAGATATGAGTTATTTGCTTTTTGTATCATGCCCAATCATGTTCATATCGTGATCAGACCGTTGCTTAAGAATGAGGAACCGTATCCTTTGCAACAGATTATGTATGACCACAAACATTTCACAGCTATCGAAGCAAATAAAATTCTGAAGAGAAAAGGGCATTTCTGGCAGGATGAGCATTATGATCATTATATCAGAGATGAGAAAGAGTTTTTCAATATTTTAAATTATATCTATATGAATCCGGTAAAGGCAAATTTTGTTGATGAACCTGAAGAATGGGAACATACATATATTAATGAGGAATTACTGTAGCACGCGAGTCCCTCGCGTATGTTTCCATCAGAGGATTGATGGGCTACAGTGATCCGCAAGTCCTCTTGCGGGGATAATAAATAATCCGTCAGGGGACTGACGAGCTACAGTAGTCCACGAGTCCTCTCGTGAAAAAAAGGAAAATCAATAATTCCGTCAGAGGACTGACGAGCTACAGTAGTCCACGAGTGCTCTC
>CAZFPK010000027.1:0-39195 GCA_964521025.1 uncultured Candidatus Cloacimonadota bacterium | reverse complement strand
TTGCTATAAATCATCCCTTATTTTATAAGGACTTAGGTGTCGGAAAGATTAGTAAATTATACTAGATTTATGGATCATTTTCAGATTCCTTTATTCAGATATCATGCTGTTTTAAAAACTGTGAAACTTGAGTTATTTATGTCGTCGATTAGATGGAAAATTATAAAAAAATTTAGATTCTTTTGCAGATGCTAAGAAGATATCTAAAGATTAAAGATACTTCAACATCTCCTCTCCCCTAACTCCCGCATAAAGTTCGATGTATGGTTTAACCGGGCTGGAAGCAATTTTCGGGAACAGCACTTCTTCGATCTGGAAAAAGCCAACGGACTGGTGCATCTCGGCAATGATCCTTATCGGTTTCTTTTCTCCGGGAATTATCTTCACCTTCTGTATTTCCCGTGATGAATATTTGTGTATATCGCCTACTCTCGGTTTATTTATCAATAATGTTGTAATTCTTGCTCTGCCCTTTTCCATATCGCAACCATCCCCGATCAGCACGAGTCCGGCTTCGAGGGAGTTTATCGGCTGGGTTGCCATGTGTCCGAAAATGCATTCGATGATGAGGGAACGCAGAATAACTCTTTTCATAAGGTCGTCTGCATAGAATTTGTTCAATATGCGCTCGATAATGGGAGCTGCCAGCTGCACGCTCAGAAATTCATGGTTTTTCCTGGTTACGGTCATGCCCAGGTCGTGCAGTAACGATGCGATCAGAACTGCGATTTTACTGTCTTCGCTCGTTCCTGTTCCTTCTTTTTGCAGGTTGAATTTTATCCCGGCTTTTTCCAATAACTCGAACATAACAAGAGAATTCAGTGCAGATTTTCGCATGTGCACAGGACCATGGTCATTAAACCCGAGTCTTTTTATGGAAACGATATTCGCTTGATCGTGAAATGCCTGGATCTCTTTATCATTGAAAATATATTCTGCAACCTTTAACGCTTTCCCGGAAAGTCTTTTCCTGATCTTATTTTCCAGGTTTATCTGCTTGGTCGATTTTTTCATCTAACCTCCGATTTTTTTTACAAATTCCAAAATAATATTTATCGATTATTCCGCAACTTTTATTCTTAAAATAATTTTCATTCCATTAATAAAAAATGGAAAGAGTGATTTTTTTCATTAGTTGAATTTTGTGCTTTATTTCGGCTATCTAACCGGAATTCATAATGCTTGACAGCATATCCCTCTCATAAAAATTTGTCCGGTCTCGATCATAATATGAATTTTTTTAAGGAGAAATGATGAGAACATCGACGCCAAACGCTGATCAGATCAAGCAGGATTGGTATCTTGTTGATGCTGAAGATCAGGTTCTGGGAAGATTGGCAACCGGAATTGCCAATCTTTTAAGAGGAAAAAACAAACCCTATTTCAGTCCGCACCTGGATACCGGCGATCATGTAGTTGTCGTGAATGCCGAAAAGGTTAGACTAACAGGTAATAAAGAAATGCAGAAAGAATACCGGAGATACAGCGGATACCCGGGCGGTCTGAAAAAAATACCATACAAGAGAATGTTACAGGAAAAACCGGAGGAGATTATCAAGCATGCGGTAACGGGAATGCTTCCCAAAAATGCTTTGGGAAGGAAATTGATCCGGAAACTGCGTATTTATACCGGAGGATCACATCCTCACCAGGCGCAATCTCCTCGAGTTATATCGTTTTCAAATCAAGGGGATAAATAATGCAATATTTCGATGCTGTCGGCAGAAGAAAAGAATCTATAGCCCGTGTTCGTTTGACACCGGGAACCGGTAAAAGAATAATTAATAACAGACCGATGAAAGAATACCTGCAGAGAGAAACTCTCGAAATGGTCGTAGAACAACCTCTCAAACTGGTAAATATTTCCGGGAAATTAGATGTCAATGTGAAGATCACGGGTGGAGGATTAACAGGTCAAGCCGGAGCAATGCGTTTGGGAATCGCTCGAGCTCTGCTCAAATATGATTCGGAACTCAGACCGATCCTGAAAAAGAACCGGCTTCTAACCCGGGATCCGAGAGAAGTTGAACGAAAGAAACCCGGAAGACCGAAAGCAAGAAAAAGGTTCCAATTCTCAAAGAGGTAGTTCAGAAATTTTTCCGAACCCGGGAAAATATTTATAAAGAAAAATCACATTAGATTCAAAATCCCTCTAAATCTCCCCTTATGAATGGGGAGTCTCCTTTTTGCAAAAGGAGTTATAAGGACTTTTTGAAATTAACGGGGAGATTATTCGGATTCTAATATATTAAAAAATAAACTGTCTGGAAATTTGCAAAGCGGTGTTCCGGAAGCTTTCGGGATTGTATTGCAGGTAATTTCCAAACAGAAAAAAACCGTAGAAAAAGGAGAATTACAAATGTCGGTTGTCAGTATGAAAGAACTGCTCGAAAGCGGAGTTCACTTCGGTCATCAAACCCATAAATGGAATCCCAAAATGGATAAGTACATTTTTATTAAAAGGAATGGGATCCATATCCTGGATTTGAAACAAACTCTAGATGCAGTAAACGATGCTTATATGTTCATCAAAGAGCGGGTAGGTAAAGGAGAAACTATTCTGTTCGTGGGAACAAAAAAGCAAGCTAAAGAAGCCGTCGAACAAGCTGCTAAAAAATCCGGCGCTTTTTATGTCAATAACCGCTGGTACGGCGGATTGCTGACCAATATGCAGACTATTCGCCGCAGAATAGAAAAACTGGATTATTACGAACAGATCGAAGAAGACGGAACTTTGAACAGCTTCACAAAATTGGAAGCAACAAAAATGAAAAGAATTTATGATAAGATCAATGATGCCCTGGGCGGGATCAGGGAAATGGATAAACTTCCAGGTGCTGTTTTTGTGGTCGATATCATCAAGGAAAATATCGCGGTCAACGAAGCTCGCAAACTCGGGATACCGATCGTTGCCATGGTAGATACGAATAGTGATCCGGACATGGTCGATTATGTCATTCCGGCAAATGACGATGCGATCAGAGCCATCCATCTGATGGCCGATATTATGGCAAATGCCGTCATCGACGGTCGTCAGTCCCTGCTGGAAGGAGCTGATCTGACTCCTGCAGATATTGGTGAGGAAGAATCCCAACCGGGAAAAATCGAAACTGAAAAAGAATCGAAAGCAAAGGAAAAGCATTTAAAAGAAGAAAAGAAGACGAAAAAGCAGGATGCTAAGAAGAAAGTTTCAAAAAGTAAAACAGCAGAAAAGAAATCTTCGGAAAAGAGTAAAGAAAAAAAAGAAGTTTCTGATAATAACATAAAAAAATCCGAAAAAAAGTCTAAAAAGTCAGGAGAAAAATAATGAGTATTCCAGCAAAAACTGTAATGGAACTTCGTGCTAAAACAAACGCAGGAATGATGGACTGTAAAAAAGCTCTCATAAAAACAAACGGAGATATGGAAGCTGCCATTAAATATTTAAGGGAAAAAGGGATCAGCAAAGCAGAAAAAAAAGCAGACCGTGAAACAAAAGAAGGTAGAATTTATTCTTATATACATATGAATGGAAAAATCGGAGTCATGGCAGAACTGAATTGTGAGACTGATTTTGTCGCTAAAAATGAAAAATTTGAAAACCTCTGCAAAGATATAGCAATGCACATAGCTGCTTCCAATCCGCTGGCAATTTCAGAAGATGAACTCGATCCGCAAATTATTGCATCAGAAAGAGAGATTTTCAGAAATAAAGCCCTGAACGAAGGAAAATCGGAAAAGATCGTGGACAGGATCGTGGACGGACAGATCGCTAAATTCAAAAAAGAAAATTGTTTACTGGATCAGGAATTTATCAAAGACCATGAGAAAACAATAAAAGAACTTATAAACGAAGCAATTATGGCTCTCGGAGAGAATATAAAAATAGCGAGATTTGTCAGGTATAGTTTGGGAAACTAAAATGATTAGAAATTATAAACCTGAAAAAATCCACAAAATAATTTTGAAGTTGAGTGGTGAAATCCTTGCCGGCAAAAAAGGTTTCGGCATAGATATTAAAACTATATATGAATTAACTGACGAAATCATCGCCGTAAAGAAACTCGGGTATAGCATCGGCATTGTGATCGGGGGAGGAAATTTTTTCCGTGGTGCATCCGAAGTTGGAAACAATCTTGACAGGTTTGCTGCGGATAACATCGGTATGCTGGCAACCATCCAGAATGCATTGATACTGAGCGGCTTCTTGAATAAAAAGAATTATCTGACCGAGATCTTCTCTGCTATCCAAGTAGATAAAGTTGCAAAATTTTATACTCCCAAAAGAGCAAATACTTCTTTTAATGAAGGAAAAATCTGTCTTTTTTGTGCTGGTACCGGAAACCCGTTCTTCACAACAGACACGGCTGCGGTTTTACGAGCAATCGAACTAAATGCCGATATTGTTTTCAAGGGAACAAAAGTCGATGGTGTATTTACAGCCGATCCGATAAAAAATAAAAATGCGGAATTCATCAATGATGTTACTTTTGATGAGGTTCTAACAAAGAAATTAAGAGTAATGGATATGACCTCATTCTCTTTAGCGAGAGAATATAATATGCCGATCAAAGTTTTCAATATCACAAAAAAAGGCAACCTCAAAGAAGCGATCTTGAAAAAAGAGATCGGAACTTTTGTGCACGGGTAAGGTGTAAGAATTAAACACTGAAAATCACTGAAATACACCGAAACTCAATTCCTAAACTTCTCTCTTTTCTCGGGAGAAGGGTTAGGAGTGAGGTAAAAAGGAGTAAAGATGGAAGAACTATTACTCGAAATCGAATCCAAAATGGAAGATGCTTTTAATTCTTTATTACATCAATTTTCCAAAACCAGGACCGGTCGTGCCAATGCTTCTGCTCTCGATGATATAAAGATCGACTATTATGGTCAACTTACTCCGATAAAGCAGCTTTGCAATATTACAATTCCCGAACCGCGACTGATCGTTGTTCAACCCTGGGATAAAACATCCCTGGACAATATTGAAAAAGCGATTTTAGCATCCAATATTGGAGTTACCCCGGAAAATGACGGAAATGTTGTTCGTCTTCCCTTTCAACCCTTGACCGAGGAAACGAGGAAGGAAATTGTCCGGCAAGTTAAAAAAACAGCGGAAGATGCCAAAATCGAGATCAGGAACATTCGCAGGAAAGGTAATGAGTCGACAAAGAAGATGGAAAAAAACAGCGAGATCAGCGAAGATGATCAGAAAAAACTGTTAAAAGAAATCCAGGAATCGACAGATAGTTGGATCGATAAGATCTCCGAAGCAATCAAAGCGAAAGAATCTGAAATAATGGAAGTTTGACTCACCCCTGGCCCCTCTCTTGAAAAATGGGAATTTAATTCGGACTGGTGAATGAAGGAGATCGAGATTTGACTTTTATCATTACTTCGGAATGTGTTAATTGTGCGATGTGCGTCGATGTATGCCCGGTCAATGCCATCATCGAAGGTGATGAACAATTTGTGATCACGGAAGCTTGTATAGATTGCGGAAATTGTCAGGAAATCTGCCCGATCGGAGCGATCAAAGGATAGAGGATTGCACTAAATAATACTGCTTTAAGATTTTTTCAAATTATATTAATAAATTTTTGTTAAACTCCAAAATTGAGTTATACTTTTTGTAATAATATGAGTATAAAAAATTGGAGGTATAAATGGCAATAATCAAAACCGCTGTTTCCTTGCAGGAACCACTTTTTAATCAAATCGAAGACCTCGTTAAAGAACAAAAAACTACCAGAAGTGCTTTGTTTTCTAGAGCCTTAAAAGAGTTTATTCAACGTTATCAAAACAAAAAAATGTTTGATAAACTCAATAAAGTATATAAAGATCAACCTTCTCGGGAAGAGAGTGAAATACTAAATAAAATAAAAAAAAAGCAACGATCTGTGGCGAATGAAAAATGGTAATCGAACAGGGAGATGTTTTCTGGATTGATTTAGGAGAACCAATCGGTTCAGAACCTGCATATCTTCATCCACATGTAATAGTACAAAATGACATTTTCAATAATAGCAGGATAAATACAATTGTTGTTTGCCTGATAACATCAAATTTACGAAGAGCAGATGCTCCGGGAAATGTTAGCCTAAAAAAAGGTGAAGCAAATTTATCTAAAAAATGTGTAGTTAATGTGTCCCAGATTTTTACAATTGATAAGAGTTGCCTGGTAGAAAAAATCGGTTCGGTTTCAAGTAAAAGGCTTGAACAAATTCTTGATGGAATCCGGCTTGTACTTGAACCGAAAAAAATAGATTTCTAATTTGTTCAGAAGCAACCAGGAAGTCTGCCCGATCAGGACGATTAAAGGGTAGGAAGTTACTGATCTGGTTCTAATGAATTAATTCCGCAAAACCATCCCAGGAATATTTTTTATTTTCTTTTTTTATACTTTTTTCTAATTTTACTTTATCCAGTTCAAAATAATCGATGATCGCTTCTGCAAAATCTTCGCAAGAAGTAGATTTAGCAACAATCCCCGTTTTCTGATGAATGACCATTTCCGGAAGTCCGCCCGTCGGAGTAGCAACCGCTCCCAAACCGAAATCATAACCGATTTGCGCAACTCCGCTCTGGGTCGCCTGTTTATAAGGTAAAGCAAGAACATCAGCAGCTTTGAAGTATTTTTCTATTTCCCCGTCTGCAACAAAATCCCGTACAAAAGTAATGTCTTTCAGAAGATCATTTTTTCTGATCAACTCATCATATTTCTCCGCGCTTCCGTAAATTTCTCCGACAATCAATAAATGTGAATTTGGGATCGCTTTTAAGATCAATGGAAATGCTTCCAATAGAATATCCAGACCTTTGTATGGTTTGATGTATCCGAAGAAAAGAATGACAGTATTCTCCTCTAATTTCAATTCTCCTTTTGCTTTCTGTTTATCATATTTTTGGAAATTGTAACAGGAATAAGGCGGATGAAAACCTGAAACAATATTCTTTTTTGGGAACAACCTCTTAGCATCGTTGAATACGGAATCGGAAAGAGTAATAAGTTTATCGGCTTTTCTCAAAGCGAATTTGGTCAGGAAATTTCCCAGGATCCATTTCTCGTGAAATTCGATATTATCGATCAGGTAAATAACTCTGGTTTTAGTAAAAAGTTTCAGAAGGAAGATCACGCAACCGAAAGCCGGAGCGAAAAACGGGATCCAGTATTTGAGAATAAGAATGCCCGGTTTCCAGTTTTTTATCTTGAGGAATGTTGGAATCCAGGTCATTGGATTATAAGGAGTTAGAACAGGCTGGATTTCGATGGAAATGGTTTTTTCACTTTTATCGAGTTGTTCTTTACCCGGGAAAAGGAATTTTGGGTATTGTTTTTTGAACGAGAAGATCCTGACCTGGTTTCTTTTTTTCGATAATTTTTCAGCGAGGATAGCAATAAATTGAGCGATGCCGCCCCGGATCGGGTAAGCAGGTCCTAAAAAAGCAATTTTCAAAACATTTCCTTATAGAATTTTCTCAATTTTATTAAACACTGAAAAACACCGCAGACACTGTAAAATGTTATTACTTCCTCAACTTAGGCAAGTTGAGTTACAGCAATTTCAGGATCGTCTCAAAAATCGTTTCCTGTGAAATCCTGCTCATACATTCCTGCTCGCAAGTATTCTTATAACAGCCGAGACAGTCCTTTCCGGCAGGTTCGAGAATTTCACCCAGACCATAAAGTTCGAATTCGTTTTTGTTAAAAATATTATTCAAAAGAACGAGTTTTTTCTCCAGAGCAATCGCAATGTGCATTGCCATGGTAACGGAAGTAACGACAAGGTCGCAATTATCGATCAAATTTGTAAAATCCCCGATGGAAAAAATTCCTTTATATTCAGCAGAAGAATTTGCCGCGATCACCTTATTCAGGTCATTCTCGTCGGGTCCTCCGAGAAGAAGCGGATAGAAATTGTTTTCAGAGAGCAGGTCGGCAAGTGCGATCCAATTATCTTTTCCCCAGAGCCGGGTCAGCCAACGCGTTCCGCAGCCGGTATTCAATCCTACTACTTTCCGGTTCAAAGGCAGGTCGAAATCGATTTTAGTTGGAGGTAATTCCAGAATATATTTTTCCTTTTGGAAGGAATACCCGAGCATCTCGAAGATCTCCTGCGGGTAACTTTTTGTATTCTGCTTGTTGAGATCATCAAACAGACCGGTCAGCCATTTATCTTCCGAGTCTTTATCAGCAGGTCTGCATTTCCCGAACTCATCGAGCAGGAATCCTTTCTTTGTTTTCGCTTCGATTTTTTCCGCCAGACCGATCGCTTTCCTGTCTTTATCGAGGTTAAAAAGGAAATCGAATTCTCTCGCCTGCAGCCATAGGATCGTATCCGCATCCCATTCTAAAACATTATGAACATAAGATTCGGGAACGAATTCCGGTGCATGCGTCAGCCAGTTTATTTCAGCATGCGGAAATTCCTGTTTCAGTTTTCGTAAGACCGGAGTCGTCCGGATCACATCTCCGGCAGCTCCTAATTTGATGACCAGAATCCTTTCTTTCAAAGGTATGAAATATTGGCAATCTTCACAATGAACATTTTCCCGTTTATGCGGTTTGCACGGTATTTCACCGTTGAATTTCGAGCAGTTGTTTTTGATTCTCACTTTTATCTTCTTTCATCGATGATTGAATGTATTTTCTCAACTTGGGCAAGTTGAGTTACGATCCGTAAAACAATTCGCCGGAATTGTTCCGTAACTCAAACATTCTTTTCTTTTTTTACCTTTTCCCGTTCCTTATCTGAAATGATCACATTTTTCATAAATTTGTCATAACTCATTTCAGGACATATTTCTGCAATGCTGTTTACAATTTCCATCATTTTGGGAAAGGAAAGCGTGAAACTGAATTTCTTCTCGATTTCTTTTTCCAAATAGGTCAGGATGATCTTCTTGTGTTTGCCGTCGTCGAGTTCCATTTTTTTGAGGGAAGACCAGCAAATGGAAGTTGATTTTCTGCCCAGAAAGTGAAATGTGATCTTTTCTTTTTTGAACACGATCGTATTTAAAGAAAACAGGTTTTTCAGCACGGAATTGGCTGCGAAAAAAATAATCAGGAAAGGAGCGATTTTAAAGAAAAATTTTGTCTCCGTTCCGATTTTAACAAAGATCAGGAAAACTGCCCAGGAAATCACTGCTAATCCCAATAATAATGTGAACCAGCGAACAAGCGGATTGAACCGGTAAGTTCGGGGAAATCCTTTTTTTTTATTTATATCTATCAAAGTTTCGATTTTATCCATCTGTCTTTATACTTTTCATGATCTCATCATAAACAAATTCAGGAGCGTAATAATCACCGAAATTATCATAACTGTTTTCACCATGAAAATCACTGCCGCCTGTTCTGATCAGGTTGTTCTTTTGAGCGATCTCATTATAATAATCGATCCTGTTCTCATTGTGTTTGGAATAAAATACTTCGATTCCATCCAATCCCATTTCTATCAAATCAAAAATAATGCGGTCATCATTCAGTGTATATGGATGAGCCAGAACAGAAATTCCTCCAATTTTTTTGATCAACTTGATAACCTTCTTAACTTTAGGAGCAGGTTTCGGTACAAAAGCAGGACAGTCTTCACCTAAATAGATTTCAAAAACTTCTTTCATATTGCTGCAGTGTTTGGTTTCGATCAATGCTTTAGCAATATGCGGTCTGCCTATAAGATCATTTTTCCCGGCAATTTCACGGATGCGTTCAAAATCGATGTTAATACCCATGAATTTTAATTTTTTCAGAATTTTTTTCGCGCGGACAAACCTTCCTTTGTGAATAAATTGCAACAGATCTATCAGTTCCCTGTTTTCCGGATCGAAGTTATAAGCAAGAATATGAACATCATTATCATTATGAAGAGTGCTGATCTCAACACCCGGGATCAGATCAAAGTTATAATCTTTCATTTTTTCCCGAGCAATAAAATAACCATCGAGAGTATCATGATCGGTTATGGATATCACATCATAAAAATTTTTCCGTGCAAATTCCAAAATTTGTAAAGGCGAATATACACCATCCGAGCAGTCGGTATGGATATGTAAATCGATTTTCTTCATTCATTTCTCATTTCTACCATTTTTCCTGGATTTTTTGAAAAAAATTAGCGTTTATCTGTCAATGTTATTATCAGAACTTTGTTCTAAATCTATTTGTTGGAAAAAAAATCGACAAGTAATCCGCTGAATATTTCGATGTCTTTTTCCAATAATTTACCGATTCTTTTGATGATAACAGTTTTATTGATTGTTGCAAATTTCATGCGAATCATCGAAGGTTTAGGTAAATTTGCTTTTTTCCATTCGCATATTTTATGATCACCGGTACGGTATTTTAGTTTCATATTGCTGGTAATAAAAGCAATAACAACATCCAGATCTTTGTTATATTCATCGGGTGAGATGATTAAAGAGGGTTTTTTTTCGATGTGGATAAATCGGTAAATGGAAAGGGTACCAAGACGATGTCCCATTTTTTATAGATCATTATAGATTTCATCCTCTTCGTTATCCCATTCCTGGAATGATTTTTCAGACATTTTCATGATTTCATTCAGATTATTTTTTACAGATAGTTCGAGGATCTTTTCCTTATTTTTTTTGATGTAATTTTCAATTAATTCCGAGATTATTCTGCCCATTGTTCTTCCTTCGATAGAAGCAATTACTTTTAATATCTTCCGCTTATTATCATCGATTCGAATGCTCATTACACTCATCAAACTCACCTCCTGTTTGTAGTTTAACCTACAAACAACATAACCTGCTTTCATGCTTTAGCAAACATTATTTATTCCAGATTTTCCAATTTATCCTTTACAAAATCAACCAATTCTTTCACATATTCCTTTGAGAAATCAAATTTTATACCTGCTTTTTCATAAAGCTCGTCCACCGGAATTGTGTAACCTGCCTTTAGAAAATCTTCAAATTTTTCTAAAGACTGTTCTTTCCCGAATTTTGTGTAATTTCGATAAACAGCCAATGCACCAAGTTGGGAAATTCCATATTCGATGTAATAGAATGGAACTTCAAAAATATGGAGTTGGAAAAGCCACATAATTTTCTGGAATTTTTCCAGACCTCTCCAATCGACTCCGGAAGAAAACCTGTTCATCAGATTTGCGAAATATTCTTCCCGTTCTGAAAGAGTTTGTTCCGGGTTCGTGTAGATCCAATGCTGGAAAGCATCGACGATCATACACCAGGGAAGGAATTCCAATGCACCTTTTAATTGTTCTTTTCTGGCTTTGAGCAGGTCGTTCTTATCAGGATAGTATTTTTCCCAGAGATCCATCGAGATAAATTCCATTGCCATCGAAGCCAGTTCTGCAACTTCACTTGGAGTGGAACGGTAAGATTCGATCCTAATATCCCGCATTGAGAAAGTATGCATCGCATGACCGGACTCGTGCAGCAAAGTAACGATATCGCGATGCAGCCCGACCGCATTCATAAAAATGAACGGAGCTCCGGTTTCAATGAGCGGATAATTATAACCTCCGGGTGCTTTTCCTTTGCGGTTTTCCAGATCCAGGAATTCCGTGTTTTTCATCATCTGCAGTCTTTTCCCGAATTCAGGTTTGATCGTGTGCAGGATATCGATCCCTTTGCCGATGAATTCATCTATTTTTTGGAACGGTTTCAGAGTTTTCCCATCGAGTTCGACAGCAGTATCCCAGGGACGGACGGATTCTATTTCCAGTTTTGATTTTCTCTCTTCAGTTAATTCTTTCAGGAAAGGCAAAACCTCTTTCTCGATCGCATTATGAAATTTCTTCAGGTCTGCTGGAGTGTAGGAAAATCTTCCCTTTTCTCGATGCATAAAATCACGATAATTATCGAACCCGGCATTTTTCGCCTGTTGAATGCGGAGTTTTTTCATCTCGTCGAAAAGTGTATTGAATTCCTCCCGTTTCTCCATCATCTTTTCCAACCGCAAATTCCAGACCTCTTCCCGCACTTTCCGGTCTTTATCCTTCAGATAAACCGATAATTGAGAAAGTGTTTTTTCCTCGCCTTTATAATTCACGGTCAATTTGGAAAAGATCGAGCCGTATTTATTGGCGAGTTCCTGCTCTTTCACTTTTAGCGGAATATTTTCTTCCCGGAAAAGTTCGATCTTATTGGAAATAATCTTATTCAGATGTCCGTATTTTTTCGTATCGAGATCCTTTCTGAACGGACTTTCATAGAATTTTTTATTGAACTTGAATTTATAAGGTTTTACTTTGGAAACGACTCCCGCATAAAATTCATTGAATTTTTTTTCGTATTCCGGTTTGTCCGCAAAACGGGTCATATTAATGTAACGCCAGGCTTGTTCTTCATCTATTATATTGGATAATTCCGTTACTTTTTCTAAAAATTTGATCGAACTGTCTACCGAATCTATCTCTTCTTTTTCCATTTTTTTTAATTCTCTTTCGACATTTTCCCATTTGGAAACATCTAAGTTTTCAGAAAAATATGTTCTCGGTCTTTTAACAATTTTCTCGTTTGTGTGGTTCATCATAATGCTCCTTTTCTCAAATACTTTTATTTGAGCAACGAAATTTTTTTGATATTGAAATTTGACAAGGAATTTAGTGAGTATCAAAATTTACGATGTTTTTAGAAACTTCAGGTGTTTACTCAAATCGGACTTGACATAAACTCGAATAATATACATTAGACATATACATTACAAAGAGGTGGTTTTATGTTCAGAACGCAAATCTATCTGACCGAAAACGAAAAGAATGCTTTACAGAATATTTCCTCTGAAACAGGTAAAAAACAAAGCGAACTTATCCGGCAGGCAGTCGATTCTTTAATCGAAAAATTTACCAATACCAATCGTCTTATATTTTAAAAACAGCAAAAGGAATGTGGAAAGATAGAAACGATATTCCTGGTTTCAGTGAAATCAGGAAAAGTTGGGACAGGAGCGAAAAATAATGGAAAAATCATTATTGATCGATACCGATATCCTGATAGATTATTTACGCGGAAAGCAGCAGGCAATTTCTTTTTTGGAGAGTTCGGAACAAAATCTCGTTTTGTCTTCGATAAATGTAGCAGAACTTTATAGCGTAGTCGGAAAGGGAGAAGAAGAAAAAAACCTGAAGATATTCCTGCAGGCATTTGAAATTATCCCTGTTACAAATGAGATTGCAGTCAAAGGTGGTTTTTATCGCAGAGATTTTCTAAAAAGTCATGGGATCGGATTGGCTGATTCAATCGTGGCTGCAACTGCTGAATTATTTCATTTTGAATTAGTAACTTTGAATGAAAATCATTACCCGATGTTGAATAATATTTTTGTCCCGTATCAGAAACAATGAACCTTGAATAATTTTAAGGAAATCCTTTTCTTGCTTAACTTTTTCAATGATTACATTACCAACTTTTGAAAAGGATATAAATCAATTTTCTAGATTTTGAAAGAATTGCTCATAGAAGTCGTTTGCAGGTTAGGGAAAATCCTCTTGACTGTAAATATCAAAAATTACAAAAGGAAATCTGTTTTGTTCATTGAGGAGGTAAATTAATGAAAAACAAATCCGCAATTATACTCTCTATGATAGTCGAACCTACTAATGATGGATATTTGGTTTCCGTTCCCGGTATGCAAGGTGCTTTCGCAGAAGGTGATACGGGAGAAGAAGCAGTATTTAATTGTGTGGATATTGTTAAAATGATAATTGCTTATAGATTAGAAAGGCAGGTGTAATTTTGAATTTCCAAAACATAATCTTAAGACTACAACATTACTGGGCAGAAAACGGATGTAATGTCTTGCAACCGTATGATATGGAAATGGGAGCAGGAACTTTCCATCCTGCCACATTTTTCGGTGCTTTAGGAAAAAAACCGACAGCAATCGCTTACACGCAACCTTGCCGCCGACCAAAAGACGGCAGATACGGAGAAAATCCAAATCGTCTGCAGCATTATTATCAATTCCAGGTGATCATCAAACCTTCACCGGAAAATATTCAGAACCTTTATTTGAAAAGTCTGCAGGCAATCGGGATCGAGACCGAGAAGCATGACATTCGTTTCGTGGAAGATGATTGGGAATCACCAACTCTCGGTGCGAACGGGCTTGGTTGGGAAGTCTGGCTCGATGGCATGGAAATCTCGCAATTTACCTATTTCCAGATGGTCGGCGGAATCGAGGTTTTTCCGATTAGTGTCGAATTGACTTACGGTTTGGAACGGCTGGCAATGTATATTCAGAATGTCGATGATTTCAAGGATTTGAAGTGGAATGAGACAACAACTTATGGTGAAATTTATTTCGATAAAGAAAAGGAATTTTCCTGTTATAATTTTGAAGTTGCTGACACGAAACTGCTGTTTTCATCTTTCAAAGAATACGAACAGCAAGTTAACGAATTGATCTCAGCAAAACAGGTTTATCCGGCTTATGATATGGTTCTCAAATGTTCTCATACTTTTAACCTGCTGGATGCGAGAGGAGTTATCAGCGTTACGGAACGAGCGGCTTATATCGGTCGCATCCGGAAAATGGCGAAGAATTGCGCGTTGCTTTATCTTGAGAAGTATGAGAATAAATTATAATGACTTGTGAATACATTTGGTAGTTATTAGGAAAAATTAAAATAAGGAAATCAAATGAATAATGATATTGAAAAAAAATTAAAATATATTAAAGAATTAGAAGTGCTTAACTCGTTTGGAAGACTGAATATCGTAGAAATAAAAGATAAAGAAGACAAATGGAAATTTACTCCCATAAAAAATTATTTAAATAGTCTTCTTTATGGATCAAAACCTGAATCTGCACTAGCAAGATTGATGATAGAAATTGTTAATAGAATACTTAACCTCGATTATTTCTCCGAAGTTGCTTTAAAAAAAGGAATAGTTGATTTGGCTTTACAGGAAAGTATTAAAAATCCAGTTTTAATTGAACTCAAACCAAACTATTACAAAAAAGGTGAAGAAGTAAGAAAAAAGAAGTTTATATTTGAAGAACACGAAGAACAAATAAAAAAATACCTGCAAAACAATAATTATGTGATTTTAACCAATTTGGACAATTCATTTATATTTAATCAGGAAAGTTTATTAGAATATAAACCATTTATTGAGATCAAGTTTACTGAATTACTCAAAAGGTATTTAGAATATGATAATTTTTGGGAATCGGTAAGAAGATTAGAGGATGATCAACCAAAACCGGAATTGGAAGCAGAATTTTTTACTGATTTAAAAAAATGGTATAATCAACTTACATCTGTAAATTTTATCAAAAACGATAAATTCTCAAAAGAAGAGTTGATTGTTTTATTTTTAAACAAAATAATTTTTACTAAAACTCTCGAAGATTACGGTTTGATTCCCTATAAATTCCTCGAAAATACTTATTTTGACAGGTTTGAAAGATGGCAGGTAAAAGGAGTAAAAAGATTTTTCAGAAACTTTTTTGAAGAAGTTGAGGATTGGTTCTGGGAATATTATGATACTGAACTTTTCTCGACAAAAATCTGGGATTATATTGAAAAAGATGAAATAAATCTATTAAGATTTAAATCGGAATTTGAAACTATTCTCGGTTTTGGTCAATGGGAATATACTTTTGGCAAGGGTATGGTTCATTATAATTACAGGTTAATCGACGAAGATGTTTTTGGAAAAGCGTATGAGACCTTTATTGCAGAGATCAAGAAAGATTCCGGTATATATTACACACCAACTAAAATCACTCAATTTATGTCTCAAAGATTGGTGAAAATTCTATTTGAAAGCAAAGTACAAAATATTTTAGAAATAATCGATGATGGTGATTATGATAAAGCATATAAAGGATTTGAGGAATTAACAAAAGTTGCTATAATCGATCCAAGTTCCGGTAGTGGAAGTTTTTTAATTAAAATTCTACGAGAAATTCATCGATATTATCTTAAAATTGAGAAAAAAACTCACTGGGCTACAAGACATTTTTCAGAGGAAGTTTTTGAGGTTCCTGAACATGTAACAAAAGCTCTTGAGTTTAGGGAAAAAATTGGATTCAATAATCCCAGGGAATTAATAAGTAAAATAATATTAAATCACATTTTTGCATTAGACATCGATGAAAGAGCAATTGAAACTGCCAAAACAAATATGTGGAAGGAAGCTGTGAAGCTCGAACCTCCAATATTTAATTTCAGAAGACTTCCCAAAGAAGCAAATCATATCTTACCTAACCTGGGATTAAATTTTATCTCCGCAGACACTTTATTCGATCTCGAAATAAATGAACAGGTTCAGATTATTCACAAAAGATTTAAAGATGAAATCAAAAATCTTATCAAATTTAGAAAAAAATATTTAATGAATCCTTTCAATCCGGAAATTGTTGAAAAAATTAATTCTATAAAAGGGATTATCAGAAATGAACTGGAAAATGAAATCGACAAAATTCATAAACCTGCACTTATTGTGCTCGAATTTTATTTTCTTTATTTTGATGAAAAAGGAAATCCTCTCAAAATAACAGAACAAGGTTTTTCCGGAGTTATTAATAATCCGCCCTGGGAAGAGATTTATCCGGTTAAAAAAGAGATTGCCGCTATCGGAAAATATTCGATGGATTATGCTGCCTTCGATGATTGGTTTCAGAAAAAATTGAAAAGGAATAAAAAATTCGCTGCAAAATGGGAAAAATATAAAGATTTTTATAAAAATTATTCCAACTTTATTTCTGAAAATTATAAATATCATACCCAAAAACCGGAAACCAGTTCTGCAATGCGAACTCATCTCAATTACTTCAAAGTCTTTGTGGAAAGAAACCTGCAATTGATCAAAGAAAATGGTTTTATGAACATCCTTATTCCCTCCAGTTTCCAAACCGATGAAGGCAGTTTCGGGCTCAGAAAATTAGTTATCGAAGAAAATAACCTGATCGAATTATTCTCTTTTGAAAACAGAGGATACCTGGAAAAGATCGATGATTCGGAAAAGAAAGTAAAGTTATTTCCGGATGTTGATAATAGATTCAAATTCTCGCTCGTGCTGGTAGAAAAGAATAAAAGAAATACGGTTTTTCAGGGAATGTTCTATCTTTTGGATCCTGCTGATTTATATCTGAAAAAACCTTTGAAATACGATCTGGAAATGATCAAGCAGTTTTCCCCGCAGAATTTATCGATTATGGAATTCAGGAATGAAAGAGATTATGAGTTGTGTAAGAAGATTAAAAATGCTCATCCTTTATTAGGTGAAAACGGATTCCATATTCGCAGAGAATTCAATGTTAGTGATGATTCCAAATATTTGAATATCCAAAAAAGCGATGAATTTAACACCACTATTTATGAAGGTAAAATGATCCATCAATTTAATCATAGATTTTCTAGACCTAATTATTATATGAATTTCGATTTGGGAAAAAAATTATTGTTGGATAAGGAAATCGGCAGGATTAAAAATAGTTTAAAGATAAAAAAATCAAAAGAAGAATTAACCGAATATTTCATTAATCAAAAATATGTTTTAGATTTTGAAACATACCGGCTTGTTTACCGCGCTGTTGCTGCCACGACAAATGAAAGAACTTTAATTAGTTCGATAATTCCATCTCATACCTTTACGGTAAATTCCCTGAATTACCTGATTAATGCTAATTACAAAAAAAAGGATGACTATTTTTTACAGGAAGTAAATGGAATCGATGACATAATTTATTTAATGGCTTTGTTCAATTCGGTAACTTTGAATTATTATTTGAGAAATAAAATTTCCTTGAATTTGAATATGTTCTATTTATACGAACTCCCAATCCCCGATGTAGATACAAAACTGCAAAAAATAATTAACAAAAAGTCATTCGATTTAATCTATCATTTCAGCGAAAAAGAATTTTTCGAGGATTTAAGAAAAGAACTCGGATTTGAAGTCGAAAAAATAAATCCGATCAAAGAAAGAGCGGAATTGGAAGTAATGATTGCCAAAGAATTATTCAAATTAGATAAAGAAGATTGGGAATATTTGTGTTCGACTTATATTTACGGTGGAGATTCTGAAACAAAGAAAGAATTGGATGCAATCATTGATCTATCGAAAAAGATATTTGAGAAAAAGTAGTTCTAAACTAGTTCCGAGACATTTTCACCTTGTTCCAATGCTCCTGCGTTGGAACATAAGAGGGAAACGCTCTGCGTTGTTAAAATTGAACTTTTTGAAATACTTGTTTCTACTATTCGATGCAGAAGCATCAGTATATTCATTCCAACGCGGGAGCATTGGAACGAAATAGCAAGAGAATTTCGGTGTTCTCGATAGGAAATTCAAGGACAAAAATGAAATGTAAAATCTGCCAGACAGAATTTTCCTGTAATTTCTGCATTAACTGCGGACAGCCATCCGAAATCAAAAGAATAACCTTCAAATATGTAATTTCGAGAGGTTTGGATGCTTTCGATTTTCAGGATGGACTGCTGTTCACAATTAAAGAACTTTCTTTCCGTCCGGGAAAAGCGATTTTCAATTACATCAAAGACAAACGGTTTGTTTATTACAATCCTCTGAAATATTTCCTGCTGCTGGGAGCAATCTTTTTCTTCCTGAATCTGAAATTCAAGATATTTGATTTTGAGAGTTTTATCCCGCCGGATTACACAGAAAAACAGGCTTTATTTGTAGAACAATTTCTTTCTTTTTTCTTCCAGTACTTCAATCTTATCATTTTGACTATTGTTCCTTTTTTCTCTTTTTTCTCCTTTCTTCTTTTCAGGAAAAAACAATTCAATTTTTCGGAAAATATGATCCTGAACATTTTTTTATTCGGTCATCATTCGTTCATCGGTATTATTTTAACTCCTTTTCTGTTGTTCTTCAAATTAGATTCAGGTATTCTTATCCAACTATATTCTATCATTGGTCTGGTCTATCATTCCTGGGCTTTTATCCAATTTTTCCGGGTTTCGGTTTTTGATGGAATTACGAAAACTTTTTTCACTTATATTCTTGGATTTCTTTGCTGGTTTATCGCTTTTATGGTGATCGTCTTGTTGTATGTAAAAATGGCGATGTAAAACAACTTGCCAGGTTGTTAATAGCAAAACAACCATCTCTGCTTGTTACGAATACACCTGCGTTGGAACGAGTAATAAATTCTATAATAAATATTTTCTCAATTTAGCAAATTGAGCTACGATAAAAAGGAATTCTTATGCGACCAAAAGTAAAATTTTTAAATGAAGAATTAATTAAGAAGATCATCTCCGAAGCAATCGAAATTCTCAACAAAATCGGAGTCGAAATCAACAACCGGAATGTATTGGATTTACTTTCGGATTTTGGAGTAAAAAACGAGAAAAACCGGGTATATTTTTCGGATAAGATAATCCAACAAGCATTGAAGACAGTTCCCAAATCATTTAAACTTTATGATGTGCTGGGAAATGAAACAAACGATTTTTCCGGTTTCAATGTTCATTTCACGCCCGGTTCTGCTGCTCTTCATATTCTCGATTATCAGACCAAAGAAATTCGCAATCCGGATACGCAGGATTACATCGATTATGTGAAAATCGTGCAAGGTTTGAAGAATATCGCATCGCAAAGCACGGCTCTAATTCCAACCGATGTTCATGAAAAAATCTCCGATAGTTATCGTCTTTTTTTGAGTCTTCTTTACGGAGAAAAGCCGGTTGTAACCGGAACTTTCACGATCGAATCTTTTGAAGTTATGAAAGATTTTCAAATAGCAGTTCGAGGAAGTAAAACTGCTTTAAAAGAAAAACCTCTCACTGTTTTTTCCTGCTGCCCGACTTCTCCTCTGAAATGGAGTAATGTAACTTCCCAGAATGTTCTCGATTGTGCCAGATATTCGATTCCGGTGGAATTCATCTCGATGCCATTATCCGGTTTTATCGCACCTGTAACTCTGGTCGGAAGTTTGATCCAGCATACAGCAGAAACTTTAAGCGGAATCGTGATCAGTCAACTGGCGAATCCGGGAACTCCGATTTTGTACGGAGGTTCACCAGCGATTTTCGATGTTCGTTATGAAACGACTCCGATGGGAGCGATCGAGACGATGATGATAGATTGTGGTTATAACGAGATCGGGAAATATCTGGGAATTCCAACGCAAGCATACATTTCTTTGAGCGATGCAAAAATGCTCGATGCACAAGCTGGACTCGAATCCGGAATGGGAGCGACTCTTGCTGCTTTATCGGGAATCAATAACATTTCAGGTCCGGGAATGCTCGATTTTGAGAGTTGTATCAGTCTGGAAAAGTTAGTTCTCGATAATGAGATTTGCGGAATGTGTCTGCGAATGATCGATGGGATCGAACCGAAAGATGATTTTCCTTCTCTTCCCATTTTTGAAGAACTCTTGAAAGAGAATCATCTCCTCATTTCCAAACACACCAGAAAACATCTGAAAAAAGAACATTATTTCCCGGGAAATGTGATCAACCGAGCAAACCGACCGCGCTGGATCGAAGAAGGAAAAACGATTTTGAACGAAAGAGCACATAAGGAAGTTGAGAAATTAATCCGAAATTACCAACCTTCCAAACTTCCGAATGAAATAAAAAATGATTTGATAAAATTAATGGAAAAGGAAGCAAAGAAGTTTGGTCAGGAGAAACTACCTCATCGGAAACCTTGAAAACGGATTCTGCCAGAGGAATTCTCTCATCTTGACCTTTTCAATGGTTGGAAGATGAACGAATTAAAGAATGAAAGAATTAATAATGAACTCAAGTGGAATTTAGATTTATTGCATTGATAGTTTATTTAATGTTTTTTTAGTTGAATGTATTGATCTATTTACAGTAAGAATGTAAAAATACACAAAAATATAAAGGGAGCGAAGCTTCGCTCCCTCAACAACAAAACTAATAATTTAATGTTAGCGATAAACCAACAGTTAAATCTGTTTCCGAAGTTTTTGGTGAAAAAATTGGTGAAAGAGTAATGTCATATCTTTTTGCTTTTAATTGACCAAGCTGATTTGCTGCATCCCACCATTTATACGCACCATAAATCTCAACTCCTGAACCAATAAGTAAACATCCCCAAAAAAGTGCTGGAGATCCATGTTTTTCCCAATCGCAGTCCCACTCAGATCCATAAGTACCCTGGCATACGTATTCTTGTGTAGGAACAAATGCAAAACTAAGACCAGATAGAGCTAATCCTCCCAGAAGTAAATATACCCCTGATTTTTTCCTTTGTTCTTGTAACTTAATTTCTTCATCAATTTGTTTTAATTTCGCCTCTTTGTCCCATTCTTCACACAGCAAGAATGAACTCATACCTACTACTAACAAAATTGTAATAATTACAATTTTTTTCATTTCTCCTCCTCGTTTGTTTTATGGTTGTGTAACATTATTATCTTCAAAACATACATAACTTGTTATGTATGTGCGAGTTATGAAAGATTATGAAATCTCCCCCAAAATTGGTGAATTTTTGCATTCAAAATGTGGGTAACTCGATAAGAAATTTGTCCACAATCCACGCCCATTGAGCGACAATGTGAATCGTTCAATTGTAGTAGTGGTGTGGAATGTGGTCAATATTTCCGAGTTATCCACGGTTTGCTCCTGCAATATTCACCAATTTTCAAATGCTCTAAAGAGCATTTTTTCTTTCATAATCTTTCATAAATTATGTTACACTACCTGTTTTATTTCCTCTTATTGAAGAAAACTTTAAATAAAATATACAAATCATATCAATATTTATTTTTCCTATTACGATGGTATTTTTTTTTAAAACCTTCTAATATTATTTTAGTATTTCCAATACTTTTTTTAATTAGGATATACTCATCATTGTTTAGATATATTTGAGGAATATTTAATTGTTTTCCATTACCTTTACCAGAATAATCAATATCTATAAAAGGACCGCTTGAATAACAATGAATAGTATAATATTTATCATTTCCATCTTCCCCATCTATTAAAAATCCACCTTTTTCACCCTCATCTTCAACTAATTTATAAGTACCGTACCAAATCCATTCAGATCCATAAGAATCATACCAAGAATATTCATATGAGTAAGTTCCTGGAGAACAACGATAAAATGTATATTGATTTAATCCATAAGGAATACTTGAATTATTATCCCAATAACTAACAACAGGATAATGTAGAGTGATTTTCAAATAAACATCACCGTCTTTTCCATCTTTACCACAGCAAGTTAAAAAAATCAGGATAAAGATTGAAAAAATGTAATAAAATTTTCTTTTCACACTTTCCTCTAATCTCATAATTTTATTCTGTAATTTTGCTTTATAAGTAAAAAAAAGGACGCTACTTTCGTAACATCCTTCTTCAAGGTATAGCCGTACCCGAACACCGAGACATTAGAAAGTGCGCCCAGATTGGACGCATTCTTTCTGCTTGTTCCAGTGTTCTAAAAAAAGGCTATTTTTGAAGAAGAACTCGCAAAAGTTTGCGTTATTTTTTAACTACATTTTATAAATACTATGTCAAATTTTCTCCTTAAAAATCATTAAATGATTTTATATTTTTCTAAATCAGTACAAATCAATTTATCATATTATTTTTTGTCAAATAAATCTTATATTTTGTTAGTTTAATTTTATTTTTAACATTGACATTATACTGATACTCTTAAAAAAGATCACCTATGAAAAATAAATTCTATCTTTCCGGTTTTAAAGATATCGAACCGGAAAAAGACATTGTTTTTAAAGAAATTGGATATTTTTCAAACAAAAACATTCCGGAAAAAATCCAAAATCTTTATGAAAAATCAATAAAAATCTTTCGGGAAAATTCAAATCCTGTCGGGATTTATTCAGAAATTTCAAAAAAGGAATTCGTAAAAGTTTTTTCCGGAGAAAGAAATAATGCGGGAAAAACTCCCATCGAACAAATTTATCCAAAAGCAGATTATCTCACCTTATTTGCAGTTACTTTAGGAAAAAAAGTGAGTGAAAAGATACAGGAACTTTTCCAAAAAAATGATTTCGCTTTGGGTCATTTTCTGGATTGTATCGCTTCTCTTGCCGCAGATAAGGCAGTAAGAAAATTAGAAAAATTAGCCACCGAGAACACCGAAATACACCGAGAAAAAATTATTACTCTTGCTTACAGTCCCGGTTATTGCGGCTGGCATATTTCAGGACAAAAAAAGTTGTTTGAATATCTGCATCCTGAAAAGATTGGGATTACATTAAACGATAGTTTTTTGATGATCCCTTTGAAATCGGTTTCCGGAGTTTTGATTTCCGGGAAAAGAGAGATTCATAAATTCGAAAATAATTTTATTTTTTGTTCATTGTGTAAGACGAAAGGTTGTCTGGAAAGAATGTAGCCCCATCGTCCCGATGGGATTTGTTGCCTTCCAAAGATTTAAAAGTGAAATAAAAAACCACAGGGACGGTGGTGATACAGAAGGAGAAGCAATGGAAATATTAAATCAAATTTCAGAGTCTTTGCAACAAGGAGACGATGAAAAAGTCTTTGAACTGACAAAACAAGCTATTGAAGAGAACTTATCTCCAAAAGATATTCTCGATAACGGTTTGATCGCCGGAATGGACATCATCGGAGAGCAATTTCGCAAACATGAGATATTTCTGCCGGATGTTCTGATGTCAGCCAAAGCAATGTATGCCGGACTCGATCAATTGAAACCGCTATTGATTTCCGAAGGAATTCCAACTCTCGGAAAAATAGTGATCGGAACTGTGCAGGGAGATCTGCATGATATCGGCAAAAACCTGGTTGGAATTATGCTGAAAGGAGCTGGATACGAGGTGATCGATTTGGGAAAGGATGTTCCTCCTGAAAAATTTCTGGAAACTGCTAAAAAAGAAAATGCAAATTTGATAGGAATGTCCGCTCTTTTAACTACGACGATGATCAACATGAAAAAAGTAGTCACTCTGGTCAAAGAAGACGGTTCGGATATTAAAGTGATCATTGGTGGTGCTCCTGTTTCCAAAGAATTTGCGGATGAGATCGGAGCTGATGCTTATGCTTATGATGCGGGGAAAGCGGTCGAGATGGTGAAGGAAATGATTTAACTCACCCCGATCCTCTCTTTGAAAAAAGAGAGGGAGAATAAGAGAAGCAAGAAGAAAAATCTCGTAGAGATTTTTAATTTCCCCTCTTTGCTAAAGAAGGGATTAAGGGGAGTTCGTGAAAAATATATTAAAAGAACTAAAAACCAAAAAAATCCTGGTCAGCGACGGAGCAATGGGAACCATGCTTTTCCAAAAAGGATTAAAACCGGGAGATGCTCCGGAATCGGTCTGCCTGAAAAATCCTGAAATTTTGGAAGAGATCGCAAAAGTCTATTTGGATGCAGGAGCAGATATCATCGAAACCAATACATTCGGAGGTTCTCCCTTAAAATTATCAGATTACACTCTACAAAATAAAACAGAAGAAATAAATCGGGTCGCAGTTGAGAGAGTCAGGAAAGTTGTTGGACAAGATGCTTATATTTCCGGTTCGGTCGGTCCTTCGGGAAAAATGCTGAAACCTTTTGGTGATACTTATCAGGAGGATATTTTCCTAAGTTTAAAAAGGCAAATTCAAGTATTGATCGAATACGGAGTCGATCTGATTTGCATCGAGACCATGACAGATTTGAAGGAAGCAATATTAGCCTTGAAAGCAGCCAGAGAAATTTCCAAAAATATTCCGGTAATTGCGACAATGACTTTCGATGAGACACCTCGCGGGTTTTTTACAATTATGGGAAACGACATAAAATCCGTTTGTGATAAATTAGAAGAAAACAGAGCAGATATCATCGGTTCCAACTGCGGAAACGGTATCGAGAAAATGATCAAGATCGCGAGCGAATTCAAAAAATATTCTCACCTTCCGCTCATCATCCAATCAAATGCTGGACTTCCCGAACTGAAAAACGGAAAAATATTTTATTCCGAAACTCCGGTATTTTTTGGAGAAAAGACGAAAGAATTACTCGAAATTGGAGTTTCCATTATCGGAGGTTGCTGCGGAACTACACCTGAACACATAAAGGCAATTCGCAAATCGGTTGACGATTTTTAACATCTTCAAAAAGAAGTTTATGAGAAAAATATTCTCCCTCAGACAAAACTGAAACTTGATTTATCCCGAAAGCCTTCGGGATGAATTTAGTTTGAATTTTGCCATGAATTAGAAAACTTAAATCAAGCCGGCTAGAGCTGACTTAATTCAAGTTTTCACACTTGTGCAACTGAACAAACAAGAATGTTCGTTTTACATCATAAGGAGCAGATATGAATTCATTAATTCTCATTTTAATCGTGTTTATCGGTTATTTTATCGCCTATTTTACTTATGGTAAATTTCTCTCCAGGAAAATTTTCAAAATCGATGTCAATGAAATCTGTCCCAGTGAAGAATTCAAAGATGATCAGGATTATGTTCCCACTAACAAACATATTCTTTTCGGTCATCATTTCACTTCCATCGCGGGTCTCGGTCCGATCGTCGGTCCGGCAATCGCCATTATCTGGGGTTGGGTTCCGGCTGTTATCTGGGTTTTGTTCGGTTCGATATTTATGGGAGCAGTTCACGATTTCGGTTCGCTGGTTGTTTCTTTAAGGAAAAGAGGTCGTTCGATCGGAGATATTGCCGGCGATATTATTAATCCTCGAGTGCGCACTATTTTTCTCTTGATAATTTTTTTTGAACTCTGGATCGTGATCGCTATTTTTGCTTTGATCATCGGGATTTTATTCAATATGTATCCGCAAGCAGTTTTTCCAGTCTGGTTTGAAATCCCGATCGCCATTGTTCTGGGATATTTGATCTATAAAAAAGGAAAGAAACATACGATCCTGGGAATCCTGGCAGTAATTGTAATGTATTTATCAGTGATCGCAGGAGCGTTTTTTCCAATAAAAATACCGGCTCTTTTCGGAATAAATCCGCTGGCTGCCTGGATCGTGATTCTGCTCATTTATTCCTATATTGCTTCCACTTTGCCTGTGCAAACGCTTCTACAGCCGAGAGATTATATCAATTCACATCAACTTCTTATTGCGATGATCCTGCTGAGTTTAGGAACGCTCATCGCGCATCCGCAGATTGTGGCTCCAGCTTTGGATCCGAATCCATTAGGAGCACCTCCGATCTTACCTTTTCTCTTTGTGGTCATTGCCTGCGGAGCGATTTCCGGTTTTCACAGCCTGGTTTCATCCGGAACATCTTCCAAACAATGCGACAATGAGAAAAGTTCTCTTTTTATCGGATACGGAGGAATGCTGGGGGAAGGTTCTCTGGCTGCCTTAGTTATCGTAGCGGTTGCAGCTGGAATCGGTTTGGGATTAACGACAAAAGATGGAAATGTGCTCACTGGAATTTCAGCTTTCAATCATCAATGTTCAAGTTGGGCTGCTGCCAGCGGACTTGCAGCAAAACTGGCAGCATTTGTTACCGGTTCTGCTAATATGATAAAATCTTTTGGAATTCCGGCAAAAATCACGATTACAATTATGGGAGTTTTTATTGTTTCATTCGCGGCTACAACTCTCGATTCGGCAACTCGTATTCAGAGATATGTGGTTACGGAAATGGCTGGTGCCTGGAACATAAAACCGCTGAAGAAGAAACATCCAGCCACTTTGTTTGCAGTTATCACGGCATTCATTCTGGCTTTTTCCAACGGCAGCGGAAAAGGAGCAATGGTTTTGTGACCTCTCTTCGGCACGATCAACCAGTTGATGGCTGCGTTGGCTTTGCTCGTGGTTACCATCTATCTGGTAAAAACAAAAGTCAACCCGGTCTATTCGGCTGTTCCCTCAGCCTTTATGATTTTGATGACCGGTTGGGCAATGATCGTGAATTTGGGAAATTTCTTAACTTCTGAAAATTGGCTGCTGTTTGCTATCGGACTTGCTGTTTTCTGTTTGGAAATATGGATGATCATCGAGAGTAGCTTGATCTTGAAGAAATTTGTGAAAAAGTAACTCAATATTCCGATGTTGAGAAAAATGAATAGGTTATTACTGAAGGATAAATGAAAACATTCGCCAAAGTTACACCGCTGATAAAGAAGAACTGGTTTCGCATTTTCATTGGATTGTTCCTGATCCTCGCAGTTGACCTTCTGCAACTGGTCGTTCCCAAAATAATGCAGCGAGCCGTAGATCTGATCGAGATTCCCGGAACTACATCGGCAAGTCTCATCAAGCCGGCACTTCTCATTTTTTTGATCGCTATTGGAATTGCTTTGGTCAGATTCATCTGGAGACTGCTGCTCATCGGGAATGCCTGGATCGTGGATCGTGAACTGCGGCAAATGTATTACGAACATCTGCTTTCGCTTTCCCGCAATTTCTTTAACAAAGCAAAGACCGGCGACCTGATGGCATACGCAACTAACGACCTGAATGCGGTGCGTTTCCTCGTAGGCTTTGGAATGGTGATCCTCATCGACATCGCAGTTTTCGCTATCGGTGCGATGTTCTTCATGACTCATATCAGTCTGCGGCTCACACTTCTGGCGATAATCCCGATGCCTGTTCTGACGGTTGTGATCATAATTTTCGGCAGGAAAATTCACGCTCGGTTCAAGAAAGTTCAAAAAACTTTTGCTGCGATGTCCGGTAAAGTGCAGGAAAGCATTTCCGGGATTCGCGTGGTGAAGGTTTTCGTGCAGGAAGATGCGGAACTGGATAAAGTAGCGAATTCGGCAAAAGATTATGTGAACGAAAACATTTCTCTGGTTCGCATTCACGGGCTTTTCCATCCTTTTCTATTTCTCATCATTGCCCTCAGTATGGGAATCGTGCTCATTTTCGGAGGAGAATCCACTATTATCGGAACGATCTCGATGGGAGAATTCATTGCTTTTTTCGCTTATCTGGGAATGTTCGTCTGGCCCGCGATCGCTATCGGTTGGCTGACCAATCTTTATCAAAGAGGGAAAGCCTCGCTGGTCAGATTGAATTCCATATTTGAGATCGAACCGGAAATCGTAGATGAAAATGCTGACTTTTCAATTACGGAATTGAAAGGAAAGATCGAGTTTAAGAATTTGAAATTCATTTATGAAGAGAGAAAAGATGAAAACTTGTCTGATAAAAACTTCACAAATCTTGAAGATTTGGTAAGTTTAAAGGAATCTGCAAATTTAGAGATCCTTGAAAATATTTCTTTCCAATTAGAAACAGGCAAAACCCTGGCGATAGTCGGTAAAACCGGCTGCGGAAAAACTACTCTCATCGATTTGATCACGCGGGTTTACAATCCTCCCCAAAACTCGATCTTCATCGATGATCGCGAACTTTATGATATTCCGCTGGCAGTTCTCAGAAAAAATATCATCACTGTTCCGCAGGATATTTTCCTTTTTTCCGATTCCATCTCCAATAACATTAGCCTGGCAAAATCAGATATCGATAAAATATTTATCGAGGAAGTTGCCAGATATTCGCAGGTTTATGATGAAATCCTGGAATTTGAAAAAGGTTTCGATACGGTGATCGGAGAACGCGGTGTAACTCTTTCCGGCGGACAAAAACAGAGGATCGCCATCGCTCGCGCATTACTTACAGATCCGAAAATCCTCATTCTGGATGATGCTCTTTCTGCTGTGGATACTAAAACCGAGAAGAAAATCCTGGATCTGCTCATCAAAAAAAGGAAAAATAAAACAACGATCATCATTGCGCATCGAATTTCCTCGCTGCAGCACGCTGATAAAGTAATCGTGCTCGATGATAAAAAAATTGTGGAAACCGGAACGCACAGAGAACTCCTGGCAAATGGCGGATTGTATCATTATTTGTATGAGAAGCAGCAATTGGAGGAGAAGTTGAAGTAAATTATGTTTTGATCGTAAAGACAACGGACGACGATTCGAAGTAGAATAAATGATATTAAAAAACTTTAATCAAATCAGTGGTGCGAGTATGACTCAAATTATATACGATCGTATCGTATATAAATCAAAAATAAGAAGGTTAGAGTCGTATGTTACTTCGAAGGTATTTCATTGGGGACGATTTTTCTTCACAGAAATAAATCCCTGAAATCCGTGCAAATCAACGGCAAAAAACAAAAGGAAAAACCAAATGTCCCATTTTCATTTCAGCGGCGGTTCGGAAGAAGACATTCAGAACAAAATGTATGACAAGGTTTTGTTCAAGCGGCTTGTCGGTTTTCTCAAACCCTATAAAAACCAGGTTATTATTTCTTTCGTATTGCTGTTACTGATTGCGGCAGCAGAACTGGTCTTGCCCTATATCACGAAAGTTGCAGTCGATGATTTGATTGCTTCCAAAAAGAGTATGCTGGTTTTTGATTCTGCCTTAGCAAAAGAAGAATTTATCCAGAACTATAAGAAGATAAAATTTAAAGATTTTCATTTTGATGAAAAATTTTATCTTATTTTTTCTAACACAAAATTAAAGTCTTTTGAAAAAAATGAAATCGAAGAATTCGATAAATCTGATAAATTTTATCAGAATATATTAGTTCTGGATAATACTGCAGAAAATAAAGAAATTTTAGGAAACATCGCTCCAATCGAGATTTCCCAAAAGAGAATGACCATTCTAACTTCGGAATTGAATGATTTGAAAACTTCCGGACAAATCTCCAAACAGGATATGAAAATCCTGCGTTCCAACGATATTTCAAGGTTAAAGATTTTTGGAATTCTATTTTTCAGTATCATTATTCTGCAGTTTCTTTTCACTTATTTCCAGATTTTCACGGTGAATTACGCTGCCCAAAATGCGATGTATGATTTGCGACTCAAACTCTTTTCCCACCTGGAAAAAATGCCGCTTTCATTTTTCGATAAAAATCCTGTGGGAAGGTTGGTAACACGCGTTACGAACGATGTACGCACTCTCGATCAGATGCTCAGCGAAGGTCTGATCAAACTTATCCAGGATATGTTCGTGCTGGTCGGGATAATCGTGATGATGCTGATCCTGAACTGGAAACTGGCTCTCGTTACCTTTTCGATCCTGCCGATCTTGTTCACACTCTTGATCGTGTTCAAAAACAAAGTTCGCGATGCTTATCGCGTTGTGCGGCAGAAAGTTGCCAAAATCAATTCCGCTCTTTCGGAAGATATTTCCGGTGTGAAGATCATCCAACTTTTCAACCGATTTGCACATAAGAAGAAAGAATTTGCTTCCATTAACAACGAATACTACCAGGCTTCGATGAAGCAAATGCGGATTTATGCTTCTTTTCGTCCGGCTATTCATTCGCTGCGCCGGGTTGCGATCGCAATTCTCGTCTGGTTTGGACTCGGACAAGTTCTGGAAAATTATATTACGCTCGGGATCTTTATGGCTTTTATGAGTTATGTGGATAGATTTTTTGAGCCGATCGATCATTTGAGTGAGAAATTCAATATTCTACAAGCAGCTATGTCCGGATCTGAAAGAATTTTTGGTCTGATGGATAAACCGATTGAAGAAGGAGACAGGAGACAGGAGATAGGAGATAGGGTAAGGGATAAGGGAGAAGGGAAAAAGGAGGGAGGATTTCGGGGAGAGATCGAATTTAATAATGTCTGGCTGCAGTATAAAGAGAATGAAGATGTTCTGAAAAATATTTCCTTCAAAGTGAAAGCAGGAGAAAAAATCGCACTGGTTGGACATACAGGTTCCGGTAAAACTTCTATCATTAGTTTGATCTCCGGTTTGTATCCTTTTCAAAAAGGTGAAATTACTATCGATGGGAAAAACATCCGGGAATATTCTTTGGTAGATTTACGGGGAAATATCGGCATTGTGCAACAGGATGTTTTCCTCTTCTCCGGAACGATCAAAGAAAATATCATTTTGAATAATAAAGAAATTTCCGATGAGAGAATGCAGGAAGTTTCCCGATATGTAAATGTCCATAAATTCATTGAGAAACTTCCCCAAAAATATTACGATCCGGTGATGGAAAGAGGAGCGACTTTTTCGGTCGGACAGCGGCAACTCATTGCTTTTGCACGCGTTCTGGCATATGACCCGGCAATTTTCGTGCTCGATGAAGCAACTTCCAACATCGATACGGAAACCGAAATATTGATTCAAGATGCCCTGCAAAAATTGATGCAAAATCGCACTTCCATCATCATCGCTCATAGACTTTCTACCATCCAGCATGTTGACCGAATTCTTGTTCTACACAAAGGCGAAATCCGCGAACAAGGAACACATCAGCAACTGCTGGCAAAGGAAGGTTTGTATTATGATCTTTATCGCTTGCAGTATTTGTAATTCGAACATTATTGTTTGAGAAATGTAGAACTGAACTTATTCGGTTAGTTTAATGTAATTTTCTTTCGGAATAAGTTCTAAACTACACAATCAGGTTGATTGTGATACAAGTAACTCAAACAATCCTGTTTGAGGAAATTTTGAGAAAAAAATTGACGAGTTCACTCGCAAGTAAACTTTTGGTTTATGAAAAGAGAGATCAGGTATTATAAATTAGAGAACGGTAGATGTCCGGTGAAAGAGTAAATCGATTCTTTTCCGGAAAAAATTGTCTCAAAGATATTTTGGACTTTAGAACTAATCGAATCTATCGAACTTGTACCGAAGGAGTATTTTAAAAAATTATCTGCAAATATCTGGGAAACCAGAATTCAATTCGGTAATAATATTTTCAGAATTTTAGGTTTTCTTGATGGGAAAAATTTAGTGGTTTTAAATCACGCTTTTACCAAGAAAACTCAAAAAACTCCAAGAAAAGAAATTAGAATTGCTGAAAAACGAAGAAAAGATTATTTGAGGAGGAAAGAAGATGAGTGATTTACAAAAGCATATTCAAGAATGGAAAAAGAAATATCCCGAATTTGCCAAAAATTACGATGAAGGTTTTGAAGCCTTCAAATTGGGTATAATGCTCAAACAGGCAAGAAAAGAAGCAGGATTAACACAAGATGAATTAGCTCAAAAAATACAAACACAAAAAAGTGCGATTTCCCGCATCGAGAATCATTCCGGTGATATAAAATTCTCTACTTTAGGAAAAATCGCATCTGCTTTAGGGAAGCATTTAAAGGTTAGTTTTGCCTAAACAAACGGAGGAAAAATGGAAAAAGTAGCAAAACTGAAATTTCCCGCAGAGATACTAATTTCTTTGCGTGAAGGTAGTGTAACATAATTTATGAAAGATTATGAAAAGAGATTCAGAGTTATGAAAGACTATTCTTCATCTCATATCGAGGAAAAAGGACTTTCAATGGATTTTTATAGGCATCTCCCAGAAACAGGTTTAAGACCAAAATTGAGGGGAGATTTCTAAATAGTCTTTAAAGGCAAAGAATACAACAAGTTAACGGATAAACTTGTATGATTAATGTTACAGAACCTGCGTGAATCAGAGGATAAATTTATTAAAGAAATAAAAACTATAGCAGCCGTAAATTATTTTAAAGAAAAAAGATTATCTCTCGGACAAGCAGCACATCTCGCTGAAATGAATGAAGAGGAATTTATAAAACTTCCCGGTTCTTTCAAAATTTCAATTTTCAAATATGAAAATAATATTGAATTATTGCAGGATTTAAAAATGCTTGAAGTTATGGAATTATTATGATTAAAAGAATCAAAGCCATAGAAAATGTCGGTACATTCTCAAATTTTAAAGATGGCGGAACAATTCAATTCGAACCGTTGACTTTTATATACGGACTGAACAGTTACGGAAAATCGACTTTAACAGATGTTTTTCGTTCATTATCAACCCAAGATCCAACGATTTTGCATAATCGGAAAACGATTCCGTCTAAATATTCTAATCGTCAGAATATCAAAATTTCTTACCAAAATGTATTAGAAGAAAAGAATATTTCCTTTGAACAGAACAACTGGCAATTAAATGATTTTGAATATGACCTTCAAATTTTCGACAGCAGATTCATAGATGATAATGTTTTTACAGGATTGAATATCACCAGAGATAATAAACTAAAAATCACAGATTTTATTTTGGGTGAAGAAAATGTTAAAATCGCTTTGGAAATCGAGAATTTGAAAAAAGAAAAAAGAATTTTGACAGGTGATCAAACCAGACTGAAAGAAAGAATTAACGAAGCAATAAGTGAATATAATATTTCAATTGTGGATTTTTTCCGAATAAAAGTCGATTCCGACAGAGAAGATATCGAAACAAAAATTGAAACTCTCACCAATCAAAAAATAAAATTACTCGAAAAAATAAAAAATGCAGATTTAATTATTAATAAGAAAGAACCTTTACAGACTAAACCGGAATTAGAATTTATAAAGTTCTTCGAGCAGATAAATCTATTATTGAAAAAAAGTTTTGCTGAAATTAATGAACAAGCATTTTCCAAATTATCGAATCACATCGAGAGTAATTTCCAAAAAAGAGATAATGAAGAAGAAAAATGGATAAAGAAAGGATTATTCGATTATCTAAAAACCACCGAATTAAAAACATCCGATTGCCCTTTTTGCGGACAGAGAATCGAGGATTTCGAACTGATCGAATTATATAAGAAATGTTTCGATGAGAGTTTCCAAGAATTTGAAGAAAATATTAAAAAAGAATTAAAAACAACAATAAATCAAATTATCGAATATAACAATAGTCTCACATTAAATTTCAAAGATAATATCATAATCTTTAAAGAATATCTTCCAATAATCGATAAACAAGATTATAGACAAGGTTTAGATGTATTGGAATTAATTTCCAAAAAATTAGAAAAAACCTTCCGGAATTTAAAAAGCGTATTGAATGAAAGTATTTCCGAACTGAAAACAATCATCGAGAAAAAGAATAAAAAACCTTATGAAGCCCTTCCCGAATATGATTACCTGAATCTTCTCGAATCAAATAATGATTTCATTGAAGTTCAAGAAAATTACTTTTCGAAAGAGAGTGATCTTATCCAAAAAATAAGAAATTTTAAACTATCCTTGAAAAATAAAGAGATTAAAAATCGATTAGAAAAGACAACCGCAGCAGTTTCAAAATATAAGTTGCAATTACTACGACTCGCAAACGATCCAGTTTTCCAAAAATTGATTGAGATAAAGCCGCAGATTAAAGGATATGAAAATGATATAAATATGAAAACTATCGAACTCGAGAATAGCCAGAAAGTTTTTCTACAAGACTACTTTGGATTTATCAGTCTATTTTTTAGAAAATTCGGAAGTGAGAATTTTCAGATAATAAAAAGCATTTCCAAAACCGGATATAAACCTGTTATCTCGATTCATTTAAAATATAAAAATGAAAAAATAAGCGATAAAAACATTTCTTATGTTTTAAGCGATTCCGAAAGAAGAGCATTAGCACTTTCTATTTTTTGGGCAAAACTCATCACCAAAACTAAAACAGAAAAAGAAAATACGATTATTGTTTTAGATGATCCGGCAATCAGTTTCGATGATAACAGAATGTTAAAAACTGCAGGAGAAATTTTCAATATCTGTAACGACTTTCGGCAAATCATTATTCTCACACATTATGAGAAGTTTCTGAGAAAAATCCTTAAAATCAATAATAATACTTATAGACATAAATTATTGAAAATAAACAGAAATCAGAATACAAGTTTTCTGGAAGAAGTTAAGGATGAATTTATTATTTTAACGGAACACGAGAAAACTTTCAATAAAATCGCAACTTTTATCAGCAGAGAGCATAATGAAGATATTTCAAAAATTTTAAGACCATTTTTGGAAAACGAGATAAATTTGAGATTTAGAAAACAGATTTGGGATTATAAATTAGAAAATTTACAATTTAAGAATATTATAGATGGTTTATTTGAAAATGGAGTTATAAAAGAAACTACAAAAGATAATATTCATAGCAAATTTAGAATTATTCTTAATCCCGAACATCATAAACTATCCGAACAAAATCCTGAAGATATCAGAAATTTAGCACAAGATATGATGGATTTTATTTATAATGATTTGGGAGTGAATTGAACCATTTCCCAAATTATCCAATTTCTTAACAGAAATATTGAAAAAAATTAGAATATTTCATTAAATATATAAGAAACGAATTAGACACATTAAAATCAATTCGTGATTGTTCGTTTTGTTCGTTGACAAAATTCAAAGGGAAAAAATATGCAAAGCAGTCAAAAGATCAGAAACCAGTTCATCGATTTTTTTATCGGAAAAAATCACAAAGCAGTGAAATCCGCACCGGTCATCCCTTTCGATGATCCGACATTATTATTCACCAATGCAGGAATGAACCAGTTTAAAAATATTTTTTTAGAACAGACAAAAGCGGAATTTCCGCGGGTTGTGAATACGCAAAAATGTATTCGTGCCGGCGGCAAGCACAACGATCTGGAAGAAGTAGGTAAAGACGGCTATCATCACACTTTTTTTGAGATGCTCGGGAATTGGAGTTTCGGAGATTATTACAAAAAAGAAGCGATAAATTGGGCTTGGGAACTTCTGACGAGAATCTGGAAACTGCCGAAAGATAAACTTTTTGCCACAGTTCATAAAACGGATGAGGAAGCGTTCGAATTCTGGAAAAACGAAACGGATATCAATGCTTCTCACATCGAATATCACGGCGACAAAGACAATTTTTGGGAAATGGCTGCAACCGGACCTTGCGGACCGTGTTCGGAAATCCATATTGATCGCGGAATCGAATTCTGCAACCTGCAGGATAATCCAAACCATAAATGTAAAGTGAACGGAGATTGTCATCGATTTATCGAACTCTGGAACCTGGTTTTTATCCAGTTCAATCGTGATGAAAATGGAAAACTGCATCCGCTTCCCAATAAATTTGTCGATACCGGAGCCGGTTTTGAACGGCTTGTCCAGGTTCTGCAAAATACAGATTCCAATTATCACACCGACCTTTTTATACCGATCATCGAGAGGATTTCGGAAATTTCGGGAGTTCAGTATGATAGCCACGAAAATGCACAAAAGTCGCAAAATAATCCTGAACAAAACTCGGTGAATTCTGCGAGTCGCGGCGAAGCGGAGCGAATCCGGATGGTAAATTATGACGGAACTTCTCATAGAGTTATTGCTGATCATATCCGGGCTTTATCCTTCGCTCTGGCAGACGGCGGAATGCCTTCCAATGAAGGTCGCGGTTATGTTCTGCGCCGGATTCTGCGTCGCGCTGCCCGACACGGACGGATTCTCGGATTGAAAAAACCATTTCTTCATAATCTGGTGGATTCTGTAGCGGATTTGATGGGCGAGTATTTTTCCGAACTACAAGAAAAGAAAACCCATATCAAATTGATCATCAAAGCAGAAGAGGAAAGGTTTAACCTGACTTTGGATAATGGAATTTCCAAGTTTAACGAAATCATTAAAAGAGATAGGAGCGAGGAGATAAGAGTTAGGAAAAAAATATCCGGGAAAGATGTTTTTATGCTTTATGATACTTTCGGCTTTCCTCTCGATCTGACTAAAGTGATGGCTGAAGAAAAGGGATTGGAAGTCGATGAAGAAGGCTTCCATAAAGAGATGGAAAAGCAGAAGAAACGAGCGCGAGAAGCAGCAAAATTCGATTTGAAAATGGAAGAGATAAATTGGATAGAATTCCTTCTGACAACGAAAACAGAATTTTTCGGTTATCAATCCATAAGCACAAAATGTAAGATTCAAAAGTATTTTATCGATGATGAGAATAATGTGCGAATCGTTCTGGATAAAACACCATTCTATGCGGAATCCGGTGGTCAAGTTGCAGATATCGGTAGAATCTATAATGATGAATGCGAGATAAAAATTAACAATGCTCAAAAGGAAAACGATGTTTGGATACATCTCGGCAAACTAACTTCAGGAGAAATAAACGAGCAGGAATTAACGGCAATCATCGAGGATGAATATCGGAAAAACATCGCTCGCAATCATACGGCAACTCATCTTTTGCACAAAGCACTCAGAGAAGTTCTGGGCGAACACATCCAACAGAAAGGTTCGCTGGTAAATGCAGATCATCTTCGTTTCGATTTTACTCATTTCCAGCAGGTTACGAAAAGAGAACTGGATTTCGTGGAAAAAATCGTGAACCAAAAAATCCGCGAATGCATCCCTCTCCAAACCAAATTTAAAAAAATCGACGAAGCAAAAAAAGAAGGAGCAGTTGCTTTATTCGGAGAGAAATACGGAGAAGAAGTACGAGTCGTTTCCATCGGAGATTTTTCCAAAGAACTTTGCGGCGGAACTCATCTGAATTTTACGGGTGAGATTGGGTTTTTCAAGATAACTTCCGAATCCTCGATTGCAGCTGGAATTCGCAGGATCGAAGCCATAACCGGAGAAAGAGCAGAAAATTATGTAAAAGTGATGGAAGATGAATTCGATGAGATCGGCAGGTTTTTGAACACTCCGCAGTTCAAAGTTATGGAAAAAATGAAGAAGATCATTTCCGAAAATAAAGAACTGCATTTGAAGATCAGGGGATTTCGTTTAAAATCTTCCGGAAGTAAATTGGATGAAATGGTTCAAAATGCTTATCTCATTAATGATATAAAGGTTGTGGCTGCAGAGATCAAAGTTTCCAATCCCAATGAAATGCGACAAATCGGCGATCAACTGCGAGACAAACTAAAATCCGGGATTGGAGTTCTAATCACTGAAATGAATGGAAAAGTATCGATTCTAACGATTGTGACCAAAAACCTGAAAAATAAATATCACGCCGGAAAAATTGCCGGCATGTTAGCTGAAATCGTTGGTGGAAAAGGCGGCGGCAGACCTGATATGGCAATGGCAGGCGGGAAAGATGTTTCCAAAATTGAGGAAGCTCTCAAGCAAATTCCTAATATTCTTAAGAGTCTGAACTAAACGATGAAAGATTTTGCCACGAAGAACACAAAGAATGCACGAAGAAATTGATATTTGTTTAAACAATCTTTCCAATATTATCGCAATTTGTTAAATGAACTTTTACAAAAAGAGTAGAAGTTGTTAAATGAGGTTTTACACAAACAGTGAAATTTGTTAAACGAGACTTTACAAAATTATGAAAATCCTCATCATCCGTTTAAGTTCGCTTGGAGATATTGTTCTTACGCAACCGGTTACGAAAATCCTTCGAGAAATTTATCCAGATTCTCAAATCGATTTTTATACGAAAAAGCAATTTATCGATCTGGTAAATGCTTTCGGTGGTGTGAATAATATTTTGGTGTGGAGAAAGGAAAACTTCACAAATTTCGGAAATTTGGTAAGTTTCCGAAATAGATACGATATTGTCATCGATCTTCATTCCAAACTGAATACTTTCCTAATCAAAAAAATAATAAATGCAAAAAAAACAGTAACTTATAATAAAAAACATTTTCTGAGATGGCTGATAATCAGAAAACTTACAGAAGAAGAAATTACTTCGACTATCGATCTTTATTTTTCTGCTTTGCGGAAATTGGGAATTGAAAAAGAATTTCCATTTCCTGAATTGAAGCCGGACAAAGAAAGCTTCACAGATTTGGGAAATTTGTTAAATTTAAAGTCATATAAAAAAATCGCCATCTTCCCCGGAGCGATCCATCAAACAAAACAATATCCCATCGAGAAATTCACTGAATTCATTGATTCAATTCCGGCAGAATGGAAATGTGAATTCATTATTCTCGGTTCGAAATCGGAAAGAAATCTTTTTGATGAATTACAGAAACAAACGAAAACTGAACTTGTCGATCTTTGTGGAAAATTGAGTATATCCCAACTCATTTCTGCCATCGATCAATGTGATGTGATCATCTCCAACGACAGCGGACCAATGCACATTGCTGCTGCTCTCAAAATACCGCAAATTGCGATCTTCGGAGCAACTCATCCCAAACTCGGTTTTGCTCCTTTGAATGAAAAAGCAATCATTTTAAAAGCAGACCTTCCCTGCCAGCCCTGTTCTCTACACGGTGGAGAGAAATGTCCGAAAAAGCATTTCAGATGTATGAAAGAAATAAAACCAGCAAAACTAAAGCAAGAGTTGAAAAAAGTATTAGAGAATTTCTAATTTCGAATAAATTCCCAGATACAGATTAAAATTCAAATAAATCACAAATATTAAATCTCAAACTTTAACCCATCCATACCATCGAAAAAAAAATGAGTTGTTATATTGAGATTTCATCAAAATATAAGTTCCATATCTCGATTTTAAGAGCATATTTTTTATCTTGAGTTTAACAGTTACTTCCCAAAAATACCATCTCATATCATATAAACCCGCATTAATAAAGGATTCTTTATATTGGATTAATTTACAAACC
>CAZFPK010000026.1:3079-39671 GCA_964521025.1 uncultured Candidatus Cloacimonadota bacterium | reverse complement strand
AAGGATCAAATTAAAAAGACTTTATCCGTCAATTGAGGATTGACTTGACACTAGTTCAACCTGTTCAACTACTTAACTACTTCAACTTTCCCATCGGGACGATGGGGTTACCGGTTCACTACTTCAACTTCTCATGAATAGCATTAGCCGCCGTCCGTCCCGCACCCATAGCCAGGATAACGGTTGCTGCTCCGGTTACGATATCTCCTCCGGCATAGACAAATTCCTTCGAGGTTTCCATTGTCTCGGGATTCACTTCGATATAGCCCCATTTATTCCTTTTCAGGTCCGGCGTCGAATCAAAGATAATGGGATTCGGTCCGTTCCCGATAGCAACGATCACAATATTACATTCCTGGTAGAAATTAGAACCTTCGATCACGACCGGTCTTCTTCTCCCGGAATCATCAGGTTCACCTAATTTCATACGCACACATTCCATTCCCTTGACCCAGTTCTGGTCTGTTCCAATATATTTTACCGGGTTGGTGAGCAGTTTGAATTTTACTCCCTCTTCTTCCGCATGGTGAATTTCTTCATTCCTGGCAGGCATTTCAATGCGGGAACGTCGATAAACTATGGTAACTTCTTTTGCACCGGTGCGGAGAGCATTGCGCGCGCAATCCATAGCAACATTTCCACCTCCGATCACGGCAACTTTATCTCCGGCAGGGATAGGTGTATCGTATTCCGGGAATTTGTATGCTTTCATCAGGTTGATCCGGGTCAGGTATTCATTGGCAGAGAAAACATTACATAAATTTTCCCCGGGAATGTTCATGAACCAGGGCAAACCTGCTCCGACTCCAATATAAACAGCATCGAAATTTTCCAGGAGTTCGTCTATGGTGTGAATATTTCCGATGACCTGGTTCAATTCGATCTTACAGCCGAGTCTCTTCAAATAATCGATCTCGAAATTAACGATGGATTTCGGCAGCCTGAATTCGGGAATTCCATAAACCAGCACTCCTCCCGGCTGATGTAATGCTTCAAAGATAGTAACCGCATAACCGAGTAAGGTCAGGTCAGCGGCAACAGTTATCCCGCCCGGACCGGAGCCGATCACGGCAATTCTTTTATTCCTTTTTGTTTTTATAAGAGGAATTTTCACCAGGTCCATTTTGCGTTCAAAGTCGGCGGCAAATCTTTCCAGGTTACCGATGGCTACGGGTTTTTCTCGAATTCCCAGGATGCATAATTTTTCACATTGGTCTTCCTGGGGACAGACTCTTCCGCATACAGCAGGCAGAACATTTCTTTCCTTGATCTTTTTGGCAGATTCATCAAATTTCTCATCACAGATGAGCTGAATAAATCCGGGAATATCGATATTAACAGGACAACCTTCCACGCATTTCGGATTTTTACATTGCAGACATCTTCCTGCTTCCAATAATGCTAATTCGGTTGTTAATCCGTAAGGCACTTCCATAAAATTATGAATGCGCAATTTCTGATCCTGTTCCGGCATTTCCTGGCGTGGAATTTTCAGTTTGATCCTTCTCTCATCCGCTTTTGTCAAACCATGCCATTCACATCCGTATTTTAAACAAATATAGAACGGAATTATTTTTGAATAAGCAGTTATAACTATTTTCGCAACTTTTGTCTGACATTCCTCGCATTTCCTCTCATCAGTGACCAGACTTTTCCCGCAATGCGGACATATCAAATCCGATAATTCATCACCTTCTTTGAGAGGAACCGATGCTTCGACCTCGAAAACATCGAGATAGGGACTCATCAGAAGATCGATCTCCCGGTTCTTGAATTTTGCTTTGAAAACAAGTAATTCCTGATCGTCTTTTTTTACATTAAAACTATTATTGCAGTGCGGACAATAAGTATTCAGAAAAGTCTTATAACGCAGATATTTAACATCATAATCCAGCATAATTTATCCTTATTTTATGGAGAAAAGCAGAGCATCTTTCTCTTCTTTGAGATACATCGAGTTCCGTTTTTCCAGTTCGTCAAAATCGATATTTTTGGCTTCAAAATCCGGTCCGTCCACGCAGCAGAATTTTGTCTTGTTTCCGATCGTAACGCGGCAGCAGCCGCACATCCCGGTACCGTCAACCATGATCGGATTCAAACTGACCATTGTTTTTATCCCGAATTTGTTAGTTAAATTACAGACATTTTTCATCATCACGATCGGACCGATTGCATAGACTTCCTTGATATCATGCCGTTCATCCAGGTATTTTTCCAGGGGCTGCGTAACGAATCCTTGCTGTCCGTAACTTCCGTCATCTGTTGTGATGACAATCTCGTCACACAAAGATCTCATTTCTTCTTCGAGGATGAGCATTCCTTTTTCTCTTGCTCCGATGATCCCGATCACGAAATTTCCTGCATCTTTCATCGCTTTGGTGATATGATGAAGAATCGCGATCCCGGTTCCTCCTCCCACAACGATGACCGTTCCCAGCTTTTCAATATGAGCAGGTTTGCCAAGAGGTCCAACCACATCCTTAAAGAAATCTCCGGTTTTCAAGGAGCGCATTAAAGCAGTACTTTTCCCGACGACCTGGAAAATGATCGTAAGCGAACCGCTGAAAGGATCTACATCCGCAACAGTCAGAGGAATTCTTTCGCCGGTTTCATTGACACGAATGATCACGAACTGACCCGGTTTGATCTTTTTGGCGATCTTGGGAGCATTGATATCAAAGCGTACGATCGTACCTTTTGCCATTTCCTGTTTCTGCAGAATCTCGAACATATTACCATTCCTCACTGTCTTCGAAAATTATATATTTGAAATCTTCATCACTCAAACCATGCCAGGTACATCCTTTTTTGGAACAAATATAAAAATCGATCATTTTGGACATGGCAGCAACGGCAATTTTTGCGACTTCGGAATCGCATTTCGGACACTTTTTATCTTTCACCAATAGACTTTTATCACAATACCGGCATTTTATCTGTTTCACTGCTTTTTTCTCCGGCAGCCTGATCGTTGATTTGTGCGTGAAAATATTCAAATAAGGGCTCAATAAAAGATAACCGGATTCTTTGTCGTTTTTTTCGATCTTGAATTTGAGCATATTATTTTCGATCAGAGATTTTTTGCAGTGCGGACAAAATGATTGCAGAAAAGTTCCGGAGTCGATTGTTTCCCGGTCATCTTTTTTTAATTGCTCCTTCCGTTTCTGTTCCGGATTTTTTTTGATCTTGATGTTTTTCGTGCGGCTTCCGTGATAAGAAAAATCTTCATAAATGTGACCTAAAGCAGTTTTCAGATCCTGGAATTCGACGGAATGATTCTTACATCCTGCTTTTGAACAAAAATTGACTTTTCCGCCGTCGAGCAGATTCAAATGAATTAAGGGAGAAGAACAGACCTCACATTTTTTTTCGCTGATGATCTTTGTTTCACAATGCGGACATGCGAATATTCCGGTTTTATCTTCCGGTATTTCTATATCGGAATGAAAATTATAACTGCCGTAGATCGAACTAAGCCAGATCGTTCCTATCTTATCATTAATACTGATTTTCAGTTTCACGCCCGGTTCGTTATCTATGGGATTTTGCTCATCCATCAGGGAAGTATGACAGTTTGGACATTTGACTTTTAAGGAAATTAAGTCTAACACTATTACTCCTTTCAAATTTTTATTGGAAAAAACCTTTTAACCAATATTTTTTTGGCTGTCTTTTCAATTGTCGGATAAAATCCGTCAAGGAAATTTTATTTCTTTGATGTTAGAGTTTTTTAGGTTGGATAACGGTTCTATTTCATTTGTTTTCAAGGGAATATGGAAATTTGTTCGATTTATTTTGATTGTAGTTATTAAAGTAATTCGGAAAATCTCGTATGAGTTGTTCAGGAATCTCAGATTCGTTGTAATTCCGATCCTCCCGATAAGTAAAATTTATCGAATCCGGCTGCTTTTCACAATCAGATTTGATTGTGTTACTTGATAAATGTTATTCTCCGGCAAGCTCTTTCTTCCTCATTGATGATCAATTTATAGAAATAAGTTCCGGAAGAGACTTTTTTATCGTTCTCATCTTTCCCGCGCCAGATACATTCAAATTTACCGGGAACTGTCTGCACATCCATCAATTTCCTGACTTTCTGTCCTTTCACATTATAGATCTCGACAACAAGATGACCTTCTTTCTTTAATGCAAATTTCATTTTTGTATAAGTTTTGAATGGGTTGGGAAATATAGAAATAACAGGATCGAGCACGGGTAATTGATCTTCGCTTACGGAAACAGGATCATAAATGAATTCAGCACTGATGATTGCGGTTTCATCTACATCATAAACTGCGGAAATCCCGGCAAGGTAAGACTGATCGTCTATTAATCCCCAAAAAGTGTATTCGAATACATCGCTGTTGACAGCAACAAGTAAAACTTCATCGAGATAAATGTAATATTCGGTCGGGTAATTACCTTCCGGGATCGACCAGGAAATGCTTCCGGTTGAGGAATCGACCGTTAAGTTTATGGGAGCCGCAATATCCTGGAACTCATACGCTCCCATATCGATTGCAGAACCGCAGACACGCGGATTGCCGGCAAGATCAAAAGCAGGCGGTTCTACTCCTTCCGGCAGGTCGAGCGTTCCGCCGTCGATGCAGGGAGATAGTTCGGAGAGAGCAAAAGGATAGTTCCCGAAAGAATTGAAAAGAGGATCTTCATCCAGGTTGGTTTCGTCATCCCAGTAAATATTGTTATAACCGATACTCAGAATACCTTCATAACCGCCATTGATAAGAGAGTTCTGCACGGATAGAGTATTAACATGATTATTATAGCCGTCGAGTACAATTTCCCTCGGGTTATCTCCGTATAAAATGGAATTGTAAATATGAAGCTCAGATTCGTACTCTACAACCACCCCTCCACCTGAATAACTCTCATTATTCCCGATGGTGCTGTTAATAAGATTTACATCTGCAAAATCTAATACTCTTATAGCACTTTCAGGATTCGGCCAGTCTGTACCCTGGTTTACATTATTGGTTATTTGAGTATTGATTATATTTACAGTATAATCGAGTTGGGACATAAGATTTCTGTCTATCCAGAAACCGGTTCCTAACGGACATTCCGGATCAGCAGAGGGTGAATTATTATCTATCTTAAAATTTGAGAGATTGACCGTAGAGCCGTTTGCTCCGCTAATAAAACATGCTCTTCCACCCTGGATGTCATGAATATATATATTATGCATTTCGATAGGAGTATAATATGATTTGATAGAAGAAGTGGAGTGAATTACACTATTTGCTATTTCAATATTTTCCAGGTAAATATTATTGTTACCAGCAATCCAGATGGAGGAAACATAGTAATCATTTATCATTTTGAAATTCTTTATATCGTAATTTTCTTGCAGGAATTCTTCTTCTTCGATTACATCTTGAGCATAAATATGTCTTAAACCGTTTTCCGCATCCAGGATTGTATTATCTCTCGATTCCCCAATAACAGAGACATAACTTTTCATGTGCAGCGGAAAATATTGATTGTTCAAACTGGGAGAATATAAACCGTCTGCTACATAGACTGTTCTTGGATGAAGACTATCTGCTTTGATTTTCAATAATGCATAATGAATGTTCTGTAAAGGTTCATCCGGGCTCAAACCACTGTTATTGTCATCTCCGTCTGTGGAAACATATAAGTCAGGCTCGACCTGCTCGATTTTTGCATGCTGAATATCATAAAAGACATCATTCGGTTGATAATGACAGAATTCGTTACCAGCATAAACAAAATAAAAATCAGGATCTATTAGTGTGAAGGTATCAACAATCACATGAATGAAAGGGCAGTTAAAGCCACGATAAATATCCTCTCCTTTTCCTGCGTAATTTAAGTAAATATTATTTAATTCCACCGGATCAAAAGTAATATCTGAAAAATAAGATATAAGAATTGCTCCTCCAGAAGAATATGCATGATTTTTTGTGAAAGTATTTCCTTTCATTAATATTTGTGAATTAAGTGCATCTAATCCACCACCATAATAAGTTCTGTTATTTTTGATCATATTTCTTCTTAGCTCCAGGTAAACATAGCGTGAATTAATTCCCCCTCCGGCTTTTTTTGGTGTTTCATAATGATAACTACCTGTTCCATGCTGGATAATAAATCCGCAGATATAAACATCGATATAACTAGTTTCTTCTCCGAGCAGGCGGATCACACTGCTTTGAAAATTTCCATCCAGGATCGTGGCGGCAATATCTTCTTCATTACCGGTAAATTCATAATTGGAAACGAGCGAAAGCGATCCTTCGATAAGTAGATTTTCAAAATAAATACCCGGATAGACCCTGATGGTGTCATTTACGGAACAATTATCGATCGCCGTCTGAATGACGGTATAATCACCGGTACCGTCTTGTTTAACTTCGATGATTATAGAATTTAACAGCGAACAAAAACGAACAAAAACAAACACTATTAATATATATATTGATTTCATAATGTTTCCTTTTCATTGATCTTGTGAAGTCTTTGAGACTTAACAAGTCTAAAATGAATGAACCTAAAACTTCACAAGTTTTTTGAAACTTGTTAAGTTATTTCAAACCTTGCGAAGGTTTAGAAAAGCAAGAAGTTCAACAACCTTCGGTCAGCAGCCGGACACGGTCATAAAGTGTTCCGATTTTAATCGAAGGCGACAATGCGCATTGTCGCCTTCAACATCGATTTATCTTATCAGGATCATTTTCTTGTTCAGGACTTTTCCGGGAGTTTCCAACCGGTACATATAAATCCCGCTGGTAAGGGATTTATTGTTTTCGTCTGTTCCGTCCCAGGTTATCTGCTGTTCTCCTTGTGTTATCTCTCCTGCTGCCATGGTTTTGACCTTTTGACCTTTGAGATTATAGATCGAGAGGTCTGTTCTGGTGTTTTCAGGCAAGGAATACGAAATGGTGGTGATATTGGTAAAAGGATTGGGATAATTGGAAAGTCTCAAGTCGGCATCTCCTTCCGGAAGATCAATATCATAACGAACTAATTTGACCAAAGAGAATTCACTTTCAAAAGGATGAAGAATAGTGCTTTCATATTCCCCGGTATCGAAATTATACTTCAGAACTGTTTTAATACTTTGATTGGCAGACCTGCCGGAATACAGTTCGAAACTCAATTCATCATTACGGTTCACAGCATCCGTATAAGCCATCAGGCTCACGGGATATTCCTCGACTTTGCTGGCACCAACGCAGACATCATCCTGGAAGATCCCGATCTCGAGGATATCGTCTCCGTTCTCGATGGATTCGATCTCGATCATTTCATAATTGGGTTTATCTTCATAAGTGTAATATTCGGTTTCCGGTTTCTCATAACCTTCCGATCTGTTCCCGCTCTCATACCAGCGCAGGTCGAATTGCTCGGAGACTTCGATGATGTAGCTCTCTCCATAGATAAAAGTATATTCAGCGGCTGTTCCGGAACTATCTCCATACCAATGCCCGTGTTCTTTATAAAGATACCAGTTTTCCGCTTTAATAGATTTAATATGATCTAATTGACCTCCGAGAGCATCTTCCCATTTCTGGGTAAAAGGCAGCCAGTAACCTACCCAGTTGCCCGCACCCGGAATCAGTGTTTTTGAATGGTCTGCCGCGAGTCTGCTGCCTGGTTCCGGAAGATAGAAAAATCCGTCCTCTCCGGGTTTGAGTTTGTAACCTCTATCAGAAAAGATTGGATAACCTTCTATTGGAATCCAACCATTTTGATAACTGTAAGTTAATACATCTCCAAAATTATATTGCAGAATCAATTCCGGCAGGTAAGGCAGCATCACAGCCAGCAGGTCGGGAGCATTGAACGGATCATTGTTCTCTCTTTGCAGTCTCGGAAAGGAATCCCAGTTCCATATACCGCCATTTATCGGTTTTAATTCGAATGTAGTTGGATAACAGCCCATATCGATACAAGTATCATCTTCGTCTGACATGGTAGGATCTCCGGTATCGATACAGGGGCTGCCTTCGTAAAGGTGATATTCATATCCTTCTTCCAGGCAGAATTTGGGATTTTCGTTGATGTTGCCGCTGCCTGCAAGCGCTCCTTCGAAACAGGAATAGGTAATATCCAGTTCATAAGCAGTATCAAAGATGCTATAAGTATTATCCCAGATAATGGAATTTTCAATTGTTACAACTGCATTATTACCAAGATCGATGCCCGTAAAGTTGTCACTTATAGTGCATCTGTCGAGGTAAACATTTAAACCATTTATATCTGACATGGAAATAGCAGTTGGATTTTCAAAAAAGATATTTCCTATTAGATAAGCAGTAGAAGTATTTTCAATATAAATTCCAATTCCATTTCCTGAAAAATCATTTACATTCACATTAGGCTGGTCGGATACGGGATAAACATCATCTAATTTGCACCCGATACCATTATCGATCAGCTTATTGTTCTCGATATAAATATGAGAACAATCGACAACTTCGATGCCGATTTCTACATCTTCGATAGTGTTGTACATTATTTGTTGATATGAGATATATGAACACAAGACTCCGGTCGCTGATGATGATCCGGTTATTGTGAAATTCTCTAGGGTAGCACCTTCGGCATTGATCATATTAACAACTACTGACGAAGTTCCTCCATCGATGGTAACATTTGCCACACCGGATACAGTGATGTCTTTTCCTAAAAAATGGATAGCATCATAATCATCGAACGGATATGCATAAACAATGATAAAATCACCATCGTTTGCAGCGTTTATTGCTGCTTGAATAGTAGCATAGTCCTGTCCGGGACCTACAGTTCGTGTTTCGGTATTAGCAAAAGTAATGCTTAATGTCAGCATTACGAGTAAAATAAATTTATACATCATAAACTCCTTTTTTTAGTTTTTTTTTTTTCCTTCATACGAAACAGATATTCGACAAAACCGCAATAAAGAAAAACCATCTCAACCGAATTTGAATTTAACCAATCCATTAATAGTATTTCGTGCAAAGTCGTGCGATCTGTCTGTTCCGGTTGAAGTTTTATTGAATTCGTAACTTACTGATTTATAGGCAATTACGCAGAATGGGGGGGGGCAGTGAGAGTTGAATATTTAAGAACTTGTAATGAATACTGGAAAAGTCAAAATCAAATAAATATCTCATCATATTTCTCTCTTTATAAAACGAGGACACTTTTAAATTCGGTTTAAAATATAGTCAATGGAAAAACTTATTTATTTCCCTTTTGGAATTTCGATATTTAAGTTCAATATAAAAAATCCTAATAACATTGAATAAATATTTCCTCATCGTTAATTTCATTATTGTTCAAGTTTAATTCTTCTATAAAGTAATGTTCTTTAAAAGTTGACGATAAATCCGACAATAAATTTTTTGAACAAAATCAGATGAAATAAGAGGTAAGAAAATGAAAAAGGATTTTATTAAAAAAACAATCGATGGAAATACCGCAGCTACTCATATTGCTTATGCTTTTAGCGATGTAGCCGCAATATATCCAATCACCCCATCTTCCGGAATGGGTGAACTTGCCGATTTGTGGGCTGCTAATGACAAGAAAAATATCTACGGGCAACCTGTAGATGTGATTGAAATGCAGTCTGAAGCAGGAGCTGCCGGAGCGGTTCACGGTTCGCTTTCAGCGGGAGCTTTTACAACGACTTTTACAGCCTCGCAAGGTTTGATGTTAATGCTACCCAATATGCATAAAATTGCCGGAGAAATGCTGCCGACAGTTTTCCATGTTTCGGCTCGATCTCTGGCAGTGCAGTCGCTCTCCATTTTCGGAGATCATTCCGATGTGATGTCAGCCAGGAATACGGGTTTCGGTTTGATGGCGAAGAGTTCTATCCAGGAAATTATCGATCTGGCAATTGTTTCTCATCTGGCAACACTCAAATCCAAAGTTCCTTTTTTGAATTTTTTCGATGGTTTCAGAAATTCTCATGAAATCCAGAAAATCGATATGATAGATTATGAAACTATTTCCGATCTGGTTGAGATGAAATATGTGGAGGATTTTCGCTCGCGTGCTATGAATCCGGAAAATCCGCAGGTAAAAGTCGGAGCACAAAATCCGGATGTTTATTTCCAGGGCAGGGAAACAGTAAATAGATATTATGATGCAACTCCCGAAATCGTGCAGGAATATATGGATAAAGTTGCGGAAATAACCGGCAGACAGTATCACCTTTTCGATTATTTCGGAGCTGCGGATGCTGAAAAAATAATAATTGCCATGGGAAGCGGAGTAGAGACCATCGAGGAAACGATCAATCATCTTAATAAAAAAGGTGAGAAATTAGGTTTGATCAAAGTAAGATTATTCCGTCCGTTTTCGGTTTCTGCTTTTATCAATGCTATTCCTTTTTCCGTAAAGAAAATCGCAGTTCTGGATCGAACCAAAGAATGCGGTTCTATCGGAGAACCTCTTTATCTCGATGTTGTCGCGGCTCTCAAAGACAGGAAAGATCTGACTATCATCGGTGGTCGATACGGACTTTCCTCGAAAGAATTCACACCCTCGATGGTGAAAGCGGTTTACGATCATCTCGAAGGAAAATGTTCTCATAATTTCACGGTCGGGATCGAAGATGATGTTTCCTTCAAATCTTTACCGGTTACGGAAAATATCGACTCGACTCCCAAAGGAACGATCAGCTGTAAATTCTGGGGACTCGGTTCGGATGGAACTGTCGGCGCGAACAAGAATTCGATCAAGATCATCGGTGATAACACGGAGATGTTTGTTCAAGGTTATTTCCAGTATGATTCCAAAAAATCGGGTGGCATTACGCGCAGTCATTTACGATTCGGAAAGGAGAATATCCAATCCGCCTACCTGGTAACAAATGCTGATTTTATCGGTTGTCATAACCAGGCATTTATCGGTCGTTATGACATTCTGGAAGGAATCAAAGAGAACGGAGTTTTCCTCTTGAATTCGCATTGGGTCGGTGATTTTGTTTTTGAGAATCTGACGCAGAAAATGCAGAAAACCATCATCGATAAGAAAGTAAAATTGTATAATATCAATGCTTTGAAGATCGCTAATGAAGTAGGTTTGGAAAATCGTATCAATACGGTTATGCAGACAGCATTTTTCCTGATTTCCGGAGTTCTCGACAGGGAAGAGGCAATTAAGATGATCAAAAAAGCGATCGAGAAGGATTTCGGGAAAAAAGGTCGGGAAGTTGTGGAAATGAATTGGAAAGCAGTTGATATGACTAACGCAGCTCTCATTGAAATTCCCGTTCCAAAAATACTACCCGAAAAACATGCTGAAATGAAAAAACTCATTCCGGACGATGCAGATGATTTTTCCAAAAATGTGATTGAAATAATTATGCGCGAAAAAGGTGACGATATCCCGGTTTCCCAGATGCCTTTCGACGGTTTTGTTCCTTCCGGTACGACTAAACTGGAAAAAAGAGGAGTTGCTCCCTTTGTTCCGCACTGGATCTCAGAGAATTGTATCCAATGTAATCAATGTGCAATTGTTTGTCCGCACGCTGCTGTTCGTCCTAAACTGATTAGAGAAAAAGATTTGCAGGATGCTCCCAAAACATTCAAAACAATTCCTGCGATGGGCAAAGATAAAGACGATTTCAGATATAAGATACAGGTCTATATCGAGGATTGTCAGGGTTGTGAGAATTGTGTGCGCGAATGTCCGAAACAGGCTCTGGAAATGAAAACAATTATGGAGGAGAGGAAAAAAGGCGAAGCAGAAAACACTCTTTTCTTCGATTTATTGCCCGACGATGTTCTGGGAAGTAATTTGGAAACAACTGTGAAAGGAAGCCAATTTAAACAACCTTTGATGGAGTTTTCCGGTGCATGCGCGGGTTGCGGAGAAACTCCTTATGTGAAATTGATCACTCAACTTTTTGGAGACAGGATGATCGTTGCTAATGCAACAGGTTGTTCCTCTATCTGGGGCGGAACTTTCCCCACAATTCCGTATTGTAAGAACAAAGACGGTTTCGGTCCGACCTGGGCAAATTCGCTTTTCGAGGATAATGCCGAATATGGTTTCGGGATGCGTTTGGCTGTCGATTCCAATCGCAGACAACTTTTAACAGCAGTGCAGCGCCTGATCTCGGATGGAAGATCAGATGATTTCAAGAAAATGATCAAAGAAGCGGAAGCAAAAGGTGGAGCAGCTTTGGAAGTTGCTAACGGGATCAAAGCATTTATCAAAGCTCTCGAATATGCGGTTGAGAACTGGAATTCAACAGGTCCGGAGATGAAGGAAAACACAAAAAAACTCAAAGAAATGATTCCGTTTGCCATCAAAGTCTGCGTTAATGATGAGCGGAAGAAGGTTCTTTTCAAGCTCAAGGAATTACAAAATTATTTCATTCCGAAATCTGTCTGGTCTTTTGGCGGTGATGGTTGGGCTTATGATATCGGATACGGCGGACTCGATCATGTCATGGCTTCCGGCAGAAATATGAATATCCTGGTGATGGACACGGAAGTTTATTCCAATACGGGAGGACAAGCCTCGAAAGCGACTCCACTCGGTTCTGTCGCAAAATTCGCAGAATCCGGGAAAGATACGGTTAAAAAAGACCTCGGTTTGATGATGATGAGTTACGGCTATGTTTATGTTGCCTGCATTTCGATGGGTGCGAACAAAGTCCAGGCTCTGAAAGCGATCCGTGAAGCAGAAGCGTACGATGGACCGGCGATCGTCATTGCTTATGCTCCGTGTATTAATCATGGTATCGATATGAAACTGACCCAGAAGGAAGAGAAAAAAGCAGTCGATTCCGGATATTGGATGTTATATCGTTTCAATCCCGAATTGAAAAAAGAAGATAAGAATCCGTTCATTCTCGACTCGAGAAAACCGACCATTCCGGTTGGAGATTTCCTCGAAGGTGAGAAACGATATACTTCGCTTAAACAGACTTTCCCTGATAAAGTCGAGAATTTCAGGAGAGAATTTGAGAATTATGCCAAAGAAAGATTGGCTTTTTATCTGAAGTTGGCTGAGAAGTAGATGAATTATAAACTTACCATCCATCAGTTCCTGGATGGTTAGTTTTTTTTTGATAAATGATAAAGAAAAATATAATTTTCAGAAACGAAAACAAAGATATTCCAACAACAACTTACGGAGCATTTTCCATCTATAAATATCCCGCAAAATTTATCCCTCAAATCATATCATTCATTTTAAAGAATTATGGCAGGGAAAATATGACAGTTTTTGATCCTTTTGCAGGTTCGGGAACAGTCGGATTAGTATCAAGGATTTATGGTTTCGATTATGAAATGTGGGATTTGAATCCAATGCTTGATGTAATCCATAAAGCAGCGATAAAAAAAACGCTTAATGTCAATATACCCCAGATCATTAATGATATTCACAATTGCCGACAACAATTTATTCCTGATTGGTCAAATCTGAATTATTGGTTTCCGGAAGAATTTTTAGAACAAATTTTTAAAACTTGGGGTTATGTGCATTCCCTCGATGACGAATTAAAATATATCCTCCTGATTCCATTATTAAAAACTACTCGATATTTTTCCTTTAGTGATGAGAAAACTCACAAATTATATAGTTCGAAGTTTGCAAAAGCGAAAATAGATAATTTGCTTAAAAACAATTGGCAACACAGTTTTTTTAATATGTTCGTCGATCAAATAAATAAGTTTTTATTTAAACGACTTCAATATAGTAAACTTTATCCCCAAGATGTTGCTTCCAAAATAATTTCAGGTAATGATATTTATAAAAATAGTCTGAAATCAAACATTGATATTCTGATTACTTCACCTCCTTATCTTCAAGCTCAGGAATACATCAGATCAACAAAAATGGAATTGTATTTTCTTGGATGTAAAGAGAATTATATAAAAAAACTAAGCAAGCATGAAATTCCATACTGTTCTGTTCCTAATATTGAAATTCAATCTAAAACATATTTTGATTATTTAGAAAATATTAATGAATCTCATCTAAGAAAACTTTATCAAAGATATTTTAACGCTATTTTAGGAAGATTTCAAGAATTAAGCGATAAAATTAATGAATATATGTTCATTTTTGTTGGTCCGGCAAAAATCAGAACAACTCCTATCCCTTTAGATAATATAATATTAGAACATCTAGAGAATGTCGGTTGGAAACACGAAATCACTTATATTGATAAAATCATCTCGCGAGTATTATTTCGATCAAAGATCAATCCCGCATCTAAAAATAAAGATGAAAGAATCAAAACCGAACATCTAATCGTATTAAGAAGAAAATAAATGGATTTATTACAAATATTTACTTCAAAACAAAGCAGTGAATACGAGAAATATCTTAAATCGATTTGTTCATTATCTCGTTTAGCAAGTAGTTCAGATATTCCTTTTCTACATTATCGAATTGCTGAAAACTTATTCTGTCTGATATTTAATGCAAAGAATTTATCAAGAAAAGACCTGGCTTATGATGCCAAAATATCAGATTATGGTTTCGGAATTAAAACTTTTGTTTCTTCCGGAAAATCATTTGAAAAAATTGCTGAATTTAATAGGTTTAGTACCGATATAAATAGACTGAAAGGATTAGAGTTATCTGAATTTATTTCAAATTTACGAAATGAAAGAATTCATTTTGCTAACAAAGTCTATAATATCCATAACAGTTTCTATCATTGTATTGCGAGGAAGAAAAAAGTAATTCAGATTTTTAATACTAATTACGATTTTATCGATATTAATTCAATTAAGATAAATTCTGAGATTAAAAAAACTTTTCATTTTTCAGATAAAAATAATGAATATTCTTTTAATTTTTCAAAGAGTACCTTATATAAGAGGTTTTATACACCATCTAAAACTTTCGAAACTTATATTGAAATAATCGATGATCCATTTAATTTAATACTCGAACTATATAATCAGTTTATCAAACCTGATTTACAAAAAGAAATTCCAGGTATAGATTATGTGATTTTACCTTTGTATTCATTAAGATTAAGTAATTCGATTAAAAAAGTAGTATCACAAAAAAGTGGATTAAATCAATGGAATGCCGGTGGTCGAAAACGTAATATCGGAGAAGTTTATCTTTCTGTTCCAATAATTATTCATAAAAAATTCCCTGTATTTTTTCCAAAAAGACATCTTCCATTTAATTTACATTTACCTTCAGATGAAATATTTAATGCTTCAATTTGTCAAGCAAATGGAAAAGCAATTATGACAAATCCAAATAAAGCACTATCCCAATGGTTATTAAGAACGGTTTTAGATTTGAAAGAAGGGGAATTATTAACATATAATAAACTGAAGAAAATTGGAATAGACAGCGTAAAAATATCAAAAACCGATGAACATAATTTCTCAATAAATTTTTCAAAAATAGGTAGTTTTGAGATTTTTTATTATAATTATTTAAGATAATCAAAGTTTTCGCTGCTCGATATCATTTTATAATGAGAACTCAACTAAAACCAATCGGCACCATCCATTCCCCGTTTGAACAACCAAAAGGAATGCCCATCCAGCCAATCGGAGCAAAAGGGATAAAAGGAACTATCGAAATCTTCCCGGAATTTCAGGAAGGATTACGGGATTTGGACTGTTTTTCGCATATTATCCTTTTATATCATTTTCATTTATCGAAGGAATATAAACTTCAAGTTCAACCTTTTCTCGAAGATGAAATTCACGGAGTTTTTGCGACCCGAGCTCCGAAACGACCGAATCAGATCGGTTTATCGATCGTGCGATTGGATAAGATCGAGAAGAACATTTTACATATTTCCAATGTAGATATAATCGACGGAACTCCGCTGCTCGATATTAAACCATTCATTCCGGAATTCGATTGTTTTGATATTGACAAAAATATCAAATACGGCTGGTTAAAAAATAGAGTTGAAAAAGCGTATGAACACAAATCGGATGAGAGGTTTGTGAAGTAACTCGAGGATTGTAGTTCAGAACTTGTTCTGATTCCGAACTACTAGCGCGATCAGGATTAATTGTGATACAAGTAACTCAAACAATCCTGTTTGAGAAAAAATAATTTGATCGTCTTTATTGAGAAATAGTAGTATCAAACTTCCGTTCGGCTACTTAAAAAAGTGATATCTTTTCTCGGAACAAGTTCCGAACTGCAAAGCACAATTCAGGAATGATTGTGATACGGATATGAACAAAATAAAAATATTATCAGAAGAAGTAGCGAACAGGATCGCAGCCGGTGAAGTTATCGAGCGACCGGTTTCTGTTGTTAAGGAATTGGTGGAAAATTCCATCGATGCAGGAGCAACTAAAATTACGGTTTTCATCGAGAATGGCGGGAAAAAATTGATCCAGGTTGTCGATAATGGAAATGGAATGTCCGAAGATGATGCTCTCACCAGTTTCGAACGGCATGCGACCAGCAAGATCAGAACTGTTACCGATATCTTTAATATTTCTTCACTCGGTTTTCGCGGTGAAGCACTTCCCAGTATTGCTTCCGTCAGTCGCTTAACGATGATCACAAGAGAAAAAGATTCCGAGATAGCTGCAAAAATCGATTTCGATTCCGGTCGTTTGACGGATGTTTCCAAAACTTCGGCAAATGCAGGAACAACTATTTCCGTGCGCAAACTTTTCAGTAATGTTCCGGCTCGTAAAAAATTTCTGAAATCAGATCAGGTCGAGTTTAAGCACATTTTGAATTATCTTCATTACCAATCGATTTTATATCCGCAAATCCATTTTAAACTCGTTTCTAATAATCGGGAAAAATTGAACTATCCAGTTATCGGTAACCGGAAGCAGAGGATTTCCGCAGTTTTCGGCAGCGATTTCCTGAAAAAAGATATGCTCGAAATAGATATGCAGAAGGAAGGAATGTCATTATCTGGTTATATCAGTGGATTGGAAGAAGAAGCGAGCGGATTTCTCGATTTCAAATATTTATTCGTGAACGGCAGATTCATCAAAGACAGGATAATTTTTCACAGCATCAAAACTGCTTATGAACCTTTTATCAAAAAATTGAGGATCTTCCAGCGGGGAAAAACACCACCTTATATTTTATTTTTGGAATTATCGCCTGAACAAGTCGATTTTAATGTGCATCCGGCTAAACAGGAACTCAGATTCGGTGATCCGGGAAAAGTGCATAATTTCGTGAAAATCGCTTTAACAGATCTTTTACTGGAATATGAAGAACACAAATTTTCCCAACTGAAAACAAAACTCACTTCCAATCTTGGAGAAGGCAGAATATCAAATCTGGATAAAAAGATCTTCAAAAAGAAAACAGAGAAAAAAAGATTTTCCCAATACAAGAAAGAACTTTCACAAATCTATCAGCCGGATATGTTCAAGAAAAAAAGTGAAGATGACGAAAAGATCGAACAAGCAGCCAGAAAAGCAGATATCTATCTGAAACCGGAAGAAGATGTCATTAATCCCTGGCAGTTACATCAGAGTTATATTTTCGTCCAGATCGAAGAAGGTCTGCTTATCATCGATCAACACGCTGCTCACGAGAGAATTATTTATGAGAAAATCTTACATCGAACACACGGTGCTCCGGCTCAAACTCAGAAACTACTTTTTCCGTTGGTGATCGATATACCTCCGATCTACAAGCAGCTTGTTCCCGAACTCGTTTCCAAAAATATCGAGATTTTCAGGGAGATCGGTTTTTCTATCAAAAATTTCAGCGGGAATTCTGTTGTGATCGAAGAAATTCCGATCGAACTGGAAAATTGGGATGGGGGAGATGTTTTTATCGAAATACTGAAACAGTTGGAAGACGAATTCTCCGAGACCGAAGATTTTCGAGACAGCATCGCTAAATCTGTTGCTTGTAAAGCTGCGATCAAAGCCGGAAAGAAAATGAGTAAAAAAGAAATGCTCGCACTTATCAACGATCTATTTGCTTGTGAAGTTCCATATTATTGTCCGCACGGCAGACCGCTCATCATCAAAATGACCTTAACGGAATTTGAGAAAAAGTTTAAGAGAACGATGTAATAAGGGAAAAGGGAAAAGGAGAAAGGAAACAGGAAATTGGGGATAGGGAAATTGAATTTCTAAATCCGAAATTCTAATTTCTAAAAAATTCAAAATCCAAATTAAGAATTTCAAATAATACATAAAAATGCAAAAGACAAAATCCCAAAAATCAGAATACCATATTTCTAAATCCCGCACCTCGCAACTCGCACCCCGAATCCCCCTCATCATCATTCAAGGTCCGACCGCTGTCGGTAAAAGTAATCTTGCTCTTAAAATTGCACAAGAATTAAATACAGAGATCATTTCTGCCGATTCCAGGCAGGTTTATAAATTCCTGAATATCGGAACTTCCAAACCGACCCAAGCAGAACAGGATTTGATCGAGCATCATCTGATCGACATCGTTTTTCCGGATGAAGAATACAATGCCGGAATGTTTGTTAAAGATTCAGCAACGATCATCACAGAAATGTCTGAGAAAAACAAAATTCCTCTCGTTGTTGGAGGAACAGGATTCTATATCAAATCATTACTCGAAGGATTGGTGGAAATTCCGGAAATTCCAAAATCTATTCGGAGTAAATTTGAAAAAATTGCACAAGAGAAAGGTTCCGAATATATTCATAATTATTTACAGGAAATCGATCCAGATTCAGCTGAACGGATCGAGAAAAATGATGTTCAAAAAATGCTGCGGGCAATCGAAGTACGGGAATTTACAGATAAACCTCTTTCCCGATTCTGGAAGGAACAGAAATCTGAAAAAAAATACAGAGTTTTCAATATCTTGCTCATGGAAAAAAGAGAGATACTGTATCAAAAGATCGATCATAGAGTCGATAAGATGATAGGAAAAGGTCTTTTGGTAGAAATACAAAATCTTCTGAAAATGAATTACAAAGAAAATGATTCGGGAATGATAACAGTCGGGTATCGAGAATTTTTTCCCTATTTCAGAAAAGAAAAAAAACTGGAAGATTGTATCGCCCTGGTAAAACAAAATACGCGCAATTATGCCAAAAGACAGCTTACCTGGTATCGAAAAATCGATTTTGATTTGACATTACAAACAAACGATATTAACTTTTATGAAATCATTAATTTAATACGAGAATTTGTAAATACCGGGGAGAGCAAATGATCATTGCAACTGTCGATGATTATGAAATTACAGAGCAGGAATTTAATGCGGAACTGGAGAGAGTTCTGAATAAAATGCACTTGCAGCAGGCGAATGCAAATGCCAGAGAAAGAGCTCTCGAGCAATTGATCGATGGTTACCTGCTTTTAACGAAAGCTCGGGAATCCAAGATAAGTATTTCTCCTGATGAGATCGATAGTGAATTTCTGGATATTATGCTCAAATATAAAACCGAAAATGAATTTAATGAAATGCTCTCGCGAACAAATTTAACAACTGAAATTCTGCGAAATAAAATTGTGAATGAACTCTTGATCAGAAAATTTATCGGTGATCTTTTCCCATCATCCGGAGATATTCCTTTAGAAAAACTACAGGAGATTTATAAGGAAAACAAAGAAGCATTTATAACCAGAGAAAAAGTCAAAGCTTCGCATATCCTGATCAAAGGTAAAAGCAGAGAAAGTGTAAATAAAATCGAGAAAATTTACAATTCAATAAATGATGTTAATGATTTCTATGCAGCAGCTGAATCCTGCTCCGAGTGTCCGAGCTGCTGCAATGCCGGTGACCTGGGTTATTTCACCAAAGGTAAGATGGTCAGAGAGTTTGAAGAAGTTGCTTTTCAATTGGGAGTTAATGAGATCAGTAAACCGATCGAAACAAAATTCGGATATCATATTATTATGGTTACAGATAAGAAAAATTCCAAACAGGCTGAATTTGATGAAGTTAAGGAAGCTTTAAGAAAAAGATTACAACAAATTGACAGGGAATTGAAATTGATCAAATATGTAAAAAAATTGCGTTCGCAAGCGGATATTGAAATTTTTTATGAGTGCTTTTAATTAGTGTTTATCAGTAAACTCACCTCCGACTCATTTTCTTGTTCCCAAACTCCGGTTTGGGAACACAACATTGTTTTATTCAGATTCTCTCTTATTATTCGAAACGGAGTTTTTAGAACAGTTCATCCCAAACAGGAGTTTGGGAACGAGAGGGATAGATAAACTCTAATTAATTACCAGAATGAATATATTTTCGGTGTATTCGGTGTTAAATATTAAAGGGAGAAATCATGGCTGAACTTGGTGTAAATATCGATCATGTCGCAACTTTAAGACAAGCAAGAAAAGGAATAAAACCCGAACCGGTTTATGCGGCAGCGATTGCCGAACAAAATGGTGCAGATCAGATAACCATTCACCTGCGGGAAGATAGAAGACATATTCAATTGCGTGATCTGAAATTATTAAGAAAAACCGTGCAGACGAAACTGAACCTGGAAATGGCTGCGACCAAAGAAATGGTTTCGATAGCGAAATCGATCAAACCTGATACAGTTACATTAGTTCCTGAAAAGCGGGAAGAACTGACAACCGAAGGTGGTTTGAAACTTACTTACAATCATGAAGAAATGATCAAAGAATTACAGGAAGCAGGGATCGAAGTAAGTGTGTTTATCGAACCTGATCTGGATATGATAAAAATGGCAGATAAATTAAGGGTCGATGCTGTCGAAATACATACCGGACATTATGCTAATCTGAAGAATAAAAAAGAGATCGATACGGAATTGAAGAGAATAAAGAAAGCTGCTAAATTAACTAAAACTGCAGGGATGAGAGTCGTTGCCGGTCATGGTTTGGATTACTTCAATATTCAGAAACTGGTTGAACTCGATATCATCGAAGAATACAATATTGGTCATAGTATAATTTCACGAGCAGTTTTTACAGGATTGGTAGAAGCCGTGTTGACGATGAAAGATTTGATTGATCTGTAATAAATGTGAATTATTCCAAGAACATATGCTGTTTGTTATTTATCAACATTGAAATTAGATTTGGAGACTTTTCAAATACAATTCGAATATGTGTAATTTTTCTTAAGCAGATCGGGATATAAATCCAACTGTTTACTGTTCTTTGTATAGGTTACTGCATTCGTTCGTCTATCCAGTCCCAGTTGTCTTGATGCATCGAACCACAATAATTTTTGGAAAATTCCGTAACCAAGACTTTATCATTCTTATCCAGTATTTTCTGAATAGACGCATCGAATTCATCTATATTTTGATCAGTACTGATAAGATATTGGCTGACAGAGAAATAAAGATGGTCCGGGAATTTATCCAGGATTCTTTTCAACCTGTTCCGCCTGGTTCTGCTAACCCGACCACTGCGTGAAGTTAAATCAAATGATAATGAATAAACCGGCACAGTTTCTCCTTTTCCAAAAATCGGGAATACAAATTTTTTGATCATTGTTTGTCGTCAATAGAAAAATGAGTCATCAGTTAACATTTCATAATAACTTGTTTTTTTTCTTGACATCAAAAACGATAAATAGAGGAAGAATAATAAAAAATAAACAGGAGAGAAAATTGTTAAATAATTTATTCCTGATCGTATTTTTATTACTATTTTTTTTGTCGACTGCAGGTTGTGAAGCAACCGGTCCTGACGGAATACATGACATCCAGAAATGGTTCTGTATTATCTCTTTCACAATGTCTCTGATTTGCGGTTTCACTGCGATATTTGCTAAGAATGATAATACGAAAACAAATGCCAGCATCGTCGGTATCGTCTTTCTGATAGTAGCTTTGATTCTTTTATTTAACTTTAAATTTCCAGCAAGTTAATTTATCGATTTAGATTAAGATTGTCCATATTTATAAACAGTAATATTTTCTTTTTTCCTGGTCGATTCAAATGCTGCTTCTTCAGCATATCTCAATAATTCCTCGATATTATTTACCGATTCATTATATGTTGCAATTCCCCAGGCTATTTTTAATTTTCCTTTTGTATAAATTTCAGGTAATTTCCGGTTCAGTCGTTCAACTGCTTTAACAGTGCTGTCTATCGATGTTTCAGGCATAAGAATTGCGATCTGATCTCGATAGATTTTACCGATGATATCCGTATCCCGAAGATTTCTCTTCAACATTTTCGTTAGGTTAATTAAATGTTCATTCGTTTTATTAATACCGTTGAGACGTATACTTTCGGCTAAATGAACTATTTTCAAAACGGTGATTGACAGTTCTCTTTCGTATCTTTGAACATGTGATAACAAATAAGCGGCTTTTCCCAGAAAAGTTTTATAAGCATATATTGGTAAAATCTCATCCATGTCGGTCAATAATTCGATTTCATGCTGCTGTCTGAATATTTTAATTACAAGCGTAATGATCGAAGCAAACATGCGGATCTTTGAGATCTCCGTGTTGATAAATTCAGTATCCTTTTTATCTATGAAAATAAAACCTAATAGACTTTCTTTATAAAACAAAGGCAGGATCAGAAGATGAAAATAATCTTTTTCAAATTTGAATTGTTGTGATGATCTAAACTGGATAATTTCTAATTTTGATAGATCCCTGATTATCTTATCATGGGATGAAAATGTAGTTTTTTTAGCATAAGTATAACTGATATTCCGGCTGATCTTCAACCTGAAAATATCCGATTTTGGTGCTTTCAGGAAAACTCCCATAGTTTGAAAAACAAATTCGGATTCGATATCACGAATGATCTTACTCAAGTTCTCCTCCAATGGCTGTTTATGTTTTAATTCATGCAAAAGTTTATCAAATTTGATCAATTTGAAATCCATCTTAACTCCTTATATTTCAAAACATCTGTCATTCCGGGGATTCTTCAAACGCATCTTCCGAAGAATTTACCGAAGTTATTTACAGAAACGGATTCCTCGCGAGAGGAACAAGAAGAGAACTCAGAATGACAATTAATACATCTTATCGAAATTAATATTCGATCCTTTCGGTCCAGGTTACTTCAGTTGTTGAATCCGGTTTTAAAGTTACTTCGAATTCGATTTTGTTGGCGTCCTTTTTTTCATAAGTTTCGGTTTCGTTAAAAATACTCCAGTATCCGCTGAGATGATGCACAATAACTGTTTTTTTTGTATCAGTCGATCTATTCTTTAGAGTTACGGAAATATCTTTTTCATGGATTTTATTTGAGATCTTTTCCTGTTTGGTCACTTTTGTTTCTCCAATCAGGTCGAAGGCATAACCGGTTATGAGTTCGACTTCTTCATCTTTTGCTGTGTGATCGATCCTGTCTTCCCCGATGAATTCAAGGTTATTATCGGCTTTATCCAATTTATAGATTTTTACGATCCCTTTTGGTAAAGGCAAACCTAATCCATTTTTCTTGCTGTTCTTAAACTGGATTTTACTCGCTATCTTTTCACCATAAGTCAAGTATTCGTATTTTGAATCTGCTTTTACCTCTGCTGTTGGATATAATCGTAATTGTTTTGTCTGCAAGTTATTTATAGAAACTCTGTCACTCAAAGTATAGAGATGAAAATCGTGAAATGCTTTTTCTTCAAATTCAGGAATTCCCTGAGCACCTGTTCCGACCATTTCAAGACTCAAATCCCGGTATTCGGGAATATGTTTTTTCACGAATTTCTGCACATCTCCGGCAACTAACTTTAATTTTACATCCTGAAACGCTTTCCCTGTTTCATTTGTGATCGTAACCCACGAATTGATATCGAGAATATTTTCTTTGTCATTCCAAACTGCATTATAAGTAACATCCCAACCCATTCCGCGGCAAATATAAGATAAATCCAAAGGATAAGAACCTTCTTCTTTTGCGTTCAGTTTCCAATGTAGAGTTGGCTTTAAAAAGAAATTATCCGGTAATTCCGTCAGGTTGAAATTCCTGATCTCTTCAATCCTGATCAAATTCAGTTTTTTAGTTGTTTTTTCGATGATGCCAAGTGCCTGGTAATCATTAAATTGTAAAATTCCTTTAAATTTATCATCGGATTTGGTGATCACGACGATCTCTTTACCAATATACTTTTGCAGGATCTTGTCGGAATTTGCCAGGTCATATTCATAATTCTGGGAAAATATTTCAAATCCGGGTTTTAAAGGTTTGATGATCACGGAATTTGCTTCGATCGTAATCGGAATATTGTCCATAAAATAACTCTGTAATCCGGCTTGCAGATCGAGAGTAAGCGAACTCCTGATCAAAGAAAAATTCTCATTGTAAATCGTGACCTGGTCTTCTGCCTGCAGAAAAGCAAAAGTTAAGATAAGTGCTAAAAAAAGTACTGATTTCATAGTTCCTCCGTTTTTTATTATTTAATGATTTCCAAATTTATCAAGCAGCAGAACTTTTCAAAATTTCGGAAGCCTTTTGTCAAAACTTTGCGAAAATCCCATTGGACTCCGTTTGATGATTATTGAATTTTTTTGTTTCAATTTTCTAACCGATCTTTCGTAATTTCTCTTGAATGAAGTCTATATCTTTTATTAATATTTCTTTTGATTTATTTGTGAGAACATCACTTTTCAAATTTTCCAATATTTCATTTGAAATTCTTTTTAGCCTGGCTTCATAATAGGATTTCACAAAATCCGGATTCTTCATTTGCTCTTGAAATAATTTATTATAATTTGTCAAAATTAGTTCCTTTTATTAAACACATCTCTCAATTTATTAGCCTTCTCTATCTAATTTCTCGGTGTCTTTTGAGTTTTCTTAATATATCCTTGCGTAATAATAATTCTTTCCCCTTTTTTTTTTTGAAAAAAATAAACATCTCATAGTTTTATCTTTTAAGGAAATTCTTAATTCAAAGATTCCATCTTCCAAATGTTTTGATTAATTTTCTTTTATAGGTAAATTTCTATCTTTCAATTCACGAAAATAGTTGATTGTTTCGAATACTTTAGCTCTTTCTTTTATCGGTAAACTCAAAATAAATTCTTCAAATGGTTTCTTACCCGTTTCTAATTCTACGAATTCAACTTCAAATCCCATTAGTCAAATCTCCACAACATTAAATATTTTATTCAACAATATGCTTGATCTTGGAAACGATCATATCGATCCCGATCTTGTTATGACCGCCTTCCGGGATGATAATATCGGCAAATCTTTTACTCGGTTCGACAAATTCATTGTGCATGGGACGAACTGTTGCCAGGTATTGATCGATAGTTGACTGCAAGGTTCTACCTCTTTCTTTGATATCGCGGTCTATCCTGCGGATAATACGAATATCAGCATCTGTTTCCACGAATATTTTGATATCCATTAAATTGCGCAATTCTTCATTTTCAAATAATAAAATACCTTCGACAATAATGATCCTTGCCGGATTTTGCATGATCGTCTCATCCTTTCGAAGGTGAGTTGTAAAATCATAGATCGGCATATTGATGGGAACATTTCTCACTAATCTTTTTATTTGTTCGATGAGAAGTTTTGTATCATAAGTCGAGGGATGATCGAAATTGATCTTTTTTCTTTCCTCGAATGATAAATCCGGGAATGATCTATAATATGAATCCTGAGTTAAAACCGTTACATGTTCATGAACCTGTTTTTGAATTGCTTTGGCGATCGAGGTTTTGCCGGAACCGGTTCCTCCGGCAATTCCAATCACAACCGGTTTGTGCATCATTCACTCCTGGTTTCTGAAAATAGAGATTTCCAACCCGGAATCAATATCCAAGGTCATGGTTTCAAATAACGGATTTATGTTCAGGAAGTCAAGATATTCCTGAACCGATTCCTGATGGGAGATAATATTATCTGCAATTATCAAAGCATTTACCTTTAATTTGTCTTCCAACAATTTAAGATAAGTAATATAATCGGATTTATTGGCATCGATGAAAACGAAATCGAATTTCATATTTAGATTAGGAATTATTTCTTCTGCTGTTCCAAAATGAAGAAAAATATTTTTCCTGTTCCGCAGGTTTTCTTGTGCTAATTTGAATCTTCGTACATCGACTTCGATCGTTTGAATTTCAGCATTGGAATTATCAGCTGCCAGCGACAACCAGAAAGTCGAATAACCGTTCGAAGTTCCGATTTCGAGGATATTTTCAGGAGATTTGATTTTTACAAGCAGGTAAATCAGATGTGCGGTTTGCTCCGGAATGTTCCATAAGCGATTGATTTTTTCTTTTTGTTCTTTGAATTCAGCAAAGGTAATTTTATTGGCATTCAGAATTGATTTCATATCTTCCATCAAAGTTCCATTTTTAAAAGATTTTTATCGATTCATTATCTGGATGTTTATATCTGCTACTTATCTCAACTTTTTCTAAATAGAAATTATATTCGGAATAAATTCCGAGCTACATTCCTGCGGAGAATATGAAATAAATATTTGAATTTCATTAGGAACTGCATCGCTAATTTATAACTGTTTAATAAAAATAATTCCTTGATAAAACCGATAGAACCTACAGTTCCGTTAGATATCAGTTTCAAAATTATGAGGAATAATTTCCAGTAATTCAACTGTCTCTGATTCAAGATAAACTGGTTTTCAAATTCAAACACCAAGTATTTCCAAACCGGAGCTTTGAATTTCGCCCAGGAAAAATTTTCAGGGATCAAACCGGCATTTCGTGCTTTTTCTTCCAGACTTGTTCCCGGGTAAATTCTCATCCCGACTGTTGTCGCAAAAAAATCTATCTCGTCCTTCTTTTCCAGGATATAAGATACATCGTTCAAGCAACTTTGAAAAGTCTGACCGAGATGACCGAATGTGAAAAATACTTTTGTTTTTATCCCGATTTTCCGGCACCAGGTGATGATATTTTCAACCTGCATAACAGAAATTTTCTTATTTATGTCATCCAGGATTTTGCGGTCTGTCGTTTCCAAACCAATATCGATATAGCAGCAGCCTGCATCCTTCATGGTCTTCAGAAGCTCGAGATCGACAGTATCGGCTCTGACTTCACATTCCCACAAAAGATTATACGGTTTGATCATTTCACAGAAATCGAGGACATGCCGGCGGGATGCAGTGAAAGTGCTGTCAAAAATTTTGATCGCATTTATTTTTTTTCGGGAAAGGATAAGATCGATTTCCTTCTGGATATGTCCCCTGCTTCTGAATTTGATTCCGCCGGGAAACATCTTCGCAGCAGAACAAAAATCGCAGAAAAAAGGACAGCCGCGGGAAGTTAATAAAAAATCCGCTTCCAAACCCAAATAATCGAGTTTGATCTGATAATTTCCTTCGAAAAGATGACGGGCAGGTAAAGGCAATAAATCAAGATCGTCTATCCTTTCGATTTCCTGATGAATTATTTTCCTGTTTTTTCGATAAGAAATTCCGGCAATTTCATTTAATCGGATTTTTTCATTTTTGACAAATTTGTTTGCTAAAGACAAAAAAGGAAATTCACCTTCACTTTTAACGATAATATTGATATCTTTGATGTTCTTTAAAGTATCTTCAGCAGTAAAAGTTGCATGCGTACCTCCATAAACAACAGGAATTTCCGGCAGGATCTCCTTACAAATTTTCGCTGTTTTGAAACTGCCACATCTTGTTCCGGTCGTTCCTCCGATCCCGATCAATTTCGGATTCCATTTTTTCAGATCCCGGCGAAAGTCATGATGATAGAAATTGAAATCTATGACTTTTACGGAAAAATCATGTTGTTCCAGAACAGCAGCAATACTTGCGATTCCAAGCGGGATCATGTAATAAAAAGCATTGATATTCTCTTTGGGATAAGTGAGAAGGATATCGAATTTTTCTTCAGATCTCAGTTTTTCCATCGATATTTTCCAAAAGTCCCTTTGAATCCGAAAATAATGTAATATGGTATGTAGATCAGTTCGAGAAGGGGGAAGACCAGCATCAATTTTATTCTTTTAGTCTTTAACAGGAAAAGAAAAGTGAGTAAAAGTTCAGGAATAATTTTAAGCAGAAAAATTATAAAAAAGAAATTTGTATTTAGATAACCTGAAACGAAACTGAAAAAGGAATAGCAGAATGTAAGGTAATAAATGAGAAAAAAAAGTGTCATCATCTTAACGGGAAGCGGGTAATGAAACCACTTCGAGGCTCTGCGCGTTTCGAGATGAGCCATATCCTGCAAGTTGTCTTTATCATAAGAAGGAACGATCGCATCTTGCGAAAACATGAAATTCGTTTTCCGGATATGCTTTGCCATTTTCTGCAGCATCAGATCGTCGTCTCCCGATCGATGATGACCAATTCCGGTAAAGCCGTTCACTTTTTCAAACAAAGATTTCCGATAAGCCATATTACGAGCAGCACATGTTATTTTCCAGTTTAAGCCCAAACTTCCGGCAACAACGGCAAAATGAGCAGCTCGCTCCAGGTTTTTCAAATAATTCAATTTTCTTTTATTAGAAATTAAGGGAGAATATCCGGTTACGAAATCGATTGTATTATCAAAATATTTGTTGATTTCAGAGAGCCAGTTTTTAGTCGGAATACAGTCTGCATCCGTGAAAACCAGGATTTCATTTACCGAATTTTTTATGGCAGCAAGCAAAGCATTTTTTTTCCCGATCAGATTTCCGGATTCTTCATCGATCCGGACTGCTTTCAGATTTGGAAATCGTTGAGAATATTCTTTTGTGATCAGGGGAGTTTTGTCTGTGGAGCGATCATCGGCAATAATGATCTCATAGTTTTCTTTTGGATAATCCTGGTTAACCAGTTTTTCCAGGAGTCCGGGTAAATATTTTTCTTCGTTACTGGCAGCGATAATAATGGAAAATTTATTGAATTCTTTATTCTCTCCCTTTTTCAGGAAAAATATCCCGAAAAAGAAAGATAGAACAATCAGGCAGTAGATCAGGCTTAAAATAAGGAAAAGCATTAAAAATAGTTTTAAGAAATTATGGAGTCTGTAATTTCGATAAATTCAGCGAGTTTAGGTGATTCTCTTCTAATATCTTCAAGGGTCGGATTAGCAATAACCTTTTCTTTTTTCACTTTTTTCAGAGTGAAATCTATCTTTATTTTCAAATTAAAATGCTCGGAAATTATCCCGGAGATCAGGTCTTTATCATCATCTAACATTTTATAAGTTGCGGAACTACCTACATCGAAGTGAATAAAATTATTAGAAATGTGATCTATTTTGCTGCTGTTCAAGTAAGTAGCAGTTATCGGTTTTTCTTTTTTAAGTTTATTCAGGATTATTTCTTTATCTTTTTCATAATCCTCGATCGTGATTTTTTTCAGGTCGGGTTTTTCTTCTTTAACTTCTTTAGTAATTTCTTTTTTAACTTTTTCGGTTTTTTTGTGCAGGACCTTTTCCGATTTTTTCTTCGCAGGAACTGAAGTTAAAGGTATCTGTTGATGCTCATCCATATTTGAGATAGAACCGATAATTTCTTCGAGAGATTTCATTTCTCTGATCTTTGCCATTTTTATAAATGCCATCTCGGCGATAAGGATCGGATTACTGCTGGTTTTTATATCGGTTTTGGTTTTGATCAACAATGAAATGAGATATAAGAGATCATTCTCTTCAAATTTTTTAGAAAGGTCTTGCAGTATTTTTTTATCTGCAGGAGGGATTTCCGGAACATCCAATCCGGTCTTAATAAATAATAGATTCCTGATATAATCGAGAAGACCGTTGATGAATTCCTGGATGTCATTGCCTTTTTCCAGGATCTGCTGCAGGGATTTCACGATGCGGGATGTCTTTTTCTCTAAAATGGAAGTAATTATTTTATGATAAATATCTGTATGCACGATCCCGAAAACGGATAGAATATCGGTCATAGATAATTTTTCTTTTCCATAAGCCAGAACCTGATCCATCAAAGAAAGAGAATCCCTCATGCTGCCGTCCGCTTTTTTGGCAATTACAAAAAAGGCTTCTTTATCGATCTTCACTTTTTCGATCTCGCAGATTTTCTCCAGCCGCTCCAAAATAGAAGGAATGGGAATTCTCCTGAAATCGAAACGTTGACAGCGGGAAATTATAGTTGGCAGAACTTTGTGCGGTTCTGTGGTAGCAAAGATGAAAATTACTTTTTCCGGAGGTTCTTCCAATGTTTTCAAAAGAGCATTAAAAGCATTTTTGGAGAGCATGTGAACTTCATCGATGATATAGATTTTATAATTTGAATTGGAAGGCGAATACATCAATTCTTTTTGGAGATCGCGGATATCATCGACTCCGGTATTGGAAGCACCGTCGATCTCGATCACATCTGCGGAAGTTCCTTCCGTGATCTCCCTGCAATTCGTACATTCACTGCAGGGAGTAATGGTCGGTCCTCCGTTCAGGCAGTTCAAACTCTTGGAAAAAATCCTCGCCAGCGATGTTTTCCCGACTCCTCGCGGTCCTGTAAATAAATATGCCTGCGCAGTTCTATCGAGTTCGATCGTATTCTTCAATATTTGCGTGATATGATCCTGTGCATAAACTTCGTCAAAAGTCTGCGGTCTGTATTTGCGTGCCAGAACTAAATATGACATTTATTCCTCTTCTTTTTATTTGGATTGGAAATTCATAAGATTCGGTTATTTTGTCAATCTAAATAGTTGAATTGGCTGAAATCGTTTAATTTGCTGAATCAGTATCCTCATCGACCCGATTGGATAAGTATCAGAATTTCCTTGACTCCGAATTAGCTCGATTTTTTTTCGCCGCTAAGCAGAAGTGGTGGAATTGGTAGACACGCCAGGTTCAGGGTCTGGTGAGCATTACGCTTGTAGGGGTTCGAGTCCCCTCTTCTGCATTCATTTCTCAAATAACAATTCTCAAATAACAAACAAAATCCAAAAAAAACAAATAAGAAATGAAAAAAAAAACCCAAACATTAACCATTCACTTCAACGAATAGAAAAAATAGAACCACAAGACTTTTCTGAATTCATTCGGCAATTAACCAGAATAAATTCCGTCCAGCAGAATTTTTACTGATTTTTTAATTTATTTTATTCGAAGAGGAATTTTCCTGATCCAAATGGATTTCCTATCCTTGTTCTTTGAAAAATTCTCGAGCATAAATTCCCGGTCGAAAACAATCTTTTGGTTGAAACTCTCTTTGCCGTTAATATCGATGATCACAGGATTTTCCAGGTTGACCATCTCGGGATGAATGAAAATTGCGATTTCTTTGATCCGTGATGTTTCGATCTCAAATCTATTCCCGCAGTATTTTGCTTTAACTGCACCTGAAGGTTGATCCAGAACAAAGGCATCATAAAGATCGATTTCTGGAAATTGTCCATTCAATTTAATTTCATCGTTGTCCCTCATAACTGTCAAATTAACCGGATCACCTCTTTTTTTGGATGCACGCAGTTCCAGGAGAACACTGATCGAATCGACCGGAGTTCCGTCCATATTGATAATGATATCACCGGTCTTTAAGTTCATACTGTCAGCAGTCGATGCTTCAACAATATCTCTGACTCTGATTCCTTTTCCTTCAAATTCACGATCATCATAAAAACCGAATTGAACCCGTTTATTCTCCATCTTCCGGTTGAATTCCCGGTGCCAATTTCGGGGAGTTTCAAGAGTATCCAACTCGATTATCTCCAGCCAATCACAAACATTATATTCTTTTCCGGCAGTTTCCCAATAAATTTCATTCCTGAAAATATCTCTGGGATGCAATTTCATATTTTCGATGATAAGAGGGATTTCCTGATCCGCATAATTGAATTCATGCCCGATTCCCCAGTATTCTTTGTAGGAAAGGTCTGCACCTGTATGTTGAGCGAATTCCATTAATTTCCGCATCTCGGCAGCCGGGTATAAACCGTCTTCATCGGTATTGATCGCTGCTGTGAAACGGTTTTTCATATTTGGAAGATAAGCAGGTTTTTGAGTTTCCAGCGAACCGACCGAGATAAATCCGTTCAAGGGATAAAAGGACGCAAAAAAATTCGGATCTGATAAAGCAAGATGGAACGAACCTGAACCACCATCGGAAAAGCCGGTTACGAAAATCCGGTCATCATCGATATTAAAATGGTTTTTTAAATACCTGATTTGAGTTTTGATATTTTCTATACCAACAGGATCCCACCACATCGTGTAGATGTTTGCAGCAGGAAAAAGCATAAACCAGTTATTTTCTTCAGCAAAAGGAACAAAAGGATTTTTCCCGGCATATTCAGGGAAATTTTCTACGAATTTCATTCTGCCGACTCCTCCGTGCAGGTAAATAATCAAAGGAGTTTTCTTTTGTTCATCATAATTTTCCGGAATATAGAAAATAAAAGGAGCGGACAGAGTATCGGTTATTTCATTTTGCATTTGCCTGAAACCTCTTGAATCAGCAGGTTTTGGAAATTCATTCCAATTTGAAAGCAGATCGAATAATTCCTGATCGGAATATTTTGAGAAATCGATATTATCGAAAACTCCACTGATTTTTTCCAAACCATTCCCAAACAAATTTGATTCCGAAGATAAATTGAAAACTGCAAAAAGCAATAAAATCAAAAAGCAAATTGTCAATTTTTTCATTTGAAACTCCTGGTTTCTAAGTTATTGAATTCCCGTATTCATTTTCAGACTTTCAATAAATATAAAACAAAAACAGTACCTTGATGTTCATTATTTTCCACATAAACATCTCCGCCGTATCTTTCTATCGTTCTTTTTACGATGTAGAGTCCTAATCCTGTTTTTCCGCTTTTACCGTATTTGAAACTTTCTTCGAATATTTTTTCTTTCAGATTATCCGGAATACCGATTCCGTAATCAGTGATACGGATCTCACAATACTTGTCATTTTCTTTGGAGCAAATGTCGATCTTATCTGTTTTTCCATGAGTAACAGCATTTGAGATTATATTATCAAAAACAGAATGCAGGGCATCATCTGCTAATACTTTACAGTCACAAGCCATTTTGAATTCTATATCAGGATACATTTGTTTGATTTGCTCCAAAATCGGTTCGATCTCATATATACTAAGTTTGTGGTGAGTTAAAGTGAAAGTCTCCAATTCCTTCATTCTTCTGATCAATTTTGCGCTTTTATCGATATTCTTAGTTATGTCATCTAAATATCGATCATCTTCGGTGTTTTGGAACATCCTGCTGGCACTGTTGATTATTGTCAGGTTATTCGTCAGGTCATGCCTTAAAATCGTATTTATCAAAGAGAGTAATTCCCGGTGATCCTGCAGCTCTTTTTCATTCTTTTTTCTCTGTGTGATATTAGTAGCAATTTCCACGATCCTGGTCATTTTACCTTGGTCATCGAAAATCGGAGATGTGGAAATATTGTAATAAACATCTTTATATTCATCGTAGAAATCTTCATTACAGACTTTTTTGGATTTCAGAGTATTCTGGTAGGGACAATTCCTTAGCGGAGAATCGAATCCGTGCAGGATATCATAACATTTTTTCCCGATAAAATCTTCCGGTTTTTTATTGTATGTTTCGGCAAATGCTTTGTTCACGGCTATATAATGAAAATCAGTATCCTGGATCGAGATCAGGTCATCGACAGCATTGAATGTCTTTTCCCATTCTTCTTTTGCCTGCCTGAGTTTTTCTTCTGCTTTCTTTCTTTGCGTAATATCTTCGCAGGTCGTAACAATTGCAACCGGTTCGCCGAATTTATCTTTTACAACTTTCGACATCAGCCAGACCGGAAAGGTGGAGCCGTCTTTCCGCGTATTAACGCTTTCCCTGATCAATCCTTTCCATTTCCTGACCGCTGCGAGATCTAATTTCTTTTTATCTTTATGGTTAGCAAAAACACCGGTTTGTTTTCCGGTCAATTCATGGGTTTTGTATCCGTGCATTTCAGCAACTGCCGGATTGAGATAGATGATTTTTCCTCGAGTATCGGAAATTGAAATTCCTATTTGCGTTGCTTCAAAAGCCTGTTTCAATAAGTGTAATGATTTTTCTGCTTTTTTTCTTTCGGATATTTCCTTTTGCAGTTCCAGGTTTTTTGATTTCAGGATATCCGCTTGTTTTTCCTTTTTATCGACCTCGAATTTTGTTTCCATCTCCGATATTTTTTTGCGGATATTCTCATTGAAAATTTTATCGTTCGCTGCGGTTAATTTCTTATGATATTGAAGAGCCTTCCGAAAATCATTTTTTATTTCGAATAGACCGGATAAAGCAGAATATGATTCTTTGACCAGGATATGAGCCTTGATCTCGATCGCTAATTTCAAACCTTTTTCGAGGAAGATCAAAGCATCGTCGAGATTATTAAGTTTGATATGCGTTTTGCCGATATTTTTGAGAGTATTGGCGATTCCCCTTTTGTCATCGATATCTTCTTTCAGTTTTAAGGACACCAGGTAAAAATTCAGAGCCTTATCATAATCATTAAGTTTTTGATAATCGTCTCCGACATTATTATATGCATGAGAAAGCCCGGTTTGACTTTTATTCTTTTTCCAGATAGCCAGGGCTTTCAGATGATAGGTCAAAGCCTGTTCATAATTTTTTGATTCATTATGGACATTCCCGATATTATTCAGAGATTGAGCGATTTTATCTTTGGCATTAAGTTTTTCCCTGACCTTTAATGCCTTAAAATGGAATTCCAGGGATTTCTCGAAATTTCTAAGATTGCAGTAAACGAGTCCGATATTGTTATATGATGAAGTAATATCTTCAGGGCTGCCGGTTTCTTCCCTTATTTGCAGGGATTTGAAAAAGTATTCGAGAGCAAGATCGTAATTGCTTAAATTCCAATAGGCGATCCCGATATTATTCAGCAGGGAAGAATATTTTTCTTTGTTTTTTGTTTTTTCGATGTTCTTGATATTTTCCAGGTAGAATTTCAGTGCTGTTTCGTAATTACTTAAATGACGATAAGCATTGCCGATATTAGTGAGAGAATCGCCGAACTGTTCTTTATCTCCGAGTTTCTTTGCCAGGATATTGATCTGTTGAAAATAGATTATGGCTTTCTTGAATTCCTTTTGGTCGAAATAGAATTCGGCTAATTCCGATAATATCTTCAATTTCCGGTCATCTTTGGCAGTTTTTAATTTTTTTTCCAGTTCTGCTGTTTTATCCATTTATCGATCGCTCCCGCGAAATGAAACCCGGTCTTAAAAGATCGTTGATTTGGAGATGTATATCTCGACTTCGGCATGACTGACATCAGCGGTATTTTCCAGGGGAATGTTGAATTTTTGAAGGACTTTCAGGAATCTTTTACTCGTCCGGGCTTCGATCTCGATTTGCGTGATCTTGCTGGAAAGTTCTTCTCCCGAATTGGTGAATACCCTGATCAAAATCGGTTTTTTCAAAGTAACTTTTGAATTATTTGCAACTGTAAATTTTACATCCACATTTCCGGAAGTAATTTCCGTGAGCTCGATATCGGAAATGAGCAGGCTTCCTGTTTCGTTCTTTTTCCAGCAGTTCCTGAGAGTAATTCCGAAGATAACTGCAACCAGCAATATTAGTTTGATATAAGTTGGTGTCGCTCTTTTTTTATTTATGTCTATTCTCTCTATTGAACGCATCTTTACTCCGGTATTTTATTATGCTAAATTTTTAATTTGGAAATTGAATGTCAAGAAAAGAAAATATTTTCAGGAATTTCTTTTCTTGACATCAGCCATTCGATAGAGATTTTAACTTCGCATTTTGTAGTAATAAAGGGATGGAAATTAAATGTTGAAGATCGGAGTTGCCGGTGTCGGGCAGTTCGGGAAGAATCATGCTCGCATTTTGCGGAAGAGCGAACTTTGTGAGCTGTGCGGTATCTATGATAAAGATAGTAAACAATTACAGAAAATTGCAGCAGAACTGCAAATAAAAGCGTTCGCATCTTACGAGGAATTGCTATCCCATGTCGATGCAGTCGTGATCGTGGTTACGACTTCGTTCCATTATGAAATGGCAAAGACTGCTCTGAATAAAGGAGTGCATACATTTATCGAAAAGCCGATCACATCGGAACTAAGGCAGGCGCACGAACTCATCGAGCTGGCTGAGAAAAAAGGTTTGCAGATCCAGGTCGGTCATATCGAGAGATTCAACCCGGTGGTGATGGAAGTTGCGGCTAAGATCAAGAACCCGATGTTTGCCGAATGTCATCGCATTGCTCCTTTTCACGCAAGAGCGGTAGATGTTCCGGTCATTCTCGATTTGATGATCCACGATATCGATTTGATCCTTTCCTTTATCAAGAGTGAAGTGAAGGAGATCCGGGCGAGTGGTGCCGGAATTATGACGAAAAGCATCGATATTGCCAATGCACGGCTGGAATTCGAGAACGGCGCTGTGGCAAATGTTACTGCCAGCAGGATCTCGATGAAAAGTTCGAGGAAACTCCGCTTTTTCCAGAAGGACGGGTATTTTTCGCTGGATTTCCAGAACCGGAAAGCGACTTATATCAGCAGGTCAAAGAAATTATACAAAGTTCTTCCCAAACTGCTCAGAGGGAAGTATGACGAAGTCGATGTGAACGATGTGGTCGATATTCTGGAGGTGGATGCTTCAGGGTGGGAAAAGGATGCTTTGACGATCGAATTGGAATCATTTGTCCGGGCACTCGCAGCGGGAACAAATCCGGTCGTGGACGGACACGATGGGATGAGAGCATTGAAGATCGCATTGGAGATAATCGAGAAGATAAAGTGAAAGATTGTCATTTCGGGACTTCTTCTTGTTGCTGCTTTCGATGTATCTCATTTTTACCTC
>CAZFPK010000026.1:0-2979 GCA_964521025.1 uncultured Candidatus Cloacimonadota bacterium | reverse complement strand
ATGATCAGTTGTAGATACTTCGGGAGAGTTCCTTTGTGAGAATCCTCAGAATGACAGATGGTGTCATTTCGGGACTTCTTCTTGTTGCTGCTTTCGATGTATCTCATTTTTACCTCATCCCCGGCCCTTCTCCTGAGAGGAGAAGGGAGTATTAGAGGATTAGAAGCGATGATCAGTTGTAGATACTTCGGGAGAGTTCCTTTGTGAGAATCCTCAGAATGACGGATAAAGGAGATAAATAAATGCAGACTATCGAAGTCAAAGACATAAAAGATTTTATCGGGAAAGAAGTTAAGCTGCAGGGCTGGATCAGGAATTATCGGAAGGCGAGCAGTAAGTTGCGTTTTGTTATTTTCCGGGACGGCACGGGAGAAATCCAATGTGTAGCGTTCAAACCGGAAATGGGGGAGAAGCAGTTCGAGGAGGTTAAGAAATTGACTCTCGAATCCTCACTGGAAATTTACGGTGTTCCGAACAAACATCCGAAAAGAGAGAATGAATTCGAGTTCCAACTTAAAGAATTGAAAATTTTACAATCAGCACCGGACTATCCCATTTCCAAAAAAGAACACGGACCGGATTTCCTGCTTTCGCAAAGACATCTCTGGCTCCGTTCCCGCAAGCAGAATGCTATCCTCAAGATCAGGCATACGGTTTATTATGCGATTTGCGATTACCTGAACAAGCGCGGTTTTTATCGCTTCGACTCTCCTATCCTGACACCGAATGCTTCCGAAGGCACAACGACCCTTTTTGAAGTTCCTTATTTCGAGGAAGGATCTGCCTATCTCTCCCAATCGGGGCAATTGTATTTGGAAGCAGGTATTATGAGCCTGGGTAAAGTTTATGACTTCGGACCTGTTTTCCGGGCGGAGAAATCCAAGACGCGCAAGCACCTGACAGAATTCTGGATGATGGATGCAGAAGCCGCTTTTGTCGAACACAAAGAGAATATGATGATCCAGGAAGGATTGATACGCTCGATCATCGATACTGTTCTGACAACAAATTTGAAAGAGCTGCACATACTGGAAAGGGATATCGAGAAGCTGAAAAAAGCGAATGCTCCCTTCAAGGTCATCACGCACAAACAGGCAATAGATTTTCTCAAGGGAAAGGGAGTCGAGATCGATTATAATGACGATTTCGGAGCGGTCGAGGAGGATATGATCACTACTGATTCGGATGTTCCCATCTTCGTGGAGAAGTGGCCCAAAGAGATCAAATCGTTCTATATGAAGCGCGATCCGGACAATCCCGAACTGGTATCAGGCTCTGACCTGATCGCACCGGAAGGTTTCGGGGAAATAATCGGCGGCTCGCAAAGAGAAGACGATCACGATATCCTCCTGCACAGGATCAAAGCAGAAGGATATGAACTCGACGATTATCAATGGTTTCTCGACCTGAGGAAATACGGTTCTGTTCCGCACAGCGGTTTCGGGGTCGGACTGGAGAGGTTGATCCAATGGATGAGCGGGGTGCGGCATATCAGGGAAGTCATACCTTTCCCGCGGTTGATACACAGGCTTTATCCGTAAGACCTTACCCTTGCTCTTTCATCTTTTCATCATCCACGAATTACACAAATTTCACGAATTCCATATTATCCCCCTTCATAAGGGGGAATTAAAGGGGGTTCTTCATCTTTTCATCATCCACGAATTACACGAATTTCACGAATTGGACACACCCCGCGACTGAAGTCGCACCCCTCCGTCAAAAGCCGGACACGGTCACGAGAGGGGATTTTTGGGTAAATCATTCCTGAAAGGATTCATTATTAATAGCCGGACATGGAATCTCCGGTTGAGATGAGACAAGATCCGTCAAATCCTGAAAGGATTGAAAAATTATCGAGATAATACCAGAATCAGCCCATGACTGTAGTCGCGGGGAACAAAATATGATGAATGAAAATGTTCCCGCAACTACAGTCATGGGCTTCCAGATCAACATGATCTAAGCCGCAGGTCTTGAGTTAAGTTGATTGTAAGCAGTTACTATAAAAACTTAGATCAAGACGGCTAAAACCGTCTTAATTCAAGTTTTCAAAATAATATCTAATTCCTTCTTATTCTCCCCTCTCTTCTCAAGAGACCGTGTCCGGCTTTTGACGGAGGGTTCGGGGGTGAGTTATACTCCTTTTCAATCAGAATAAATAGCAGCTTCATTGGAAGGAGAACTGAGCAGGTCTTTCCTTTTGGCACGCACACGGTAGATCGCTTTCATGCCCGGAGTTTGTTTCTGATGGTCATATTTCGTGGCAGTTACCACATCGACCGTAGCGAAAGCGGTCGCTTCCCCGATCATGGCTTCGATGACATACAGGCAGCCGGGCTTGTTCTCGCCTTTTTTCCAGTTCAATTTATTCGTGCCGTCCGCAAATCCTTCTGCTTTCAGGTCTGTCGGCGGATAAGGCGTCAGGTCGGACGGGATCTTATCATGAACCGGGATACCGAGTTCTTCGCGCAGGCTGTCCGGGATATTGGGATCGACCTGGATCTTATTGACCAGCACACTGAAATTCGAGATCACATCTTCTTTTGCCTTATCTTTGGTTTCAGTAGCTGCTTTTGCTGCGGCTTGGGCTGTTACATGCGCGGTAAGTCCCTGTGAAAATTTACCGATATCAGCGACCAGCGCATCATAATCTTCCTGGGATATGCCCAGAACTGCCAGGTTAGCAGACATCACTGTGGATAAATTTTCCAGCCAGGTTTCCAGGGCTGGATCGTTAAATGGATAATAGGATTTTGGCATGATAAACTCCTTTCGATCATAGACAAATTAAATTTGTCAGGATCGATTTATTTTTGGTTTTGTTACTTTTTCATTTTGGGTCGATAACTTTTCAATAAAGATCGATAACCTTTTAATCGGGATCGATATTTTTTTATTTGGAATCGATAACTTTTTAATCGGGGTCGATAACTTTTTTATTAAGATCGATAACTTTTTAATTAAGGTCGATAACTT
>CAZFPK010000025.1:0-40624 GCA_964521025.1 uncultured Candidatus Cloacimonadota bacterium | reverse complement strand
AAATTTACACCTTAAAGAGAAAGTTTTTTTGTCCTAACAAAGTAATCCACTTAAGTTATACTTCTCAATTTAGATAAAGCGAATATTGTTCTCTTCCCGAGTTTCAGTCTTGATCAACCTGGCAGAAACAAACTGGTCGATGATAAAATGACAGTTTTGCGAATTGATCATCATAGTGACAACATCAAATATTGTGGATATCAGGGTAAAAAATATACCAGAGACTAGAGCATTCTCAATAAAAACCGACAGTGTTGAAGAAAGAGATGAAATGCTGAACAAATTACTCGAAGATCCTGATTATGTGATGGACATTTAAAAATTATTTTTGAAATTTATGTACAATCAAAGAAGCTCGAAAACTTATCGAAAATGACAGTGATTTCTCTGATCAGGAAATCAGGGAGATGATGGAATTTGCTAAAATGCCAACTCACCTGTCAATCGATTATTATGAGAAATTGAAAGAGTTGAGAAAGGCTTCTTGATGAAAAAAAACAGATGTGTAATTTATGCCCGGGTTTCTTCCAAAGAACAGGAGAAATCCGGGTTCTCTATACCATCTCAATTGAAATTACTGCGAAAATATGTAATCGATAACGATCAAACAATCCTGGATGAATTTATCGATGTTGAAACTGCTAAAAAGACAGGCAGGGAGAATTTCACATCGATGCTCGAATTTATCCAGGAAAAAAATTGCGATCTTATCCTGGTTGAAAAAACAGATCGGCTTTACAGAAATATCCGGGACTGGGTCGCTCTCGATGACATTGGTGTCGATATTCATTTTGTAAAAGAAAATTTTATTCTTTCCCGGGATTCTCACTCTTCTCAAAAATTCCTGCATGGAATTAAAGTTCTGATGGCAAAGAACTACATTGATAACTTGAAAGAAGAAATCCGGAAAAGCAAATTTTACGAGGTATCACAAGGGCGGTACTGTTTTGCTAAGCCTTTCGGTTATAAGTATGTCAGGGATCAGAACAAAAAGAAAGTCATCGTTCCGGACCATGATGCTCCAATCATCAAAGAAATGTTCGATCTTCTGGCTAAAGGAATTTATGCCCAGGACCAGATTCGTCAGATGATCAACCTTAAGTTTGGAAGAAAGATTTCAAGAACTTCATACTATCGCATTGTTAGGAATCCTCTTTTTGCAGGGACAATCAAAGTTAAGAATTTCCCTGTTACAAAGGGGATTCATGAACCGATTGTTTCTGAAGAACAATTCCGTATTTGTCAAAAGATATTGAATGGAAACCTAAAAACTATCACTCCAATCCAAAAGAACAATCCAGAATTTCCGTTGCGGAATTTTGTCGGGTGTGCAAAGTGCGGACGGAATATAACCGGAGGATATTCTCAAGGTCGATCTAAAAAATATCCTTATTATCGATGCCTGACTTCCGGGTGTCATGTTAATGTTGGAAAAAAATTCCTGGAAGATTTATTTTATGATCAGTTGAAATTGCTGCAACCAGATCGAAGAGTATTGAAATTGTTTGAGGTTGTGGTCCGTAATATTTGGGTGCAGCATAATAAGACCCAGTCGAAATTCCAAACTTTATTGAGGAAACAAATTGTTGAATTAGAGAAGAAAAAAAGAAGAATTGAAGAACTTGTCATTGATAGAGTTTTCGATATAGCGACTTACAAAATTAAATCACAGGAAATCGAAAAAGGACTTATTGAGAAACGAATCGAGTTAGAAAAAACAAAGATTGACTATTCGGAGATGATGACCAGATTAAATTTACTTTATCTCTGTTATCGATTCTTTCGGATATTTGGCAAAATGCTGATCAAATCGATACCCGGCAACGAATCCAACAGTTGATCTTCCCGGAAGGTCTCGAATTTGACGGAACCGGTTATCGAACCGCTGTAACTTTGCCACTTTTTAGATACTTACAACCCTCTTTTGTCGGGGGTGTTTCGGGGGATGCAGAAGGCGGGACTTGAACCCGCACACTCGATAATTGAGCACAAGATCCTTAGTCTTGCGTGTCTGCCAATTCCACCACTTCTGCTAAAATTTATTCACCCGAAGGTGTTTCTTCTACCGGTAATATCGGTAAAACTTCTTCCAGTGGTTGTTCTGCTGCTTCTTTCTTCAGCTGGTCAACTGCTTTACCGGAAGATTTTCTACCTGCTTTTAACTGAAACGCCATCAAAAAACACATCAGCATAAAAACAAATGCTAATATTTTTGTTGCATTCTGCAGGAATTTCGGAGCTGCCTGCCCTCCCAGAACATTAGAAGCTGTTCCTCCGAGCATACCGTCCAGAGCTCCGCCTTTACTCGATTGCATCAAGATCACCAGAACAAGTGCGATCGATACCAAGATATGTAAGATCATTAAAACAGTGTACATTTTAACTCCTTAATTTCAGGATTTGGCACATTTATTTTTGTAGTATTTTGGTGTCAAATAGAATTTATCGATAAAATTAATTACGCTAACCCAACCGCTTTCCTTAATTCCAGCATTTTTTTAGAAACGATCTCATTCGCTCTTTCCGCTCCTTTATTCAGCACTTCGTCGATATAATCTTTATTACCGATTAATTTTGTATATTCATCCCGGAGAGGAGTAAGCGTTTCATTCATCACTTCAAATAATTCCTGTTTTGCCTGTCCCCAGCCCATTCCTCCTGCCAGGTATTTTTTCCTCAATTCCTGTTGTTGTTCATTATTTGTAAATAGTTTATAAAGTGAAAAAATATTACATTCATCCGGGTTTTTCGGTTCTTCGATAGTTTGAGAATTAGTAACGATCTTCATGATCAATTTTCTCAATTTTTTTGGTGAAATAATAAGCGGGATCGTGTTATGATAACTTTTACTCATTTTCCTGCCGTCCAGACCGATTACAGAACCGGTAGATTCTCTGATCAAGGCTTCCGGAATTTTCAGCAGTTCTTTCCCGTAATTGTGATTGATCGTTTGGGCAATATCGATGGTCATTTCCAAATGCTGTTTCTGATCCTGTCCGACCGGAACAACATCACTGTCGAATTGCAGGATATCGGCAGCCATCAAAGCCGGGTAAGTGAAAAGTCCCATATTCACGCCATCGTCGGGGACTTTTCCGATTTCCGTATTTTCTTGAACTCTGGATTTATAGGCATGGGCGCGATTCATTAAACCCTTGGATGTAAAAGCCATCAACAGAATGGTCAATTCGAATGTTCCGCAAACTGCCGATTGTTTATACAAGATCGATTCATCCGGATCCAATCCCATTGCCAGCCAGATGGCAGCAACTTCATAGGTAAGTTCGCGGATAATTTTCGGATCTCGCATCGTATTCAATGCATGATAGTCAGCAATGAAATAACGGGTGTCATAGTTTTCTGCCAGCTTTATTGCCGGAATATACATCCCTAAATAATTCCCGATATGCGGTAAGCCTGTTGGTTTGATGCCGGTTAGAGCAGTTTTTCTAGTCATATTTTACCTCTTTTTTTGTTCACGGATTTCACGGATCGTTTCTTTTTAAGGATATTATTCAATTTTTTGCTTAAATTAGAGATTCTCAAAGCGGAGTTATGAGTTACAATTTCCCGTTTCCCGTTATTTTATCAATCCATTTTTTTTCAATCTCGATCTGATCGCTCCTGGTTTGCGTTGGAAAAGTTTCGCTAATTCGCTGATATCCTGATCCATCTTAAAACTTATTTTGAGCAAGTTATCGTCCATTTCAGTCCATATATCATACGCTTTAGGAAATTCTTCTCGAATTTCTTTTATAGTAAAAGTTTTTTTTGGAGTTACCTTTTTTGGATTAGAATTATCCAATTTCAATTTATATTGAGTTCTGTCTTCTTTGATCTTCTCTTCGATCCCGAATTCGCGACAATGATCTTTTATAATCTTCAGGAAAATCTCACCGTATTTCTCAAATTTTGACTGTCCGACTCCATTGATTTTCATGAAATTTACTGATGTTTGCGGGAAAAAAGCAGACATTTCGATCAATGATTTGTCCGCAAAAATTATATAAGGAGGAAGATTGGAAGCACTTGCCAATGCTTTCCTTTTCTGTCGAAGTCTTTCAAATAATTTGTGATCGAATTCAAAATCCACTTCTTTGATTTTTTTGAATTTCACCTTTTCTTCGATCAATAAACCCTGAACGGAATGCTTATTTTTCAATACTTCCCAACCTGCAGGAGTTAGTTTCAAACTGCCGAATTGATTGTCTTTCCTGATCAAATTTTGTTGGATGAACTGGCGGGAAAGATGAAACCACTGCTTTTTGGAAAGGTCGTTCCCGATATTGTAAGTCGAAAGCAGATCGTGTTTTCGTTCCAGAACTTTCTGTACTTTTGAACCTCTTAAAACATCGATGATATGACCTGCTCCGAAAATTTCTCCGGTGCGTTTCATACACGAAAAAAATTTCTGTGCCTGGATGGTGATATCGATCAAATCTTTTGCTTCTTCACCGCAATTATCACACATTCCGCAATCTTCGGAAGAATATTTTTCTCCAAAATATCTCAGGAGAGGAATTCTACGGCAGATATTTGATTCGCAAAAACCGATCAGTGTATCGAGATGCATCATAGCGATCCGTTTTTCCTTCTCCTCTTTCTGATTGATGAAATATTTGATCCTGGCAATATCTCCGTAACTGAAAAGTAGCAAACAGTGAGATTTCAAACCATCCCGTCCAGATCTCCCGATTTGCTGATAATATCCTTCAATATTATTGGGAAGATCGAAATGAACAACAAAACGAATGTTCGGTTTATTGATTCCCATTCCAAAAGCGATAGTTGCCACAATTATCTGTACATCGTCTTTGATGAAAAGTTCCTGGTTATTCCGTCGTTCTTCGTCTTCGAGTCCGGCATGATATGGTTTTACGGAGAATCCTTTTTCATCTAATATTTCATAAAGTTCATCGACCTGCCTGCGAGTAAAACAATAGATTATTCCCGATTGTTCCGGAAATTTTTCTAAAAATTCGAGAGTTTGAGAAACCGGCTCTGATTTGTTGATGATCTGCAAATAAAGATTCTCACGATTAAAACTGGAAATAAATTCGTTAGATTTTTCAAATTTCAGATTATCTTTTATATCTCTCTGAACTCTGGGAGTTGCAGTCGCAGTCAAAGCTACACAAACTGCTTTGGGAAATAGTTTCCGAACCTCGACCAATTGCCTGTATTCGGGACGGAAATCGTGTCCCCATTCGGAAATGCAATGTGCTTCATCGATAGTGATACAATCTACTTTAACTTTGGAAAGAATACTCAGGACCTTCCGGGTCAACATTGCTTCGGGAGCGAGATAGACTAATTTTACCTGGTTTTTCAGGATAAGATTTATGTTGAATCGATATTCGCTGTAAGTTAAGGAACTATTCAGGAAAACAGCTCGGACACCCATTTCATGAAGTTGCTCGACCTGATCTTTCATCAAAGAAATAAGTGGAGATATAACTATCGTCAAACCATCGAAAATAAGAGCCGGAAGTTGATAACAAAGCGATTTCCCGCTTCCGGTCGGCATGATGATGAGTGTATCTTTTTTGGAGATGATGTTTTTAATGATCTCTTTTTGCATAAGACGGAATTCATCGAAACCGAAAGTTTTTTTAAGGATGGAATTTATCGATGACTGTTCGATTCTTTTTTCCATAGTTTATTATATTTAGCCGCTAATGGACGCGCATAAGAAAAACCTAGTTTTCCTTTTTAACTCAAAACTTTCCGAATCTTCTATGAAAGAATTTCTCTGGAGGAAGCTTCGGAAAGTACGGAGAGAATATCCTCTTGAGAGGAGTCCGGCTTTAGCCGGGAGGTGTGTTTGCTTCATCATTCATTATTCGATATTCGTTATTACGATTGTTCTCAACTCCACGCTTTGCTTTGAAGTCGAGTCCAATCTTACTGATTCGCCAAATTCAACTAATTAACTATTTTCCCAACCAGATCATACTCCCAACTATCGATGATCTCGACATTATAAATTTTCCCGATCTCAAGGTTTTCTTCAAAAAGAAAAACTTTACCATCGATTCCCGGAGCATCGAGATAACTCCTTCCTTCAAAGAGGAAATCTTTATCTTCACTTTTCCTGTCAATGATAACTTTAAGTTTCTTTCCTACAAATTTTTCCAATAATTTTTGGGAGATTTCCTGCTGCAAACTCATTAATTCATCCTTTCGGATTTGAGTAGTTTGTTGAGAAATGCGATTTTTCAATTCGAATGCTGTTGTTCCTTCTTCTCTGGAGAAAATAAAAACTCCCAATCTCAAGAATTTTTGTGTTTTGATAAACTCTTTCAATTCCTTAAATCTTTTTTCAGTTTCCCCGGGATATCCAACCATAAAAGTCGTCCTGAAAATTGCGTCCGGGATTTTTTCTTTGATCTCTGCCAGAATTTGGATAATCCGATTTTTAGAGATTTTTCGATTCATATTTTGCAGGATATTATCATTAATGTGCTGCAATGGAATTTCAAAATATTTGAGAATTTTGGGAAGTTCCTCTATTTTGTCGATCAATTCGGAAGTGATATGAGCAGGATGAAGATAGAGTAGTCGAATCCATTCGATCCCTTTTATTTTATGAAGTTCTTCCAATAATTCGATTATTTTCTGTTCTCCGTAAATATCGGTTCCGTAATTTGCTGTATCTTGTGCTGTCAGGATCAGTTCTTTTACCCCATTTTCTGCCAACGATTTTGCTTCCTGGATAAGATTCTCGATAGGAACGCTTTGCAGGTTTCCGCGAATCGACGGAATCGCACAATAACTGCAGATATTATTACAACCATCGCTGATGCGTAAGTATGCAAAATGAGGTAGAGTCAGCAGTTTCCTTTGATGTTCATATTTTTGAGAGAAAATTTTCGAGAAATTTTGGAAATCTTTTAACTCGAGCAAATAGTCGATTTCAGGAATCGATTTTTGAATTTCAGGAAAATATCTTTTTACCAAACATCCGGTGACGATCAGGTTTCTGCATTTGCCTGTCTTCTTTTGTTCGGCAATTTCCAAAATTGTAGTAATAGATTCGTCTTTTGCTTCTTTGATAAATCCGCAAGTATTGATTATTATGACTTCCGCCCTGTTCAGATCATTGGTGAATTTATAATTATATTTCTCGATATTGTATGAAAATATTTCGCTGTCCACGAGATTCTTTGAACAACCGAGACTGATGATCGAATACTTTTTCATTTTTTGTTTTTAACCACGAAATACACGAAAAACGCAAAAAAAAAATTACCAAATCTTACAGATTTGTGAAGTTTTGTTAATCAACTACAAAGTCAATTAAGTAATTTTTCACAATGTTCGAATCAAAAACTTCCGAAGTTTCTGCGATTTCGAAAACCGTTTAAATTCTCAAACCGGAGGTTTTATCATTCTCAAATTCATAGTACATATGAAAAAATGTTTTGTTTTGACAAATTAAACAAAACTGTCATCCTGAGCGTAGTCGAAGGATTTAGTTTAATTGATTTATAGACGGAGAATTGTAAGTCTTCGTCTCAACTCAGACTGACAATTCTTTACTTACTGATCGAGTTTTCATTTGGCTGTCAATTGGAGAACAAGTTGGATTTTTAGATTCTCAAACCGGAGGTTTGAGTTACATCAGTCCAGCAAATGAACGATCACTCCTGAACGAAGTTTCGGTTCGAACCATGTAGATTTCGGAGGCATAACTTTTCCCTCATCCGCGATTGCCATCAATTGTTCGATCGAAGTCGGGAACATCGAGAAAGCAACCGCTTCTCCGGCATCGACTCGTTTGGATAATTCTTCCAGACCGCGAATTCCACCTACAAAATCGATTCTTTTATCTTTCCGCGGATTACCGATTCCTAAAATAGGTGAAAGTAGATTTTCCTGCAAAATTGAAACATCGAGTGATTTCACCGGATCATTCTCATCGAAAGTTCCGGTTTTTGCTCTCAAATCATACCATATTCCGTCCAGATACATTCCAAAATTGTGAAGTTCTTTGGGATGGTAAGGTTTTGTTTCGGAGAATTCCTCAATATGAAATTTTTCTCTGACCAATTCCAGAAATCTATCGGTAGAAAGCCCGTTCAAATCTTTCACAACACGATTATAATCCATGATGTAAAGTTGGTTATGCGGAAAGATGACTGACAGGAAGAAATTATATTCTTCTTCTCCTGTATGGTTTGGATTTTTCTCCCTTCGTCTCTGACCGGCAATAGTGCCGGAAGCAGAACGATGATGACCGTCTGCCACATAAAGATAGTCGATCCCGGAAAAAATATCTGCAATTTCTCTGATCGAGTTTTCATCATCGATCTTCCAGAAAATATGTTTGATTCCGTCATCTGCTGCAAAATCATAAACCGGTTTGGTTTGCATGATATTAGCTGCAATTTTGTTAAAATTTTCACTGGATTTGTATGTCAAAAATACAGGTCCGGTATTGGCATTCAATGTATCGACATGCTTGATCCTGTCTGCTTCTTTCACAGCTCTGGTATGTTCATGCTTTTTGATAATATCGTTCTCATAATCTTCGATGGATGTTCCGGCTACCAATCCCACCTGATCGATATTTCCCATGATCAACCGGTAAAGATAAAAACACGGTTTATCATCCTGGATGAGAATTCCTTCATTGATAAGTTTATTTAGATTCTCTTTTCCTTTTAGATAAACAACTTCATCATAAAGATCGACATCTTCCGGCAGATCGACTTCTGGTTTCACGACATGCAGAAAACTATACGGTTTTCCCTGAACCAGCTTTCTTGCTTCTTCTGAATTCAAAACATCATAAGGCGGTGAAGCAATATCTTTGATCTTATCTGCTGCCGGTCGAACACCTTTGAATGGTTTTATTTTCGGCATTATTTTTCTCCCTATTTAATTTATTTTTTTGACAGGATTACAGGATAAACAGGATTTTTTTGCCACTGACTTTCACAGACAAAACACTGACTTTTATTAATGGTGAACAAAACGGTTTTGAATACAAAATTTGTGAAGTCTTGGAGAGTTAACAAATTTATGATTTCTTTTAAACTTCACAAGTATTTGAAACTTGTTAAGTTCATTTCTAACCGTTTTCAAGGTTTATCCCGTAAATCCTTTTATCCTGTCTATTTTTTTTCGTACTCTCCGTGTTCTCCGTGGTTAGTTTCTTTTTTCCACAGTCAAAAAAACTTCCCGCTCATTGATATCCCATTTGATCATATCAGCATGAGATTCTTTGACGCGGAAATGACTTTTCCCCAGAGTTTCTTCATAAATATACTTTTTGAATTTATCAAAAACCGCAGCAATCTCATCATTTCCCGCAAAAAATATTTTGACGCGATCCATAATATCCAGACCTTTTTCTTTGCGCGTAAATTGGATTTTATTCACCAGTTCCCGAGCCAATCCCTCTTCGATCAATTCCGGAGTGAGAGTCCTATCGAGGGCAATATAAAGGTCTTTATTCGCTTCGAAAACAAAACCTTCTTTGTCTTTGATCGAGATGAAAATGTCTTCTTCCGTGATTTTGTAGGAATGACCGTTCGTATCGATAAAATAATCTTTTCCCTGATGCAGTTTTTCGACGATGTGAGTTCCGTCCATAACTGAAACCGCTTGAGCAATATTTTTTACATGTTTCCCGTATTTCGGTCCCATCACTTTGAAATTCACTTTGATTTCATACTGCACAAAATCATCTTTTTCGCTGATATATTTTATCTCTTTAACATTTATCTCTTCTTTGATAAGGTTTTCCATTCGTATGATCAAATGATGATATTTTTCGGGAATATATAGTGCCTGCAGAGTCTGACGAACCTTGATCTTGCAGGTGTTTCGCGCTGCTCTTCCCAGGGAAACAAGATCGATCACAGTTTGCATTTCTTCTTCTAATTCCTGGAAGATGACAGCATCGTTTACTTTTGGATAATTCTCCAAGTGAACACTTTCTTTGCCGGTCAGATTTGTGAAAATTTCTTCCGAAAGGAAAGGAGCAAATGGCGCCATCAATTTACTGACAGAAATCAAAACTTGATAAAGCGTGATATACGCTTGCCTTTTATCTTCCGAGAGTTCAAGAGACCAATACCTTCTACGGCTGCGGCGCACATACCAGTTACTTAGATCATCGATCACGAAATCCCGGATCGCTCTCACACTGCGGGTTAATTCATATATTTCAGTATTTTCCGTAACTGTTTTGATCAAAGTATGAAGCCGGGACATTATCCATTTATCGATCTCGATCTTTTTTGTGTCGGAAACCTCTTTTTCCTTTACTTTGAATTTATCGATATTCGCATAAGTTACATAAAAGGAGTACACATTTTTCAGAGTTCCAATAAATTTATTAACGATCTCGACCACACCTTTTTCATCGAATTTAGTAGGAACCCAGGGTGGACTGACAGCGAGTAGGTACAAACGAATGGCATCAGCTCCATGATCCGTCATCAAGCGCAGCGGATCGACCGTATTCCCTTTTGATTTACTCATTTTCTGCCCTTTTATATCGAGGATCATATCGTTTACTAATACACTTTTATAGGAAGATTTTCCGGTAAGAAGTGTGGAAATTGCCAGCAGAGAATAAAACCAGCCACGCGTCTGATCGAGTCCTTCGCTGATAAAATCCGCCGGGAAAAGTTCTTTTTCAAACCTATCCTTATTCTCAAAAGGATAATGCCATTGACCGAAAGGCATTGCTCCGCTATCGAACCAGCAGTCGATTACTTCCGGTGTGCGGTTCATTTTGCCTTTGCATTTTGGACATACAAACTCGATTTCGTCCACATAAGGTCGATGTAATTCTATATTTTCCGGAATAACCGCACCGTCTTTCATTCTGCCTTTTTCCCGCAATTCTTTGATCGATCCGACACTTTCCAATTCTCCACAATCTTCACAAACCCAGATATTGAGCGGAGTTCCCCAGAATCGATCGCGGGAGATCGCCCAATCCACATTATTTTCCAGCCATTCTCCGAATCGCTTTTCTCCAACAAATGGCGGATACCAGGCGATCTTGCGATTATTCTCCAGCATCTGTTTTTTATAATCGCTGGTTTTGATATACCAACTACTGCGAGCATAATAGATGAGTGGACTTTTACAGCGCCAGCAGAACGGATAACTATGTGTGATCTGTTTTCTTTTATAAAGCAAACCCCTTTCTTTCAAATTGCGGATAATTCCTTTATCAGCATCTTTAACGAATACTCCCGCCCAATCTTTTATAACTTTTGTAAATTTCCCGCTCTCATCTACTGGTTGGATAAACGGCAGATCATATTCCTTTCCCAGGTTATAATCATCCTGCCCAAAAGCAGGAGCAGTATGAACGATTCCGGTTCCGTCATCCATCGTAACATAATCCGCAACAGCGATATGGAACGCCTTTTCTTTAGGAATAACGAATGGGAAAAGTTGTTCGTATTCTCTGAATTCCATGTCTTTCCCGTTAAATTCGTTTACAACCTCATATTTATGATCGATCACATCCAATCGCGCTTTGGCGAGGATGAGATATTCTTCTCCCAATTTGATCTTCACATATTTTTCCTTAGAATGAACAACGAGTGCAACATTCGAGATCAAAGTCCACGGAGTCGTTGTCCAGGCGAGATAATAAGTATCTTTTTCGTCTTTCGCTTTGAATCCCACAAAAACCGACGGATCCTCCGTTTCTTCATAACCTTGCGCAACTTCATGACTGGAAAGCGGAGTTCCGCAGCTCGGACAATACGGCACGATCTTATGACCTTTATAGATCAAACCTTTCTTATAAAAATCGTTCAAAATCCACCAGACAGTTTCGATATAATCATTTTCCAGGGTGATGTAAGGATGTTCCAAGTCCACCCAATAACCCATCTGTTTGGTCATTTCCCGCCATTCTTTTTCATAAGAAAAAACGGAATGTTTGCATTTATCATTAAATTTTTCCAGACCGTATTCCTCGATCTCTTTTTTGTCGGAAAGACCGAGTTGCTTTTCGACTTCGATCTCGACCGGAAGTCCGTGCGTATCCCAACCTGCTTTTCTCTTTACCTGGAAACCTTGCATCGTTTTATACCGGCAAACCGTATCTTTCAAAGTTCGCGCAATAACATGATGGATGCCGGGCATACCATTCGCGGTCGGAGGTCCTTCAAAGAAGACGAATCTTTTTGCTCCTTCCCGGAAAGATTCGCTCTTTTTATCGACCTGAAGTTCTTCCCAATATTTCCTGATCCGCATTTCCATCGCTTCTATTTTTTCTTTTGGATCGACTGTTCTATACATAAAAACTCCTGTATTTTTTGCTCTAACCGGGATATGAAAATATCCTGATTAGAGTGGATTAGAATTATTTTTAGTTGCTTTAAGAAAGCGTTAAAAAAAGAATTTAACGGATTTTTATATTGGTGATAATACAAAAGCGACAGCAACAGCTTATCCGGTTATGAAAATGTCTGTTACTCATCGCTATCTCCTTTTTCCAAAAATCTGTCCAAAAACTTTAAGATCAGGAATTTATGTCAATTTTTTTTGCAGATTTTCTTATTCAAACAAAACTCGACATTTGTAAATACTGTGTATTAATGTCGTTTACTCAATTCTTCCCAGAACAGCACCGCCTTTCTGATATGAGGAATTGTAATAGAACCGCCCACGATCAAACCGATTGAAATAACTTCTTCCAATTCTTCATTGGAAACATTTTCTTGAAACATTCATGTAAATGATATTTTATGCAGTCATCACATCGTAGAACCAGAGAAGCGACCAATCCGAGCATTTCTTTGGTTTTTTTGGGAAGAACATCTTCTCGATAAACCTGAGAATCCAAACTGAAAAATCGTTTAATTTCTTTATCTGCAAATTGAAGTACCAATTTATTTAAGTTTTCGCGTTCTTTGTTAAATTCATCAACTTTTTTTGACGGTATTTTTTCTCCAAAAAGTTATGATTGAGAATAAATATCCTGTAAATAAACCGGCAAAATTGTAAACCAGGTCGATGGGATTGAAAATCCTTCCCGGAACAAGTTTCTGATGAAATTCATCGATAACAGCCAGTAATATCGAGAGGAAAATTATTGTAGATAATATCTTGTATTTATTGTTTTCTTTCCCGTATATTCTCCAGAGAAAGAAAATGATAGAAAAAACAAAGTAAATGAAAAAATGAAAAATATAATCCAGCCGGATCTCGAAACGGGCTTTACCGATCTCGATTTTCGGAGCTGTTATAAAAGGGATCGTCGATGAAACTACGATCAATAACAACCAGAACCAGAACAAAAACCTGAATATTTTTTCTTTTTTTCTTATCTTCATAAGAACAAATAAAAAAAACTGTGGTTTTTAAGGCAATATTTATTTACCGGTAAAAGGTTTTTCATCCGGATTCCAATTCCATTTCCCGTAATAACCGCCATAAATTCCCAAATCGCATGCGGAACCATCCAAATCGAAAATTTGTGGATTTCCTTTATCTTTGAATAAATCAGAATCTTTTCCCCAGTTACTTTGAAGAATATCGATTGAATGAGATTCTGTTGTAAAATTCCGATTATTTTTACACAAATCTTTTTCTTCGATAAATGTGAATTTTTCCGTTTCTTTTTCAACAGCTTTATATCCAAAAGCAAAGTCTGCTTCTTTATTCTTATAAAGGAAATTCCTCTCGATTATGTAGTTTCCTTCATCACAATTCATCCAGATGCCGACCAGCGGTGCAACCCACTGTTCTTCTGTCCCGCAATTGGTTATAATATTATCCGTAATATAAATCTTTGCATCTTCGGACCAGCCAGCAATCCCTACATTTCCCAAATTAAGAACAATATTATTTGAACAATCCATCTCGCTTTCGCCGGTAGCGATAATTCCCCAACCTCGCAGATCCCGAACCAGATTATTCTTCACGGAAACACGACTCGTCCCAAATGAACCGATTCCTTTCCAATAATGATGGATCACATTTCGATAAATTTCTGCTCTTGCATCCCAGGTAATACCGATTCCTGCTCCTCTGCCGTTATAAATAAGATTGTCGTGGATTATTGCGGTTGAGCCGCGGTAAAGTGCAATTCCATCCCAAGAGTTGTTTTGGATTTCATTATGATGAAAATGAAGGATTGCTCCTTCTCTGCCAAAAATTCCTCCAATCCCGGCTATCGTTTTTTCATAATCTCCTTGATTATCCTTGATTATGCAGTTTGTGATTTCAACGCTGGAATTGCGGACAACAACTGCAGCACAAGTCGCTTCCCCATCTTGGTCCCGAATTCCTCCGGTTATGGTCAAATTTTTTAGGATTATGCGCGGACAGTCCTCGATAAAAATACCATAGCCTGAATTGGTTTCGATGATGACACTATCTCTATTTGTACCCACAATTTCTATAGATTTTCCTTTGATATGTAAACCGACAGTTACTTCAATCTCCTTTAAAGGATTTAAGCCATTCCCGGAAAAAGTATCTGTTTGATTATCCGGTGTTAAATTATATTCTCCGGAATTTAGCAACAAAGTTGTTTCTGTATAGGAATTGTCGATGTTGTATAAAAGCGATTCTAAATCATAAATATCTTCAAACGATAATTGTGAAAATAGGATTTTTGAGAAAAATAAAATTAAGATTAAACCGATTTTTATTTTCATTATCTCCTCCAAATTTGAAGAAATTCGGATGAACTTTTAAAACATTTACCTTTTGTAATATGAATGAATGTTTGTCAAATGGTTTCAAAATGAAAAATAAAAAAAGGGACAGAAAACTGTCCCTTCGTTTTTGATTGTTCTTAACCGAGGATTGGGAACGCTGAAAGTTATTCTAAATCCGTTTATGACATCCCGCATGATCACAGTTCTCATCACAAACATGTTTGTTTTCCATTTTCTGATGATGATCACAACTTTCATTACATTTGTGGTCTTTCATCATTTCCGGATTATGTTCGCATTTTTCCTCACAAATGTGACTACCGGTCTTTTGTTCATCAGCACAACAGGATCTTGTACAATTCGGCGGACATCCTTTTTTTCCTACCGAAACGATTTCACCGCATTTAAGCATTTTCGCTCCATAATACGGATTCCTGATCTCTTTTCCGGTTTGCAGCCAGGAACCGGGAGCCATCGGACAATACGCGACATTCACACCTTCTGGTAAAGTTATACTCGCCCATAATGCCATTGGTTTGGAAAGGTCGTTAAATGATGTCCGCATTGCTTTAATATCTTTTGCTTTGGTTAATTCCGTTGTTGCGGAAGATAATTTATCCGGGATTTTCTTGAACTTTGTCTGTTGTTCTTCCGGAACATTGGTAAGTTCAAGTTTCTCGATCAAAGGAAGCATCATTTTTGCCGCTGCGGTAACACCTTCTGTTTTGTCGCTGGCGAGTGCATCTTTGATCTTCAGATATTCGTGTGTTATCTGATTCATTGTTTCGTCAAAATTCTGTTCTGCAAACAAGTTGTCTGCAATTATTACGATCATCATTATGATCATTACGGGTAATAAGTTTCTTTTCATTTTATTTTCCTCCTTTTTTCTTACCACAAAGACACGAAGGCACAAAGAAAAGATTCTTCTGTGTTCCTTCTGTCTTTATGTTTCATTTTTATATTTTCTTTTATCCGTGTTCTTCCGTGTAAATCCGTGAGCATTTATCTCTTTTCTTTTCCAGAGATAATAAATGGTCGGTAAAAGTATCAAGGTCATGATTGCTGATGAAAGTAATCCACCGACCATGGGAGCCGCGATTCTTTTCATTACGCGGATTCCAGTGGAAGTTCCGAACATAATCGGTAGAAGTCCGATGATATCTGTTGCGACTGTCATTAAGATCGGTCTGACTCTTTCTGCCGAACCTTCCATAATTGCCGTTTTCAGGTTGGAAAGGTCGTTCAATTTACCATTTTTCTTCCAGCGATTAAAGGCTTCATCCAGATAGACGAGAAGCACAACTCCGTTTTCCGCAGCAAGTCCGGCTAAAGCGATGAATCCGATTCCCACAGCAACCGAAAAATTATATCCGGAAAAATACATCAACCAGATCCCACCCACGAGTGCGAACGGAACCGTGATCATCATGATCAAACTTTCCGTGATATTCCTGAAATTCATAAATAGAACCAGGAAAATCAAAGAGAGAGTAATCGGAACAACTATCTGTAAACGCTTTGCCGCTCTCTGCATATATTCGAATTGCCCGGACCAAACCAGGGAAACACCTTCCGGGACTGTTATTTTGGAATTAATAACCTCCTTTGCTTTTTTGACAAATCCACCCACATCCGAAGTCTTCAAATCTACGAAGATCCAGGCAGTTCTACGAGCATTTTCGCTTTTGATCATGGGTGGACCTTTAACGATCTTTAGATCTGCAACCTGTCCCAACGGAACCGCATAACCCATCGGACTTGTAATCGTCAGTCGTTTTAATTTAGCGATATTATTCCGTAATTCGCGTGGGTAACGGACATTTATCGGGTATCTTTCCAGACCTTCGATGGTCCAACCGATATTCATTCCTCCAATCGCACTTTTGATTACATCTTGAATATCGGCGATTAATAAACCTTCGCGTGCTGCTCTTTCTCTATCGATATTTATATCGATGAAATTTCCACCTGTAACTCGCTCCGAATAAGCAGATAAAACTTCCGGAAGATTTCGCATTACCGCTTCGATCTTCTCTCCCAGGTTTGATAGTTGGTTCAAGTCTGCTCCCATCAGTTTGATCCCGACCGGAGTTTTAATCCCGGTAGCCAGCATATCGATCCTGGTTTTGATCGGCATGGTCCAACTATTGGTAAGTCCAGGGAATTGCACCATTTTATCAAGTTCTTGGATTACATCTTCGATGGTTTTTCCTTTGGGCCATTCCTTTTTGTCCTTGAGGATGATGGTTGTTTCGATCATGGAAAGCGGAGCCGGATCTGTCGAAGTATCTGCTCTGCCTATTTTCCCGAGAGTATGAGCCACCTGCGGATGCGAAGCGATTATTTTATCCGTCTGCTGCAGGAGTTCTTTGGCTTTGGTGATGCTGATCCCGGGAGGAGTCGTCGGCATATAAAGCAGGTCTCCTTCGTTCAAAGGCGGCATAAATTCGGAACCGAGTTGGGAAAAGGGAATTATGGTTGTGATTAAAATTATTAATGCTATCAAAATCACTAAAACCGGAAAACGGAGAACAAACCTGATAACCGGTTTATAGACTTTTATAAAAAAATTACTGATCGGATTGTTCTTTTCTCTGCGTATTTTTCCTTTTACAAAAAAGAACATCAACACCGGAATTATGGTTATTGCCAGGATCGAAGATGCTCCCATCGCGAAAGTCTTGGTAAAAGCAAGCGGTGTGAACAGTCTTCCTTCCTGCTGCTGCAAAGTGAAAACAGGTAAAAAACTGATGGTTACGATCAAGAGCGAAAAGAACAAAGCAGGACCGACTTCTTTTGCTGCTTTTAAAACAAGTTCCTGATGAGATGTTCCCGGAAAATGTTCTCTCTGTTTATGCAGGTTTTCCACCATTACGATCGAGGCATCGACCATCACTCCAATCGCAATCGCAATTCCGCCGAGACTCATTATATTCGCGGAAATTCCGATAAATTTCATGATAATAAAACTGATGAGGATCCCGACTGGTAAGGTGAAAATAGCAACAAAAGCGGAACGGAAATGCAGGAGAAAGAACATAGAAATCAAGGCAACTGCGAGCATTTGCAGGAATAGAGTATTTTTCAGAGTGTCGATCGAGCGCTGGATAAGACTGGAACGATCATAAGAAGTATGGATTTGAACTCCTTCCGGTAATCCCTGCTGCAATTCGTTTAGTCGTTCTTTAACTCCATCGATGACTTCCATCGCATTCTCACCGTAACGCATGACAATTATACCGGTTACTGCTTCTCCTTCACCATTCATTTCGATGATGCCGCGCCTGATTTCCGGTCCGATATGAATATTTGCGATTTGCGAAAGATAGACCGGAGTATTGGAATTTTTATCGATCCCAACCGGAATTTTTTTCAAATCGGCGATGGATTTAAGATAACCTTTGCTGCGGATCATATATTCGGTTTCACCCATTTCGATGAGTTTGCCGCCAACATCGTTATTAGAGCGTTTTATCGCTTTATTGACCTTTTGCAGACTGAGCCCGTATGCCCGTAATTTTTCCGGATCCACTTCGACCTGATACTGCTTTACAAAACCACCCGCACTCGCCACTTCCGAAACTCCGGGAACAGACATCAGTTCATATTTTAAATACCAGTCCTGAATCGAACGCAGCTGCTGCAGGTCGTGTCTATCGGAAGTCAAAGTGTACATAAAAACCCAGCCGACTCCGGTTGCATCCGGACCGAGTTGGATATTAACATTTTTGGGAAGTTTTCCTTGGGCAACATTCAGGTATTCGAGAACTCGCGAGCGCGCCCAGTAAATATCGGTTCCATCTTCGAAAATCACATAAACCATCGAAAAACCGAAGAAGGAATAACCTCGCACATTTCTGGCATAAGGAACGGAAAGTAAAGCAGATGTCAGCGGGTATGTAACCTGGTCTTCCACAACTTGCGGTCCCTGTCCGGGATATTCGCTGAAGATTATTACCTGCACATCGGATAAATCCGGAATCGCATCTACAGGAGTGTTAAACATAGACCAGAAACCGATAGCGATGATTATGGCTGTGATTATGATCACAAAAAATCGGTTCTTTACCGAGAATTCTATTATTTTATTTAACATTGTTTAAACCAAATTTCTTACCTCACATCAGCCCTCTCCTACGAGGTGAGGAAGACAGTTGTTTCCTACTTCTCTTTTTAAGAGAAGGGATTAGGGGATGAGTTAATAATTTCTAAATCCAAATTTCTAATATCTAACAAAATGACAATCCACCAATTTCACGAATTTTTTTTATTTATCATTCCCAATCCCTGATTAGAAATATTTCTATCTTTCGTGTCTTTTGGTGTTTTTCGCGGGTAATCCATTTTATTTCTCTTTTTCAACCAGTTCCATACCGCAGATGGGACATTCACCGGCTTCATCCTGAACGATAGTCGGATGCATCGGACAAGTAAAATATGTCGATTTTTCATCTGAATGGTCGTGTTCATCTGCTGCTTCCGAACTCACATTTTTCTGAAATTTTGCCGCTAGTAATTTCTGAACTGCTTCCTGCAATTGACTTTCCGAATCTAATAAAAATTGCCCGGAAACAACTACAACTTCATTATCTTCCAATCCGGAAATTACTTCCGTATAATATTCCTTATCATCTGAACGACCGGTTTGAATTTCTCGCGGTTCAAATTTTCCATTTCCTTTGCTGACAAAAACGATCTGTCTTTCTCCTGAATGGATTATTGCTTCTGTCGGAACAGTCAAAACTTTTTCTTGCTTATCGATTTCGAGATAAATAATCGCAAACATCCCGGGTTTCAAAATATGTTCTTTGTTTTCGAGTTCGAACCTTATCTTTTGAGTTCGGGTTTCAGGATTCAAAGTCGGATAAATGTAAGATATTTTTCCTTTTCGGTTTTTACCGGGTTGGTTCGTTATTTCTATATCTGCGGTTTGACCGGTTTTGAGCAGGGGAATATCGACTTCGTAAATTTCTGCTAAAATCCAGATTTTATCGAGATTTCCGAGATGATAAAGATCGGTTCCTGCTTTAACTTTCGAGCCTTCCTGGATAGATTTATGAAGCACGAATCCATTGAAAGGAGATGTGAAAATTACATTCTGTTGAGCATTGTTTTCTGCGACTATCTTTTCCAGATGGATTTGCGGAATATTCCAGAGAAGAAGCCTTCGTTCTGCTGCTTTGGTTAAATCGTGTTCTATCCCGTAATTATTCATTGCTAATAAAAATTCTTCTTGAGCAGAGATTAATTCCGGCGAATATATCTCGAATAATTTGTCTCCTTTTTCGATTTTTTGTCCAATCTTATTAACGAAGATTTTCTCGATCCAGCCGGAAAAACGGAGGTTGATCTTAAAACTCGCATCGTCGGCTAGTTCTACTTTTCCAATGGTGCGAATGTTATGAGAAATATCTTTGAATCGAATATGTTCGACTCGAATTCCCATATTTTGCTCAACAGTCGGATCGATGGTTATAGTTTTCGATTCATCAGAAATCTGTTCATCGCCGGTATTTGCTTTTCTCAAAACCAGTTCCATGTGGCAGATCGGACAATTCCCGGGTTCGTCCTGCACAATTTCAGGATGCATTCCGCAGGTGTAATATTGTCCCGAACTCGATTCCGAAACTTCGGTTTTCTTACCTTCTTCGGGAACTAAATCCATGCCGCAGATCGGGCATTCTCCGGATTCTTCCTGAACAACAGTCGGATGCATCGGACAAGTGTAATATCCAACTTCGGATAAATTTTGTTCCGGGGTTTGTCTGGATGTGCAGCCGGCAATGAGCAAAGCAAATATCATTAGACCGGAACTTATTTTCAGCCACGAAGGACACGAAGGATCGCGAAGAATTTTTTTTTCGTGTGAATTCGTGTTAATTCGCGATTTCCTATTTCTTATTTTCATAATTATCTCCGGTTAAAGTCTCGATCGTAGTTTCATACATTTTATATTTATATTTTGATTGCAAAAGGATTTTCTCAAATTGCAGAAGTTGAAGTTGGGCTTGATAAAGATCTGTGAAATTTGCTCTCCCGGTTTCGTATGATCGCAATTCAGAGCGAAAAACTTTTTCAGCATCCGGGATAAGATAGTTGTTGTAATTCTCGATTTTATTTTTTTGACGTTCCAAGCCGGAAATTGCCGTATAAAGCCTTTCGGAAATTTTATTCAAAACATTTGTATAATTTTCATCTACCGATTTTTCCAGAAATTCAGCATGATTCATTTTTGCTTTTGTTCTGCCCTTAAGATCTAATGAAATAGGAAAAGAAAATCCAACAGATGCAAAGTCGATATTTTTCATCGCTCCAATATCTTTTCTAATGCGATATCCTGCCCAAAAAGTGATGTCCGGTAGCCGTTCTTTCTTTGCAGATTGAAAGGAGATTCTCTTCATTTTGGAAGTTTCTTCGAGTTTTCTTAAAACAGGTCGGTTTTGGATTGCTGTTTTAATCAAAGCATCATAATCTATTTCAATATTAAGATCGATGTCGAATCGATTGGTATTTATAAAAATGTTCATATCTCGATTCAAAACGGAATTTAAGATTGCCTGTAATTCTTTTTCTTTCTGTTCGAAATCTTCCAGGTCCTCGAGAAGTTTTTCTTTCATCAAGGTCATTCGTAGGATATCGGATTGACTGGATTTCCCGGTTTCATATTTCTTGATCATCGTATCGATAAGTTCTTCGAGAAGTTTTATGTGCTTTACGGAAATTGCTTTTAACTCCCTGTTCAAACCCAATTGGTAATAATTTTTCTTAACTTTATCTTTCAGTCGAAGTTTTAGTTCTGCCAGTTCCCATTTTTTTGCCTGTCCTTCGGATGCGGCAACTGCTTTGCGTTTACTGTTTTTGCCCGGGAATGGGACTGTCTGCATTAATTTTAATTGAATTCCGGACATCGGATTTTCATCTAATTTCCAGGTATTATAGGGAACATTACTATATTCGAGAGCGAATACCGGATCCATTAATTTCTGCACAAATATTTCTTTTTCCTTTATTGCTTTGATCTGAAATTCGATAGTAGAAATCTCCGGGCTGGCTTCCATTGCTTTGTTTATCAATATTTCCAGATTTTCATCCGCTGTCAGAAAAAAATTAATGAAAAAAAGTAAGATGAAAACAGTGGGTTTATTGAGTTTCATAAAATTCCTTATTTCCTGATCAATTTGTTAATTGTATTCATCACTTCGTCGATCACTTCAATTTTGCCTTCCTGGATCTGCTCGACTACGCAGCTTTTCATGTGTGCTTCCAATAATAATTTGGAAACGGATGTCAACGCAGATTGAATAGCATATATTTGATTCAAAATATCATCACAATAAACATCCTCACCGATCATCCGGTTTATTCCCCGGATCTGACCTTCGATGCGATGCAGGCGATTGGTGAAATCTCTTTTTAGTTCCACCGAATGGTGTGCATGCCTGATTTCACAGTGTTCACAATTTTCGTTCATTATTCCTCCTTATCCAATATACATCTCTTTATTATGAAATCTCTTTTCATAATCTTTCATAAATTATGTTACACTACCCAATATACCCTAAGGGAGTATGTGGAAAAAGTTACAGAAAAAATACTAATAAGCAAATTTTATTTATAAAAAAAAGACTGCCGGCAAAAACCGACAGTCATTTGTGAATTTAGTTAAATTTACTTCAACAAAGAGGATTGATTCACAAAGAACCAATCCTCTACATCAGGATAACTACTAATTTTCAGCAGTTATACGATAGAATTTTTTGCCATTGAGTGCTTCACTCCAGGAAGTTCCGGGGATTTGTGTTCCGGTTGGTTCGAGTGTCCAACCTGCTGGGAAGGCTGCATAAGGATCAGTCGAGCTGTAAACATTATAATAATCCGTACACCATGACGGATCCCATTCTACATAAACATTTGTTCCATCATGAGAAATTACAACATTTTGAGGATCCTGGGGATGACAATCAATATAAAATGCCAGATCCATTGAGACATGCTCTTCTCCGTCTGGATTGAAAGGATGTCCGTAAGGATAGGTCAATTCCATCCATTGTCTTCCTGGGAATATACATTGATAAACTGCATCATCATTCCAGTGATTAGGTGAACTTTTCCAACCAAAATATGCTTCTCCAGTAAAAGATGCTCGAACACTTAACCAATAAATATTACCTTCTTCTTGCATATAGGCTTCTTCATCCGGAATTTTGAAGTCATATTCCCAGACAGTCCAGTCTCCTGGAAAATCAAGAATACCGGTACACGGATCATACCAATGCTCTCCATCAGGTACATAAGTGTAAACTCCTGAAGTGTATTCACCCGGCATGAAATTCCTTTGCCATAATAATGAATCCGGTTCACTCCATTCATTTCCGCCTCCTACCGGATTATCTGTCCAGATGCCGAGTTCAAACATCGGATCAGGTGCATCATCATACCAATACGAACCCCAGAAATGAATACTATTGATCGGACCTGTTTCAAGACATAAGAAATCATCAGCCAGGATCCTGTTAAATTGTCCATCATAAGTTGCATGAACATCTACTCCGAACCAGGTTGTATCGGGCCATTGATGATAATGCATCTTGATTCCATCGTGAGGATCTTCTTCAATTGTAACCATATAATCCTCAACTTCACCGTCATAAACGAAACCTGTAACAGCCAAACCACCGGCACTATCATATCTGAATCGAGCAAAAGTTTGTCCCGGAATTGCAGATACAGGCACATTAAAATTCAATGGATTCCAACCGGGAATAAGAGCTTGATCTAGAAAGATTTGCTCTCCTGCATCCCAAATTCCGCTTGCATCAAAGTCTATCCAGGCATTTAAAAAACCCGGAGCAGAAGCATTTACATAAACTGCTCCCTGTTCTCCCGGAATCAGCGGAGTAACGAATAATACTCCGTCTTCGTCATCATTGCCGTCATTATCATCTCCGGTTGCAGTTGCATCGGGTTGACCATCAGGATCAGAATCAATACTTACACCCAGGTAGTACATTGCATAACGACCGATTAAATGACGGGCACCATCATTTACAAAAAGCGTTTCATAAGTGGGATCAGGAGCATCTCCATAATCCAGTTCTTCGATGTAAATCTCATAATCTTCGACTTCTCCATCATTTGCTTGACTGATGTATCCTAAACTGCCTGCCGTATTATATCTGAACCGGGTAAATGTTGTTCCCGATGTTGCTGTATTCGGAATTGTTACATTGAAATTATTGGCTCCGGCAACAACAGGTTCATTAGTAAATATTTGATCACCTACTTCAGCCCAACCACCATCGATACCATAATCGATCCAGGCATTGAGATATCCGTCTGTTGTAACATCTACAGTTACAACGGTAACTTCACCCGGAATAAATAGTCCGGTGAAAACAACTCCGTCTTCGTCAGCTAGATTATCGTTATCGTCCCCCATAGCATTTGGATCCTGCAAACCGTCAGATTCTCCGTCGATAAGATTTCCCATATAAATACTATCGACAATTGTGTGACGAGCTCCATCACTTGCATTTAATGTCGGGTATGTCGGATCGGGACAATCTCCGTAATCCAAGTTTTCCGGTTCTTCTATTAGAATCAAGTAATCTTCCGATTCACCATCTACAAAAGTACCTGAACCATCCCATTCCTCTGAGGACACTTGAGCATCTGAAATAGTAAATCTTGCCCAGACATAACCGCTATTAGGACCGATAACAAAATCAGGCGGATTAAGACCTGATAAAGGACCTGAATACCCGATCGGGATCAGGAAATTAACCAGAACATGTTCCGGTGTGTAACCAGATGTACATTGAGTACTAATATCATTTATCCAGTATCCATCTTGGTTCCAATCAAAGATCACATTAACAAAAATATCATTCGTGGAAGTGTTGACAATATCAATATCGATATCAACTCCCCAGACAGCTGTGTCACAAAGAATTCCCAGGGAAGTACCGGCAGATAACGCACAAGGAACAACATTTATCCCGGCATCGATCGTAAATGGCTCCGGCATAATCAAACCAGCATCTCCATCATTATAACATTCATCATCATCATAAGTCGGGAAACAACCCGGGCAGTTCCCTTCGTTTCCATCGGTTTCATCGTCAACAGATTGACCAAACCAGGCATCATGATTACCAGCTCCGTCTCCATGCTGGACATATCCACCTGGTCCAACCGAAATACAGGTCGGGAAAAATCCATCGACTCCTAAAGACGGATATGCGACTTTCCCGTCACCTTCGGGAGCATCACCGAAATCATATTCTTCAGGTTCTGGTTCAGTCGTGATCGCAAAAGCAAGATCTATGGATTGACCTTCATATTCATGTCCGGTTGGATAGATCAATTCATTCCAGGGTCCCGCAAACGGTTCGTTGCCAATTCCCCAAACAGCATCGTCATTCCAATGTTCATAAGAGGTTTTCCAACCAAAACGAGCATCTTCCATAGCTGGATCTAAAGGTTTTGCCTGGACATCGAGCCAGTAAACAACGGGTTCTTCAGGGGTTCCGGTCTGCATGAAATAATCAGCTTCGTTCAAATAGAAATTGTATTTAATGCAAACATAATGATCATTATCGAGCCATTGCCCCGTATAAGGATCATACCAATCTTCAATTACATCATTAAACCATTCAATATCGGTTGTCTGTAAGGTCTTATACCAGAGTACATCTCCCGGTCTGCTATATTCCTGACCTACTGCCGGGATATCTGCGTGAATGCTTAAAGTGAATTCACATTGTTCCGGACTATTTCCATAAGGGAACATGTCTGATAACCATGATCCCCAGATGTGGATATCAGTAATGTAACCGGTCGTCGTACACAAGAAATCATCAGCCAGAATATGAGGTGGATCTTGCGCATACATATCGGCAGTAGCATGGACATCGATGCCGTTGGGAGTCAGATCCGGAGGTTGTTCCCATTTAGTTTCGGAATCCTCTTTCAATCCTGAAAGTTTGAAAGCCATATCTGCCGAGGAATCCCAGTTAGTTGGAAAAGGACCTTCATAAAGTTCTATTAAATTACCTGCATGACTTTCCCAGCCCCAATTATACCAGGGCGGATAACTGTAGGAGATTGAATAAAAGGCAGCATCATCATTCCAGGGAGAAATATAACGGTCTCTGAAATTCCAATAGAAATAATCTTCAAAATCATCATCGACCATTACACCTTGAATTCCAATCCAGTAAATAATCGGGTTTGCTTCTGTTCCTTCCTGGTAGAACCAATCTCCACCGGGTAGATTAATGCGAAATGTGCCGTCGGTTAGATCTGTCCAGCCGATTCCTAAAATATCAAGTGGATCAGCTTGATCTACATAAACCTCCCATAATAATTGATCGGGATGACTTTCATCTTGGAGAGTAGCAGGATAGTCGCTCCAGACCGTAACGCGGAATTGATCGATATATTCATTTCCGTAATATGAGAATCCGGCAAAGCGGATATCGGTGATCCAACCGGTTTCAGTACACTCAAAATCATCGGCGGATAACGCGTCATTTGGTCCGTCGTTACAAATAAAACTTGAACCGCTATAAGAATCGATGCCATCCATCTGATCCCATTTCGTCGGATGGGGCCAGTCACGAGTGATTTCTCCTGTTGGTTTCAGTTTACATTCAGCAGTTAGAGTTGGCGGATCGGGATCCTGAACTCGTGCGGATAATTGCCAAAGTAGTAAAACCAACATCAATAAAAGAAATAATTTTTTCATGATTTTTCCTCCTTTAAAAGTAAATCACGATTTTAATGTTTACGATCAAGATTAAATAATAAGATTGACGATTAAAAAATCGTAAATGCGATAGTAAAATCAGAAACATAACTGCGATATTAAACTTCAAAAACTCCTTTTTTTAGAGATATTAACAACATATTCATTTCTTCGCAAAACCATTTACAAAATCAGAAATCAGTTATATTCATGTCAATTAAAATCTTTATAAATTTGATAATGGTTAAATACTTCGATTTATAATTTTTATAATAACTTCTTTTGAATTGAGTGCAAAAAACTTTGATTTATGCATCATTTACAGTGTTTAAGTTTTGGTATATGATTTGCGTTAATTCCAAAATGGATTTAAAAAATCAATAAAGTTCTTTTGGAGGTTTTATGAAAAAGTTAACCGGATTTTTGATTCTTATTATTTTAATTTCGAGTTTTCTATATTCCGAAATTAATAATAATACTTCATTTTTGAATTCTTCAGATAAGATTCAGAAAACAAAAAAAGGAATGAACTCAGAAAACTTCACCAGAACCGAACATAAGGTCGGCTCACCGGAAGAAGCAAAGGATATGGTTATTAAAGGGATCGATTATTTTCATAAACATGGAAAAGAAAAAGCCTTTTCCGAATTTATGAGAAAGAACAGTATTTTTTATTACAAAGATCTTTATCTGTTTGTGATCGATCTGAAAGGAAATATCCTGGTTCACGGTGGAGAAGAAGACCTGATAGGAACGAATCAATACGATTTGAAAGACTCTTTTGGAAAATTCTTTATTAAAGAATTCATTGAAATTATGAAAACAGAAGATTCAGGTTGGTCAAAATATAACTGGCGAAATTACGAAACTTATAAAATCGAACCGAAATTAACCTTTCTTAAAAAATTTGATGAAAACAGTTTTATCGGGTGCGGAGCATATTATAACAGGTAAAACTCAAAGTTGCTCTTTTCTGGTTTCGGTTTGATTTCCTAGAATTTTCCAAACACCGGATTCTTTATGAAAAAAGGAGATGTCCCCATTCTCATTTGAAGGTTCGGAAAACTCTAATTCATCGTCAATCGTTTTGAAGATTAATTTAAAACCGGCAATTGCTGAAAATTCTGTAAGAAAATCAATTTCGATGTTTTCTATCTTTATCTCGACAAAGTCGATCAAACGGATTTGCCAGCGTAGTTCCTCGTTTTGATAATTATCCCCGTTATGCAGAAAATCCGGGTGATAATTGAGCATAATCTCTTCGAGATTATCAAAATTAAAAGCATGTTCAATATTTTCTAAAATATCTTTAATCACGGCTATATTTACTTCTTCAGGAGAAGACAGCTCGGAACAGGCCATCAATATAAAAAATACAAATATAGAAATAAAATATTTCATCAATTTTTCTTCAAAATCACGACATTTTCTATATGATAAGTTTGCGGGAACATATCGAAAGGCTGCATTTTCCCGATTTGATATCCCAAATCAATAAATTTTCCAACATCACGAACCTGCGTCGAAGGATTGCAGCTTATGTAAATGATCTGTCCGATTTTATTTTCCGAAATCACATTAATGATTTTTTCATTCAAACCTTTTCTAGGCGGATCGAAAATGATCGTATCTATTTGATTTTGACTGCATAAAACCTGAATTTCGTCTTCGACATAGTTTCTTATAAACATGCAATTTTTGATATTATTTAGTTTTGCATTAAATTCCGCATCGATAACAGCTTGCTCATTATTCTCGATGCAAAAAACCTGTTTTGCTTTATTGGAAATAAAAAGTCCGATAGTTCCGATCCCGCTGAAGGCATCGATAACAACTGAATTTTCTTTGATGTTATCCTTAATAAAGGAATATAATTTTTCCGCAATCCCGTTATTTACCTGGAAAAAAGAGCGGTAATTCAGTCTGAATATGAGATTTCCGATTTTCTCAAAAAGATGGTCTTTTCCAAAGAGTATCTTTTCTTTTTTGCTGAGAATTCTATTCCCCGGATCAGGATTAATATTCTGGATTATCCCGGAAATTTGCGGGAAATTTTCCGATAATATCCTTACTAATTGTTTTGTGAACGGCAGTTTCGAACTCTTTGTAACAACGACCACCAATATTTCTTTTGATGATCCTGAAATCCTGAAACCGATATGTCTGAGAGTTCCTTTTCCGGTTCTTTCATTATAAATCGTGGTTTTTGTAAGTTTTATATATTTCAGGAATTGTCTGCTGATCTGCATGAATATTTCAGGTTGGATAAGACAATTTTTATGAGATATGACACGATGTGAATTTCTCTCGAACATCCCGATAACCGGCTGATCAAACCTTTCCGAAAGAGGAAGAAAACTTTTATTGCGATAAAAAAAATGTTTTGAGGATGCTATAATCGATTCGATGTTTACATTTTGGAATTTCTGAAATATTTCTTTAATAATATCCTGTTTAAATCGAAGTTGATCAGGGTAAGAAATATGCAGCCAATCACAACCTCCGCATCTTCCGAAAACTTCACATTCTGCTTCTTTTCTAAATTGTGAAGGTTTGATTATTTTACGGATACTGCCGAACAATACATCTTTTTTTTGATAATCGATAACAACATCGAGGATATCTTCCGGAACAGCATTTAATACAAATACAGGAACGGAATTATCGAATCCCAATCCATAACCTTTGAAAACGAGTTTATCAATGTGTAAATTTTTGATTATTCTGATCAATTTTTTCATTTGTTTTCAGGATGTCATTCCGAGGATTTCTCTTTCCTGAAAGAGACGGAATCTTTCAACAGCATCTTGCTAGGAATCTACAACTTTGTATTAACATCAAAACCGGAGATTCTTAATCTTGTAAGAAAAGCATCCGGCAGCTGCCGGACAGAATAACAGAGAAACTATATCTTCCCCCTCAACTTTAAAAACAATAATCTCCAAACAACAAAAAATGCTTCCCGAACAATTTTTTTGGACATCTTTGACTGTCCGCTTCTTCTATCCGTAAAAATAATCGGAATTTCTTTTATCCTGAATTTCTTGATCCAGGTTCTGTAATTCATCTCAATTTGAAATGAATATCCATCCGACAGGATTTTATCAAGGTTAATACTTTCCAACACTTTTCTTCGGAAACATTTAAAACCTCCGGTTGGATCTTTAACCGGCATTCCGGTGATGATGCGGACATACATGGAAGCCATAAAACTCAAGATCAAGCGACGCAGTGGCCAATTCACGATATTCATACCTGAAATGTACCTGGAACCGATGATCAGATCATTGTTTTGAATTTCTTTCAACATCTCCGGGATCATTTTCGGATCGTGTGAAAAATCAGCATCCATCTCGAAAATATAATCGAATTTCTGGATCAGAGCATACCTGAAACCTTCGACATAAGCAGAGCCGAGACCAAGTTTGCCTTTCCTTTTGAGGATATGAATTTTTGCATTATCTTTTTGCATTCCTTGAACAATATGAGCAGTATTATCAGGAGAATTATCATCGACAACAAGAATCTCGATACTATCGTGCTGGGAAAGAACTTCCTCGATTATTTGAGAAATATTTTCCGCTTCGTTATAGGTTGGAATTATAACTAATGTTTTCATAATTTTCCTTATTTCTTTTCGAGAGAACACTTTGGCAAGTTATTTTACAATCACCAAATTTCTAAATCATTAAAACAACAAATTCATTTATCCAGATTATTTTTCAGGAGTTGAGGTTCAGGAACTTTCCCGAAATTTTTTGCCGGATTTCCCAGCCAGATATCTTCTTTAGTCACATCTTTAGTAACAACACTTCCTCCGGCAACCATTCCATCTTCATAAATAGTTTTTCCGGGAAGAATAGTAGCGTTAACTCCAATCCGTCCACCATTTTTTATAATAACACCTTTGAAATGTTTATATCTATCCTGATCACGGGCCATATAATTATCATTGCTGGTAGCAACTGCCGGAGCAACAAAACAATAATCTCCAACCTCCGAATAGGCGGTGATATACGAATTTGTCTCAAATTTATTGCGGTCACCGATCTTGGTGAAATTCTCGATCGTGACATTTCTTCCAATAATGTTCAAATCACCGATTATTACATTCTCTCGAATTGTGGCAAGGTCTGCGATTAAATTATTATTCCCGATATTAGCCTGCACATAGATAACAACATTTGCTCCGATCTGACACATATTCCCAATTTCTGCAGGTTTAAGGTTGGGATCGACTTTAAAGATACTTCTCGGTGAACTCAACGGTTTTTTTCCAATAATCGTGTTATCATCGATCCTGACATCATTTCCAATATTCGAACTTTCATAAATAACGACATTATTTCCGATCAGACAATTATCTCCAATCGAAACCTCATCCATGATCACGCAGTTAAAACCGATTTTCGTATCTTTTCCGATCTTTGCAGTTTCTGATATATGCTGATTCATTATTCTCCTCCGGATTTTGAAAAAACATTTTTTTAAAACAATTTAATTAGTAAAGATTTTTGGGTAAAAAAAAACCTGCAGGGAAAAAAGATTCCGACAGGTTTTATGATATAATTACAACCATTCCGAAGGTTAAGCAAGAAGAAAAACTCCGGCAGAAACCTTCGCAAGGTAAAAGTTCTATCTAAACAACACCATGATCGAGCATAGCATTGGCAACTTTGAGGAAACCGGCAATATTTGCTCCGTTCACATAATTGATGAAATCACCATCTTTGCCGTATTCGACGCATTGAGAATGAATTGCTTTCATAATGTTATGCAGTCTTTCATCGACTTCTTCTCTTGTCCAGGAAAGTCTTAAACTGTTTTGAGACATTTCCAGTCCTGAAGTTGCAACACCGCCGGCATTGGCAGCCTTACCAGGTCCGTAGAGAATTTTATTTTTGAGATAAACTTCGGTCGCTTCCGGAGTCGAAGGCATATTTGCACCTTCTGCTACAACATAACAACCATTGGCAATCAGAGTTTTTGCATCATCTTCGTCAATTTCGTTTTGAGTAGCACTCGGCAAAGCAACATCGCATTTAACTTCCCACGGTCTTTTACCTTCAAAATATTGAGCGCCATATTTGTCTGCATATTCTTTGATCCTGCCGCGTTTGATATTTTTAAGTTCCATTACATAAGCAAGTTTTTCAGCATCGATGCCGTCCGGATCATAAATATATCCACTTGAATCGGAAAGTGTTACTACTTTTCCACCGAGTTCATTAACTTTTTCAGTTGTATATTGAGCAACATTTCCTGAACCTGATACTGTTACTGTTTTGCCTTTGAAGGAATCACCTTTAGTTTTCAGCATTTCTTCGGCAAAATAAACACAACCATAACCTGTTGCTTCCGGTCGAATTAAACTTCCACCCCAATTCAAACCTTTTCCAGTCAGGATTCCGACAAATTCGTTCCTGATTTTCTTATACATTCCGAACATATAACCGATTTCTCTTCCGCCAACACCAATATCTCCAGCCGGAACATCAGTATTTGGTCCGATATGACGATAAAGTTCGCTCATAAAAGACTGACAGAAACGCATAACTTCATTATCAGATTTTCCTTTCGGATCAAAATTAGTTCCGCCTTTTCCACCACCCATAGGCAGGGTAGTCAGGCTGTTTTTGAAAACCTGTTCGAAACCGAGGAATTTTAAAATGCTCAAATTTACTGAAGGATGGAAACGAAGTCCACCTTTGTAAGGTCCGATAGCACTATTGAATTCAACTCTGAAACCGCGATTTACTTGAACTTCACCTTTGTCATCTACCCAGGGAACACGGAACATCAACACTCTTTCCGGTTCGATTATCCTTTCCAGAACCTTTGCTTCCACAAAGGCAGGATTAGCATTATAAACATCCCAAATAGATTCGACGACTTCTGTTACTGCCTGCATAAATTCAGGCTGACAGGGATTTTTCGCTTCGATATAAGCGAGAAATTCTTTCATTGTCATAGAAAACCTCCGATTATTTTTTTGGGACAAAATTTAAAAGGAAAATATCTGTCAAGGTCAAATTCTACTACGGAAAATAAAATAAATAGAAGCAATTTAAGAAGTTAAATATATCGATTATCTTAAAATTCTTTCTGCCTGCAAGGGATTTTCTATATCGAATTTAACAATTGCCAGTTCCGATTTATCATAAGCAGCAGAAAAGCAATGAGTTTTTCCAATCATATCTTTCCAAAATCCAGTTATGGAAGATGATTCATGGATATGACCGTGAAGAGTGAGAAAAGGTTGTTTTTCTTCGATAAATCCTTTGATAGCGATACTTCCAACATGAACATCGAGAGGAACATGATCGACCATTTTTCCGTCGAGAGCGGCTCTATCGAGTTTCGTTTGATAAGGTGGAGAATGAAATAAAAATATGGAATTATTTAAGTTATCGTTTCCTGCTAAATGTTCCAAATCTTTTTTGATAGTCGAATATTCCTTTTCATAATCTGAAACCGGGAAAGTTCTGTAACCTTCTACCGGTGAGACACAACCGACATCGACAAACCTTGAGACATCAAATTTTTCCCAATCCTTCAGTAAAAAAGGAGTAGGCGGAACAAAAGCATAACCATAAATATCATAATTTTTATATCTGATTTTCCGGTTGTGAATGTAAGTCCAGATGCCGTGATTTCCTGCTTCGATAATAGAAATTTCTTCAAATCTCGGATCATCATTTCCCAATATCAGGAACACTTCAGGGTATTCGTCTTTTAAATCTTCTTTGAGTTTGAGAAAATTTCTGACTAAAAAATCATTGATAAAATCTTTATGTTTAATATCTATCGATTTGTTGAGAATCAAGCCCGAAGGAAGTAAATCACCTCCGAGAAAAACGATATCAGGTTTCTCGTTGCGAATTTCCTGAAACAGTTTTTCGTATCTATCGAGATGTCCGTGAAGATCTGAAACAAAAAAGCATAAATCCATAGTTAAATTGCCACTGACTTACACTGACTTAACACTGACTTTTTTAACCACAGAGCACACGGAAAGCATAGAGAAAATCTCCTCTTGAAAGGAGTCCACGATTTATCGGGGGAAGTGTGTTTCATTCTTCATTCTTTGTTCGATACTTGTAAGCCTTTGGCTTATTCGATATTCATTTTCCCATTACTTATGATTGTTCTCAACTCCATCCGTCAGTTGCCGGATTGAAGTCGAGTCCAATCAATGCTATATTTTTTTTGTTCGTCTTGTTAGTTTTGTTCGTTGCTCAATTCTTTTTCATCTTCAAAGGTCTGGCAGCATCGGTCACAGCCTTGATTTTGATCGCATAACTATTCTTATTCTTTATATCTTCATCCGTGATAAAATGAACATCGAGAAGTCCGTCTGTTTGGTAACCTGTCTTTAAATAATTTATTTCCGACAGACACAAACTCCAGCCATCAAACCAGGATTTGACATCCTTTTTCTGTTCGTCATTTCCATTAAAGTGAACAAGAAGATCGATATCACTGGCAGGTCCGGCAATTGCATTTTTCGTGCTGCCGAAAATATACATTGCTTCGATTCCAAAATGTTTGGGATCGATATATTCGGCAATATGTTTAGCCATTCTCAATCGCCACATCCAGTGATTTTCGGTTTGAGTTTCAATAAATGATTCTTCCCTTCCTTTAATTTCATATTTATCGGAAGGAGAGCCAAGATAAGCGATCGCTTCATCAAGATCAGCATTCATTAGAATTCTTAAAATTCTTCCTTTGGCTTCCTTTTGTACATCAATAACCGTGATAATATCTTCCAAATAGGAAAATTCCGGAACTAATTCCGAAAGAATGTTTTTAGAACGATTCAAGAAAATTTCATTATAAATTATATCGTCATCATCCGGATACAGCGGAATATACCTGATCGATGCTTCCACCAGATCCTGGAAAAAATGTGTTCCAAAAGAAAGATCGGGAACATAATTTCCTTTTTCACGGGCAACTTCGATCAGAACTGAAGTGTTATTAATATCCGAATAAGTCACATTAACTCCGAGTTTTATATCTCCTCTACTTCCCCATCTTCCCGGTCCCATCAAAATGAATTTTCTTTTGGGAAGGATCGAATTCAATTTTCCAACAACTTTTCCAATAACTCTTAATTCATCCAGAGAAGTAAGTTCTGCATATTTTTCAGGTTTGACATAAACAATATGCGTGATATCCGGAATGCGTCCGTTCGAGATATATTTTCGGGCAGTGAAAACAATATTTTTTTCAGGAATATCTTTGGGAATCGAAGAAGGCGAAGTCTCGCCGGAATAACCTTGGGGACGACATTGCAAAAGATAAAAATCTTCTCCATCGTGTGCAAATTCGATATCGACCGGTGCTTTTATATGCTCTTCCAGTTTTTCCAGAATTAATTTCATATCCTTAATAAAGGAAGTATTTGCGACTAATTTATTCAAGCTGAAAACAATATCATCATTCTTAAAATCCATATTTAATATTGATTTATTAGTTACCCTATCTTCTTGAATCACCGAAACTAATTTGTCGATAATCGGGTAATCATTTCCATATGATCTCAAAAGATCATTTATCTCGACCGTTTCAAAAGTGTTGGTCTCAAGATTGATCACATCCATATTTTTGGGAGAATAGCGGAAAATCTCATCCACAGTTATATTCACTTTTATTTTGGGTTTTCCGGGAGCAATCAGAATTGGAAAATCATTACTTAACCTGTCAACTGCCCGAGTTCCCAAACCCGGAACAATTCTCAATAAACCATCATCTCTTTGAATTCGATGCGACCATCGGAATTCATTACTGCTGAAACCAACTCCGGCAAAGGCAGGAAAGAAGTATTTTCCTACATTTTTCCCAACTACTTCCTGGATCATAACAGCCATTTCTTCATAAAAATCAAGTAAGTCTCTTTCTTTTCGATACTCGATCGGATCAGGTCCAAAAGTAGAAGCATAAACTTCCGCAATTGCGTCCATTAAAGCATTCAGTCTATCTTCCTTTTCTCCTTGATTTGCGAGAAACAAACTTTTATACTTACCTGAAAAAGCAGAACCGTGTCTATCCTCCAATAAACTCGAACTTCGAACAATGATCGGTTTTTCTCCAAAATCGTCTAAAGTTAGAGACAAACCTTTAATAATATCAGGCGGGAAATACGAATTTTTGAAAACCTGAACAATATTCGGATATTCCTCTCTAATTTGCGAGATTTCCTTATATTTTTGATCGATCACATCTTCGAGATTATTATAATAAAGAAAATGAATTAACGCATCGGAAGTAACATACCAAGTTTTGGGAGTTTTTACCTGTTTTTTAAGATCCTCATCAAGTTCAGGTATTTTATGGATAATATTGTTTGCCAAAAATAATCCGGAACTTTTTCCGCCCAATTTACCGCGACTGTTAGTTGGAAAAATCGTATGTTGAAGGATATTGTAAAAATCTTTAATATCAAAGTAATTTTTAGCGATGTTTACGAATTTAATCTGCTCGGAAAAAAACCTGTGCAAGATCATCACGGTGGTATTCATTTTGGCACTTTCAGAGAATTCTATCTTTTCCTCATCAGTATGAAAATATTTGGTGATCGCATCTAGAATATCGCTGTTGGAAGTGTTCCTGTTCTCGAGGGTTTTCACCAGGAAACTGATCTTATCTTCCTTAATCCAATTCTGGATATTGTTTAGAATATCTTCATCGTTCAGAAATTTGGAAGCAACTTCAAAAGTTTTTTCGCAAATCGAATTGTATGATTCCGTGTTTTTTCTTTCAATCGGTTTATTAGGAAAGCAATTGTCTCTATTTTCCCTGCTTTTTTCAACGCTATATGATTCTAATAATTTTTTTGCTTGTTCAGAACCGCTCCAACAAAGAAAATTAAGCATTCTCCTGGAAATTTTTTGAAATAGATCCTGATCAGCCCTTTTTAGAAGATCGACGATCACCCGCCATTCTGCTTTCTTATTTTGATCGATATCTCTTTTTGCATTTTCCAGACCTTCGATTTCATTTTTTAGGGTTTTATGAAAGATGAATTGACTTACTCTTTCCGCAATTGTATCTAATAATTTAATTTCTTCCGGTAAAAATTGATTTCCATTCTTAATACTGATCTTTTCCGTATAATATACCTGGATTTTGCCAACGGGTTTTTTATTTATGAGAATATCCGAACTTTGAAACCACCTGGTTTTTTTGAAATTATCTCGTGTATATTCATTGTTTCCGAAAATGATCTTTGCTTCACAAATATCTACAAATTGCCAACCGGTCGGAACTATTTCGAGAAGTTTATGAAATATTTCTTCATTATCTATATCAAAGTTCTTTAACGCTTCTTCAACTTTGTATAAACAGTTTAATTCCTTTTCTCTTTCGCTTAAGATATTGATTATTACTTCGTTTATTTGATCGCTTTTTTCTTTCTTGCTTTTTTTTGTTTGATTCATTTTAAGATCACTCCTCTTCTACTTCTTCCATCGGCAAAAATTTTTAAAGGTGATTTTGTCTTTATATGCTGCACAAATCTAGATTCTGTGATCTTCTGTTGATTCAAGAGCCAGTTCCAATCGATTCTTATTCTTTGAGTATTTTTACAAGAGAAATACAGAATCCCAAAACTGGTAATATTATGAAAAAAATGTGAACCTTGACTAAAATCAGGATTCATATCCGGTAAAGATGATTCGATTATAACTTTTGCACCTGATATTTGATTCCAGACAACCGGAATTCCAAGCCAGGGATCGGAACTTCCCCATCTGCCAAATCCAATGAGAAGATAATTCGTCTCATTTTCTACTAAAGAAGCGTTGATCTTTTCAATCTCAAGAGCCATCTCTCTTGTATATTCAGCCCTGAAATCGCTGGGTTTAACAAAGACAATATCCGTGATCGATACATTCTTTCCATTTCCCATAATATTTTCGGAATAAACAAAAACCTTATCTTCTTCATAATCTTCGAGATGGACTTCGACCAATTTATTGGAAACGACCATTGGTCTGACCTGCAAAAATCCAAATCTTTTAGGTTTTTTATTTGCAGGATCATAAACCATTGCAAATTCGATTTCAATTTGCGTTTCTAATTTTTTTTCTGATATTTCTAACAATTTGGCTACCAGATCATTAAAAGGGATAAGTTTCGTTTTCAGAACCGGAGCAAAATTAATAATACGCGGTCCATATCCAAATATTCCGGAATTGATCCTGTCGGATTGAATATCATAAGTAGAACAAATATAATTTATAGTTTTGTCTTCTTCTGCTTCCTTGAGAGAATGTTTTTCCAGATATTCCAATTCTTTGATCGGATTATATTCAGCAGGTTTGCCCATATTTACCGACCAAAATTCGGTTTGCGTCATTTTCAAAAGATCATTATTGGAATTGAAGGGAGGAGGTGCTGTTGGAAAATCAGTTGAAAAACTCCAGACCTTCCCGCCATCGACAACTGTTTTTCCCAAACCGAGAGCAAGACTTATAACTCCATTTTCCGGTTTGGAATTTCCGGTTGGGTAAAAATTATATGATCTGGCAACTCCGGAGATGGTTGGATAAAAGCGATCTGCATATTTCTCACCAACTAATTCCTGGATAACAATCGCCATTTTCTCATCTTTAATATCTTTATTTATTGCTTTGAAATAATTTTTAGAATTACTGAAAAAAGTCGAAGCATATACAAATTTAATTGCTTCCATTAGTTTATAAAACCGTGTTTTTGTATCAAATTGATTATTGGGGATCATTTTAGTTTCGAATATTCCTGCCAGAGGTTCAAACATTTTATCCTCGAATAGACTCGAAGAACGAATTGCCAGAGGTGTATGGATTTTTGAGATCAAACTATAAAGATCACCATCGACAATAGCAGGTAAACTTGCCTTCTGAAATTCATTGGCGATAAGATCATCCGATTCATCTGATAATGCTAATTCATAAAGATTATTTTCCTTCATAAAAATATCGAAAATATCAGTCAGAATTACTGTCATATGAGGAATATCGATGATAATATCCTGATATTCATTATCCTTGAAATTTGAATCTAAAGTTTCTTTGATGGAAATCAGACTTCCGGCTTTTCCTCCCGGATGTCCTGTCCCAATATAATTAAATGAACTATCTTTATACATTAAATTTCGATCGAATGTTTTAGTGTTATTCTTCATTTTGTTTCCTTAATTTGTATTTATTTTAAGAGCAAAAAAAATTCGATAATTGCATTCCCGAATGTATCGTAAGTTTTCGGGGGAAACGAGAAGAATTCTGAAAGGATTGAATGTTAATAGCCATAGATTCCATCTATGGAGAATAAATTCAGGTTGTGTTATCGATTTTAAGTTCTTGCCACAAGATTCTCTTGTGATAATTAACAACCTATTACCCGAAATTGACTCAAATTTTTAATATTATATTTAAGAAGATCGGTGTAATATAAGATAGAAATAACATAAAGAAAATAAAAATTAATACGCAATGCATATATATAATAATTTGCTTCCTTTTTCAGGCTTAAAGTAAAATATTTGCCATATTGTTCTCCAAAGCCAAAATAGCGATATTAATAAAAGAAAAGAAAAACTAATGCCTTCACATTTTATTAACACATTAGTATGAATTAGAGTTATAATTGCAATTATAATGAAGAAAAGAAATAAAGCAAAATGAATTGTAAAAAAAATTCTTTTATTAGTTCCGGTTATTCTGTTAAAATCCTTTTTCCATCTAAATATTTTTGGAAAAGAGATATAAAAGATGATCATTAAAATTGTTAAACAACTTCCAATAATAATTGAGACTTTACTTAAAATCAATTTCTACTCCTTTTTTAGATTTGAGTCAATTTCGGGTAAGATTAAATTCTTTTTGAGTTTGATCAAAAAAAAAGCAGCAGGGAACTTATCGTTCCCTGCTCATTTATTTTATAACCAACCTCTATCTTTACTTGCTTGAGCAACTTTATCGATGGAAATCACATAAGCAGCATCACGCATATATAATTTCTTTTCTCTTGCAAGTTTGGAAACTCCGAGATAGGCAGAAGTCATCTTTACATCTAACTTTCCGAGAACTTCATCTTTCTCCCAGAAATAATTCATATTGCATTGCACTTGTTCAAAATAACTGCAAGTAACTCCACCGGCATTAGCGAGGAAATCAGGGATCATAAAAATTCCTTTTTCCGCAATTATTTTATCTGCTTCCGGAGTCGTCGGTCCATTCGCACCTTCTGCAATAATTTTTACTTTAGAACTTATTTTTTCGACGCTGTCTTTGGTGATTTGGTTTTCCAAAGCCGCCGGAACAAGGATATCTACATCCTGTTCGATCCAACTTTCTCCAGATAAAACTTCATATCCCATTTCTTTGGCTTTTTCCTTATCGATTCCGCCAAATCTGTCAGTTATGGATAATAATTCATCTATTTTTATTCCATCTGATTTTTTGAATGAATATGAGGTATTATCATTCTGATCCCAACAGGAAACGCAGACTACTTTTCCACCCATCTGGTTGTAAAGTTTGATCGCAAATTGGGAAACATTGCCGAATCCCTGGAAACTTGCGGTTGTCTCTTCCGGTTTGATATTCATTTCTTTCAAGGCTTCTCGCACGGTAAAGATAACGCCATAACCGGTGGCTTCTGTCCTTCCAAGAGAACCTCCCATACCAACAGGTTTTCCGGTAATCATTCCGGGATATTTTGCTCCGTGAATTGTTTCATATTCATCGAGCATCCAAAGCATGTGTTGGGGACTTGTCATAACATCCGGTGCAGGAACATCTCGCAACGGTCCGATATCACGAGCGATTTGTCTTACCCAACCTCGACAGATCTGCTCTTGTTCTCTTTCGCTTAAATTGTGCGGATCACAAATAACTCCACCTTTACTTCCGCCGAGAGGGATATCGACAACCGCACATTTCCAGGTCATCCACATCGATAAAGCCCGAACCGTATCGATCGTTTCCTGCGGATGGAACCTGATCCCACCTTTTCCGGGACCTCTGGCATCATTGTGTTGCGATCTGAATCCTCTAAACACTTTGATGGTTCCATCATCCATTTTAACGGGAATACTGAAATGGTATTCTCTCATCGGATTTCTCAATAACTCCCTGGTTGCTTCATCCAAATCTAGGATATCAGCAACATTGTCGAATTGCTTTTGAGCCATCTCAAAGGCATTGAATGATTTACTCATTTTCTTCTCCTT
>CAZFPK010000024.1:0-40988 GCA_964521025.1 uncultured Candidatus Cloacimonadota bacterium | reverse complement strand
ATATAGATTTTTAATCAATTAATTTTAATTACCCACTCATTTCTACAAAGAGCCTAAAATCTTTTGTTCATCGTTCATAAAAAATCCATCAGTGTAATTTTGTATCAAAATCAAACAATTTTCCATTAGCAAAACACATGACAACTTTCCCTTGAATCTCAAATCCATCAAACGGTGAATACTTGGCTTTGGTTTTAAATTTTGAAGCATCGATCTTCCATTTTCTTTTCATATCGATTACCGTCATATCTGCATAATTCCCGACTTTTATTTCTCCTCGATTTTTTAGTTGGAAAATTTCAGCAGGATTCCGACTTGTGAGTTCAACCAGTTTCTCAATCATCAGATTTCCTTCATTAACTTCGTTCACAAGCAGATGCAAACCTGTTTCCAATCCCGGAAATCCCGAAGGAGCTTGAGTATAATCATATAATTTTTCAATTTGTTTATGCGGAGCGTGATCTGTTCCGATAAAATCCACAGTTCCATCATTAATCGCTTCCCAAAGAGCGATGTTATCTTTTTCGCTACGCAGCGGCGGATTCACTTTTCCAAAATTCCCGACCTTTTCCAGAATAGATTCATTCAACAAAAGATGATGCGGAGTTACTTCGCAATAAACGGGATTATTCATTTTGAACTTTCTGATTAATTCAATCTCTTCCGCTGTAGAACAATGAGCGATGCAGATCTTATTCCCGATCTTTTCGGCTAAATCCAGAACCAGTTTCGTTCCCTTTATTGAACACTGCCTGTTACGGATTGCATTATGTTTGAGAACGGTGATGTAAGGTAACCTATTTCTCCACTCATTCAGGCAAGTTTGTAATTCCGTATGAACTGTTACGATTTTGTCATATTTTTTGGCGATTTGGAAAATACTTTTCAGAACTTCGTCGTAACTCACTGTATCGTTGTTGGATGAACCTGCCAGAAAGACTTTGATTCCTGCAACATCGTTGGGATTTGTTTCTAAAATTTCTTCGATATCTTTCTGGTTGGAATTTGTCGCTCCGATGAAGAATTTATAATTTATCAGAGATTTTTTTGCTGCTTCTCTTTTGATGTTCAGGTTTTTGATATTTATGGTCGCAGGAATCGTGTTCGGCATATCGAAAACGGTGGTTACTCCACCTGCAAGAGCTGCTTTACTGATTGAAATCCAGTCTTCTTTGTCGCATTGCTGCAGGTCTCGAACATGAACATGCGGATCGATGACTCCGGGAATGACGAGATTTTGTTTGATGTCTATGACTTGATCGAATATATTTTCAAGTCGTCGTTCCGTACGACTCGAATGGATTGCGACTATTTTTTCGTCATCGATGATAATGTCTCTCAAACCATTCATCGTTCTACAATTTTTTAATAATTTTTTCATTCCTTCATTCTTTAATTCTTTAATTCCTTCATTCTTTCATTAGAACAAAGTTCGTTTCCCACTTGCTTCACGATGATAATTTCCAAATTCGGTAAGTTGTTCAACAACTTTTTTGGAAACAACCGGTCCTTCGCAACAAAGTCTGATTCCCAGCGGATCCATCGTACAACTTCCACAAATTCCGATTCCACACTTCATATATCTTTCCAGATTGAATTGATAATTGATATTTTTCAGAAGAGGTTGCAGAATTTTCATCATCATTTCCGGACCGGACGCATAAACAAAATCAAAATTCTCATTTTCCAAAACCTGTTGAGCAATATCGACTGCAGTTCCTTTTTCTCCCAAACTTCCGTCATCTGTTGTGTTTATCAGGTTCATTCCCAATTTAGTCAATTTATCAATGAATAGTAATTCATTTTTGCTTCTTGCTCCGTTTATCAAAGTAACATCAGCACCTTTTTCCAACAAAACCTTGCTCAAGAAATAAAAGGTCGGAACTGCATAACCGCCGCCAACCAGCAGAACCTTGCCTTTTGATACAAAAAAAGAGGAGCCGAAAGCACCTCTTACAGACATAAAATCCCCGACATCTTTTTGGAAAAGTCGGCTGGTGAAATCGCCTATCTTTTTGATCGTAACGGAAAAATATTCTTCGGTGCAGTCGGAAATGGAAAAAGGTTTTTCTCCACCTTCGAAATCCGTGAGCATGATGAATTGTCCAGGTTTGGCACTGAGTTTGTGTCTGAAAAAAAAGGTTTTGATATCTTTTGCTTCGTTTTCGATTTTATCGATTTTTAGAGTTATTCTTTTATTCATTTAATGTACTTTTGTATCTCAAAGCTCCTGCTTTGAGACTTTTCTTATTTCTTCATTGTTATATTTTACTTTATTTGATTATCATCCCTTCATGCATGGCCACAAACGAGGATGTTTGTGTTACAATTTTTCCATTTTCGGAATTTCTTTTATATTTTGATAATCATTCTTTTTCATAAATTCTATTATTTCATCATTTATCTTATCAAAAACTTCAATCCCGCGATAATAAACAGCAGTTCCAACTCCAATAACTGAAGCACCAGCCATCAGCATTTCAATCACATCTTCTCCGCTTTTTACTCCCCCCATGCCAATGATCGGAATATCGACTGCTGAATATGTCTGATAGATAAGTTTGAGTGCGATGGGTTTGATGCAAGGACCGGAAAGTCCACCAAATTTATTGAACAGAACCGGTTTGATCATTTTCGTGTCGATCAGCATTCCCGGACCGACCGTGTTTATCATACAAAGCGCATTTGCTCCGGCTTTTTCTGCTGAAATGGCGATATCCGTGATACTCATAACATTGGGTGAAAGTTTGGCAATAACAGGAAGTTTGGAAATATTTTTGACATCTTTCACGATCTCAAAAACTTTATTTTTGGAAGATGCCAGCGGAATACCGAATTCATCAAAAACATTTGGACAGGAAAGATTAAGTTCCAAAAAGTCTGCTTTGGATTTATTCACATTTTCTGTAAGTTTAAGAAAATCATATGTATTTGTAGCAAAAACACTCACGATAACAGGTGTATCGGAGCATTTTTTGAATTCATCTATTTCGGCAAGTCCGTCTTCAATTCCGGGATTACACAATCCCATCGCATTCAGAAATCCGCCTTCAAATTCTGCGACAACCGGACCTTTGTGACCGCTTCTGGGATGCAAAGTAAGAGACTTGGAAGTAACGATTCCGGCTCCATTTTCTGCACAGACTTTCATTCCGGAAAATGACATATCCATAATTCCAGCAGGTAATACGAGCGGTGATTTGATATTGACATCTAAAAACTTAGTTTTCAATCTGTTAGGCATACAACTGTTCCCGGTTTTGTATTAAAATCGAGATCATTTGTGAAAACTTTTAACAAAAAAAATTTAACCTCTGATTTGCTGTGTCAGAAAAAAGTATCGGGTTATTGCGTCAAATTATTTAATTAAATGTCTGTAAAAAATTTTCTGAAATATGCAGATTGTTTTATATAACTCATTCTCAATAAATTGATGATTTTCCAATCAAACATTTACAGGTTCGGAAATCCGTACAGGAAATTATTTGACTGGAATTCCAAGCTTTTTTTCATCGAAAAGGATTTTCAGGAATTTGTAAATTCATAAAAAATATAAGGAAAAATGAATTAAGAAATATGAAGAAAATATCAGAAAAGAAAAGCAAAAAAGAAGCAAGAGTTTTGGAAATCAAAGAAATAGTTCATAATTTCTCTGACCAATATTTGAATGAAGATTTGGAATATTATGCTCAAAATTTAGTTGAGAATCTTGCCAGAAAGAGAAAATTTAATATTCTGAGAGGGAAGAAGGAGATTTGGGCTGCTGCAGTTATTTATGTAATTGCCAGGATCAATTTTCTTTTTGATCGAAAAAACAAAAACTTTATCTCCCACGATGCAATCTGCGAATTCTTTGGTACTGTTAAATCTACTGTCGGTAATAAAGCATCTCAAATTCAGGATGTTTGCAGAATAAATGTTGGAACAGAAGGATATTGCAGCCGGGAAATTGTCGATTCATTTACTTTTCTACGAACTCCGGAAGGTTTTATAATTACAAAAAAATGGTTGTTTGATCGGGAAAATATAATTGAAAAAGACCCGGAAATAAAAGAAAAGGAAAGACAATTACAAGAGCAAATTAAACAACAAGAAAGAGAGGAAAGAGAAAAAAGAATATTGGAGCAAAAATTAGAAATTGCCCGGAAGAAAAAAGAAAAAGAAGATAAATATCAATTGAGTTTGTTTGAGGATTTTTGATTTGAAATCGACTCTATTGAGAAGAGTGGAAAAATTATTGAAAAAAAAATTGAATTGGACTGTGTCATACAATTTGGACTCGACTCGCATTTTGTAGCAAGTCGAGTCCAATCTGTGAAAATCAGCGGTTTAATTTTTTCAATTCCTCTACTTTATCCGTTCTCTCCCATGTGAACTCCGGAAGTTCTCTCCCGAAATGTCCGTAAGCAGCAGTTTTTTTAAAGATTGGTCTTTTAAGTTGCAAGTGTTCGATTATTCCCTGTGGTTTAAGAGGAAACACATTTCTTACGATGGAAACAAGTTTTTTATCTGAAATCTTTCCAGTTCCGAATGTATCGATCATCACGGAAACAGGTTCGGCAACTCCGATCGCATAAGCAAGCTGGACTTCGCATTCTTCGGCAAGTTCTGCTGCTACAATGTTCTTGGCAATATATCGCGCCATATAAGAAGCGCTTCTATCGACTTTTGAAGGATCTTTCCCGGAAAATGCTCCGCCACCATGACTTCCTTTTCCGCCGTAAGTATCAACTATGATTTTCCTGCCGGTCAAACCTGTATCTGCATGCGGACCTCCGAGAACGAATCTGCCGGTCGGGTTGATAAAATATTTCGTGTTTTCATCTATCAATTTTGATGGAATTATCGGTTTGATCACCTGCTCGATCAAATCTTTTTCAATTTGATCGTGAGATATGTCTTCATCATGTTGAGTTGAGATAACCACAGCATCTACCCGAACCGGTCTTTTGTCATCATACTCGATTGTAACCTGAGTTTTTCCATCAGGTCGTAAATAACTCACAATATTTTCTTTTCTTACATTCGTTAATCTTTCCGCCAGTTTATGAGCGAGAGAAATCGTCATCGGCATGAGTTCTTTTGTCTCCCGGCAAGCATATCCGAACATCATACCCTGATCGCCTGCTCCTTGTTCATGATCTGTGTAAATATCTACTCCTAGCGCAATATCACCTGATTGTTTGTCAATCGTAGTCAAAACAGCACAGGTATGAAAATCAATTCCATAATCTGCATTTTTGTATCCGATTTCTTTGATGGTTTGACGCACAATTTGCGGGATATCGACATAACATTTCGTTGTAATTTCTCCGCCTACCAAAGCCATTCCGGTTGTTAAAAATGTTTCGCAGGCAACTCTTGCATTTTTATCTTCTTCTATGATAGCATCCAGGATCGCATCGGAAATCTGGTCTGCCATTTTGTCGGGATGACCTTCTGTAACCGATTCCGATGTAAATAAGTGTTTTTCGTGATTCATTATCTTTCCTTTGGAATATGAAATTAGAAGTTAGCGGTTAGAAGTTAGATGTCAGATGTTCCCGAGTTTCTTATTTCATTTTACCCTTTTATTTTTTATTTAAAATTTCTTCACAGTATTTTTTACATTTCTTATACTCGTTCGCTATGATCTCTTTTTTAGTAGTTAAAAGCCTTCCCGGACTGACACTCAATTCATCGATACCGAGTCCGATCAAGATGGGAATGAAATCTTTTTCCGAGGCGAGTTCTCCACATAAAGCAATGCTGATCCCTTTTTGATGTGCATTGTCAATCGTCATCTTGATCAATTGAATTACCGAGCGATGAAACGGATCATAATAAGATTCGACTGCATTGTTATCACGATCTACAGCCAATGTATATTGAACAAGATCGTTTGTTCCAATACTCAAAAAATCGCATTCTTCGGCAATTAAATCTGAGGTTAAAGCTGCGGATGGTACTTCTATCATAGATCCGATTTTCACATCTCTATTAAATTCTACTTTTTCTTCTTGGAGATCATTTATACATTGTTCGATTATCTTTTTTGCCTTGATAACTTCCTCGACGCTGGCAATCATGGGAAACATAATTCTAATATTTCCGGGAATATTCGCTCTTAAAATTGCTTTAACCTGAGTTTTAAAAACCGGATGATGTTCGAGGGAAATCCTGATCCCGCGGCAACCGAGATTCGGATTTGCTTCATTTTCGATATTCAGTATTTTTGAAAGCTTATCTCCACCAACATCGATCGTTCTGATAACCAAAGGAAAAGGAGCGATTTTTTCAGCAATTTTCTTATAAATCCCGAATTGTTCTTCTTCTGTTGGAAGTTCTTCTCTATCTAAAAAAAGGAATTCTGTCCGGAAAAGTCCAATCCCTTGACTTTTATAATTGATTACCTGGTTTATTTCTTCCGGAATTTCTATATTGCTCATCAGAGTAATATTCTTTCCATCTTTAGTTATTGATTCAATATCTATGATCTGCTGAAGTTTTTCCCTTTCCGCAGTTTCAATTACTATTAATTTTTTATATTCTGACAGCGTCCCTTTATCAGGTGAAATAATAATCAAACCGTTATTCCCATCTACGATAACCTGCTGGTCTTCCCGAACTGAATCCATTAATCTGGGAACACTGACCAGAGTAGGTAAATTCATAGATTTAGCGATAATCGAGCTATGAGATGTTTTACTTCCCTTTTCAGTACAAAGCCCTTTGATCTTTTTCTCAAAAACTCTGGTAATGCTGGAAGGGGAAATGTTTCTCATGATCAAGATAGAATTTTCATCCAATTTATTCAAACTGTCCGTTTTTTGTTTCAGGATTTGACTTAAAAGCCGATAAGCAACATCCTCATAATCATTAGCTCGTTCGGCATAATATTTGTTTTTCATTTTATCGAATAATTTGACGATATCGGAAAAATGGTCATTAATCGCCTGTTCCAGGCTTAATAATTCTTCACTGACCAGGTTGGTGATACTTTTTGAAAACTCAGGATCCTGCAGGATCATTTTGTGCGTTGTCAGGATCTCTTTGTTTTCCTGATGAGAGATATCCTCGATCAAATTATCGATATCTTTGACAACATGCTCGACACTCTTTTCAAATTTTGCTAATTCATCATCTATTTCATGATGCTGGATCGATTTTTTCTTGATTTGAAGTTTTTCTCTCTCAATGATCTTTGCTAATCCGATTGCAATACCCGGAGAAACAATTACGCCTTTTAATGTTTTCATTAGATCTCTATTCTTCATTTAACTTTGTCATTCTGAGTTTTGTATCAAAGGAATTCTTTCGAAGAATCTTTCAGTTATATATTCCGTTTTTTGTTGGAGATTCCTCGATAGAAAAAGCAAGAAGAAAACTCATACTGACATTATCTATTCTTCGTCGAATTTTGAAGCAAATAAATCCGCAATTTCTTTAATAAGAAACTCCTCGTCGATTCCATTTGCGATTAATTCCAATTCAGATAAATATTCGGCTGCTAATGTCATCACACCCATAATGCTTTTCCCGTTAATTTCCATATCGTCTTTTTTGATACGAAAATCAGAACGGTATTTAGTAGCAGTTTTGACGATCAGTGTTGCCGGTCTGGCATGCATTCCCAGTTTATTCACGATCTGAATCTTTTTTTTAATCATTTTAATGGTTTATAAGTGATATCCCTTCTTACTCCTTGTCATCTAAAAGTCTATTCTTTAATAAGGCTTTTTGTTTAAGATCGTCCTGCAATTTCTTTGTATAAACTTTAGCTGCATCATAACCAAAGATTTTAGAAATATGATTCATAGCGATTACTTCAATGATTACAGAGACATTTTTGCCCGGGGAGACAGGTAGATAAATAATCGGTATTTTCAAACCAAGAATATCGACGAAATTTCCGCTTAAACCGATTCTTTCATAATCCATATTATCCCGCCAGGGCATTAATTCGACTTGAGCTTCGATCCGTTTTTGAATTCTAACAGCTTGAATTCCAAACATTTTTTCCACATCGATCAAACCAACACCTCGAATCTCCATGAAATGACCGTAATCATTTGTTGAAGTACCCATCAAAACATCATCCTTATGTGTTATCTTAACTACATCGTCTGTTATCAACCTGTGCCCTCGTTCAACCAGATCGAGTGCACATTCGCTTTTACCGATCCCACTTTTTCCTGTCAGCATGATGCCAACTCCGAAAACATCTACCAGAGTTCCATGAATTGTTTTTGAACTAGCAAAAATCACACCCAGGTATTTTCTTAAGGAATTGAACAATTTATCGGTTGATAATCTCGAACCCAAAATCGCTACATTCATTTCATCAGCAAGAAAGACTACTTGGTCAGGAACGGATAAACCTTTGGTAACAATGAAACAGGGAATTTCATAAACAAGAACACTCCTGACTCTATCGTATAATTCTTCATCTTTGAGTGATTGCAGATAATTGATCTCTGTTTCTCCAAGAACCTGGATTCTTTTATATGAAAATCGATCCAGGTAACCCGCAAAAGCTAGTCCGGGTTTATTCAAATAAGGGCTTGTGATTTTATTCTCAAGTGTTTTTGGATTTGTAATCAAGGACAATGAAAAATCTTCCTCATTATTCCGGAAAAAATCTTTGACACTAATTTCTTTCATGGTATCACCTATTTATTGAATATTTAATAGTGAATATTGAATATTTTATGGTTCGATCAGTTTATAATGAGCTTCATCTCTTTTAATTAAAACATTTACTCTATCGGTTTCTGCATTTTTAAAAATCAAATAAGGATCCGAAATATTGTCAAAATTATCGAGAGCTTCGTTCAAAGTCAATACTTCGGCAAGAATTCTTTTTATTTTTATTTTCTTGCGCTGTTGACTCTCGATCAGGTTAGCATAAACATATTGTGTATTCTCCTTTATTCCTTTCTTCTGGTGATCCGTCCATTTACCTTTCAACTTCTTGATCTGGTGTTCCATTTTATCGATCGCATAATCGATCGTAATATACATATCCTTTTCCGAAGATACACTTTTAAAACTGTTTTTAGGAACATTCAGGATCATCTCCGCTTTATTACGGTTGTTCTCCAATGATAAAATGAAATGAACATTGATGATGTGATTAAAATACTTGGTAATTTTCTCACAAGCTGTTTCAATGTGATCACGAATAGCATTTGTCAACTCAAAATGACGGGCTGTAATTGTAATTTGCATAATATTACCCCTTTCTTTTTTTTCCGTTTACATAACCTGTTGGAACAATTTATTTTTCAATCAAGTTATCGTAAACGGTTTTTTTTGATCATTTTTTTTACTTTCTCCGCATGAAACGAACTGCGAACTAAGGGAGCGGATTCAACGATTTTGAATCCCATTTTATGACCGATATTTTTATACTCTTTGAATTCATCAGGATGAATGTATTTCATGACCGGATGGTGATCTTTCGAGGGCTGCATATATTGCCCGATCGTTAGAACATCAATTCTTACTTTCCGTAAGTCTTTCATAAGTTCGATTATTTCTCTTTTTTCCTCTCCCAGACCAACCATAAAACCGCTTTTTGTAATGATATCATTACTGTGATCTTTAACGAATTCAAGTATTTTCAGAGATCTATCAAGGTCTGCCATCGGTCTTACGGTTTGATACAATCTCGGTACTGTCTCGACATTATGATTGATCACATCAGGATCCGATGCGATAATTTTTTCCAGTTGCTGCATGTTTCCATTCAAATCGGATATCAAAAGCTCTATCGTTACATTTTTTTTACAAAATTCCCTGATCTTATTTACCACTTCGATAAATTGAGATGCTCCTCCATCAGCCAGATCATCGCGAGTTACGGTTGTGATGACGATATGTTCCAGATCCAATTTTCCGGAAAGTTCTGCGATCGCTAAAGGTTCATCCGGATCAGGCGGAAGAAGTTTGTCCGCTGTTTTATCGACTGCACAAAAAGTACAATTGCGGGTGCAGATATTTCCTAAAATCATAAAAGTAGCGGTTCCACGCTCGAAACATTCACCTTTATTTGGACATTTCGCACTTTCACAGACTGTATGAAGATGATAATCCTTTAAATATTTGACGATCTCAGCTGCTCGTTTGGAACCGGCTTTTTGTGATTTCAGCCAGGGCGGTTTGCGTAGATATGTCAAATTTCTTACACTTTCTTTGCGTTATTATTTTAGATTTACTACAACTTTTCCTTTATAACTCTTTGGATTTGGTATTAATTTATTATTTTTACAGTCAACTACAAGATCCATTTCTTCCAATGGAATTTGTCCAAGTAATGATTGAGTCCTCTTTCTAAAATAACACAATCTTTTACACAAGCACGATCACCGATTTCAACTAAAACTCCTCGTCCTTTAAAATGTTTATGAATGGATTCATCCGCAAGAGGAACTAATATCTCTTTTTCTTTTTTTATACCTAATTTTTCAGCAAAATCTTCAGTTATCGTAAGCATTGTCGCTCCAGTTTCAATCAGCATTTCTACATCTAATTTACGAATTTCTGATCGCTTAATTAAGTTCCGTTCGTAAACTCTGACATCTCCAAAATTCGTTAATTTAATTTTTTCTTTCACTTCTCCCATTTTTTCCTCTAAATTCTCTCACATCTTATGAACCACCAGTTTCTCCTAATCCTCGAGCGCTTCCATCATAATTTCCGATCACTTCATCTTTTTTGCTTTTTTACTTCTTATTTTTAAATTGTTTGAAACTAATTCTTTCCTTTTGAAACAATTTCAATCAGTTCATCCTTATACTTTGGCCAATCATGAAGAGTCGCAGAATCAAAATCTGCTCCATTCGACCAAACCAATGTATGTATTTCCTTATCGATCAGGACTTTATTGAATAAAGAAAGGTCATTTAAAGGTTTATACATCTCACCTTTTAAAACAGGTTTAAAATTTATGGTCTGGTATGTATTATCGTCGAATCCAACTTTTATCATATACGGTCCGGTGATTTCAAAATTCACAACTCTATAGATAGGATGCATTGTTATTCCTTAACTTAACGGTTGTATTTTATTCGGAATTGAACCTGATTGTAATAAATCCCAATCCTCAGCGATTTCTTCCTGATGCAATTCGATCCACGCTTCAACCATTCTTTGCTGCCTTTTAGGAATTGAACCACTTATTAATGCTATTGGATCAAAGCTATACAGTGCAACATCATCTTGATAATAAACATGAATGTGTGGTTTATGATGCTTTCCTGAAGGTTCCATGAACATTCTAATTATGATTCCAAAGAATCTTGCTATTTCGGGCATTACATTCTTCCTTAAAACATAAAAGTGATCATTTCTTCAATTTTATTCCTATTTTTTCTTTTCATAAAATCTAATTCACATCTTATGAACCGACAGTTTTTCCAAATCCTCGAGCGCTTCCATCACACTTTCCGAAAGTGTTGGATGAGCAAAAACAACTTTTTTTACATCATCGATGTCGGCATTTGTATTAAGCAGGATCGAACCTTGAGCGATCAATTCCGTTGCTTGCAGTCCGATAATATGCATTCCGATCAATCTTTTTGATTTTTGGTCGGCAATAACTTTCACGAATCCAAAAGTATCTCCCAGAGCAAGAGCTTTTCCATTTGCAGAAAAAGGGAATTTCCCTATCAGGATATCTTCAAATCTTTCCTTCGCTTGAGTTTCTGTCAAACCAACCGAACCGATTTCCGGATGAGTGAAAGTGCAGCGCGGGATATTCTCATAACTCAGATTTGTGATCTTATTATTTTCATTATTCGTTTCATTGTTGATAATATCCGCTACGATCAATCCCTGTTTGGAAGCAGTATGAGCGAGCATCAATTTCCCGGTAACATCTCCGATGGCAAAAACACTTTCCAGATTAGTTCTCATCGCTTCCGAAATTTTAATAAACCCGTTTTCAGTTTGCATATCACAATTTTTGAATTTAATATCCAAAACCGGATTGCGTCCAACACTTAAGAGGATTTTATCTGTTAGAATTTCTTTTCCGTTGGATAGTTTTACCAGCAGTTTTTTTTCTTCTTTTTCAAAACTCTCAACAGATGTTTTCAGATGAACTTTAATTCCTGATTTTTTCAGAGCCATGGCTAATCTGCGGGAAATTTCTTCATCCTCATTGAAAACAAGTTTTGGTAAAAACTCGACGATCTCGACTGCTGCTCCCAGACGACTGAAAATGGAAGCAAATTCGCAGCCGATAACTCCCCCGCCGACAACGACAATTTTTTCAGGGAGTTCGGTCATTTGTAGAATATCGCGGGAGGAGAGAATATTTTCCGAATCGAATTTCAGGTTGGGAAGTTGTTTGGGAAGCGAACCGGTAGCGAGGATAATATATTTTGCCGAATATTCTGAACGATCTGTTTTGATCAGATATTCATTATCTATTTTCTCGATTTGGATAACATTTTCATTAAAAATTGGGATTTGTCTTTTCTTGAAAATAAATTCGATCCCGGATACAAGTTTTTTGACGATCTCATTTTTGCGAATGAAAATATTCAAATAATTTATTTTTGGATTTTGAACTTCAATGCCGAAATTTTCGGATCTGTTGATTTCGGAAAAAAGTGCGGCTACTTTTACCATCGCTTTGGTTGGGATACAGCCGTGATTCAAACAAACCCCGCCCAACCTTTCCTTTTCAAAAACCGCGACTTCGATCTTGAATTGCTTCAATCGGATCGCAGAAACATAACCGCCGGGACCTCCTCCAATAATGATCACGGAATATTTTTTCATTCACTTCTCCTGAGATGGCTATTCAGGATGCCCATAGATTTTCGATATTTGGCAACCACTCGCCGCGAAACATTTATTCCCTGTTTTGCCAGATCGTCGGCAATATCCTGATCACTCAAAGGATTGCAATTGTCTTCATTATCGATCATCTTCTTGACTATCATTTCGACATTCTGTCTGGAAATGGAATTGTAATTATTATCCTTACCCGCAGTGCTGCTGAAAAAGTCCTTCAAGCACATGATTCCGAAAGGAGTGTCCGCATATTTGCTTTTGACGACCCGGGAAATAGTGGATTCATTGACATGCAATTCATCAGCAATCACGGAATAAGTTAATGGTTTCAGAACTCCGCTGTCCTGATAGAAAAAGTCTGCCTGATTTCGGATTATCGAGCGCACTACTCTTTCTAAAGTCCTGCTTCTTAAATAGACGGATTTTATTAAGAATTTTGCAGAATTTATTTTATTTCTGACATAATCCACTGCTTTTTTATCTTTGCCGACTTCTCGTAAAATTTCGCGGTAGCGCCTGCTCATCCTGATGCGGGGAAGTGTAAAATCATTGCTGATGATCTCGTATTCATTGCCGATCTTCTTGATGATCACATCCGGAACAATATAATCGGTTTGACCGCTCTGGATGCGCAAACCCGGTTTTGGATCAAGATGAGAAACCTGATTTTTCCAATTGATCACTGTATTTAAAGTAACTCCAAACTTTGAAGCGATTTTTTTATATCTTTTATGGATCAGATCGTAAAAATCGTATTCGAGTAGATCAAATAATTGGGAACTGTGAGTTTTCTTATCCAATTGGACTTTTAAGCATTCCTGGATATTGCGGGCAGTAATCCCTTTCGGATGAAAATTCAGGATCATATTATGGATTTCATCGGCTCGCTGCTCGGAAATTTCATATTCTTCAGCTAAAAGATACAAACTGAAATCTTCCGGTAAAAAACCGTGAATATTCACGCTGTCTATCAAATCAAAACCAAAATCATACTCATTTTCCGAAAGTTCTAATTTATCTAACTGATCAAAAAAATCTCTTTTTTTATTATCCTGGGCTTTTAAAATTTGTTCAAAACTAACTTTCTCTTCATTTGAAACCTTGTAGCTTCGGTCTGTATAAAGTTCATTCCAGGAATCGAGGATCTCGCTTAATTTCTGACTCTCTTCGAGTGTTTTCTGGAGTTCAGCATCTTCTTCTTCCGAAACATCGGATTTTTCATCTTTTTTATTGCTTTCTTCGGATTCTGAGGATTTTTCTTCATCATCTTCTTCCCGTAACTCCTGGATTTCGAGCATGGGATTTGTCACTAATTCCTGTTTCAGATGTGTTTCCAACTGTAACAAAGGCATTGCCAGCATTTCCAGAGATTGCAGCATTTTCGGTTTTAACAAAAGATTTTGAGTTAGTTTAAAGGATAAGGTTTGTCTTAATTTATTCATAATTCATTCCCAAATGGATTTGTAAATCTATCACCTAAATATACTTCCCGGGCTTTATTATCATTTACCAATTCCCGCGAAGTTCCGGAAAACAGGATTTCACCATTGTAAATAATATAAGCTCTTTCTGTGATTTTCAAAGTTTCCAGAACATTATGATCCGTAACCAGCATGCCGATATTTTTTTCTTTCAATTTCTGGATTATATCCTGGATATCAGCCACTGCGAGAGGATCGACGCCTGCAAAAGGTTCATCCATCAACATAAAGGATGGATCAGTAACGAGAGACCTGGTTATTTCTAATTTCCTTCGTTCACCACCCGAAAGAGTATATGCTTTCTGCTTTGATAATTCGGATAGATTTAATTCAGCTAAATATTCTTCGAGTTTCTGTTTTCTTTCTTTTTTAGAAATTGTCATAGTTTCCAGAATTGCCATAATATTCTGCTCGACCGTTAATTTATGGAAGATTGAAGGTTCCTGGGCAAGATAACCGATTCCCAGTTGTGCTCTTTTATACATCGGAAGTTTAACGATATCCTGATCATTAAAAAAGACCTTTCCCCGGTTGGCTTTGATCAAACCCAGGATCATATAAAATGTAGTTGATTTACCTGCTCCGTTTGGTCCTAAAATCCCGACAATCTCACCTTGTTGAACGGTAATGCTGACATTATTAACAACTTTTCTCTTACCGTAAATCTTAACTAAATTCTTCGTTTTAATTCTATTCATTTCCGGTTTATTTTTTGAATTATTATTTTATCTGTCAATGGAATTATTTGATAAAATGATTTTTTTTAAGAGAGGTTGGAATAATTCTTGCGGTAAATTGCTTTATAAGTTGAAATTACAAATTTAATGTTTATCGGATTTGATTCCAGTTAATTTGAAAAAGCAGATTAAAAATGGTTATCCACGAATTACACGAATTACACGAATTTGTTAAACATTTTGAACAGCTTCTCAATTTATTATTGATTATTTTGTGAAATTCGTGTAATTCGTGGACAGGAAGTTTATTTTACCAGAAATTTGTATTTTCCGGAAACTTTCCCTTGCATCCCGATTTGATCAATTTCATCATTGGAATTAAGGAAAATCGTTAATTTATCACCAGTTGCCTTGTTGATCACAAAATCTTTATCTGATTGCACTTCTTGTCGGAAATAAGAATCCACATTATTTGTTGCTTCACATATTTCCAGATGTTTATCAACAAAACTGAATTCCATATTTTCAGAAGTTACCCAGTTCACCATTTCTTCGTCTTCTTCAGATTTAAAATCTACGCGGCAGGAATCTTTCAGAATCGCCGATCTGATGGTTCTTTCATCCAAAAAGAGCTGGAATTCACCAGCAGAAGCGATTGCCATCTCAGAAATAAATTTCGGATGACCAAGGTAATATGCTTTATTTTCTTCTTTAAAATATAAGAGAAAATCACTTATGATCTTAAAATCTTCTGTTTCTGTAAGGACATTAAAAGTGGTTACTATTTTTTGAAATTCCTTGTAATATTCAATCTTTTCTGCAGAGATCGTTAATGAATCTTCCCCGATAGCAGTTAAGACCGGACTTTTGATCAGATAGCCATAACCGTCATTCATATTATAAGTTAGATAACCGCATGTTCCCCGCAGGTTTTCTCTTTCATCAAAAGCGGTTACATTTTCGATAGCGATCAGGTTTTTGTCTTTACGGTAATATTCGGCTCTATCAGTTGTAAAAGTCCTGATCGTCGAATCCCGGTGAGTTTCCTTGATAAAAACATCACCTTCGAGGAATAATTGTTCGGTCAAACGGTAATAATCGACTTTATCGGAGAATAAACTCAAAGTATCCTCAAAAACTTTGACATTACCGATCATGCTCGTGATTTTTTTCTTCTCGAATATTTCAGCAAAATCAGTATAAAATTCCGTATCTCCGTAAAAAAAATGGACATTTCCTTTCAGGTAAGTGATGTATTCTTCGTCGATCTTCCTGGCGATCAGAGTATCGGCATTTATTAATTTATACGGTCGAGGTTCTGTTTCCTCAGAAAAGAGAAAAAGAGAAATAAACAAGAATAATATTGTCATTCCGAGTTTTCTCCTTGCTTTTTCTCTCGAGAAATCTCCAGCGGAAAACATCTTTACCGAGAAATTAAAGTTGGAGATTCTTCGTAAAAAATTTTCTCTAAGATTCCTCAGAATGACATTGTCGGGGATTCTACCAATCAATCTCATTCTCATCTATCTTACCTTCTGCAGAAACTTTAATGATCTCGATCCTTTCCAGATTTCCGTCCGTTTTCATTTCGAGACCGCGCAGAACATTATCTTCCCTGATCAATATCACTTCCTTTTTTGCATGTAATTCATCAGTGTTCTTATTCCAGATGAGGAAAGGAGTTTTCATGATGCCGTTTTCAGTTTCAACGACAACATTATCGATCGCTGTCAGGATATTTTTTGCTTCGTCCATTTCTGCTTTATCACTCGCTAATGTCGATTTTATCGACCCATCCGGATTATAAGTTGTGAGGAAAATCGAATCTGCAAAAGTCAGTTTCTTTTTATAGAACCTGTCGATATGGGTCGCTGTCAGCTCGTAATCGATTATATCTTTGGTCATGGAAATTATTTTTACGGAATCCCCCTCTTCATCCGGTAATCCGGTATTTTTTTTTGAGGAAACTCTAATTTCTGAGAAAGTACAGCAAAAGAGGGAACTGATGATTAAGAAAATTGTAAGAAAGCTGGAAATTCTAAAATTAGAAAACTCCCCTGATCCCTCCGTCAAAAGCCGGACACAGTCTTTGATAAAGAGGGGAAATTTTGAGGAATTAGATAGTCCCGGATTCCTATTCTCCATTAACCTCTCTTTAGTAAAGAGTGGATACTTCGATGAACTCGATGTTTTCGGATTCCTCTTCTCCCCTCTCTTTAGCAAAGAGAGGGGCTGGGGGTGAGTTTTAACTATTTTCCAAAAATGAGATAAAATCCGCCAAAACTTTTTCATATCTTCCCTGTTTTTTCAGTATATGTTCGATAAATTCTCGAACTGCTCCTTCTCCACCTTTGCGCTTGGAAACGAAATCGACTTTCTCTTTAAAATCTTCCAAAACATCAATCGGAGCAGCAGAAACATTTACTTCTTTGATAACCGGAAAATCATTCCAGTCATCTCCCATAAAAGCGATATTTTCCCAATCCAGTTTTAATTCATTTATGAGATTTCGGGCAACTTTTAGTTTGTTCCTGACTTTCTGATAAACATATTTAATGCCCAGATCTTCGCATCTTTTCGTCAGGGCATCCGATTGCTTGCCGCTGATAACTGCAACTTCTATTCCGGCAAACATCAACATCTTAATTCCCAGACCATCTTTCGCAGAAAAATTTCTGGTCTCGATGCGTTTGTCGTTGTAGATTATTTTTCCGTCGGTGAGAACGCCATCACAATCTAAAATTAATAGTTTGATTTTTTTATGATCTTTCATAAAATCCTTTCCCGTAAAACAACTTTCCAAAGTTGTTCCGATAATTATTATCTGCTTTTGTGCATTCCCAATCGGGGGATTGGGAACGATGAAAACTTTATTTTAAAAACTTCACAAATTTTGGAAATTTGTTAAGTTTATCTTACTCATCTAATTTTCTCACCATACCATCTCAACATGAAAAAAATTATAATCATAACAACAACAGAAGATATTATTGCAACTAGACCAGAAAAAATTATGCGACATGCAATTGCCAGGATCGTTAATATAATCTTCCATTTGAGATCGATTTCAGAATTTTTCCAAAACAGGAAAAAAATATAGACTACAACTATACCTGCGACTATTCCAACCACGCTCACGATCCTTTAAAACTTCACAAATTTTTGGAAATTTGGTAAGTTTCTATCACTGCAACCTCAAACATTCATCCAGCAAATCCGGTAAAGATTTTAATGGGATCATTGTTGTTGCATCACTTAAAGCATCTTTCGGATGGGGATGAGTTTCGATAAATAAGCCAGCGACTTTTCCCGTCGCCAAAGCCGCTTTTGCCATCATCGGAGCATATTCGGGAGTTCCACCGGAAATCTTTCCGAGCGAAGGCTGCTGTAAACTGTGCGTAACATCATAAACAACCGGATAACCGAGTTTTTTCATGATCGCAAAACTGCGGAAATCAACGACCAGGTTATGATATCCGAAACTCGTTCCTCTTTCCGTCAACAGGATTTGCTCATTGCCGGTCAAGGTAACTTTTTCTGTTGCAGAAATCATATCTTCCGCAGCCAGAAATTGACCTTTTTTGAGGTTAATGATCTTTCCGGTTTTGGAGGATTCCACGATCAAATCTGTCTGTCTGCAAAGAAAAGCCGGGATCTGGATGATATCCGCAACTTCGGAAACCTGCTGCACTTCTATTGTTTCATGAACATCGGTCAGGATGGGAAGTTCAAATTCTTCTTTCACTTTTTGCAGGATGCTCAAACCATCTTCCAGTCCCAACCCGGAAAAGGAATCGATGGAACTCCGGTTCGCTTTTTTATATGATGATTTGAAGATGAAAGTAATATCTCTTTTTCGAGTCTCTTCCTTCAGGAATTGCGCAACTGCGAGAGTGATCTTCTCATTCTCGATCACGCAAGGACCGGCAATTAAAAAGAATTTCCGGTCCGATCTTATTTTCTCATACAGATCCATCTTACCTTCTCCCTTTTTCCTATCTCCTTTTTTTTCCTTGCCATAATTTCGTAAACAAATTTTTTCACGCAATCCTGATTCGGTTGTGAGGAACCACGAGTTGAATGAACACAACTTCGTGAATTGTTGATTTAAAATCTTGAAGGTTTCTTCCGAGGATGGAGATTCCTCGGAAGAAAACGCAGGGATAGATCTCGGAATGACAGTAGTTTTGTTTCAAGTCGTTGCTGCGCTTGCGACTCGAATGGTTTGAGATGATGAAAATGAAATTATTTTATACACTCGGAATATTTCTGCTCATGCAGACTCTCACTGCATCGGAAAAGCCGCAACTTGCTCGCTTACATTATGAAGGCGGAGGAGATTGGTATAATGATCCCGATGCTCTTCCCAACCTGGTAAAGTATTTGAACAAGACCATAAACACCGGTTTTTCCATCGAGCAGGCAGAAGTCAAGCCGTCGGATTCCAAACTATTTGAGTTTCCTTTTCTCTATATGACGGGTCATGGAAATGTTGCTTTTTCCGGGAAAGATGCGGATAATCTGCGGGAATATCTTTTGCGGGGCGGTTTCCTTTACATCGATGACGATTATGGGATGAACGAAGCATTCCGGCGGGAGATCAAAAAAGTGTTTCCGGAAAAAAGTCTGATCGAACTTCCCGCAGATCATGACCTGTTCCATAGTTTTTTCAATTTCCCCAAAGGTCTTCCCAAAATCCACAAGCACGATGATAAGCGTGCGCAGGCTTTTGCTGTTTTCGATGAGAACGGCAGGATGCTGCTGCTCTATACTTTCGAGTCCAATATCAGCGACGGCTGGAGCGATGTGCATGATGATCCGCTCGAGATCAAAGAACAGGCTCTGAAAATGGGTGCGAATATTTTTTATTATTTGATGACAATGTAGTTCGGAACTTGTTCCGATAAAATAAAAAATCAGAACTTGTTCTGAAAATAATAAAAAATCAGAAATTATTCTGAAAAAAATAAAAAAATCGAAAAAAAATTCTAAAAATAAAAAAATCGGAACAAGTTCCGAACTACATTGCCGGGTATGAAAATGAGAGTTTATATAGCATCGGATTTCCATTTAAAATTTTCGGAAAACGAAGAAGACATGATGCGCCGGAAAAGGATCTTATCATTCCTGGACAGCCTGGTTGGAAACTCAGATTTACTCGTCCTGAACGGTGATATTTTCGACATCTGGTTCGTCTGGAAAACCGTTATGATCAAAGGATATTTCCCGATCCTGAAAAAACTTGCCGACCTGAAGGAAAACGGCTGCCGCATCGTTTTTATTGCCGGTAATCATGATTTCTGGTTCCGGGATTTTCTGAGTGATGAACTCGGCTGCGAAATCTATCCCGACACTTTTTCCGAAACTATCGACGGCAAAAAAATATTCGTCTCTCATGGTGACCGCTTTACTGCGAACGATCTTCGCTACCAGGTTTTCCGCAAGCTGATCCGCAATAAATTCGTGATGAAAATATTCGAGATAATTCACCCGGACATTGCTCTTAATTTCGGCAAACTCCTCTCCCGCTCCAGCCGCGAAACAAAAATCCCGAAAGCGATCCGGCAAAGGCAAGAATCCGGTCTGGACAGGTTTGCCAAACAGAAATTGAAAGAATATGATATTGTCGTTTTGAGCCATTCCCACACCCCGAAATCAACAATATATGAAAACGGGGTCTATCTCAATTCAGGAGACTGGATCGTGCATAATTCTTATGTGAAGATATTCGACGGCAAGGTTGAAATCTGTTATTATGAAGATAAAACCGATTAATGCTCATTTTCTTCCTTTTCAGGATAGATTCGAGTGCTTTCATAACAAAAATGTATCGATCACAATTAAAAAGGTAACGACCCCAAATGAAAAGTTATCGATCACAATTAAAAAGGTAACGATCCCAAATGAAAAGTTATCGATCACAATTAAAAAGGTAACGATCCCAAATGAAAAGTTATCGATCACAATTTAAAAGGTAACGACCCCAAACAAAAATGTATCGATCTAAAATAAAATAGTATCAACTAAAATCTTTCTTAGGTCGGTTAAAAACTTTTTTTAGTCGTTTAAAAATGATTTTTAAACGACTATAAACATTTTGGAGAATGCTAATAATAAATAAGAGTTCTGCATAATTGGGTATTTTTAAGAATTATATTAAAATATCTGAAATTCCAATTACTTAACTCTACCCCTAATCCCTTCTCTTGCAAAGAGAAGGGGAAACATAAGTCATCCCTCTCTTTGGAGAGAGGGACCGAGGGTGAGTTAGAAATTGAATTATGCAGAATCCTTTAATAACAAATACAAGAGGAGAAAAAAAATGTTTGGAAAAATGCTGATCATCTTAATGATCATGACAGGAGCGTGTTTAATGTCGGAAAATCCGAAAGTAACGCTGCAAACAAATTACGGCGACATCGAACTGGAATTGTTCCATGACAAAACACCGAAGACAGTGGACAATTTCATCGGTTTGGCGGACGGAACCAAAGAATGGACAGACCCGAAAACCGGTGAGAAAGTAAAAAAACCGTTTTATAACGGACTTATCTTTCATCGTGTGATCAGCGATTTTATGATCCAGGGCGGATGTCCGCTCGGAACCGGAAGCGGAAGTCCGGGCTACAAATTCGAGGATGAATGCTATGATGATTCCGGGGAAGAGATCAGCGGTAAGATCGAGGACGATACCACTGCGATGCTCATCTTTCAACAAGTTCTTGTTCCTTATGTGCAGAGGACAAATAATACCCCGGTACAAGATGAGGAGATCAAAGCGATCGTCGAGGAATGCATCAAAACCCAGAGCGGAGAACCGATCAAAGGCAAAACCGTCGCCTATTTAAAGGATAAGACCGGATTTGACAAGCCTCTGAAGACTCCCGGAAAACTTATCGCATCTATCGATTACGGAACGATCTGCATGGCAAATTCGGGACCGAATACGAATGGTTCGCAGTTCTTTATCGTTACGAAAAAAGACGGCTGCAGCTGGTTGAACGGTAAACATACTGTTTTCGGAAAAGTCCTCGCCGGCATGGAAGTGGTGCATCAGATCGAGAACCTGGAGAAGGATAAAGGAGATAAACCTTTAGAGAAAAATAAAGCGGTGATCGAGAAAATTGTTGTGAAGTAAGTTGATTTGGAAACTTGCCGGATCTTTGAGATTCGGTAAGTTTTGGATCAAGGAAACTCTGAAAGAGTTGAATATTAATAACCATAAGAGAATCATATGGAAAGGAATCGAATCACGGAAATCCGTTCTGTTGTAATTTTGAATCTCCGATTCAAATTAAAATACTTGAGTTAAGTTCTGTTTTAGCTGAACTTGACTTAATTATTTCACCTTCTGACAGACCGGACTTCACACGATGAAGGAGAGTGAAGTTCGGAATATCAACACCTTCAAATTCAAAAACTTAAGTCAACAAATTTTTAGCGGAGAAATATCATCTTCCTGACTTTATCATAATCATCAGTTCTCAAACGATAGAAATAGATTCCGGAAGAAACATGTCGGTTATTATCATCTTTTCCGTTCCAGATAATGTTATGAAAACCTGCAATTATATTTTTATCGAGAAGTGTCCGAACTTTCTGTCCTCTGATATTCAATATTTCAAGAATAACATTCGAATTTTCCTTCAAAGCATAAGAAATCGTTGTTCGAGGATTGAACGGATTGGGAAAATTTCCGCTAAGATGAGTAAATTCAGGTAATGAAATTTCTTCGACCTTATCAACATCAATAATAACAATTTCGGTGTTTGTCGGTGCGGATTCTCCGCCATCATAAACAGCAGTCACAAAATATTCGTATTCTCCGTTATTAAGATCATAATCGATATAAGTCGTATCTTCGATGTTAAAAATGGAAATTATTTCTTCATCATTACGATAAATCTTATAACCGATCAGGTCTCGATCTTCTCTGTCGCGACTTAAATCTTTCTTTTCTTTACCCTTATTTTTCACCGTTTGCTGGAAGAAGAAATCGGTTGCTGAATTTTCTTCAGGAATTCCCCAAACAAGTTCCACATCGTTTTCATTTGCGGTTGCGAATAAACTATCCGGCGGGAACATATAATTCAGAGTAAAATCCAGAACTACTGACTCAAAAAGATCGACCTCTATTCCTTCGATCTGGATAGATTCGTATTGTTCCAGAGCAGCTGAAATATCATAAATTCCTGCCGGTAAAGTTAGGAGATAATCTCCATTCTCATCAGGATTAGTAAGTAAGTCTTGAGTTGCGATCTCAACTTCCTGTATATCTCCGTCTCCTCCAGCCAAACTGATGTTTCCGGTTATAAATCCCTGTGCCTGGGGATTTCCTTGAGTGATGCTCACATCATCGACGAACCAGGAATTAATGTCGGCAGAATATCCTTCAAAAACCCAGGCAAATCGTAAATTTTGCGAACCCACATCAGAGTTGTCGATTGTTAGAACCTCGATAGTTGGTGAGAGATTTTCCTCTTGCCAGGTTTGCACTGTATTCCAATCAAGACCGTTGTCCGAAGTTTCTAATCGAACTTGGGCTTCGGAATTATCCAATCCGGTAATCGAATGTTTAAACTCGAGTTCGATTGTTGCCGAACCTGTAGAATTTATGTTTTGAGTTATCAATCTTTGAACACCAAGCAGGTATGGAAACCAGTAGAATTGAGCTTCGGGAGGAGAACCTCCGGCACTGCTCCCGTTTACCTGTCGCCAATTATCTCCACCTTCCAATAACCAGCCTTCAGGCAGGAAATGAATGAAATTTTCCTGAATATTTATGGGAACTTGAGTTATTGCTATTTCGAAATCTCCCTGCACTTGATAATCGAAATCCCCATCGATCTGCCAGTTCAGAACAACAACATAACCGATCGGAGCAGAATCATCTGCAGATACATTGAAAACAGCTAGTGCAGAAGAATCCGGTTGGACATCACCTATCTCAGCTTCCGATACATTTACTGTGATGAGAGGATCATCCGCAGAAATACTAATATTTGCATTGTATAAAGCAGCTCCACCGAGATTTTTTATCTTCAGAAATACATCGGCGGTTTCTCCGGGATCGATAATATCATTATTGTTATCATCATAAAATTGCTCTGTGATCACAGGCAAAGGTGCCTGAATTTCGAGTTCGAATTCCAATATCCAATTTTCTGTTCCTGCTTGAACTGAAATCTCAAAAAATGCTGCATGCTCATGCGGACAATTACTCGCGACAGAAACATTGAACGGAGATAAACCGATTCCTGTTTGGAGAGACTCGATATCGTTAAATTCGATGATTTCGTTATTGATGATAATGAATTCATCTAAAGTCGATAATTCTGCCGAAATTTCTGTTGCAGTCTCAGTTCCGACATTCAAAAGTTCCACAAAAATATCTACATTTTCGCTATAATCAGGAGTTCCGTTACCATTTTCATCCTCGATCATTATATTTTCCAAAACCATATACGGACCTTCATGTTTCGGTAAAACTCCGGTAAAAAGAATGGCAGATTCATCATGAAGTTCGCTGGCTGCATTTGGATATTGATTGCTGAAAGAATATTGTAAACCTCTTAAACTTGTCTGGTCTTCGATCCCGATGGTCGCATATTCACCGTGATTCACATACATTGTTCCGTAAGTTCCGGCATCGACATTATTGAAAGTCTTATATTGGAAAAGGAGCGGACTATTCTCGATCGAAGTGGGATAATAATTAAAATCAAAGAGAATGACCTGAAAAGTTTCCTCGGAAGTGTCATAATGATTTTGCACTCGTGACCACTCGATAATGAATGTATGAGCAGCAGCATCGTGAAAATAACATACATGACCATCCGCACTCGTCAGATCATCCCAGAAAGGAGCGATCATAGGCGAAGGTCCGAGCGGTCCCGGAATGAATCTGTTCATAAATGATGATGAATTGGAAATTCCCGGACTGAGCCAGCCATTTGAACAAACAGTGATCTGGTCGTAAGTTTCTCCATAAAATTTGAAATCTATGGGTAAGGGAATCGTTTGTTTGCTGCCTGTATCTCCCGGATCGAAGAGATTCAAAACCGTTCCTTCTCCTCCGTATTCCGGATCGATCTCGAGCCAGTCATAAACCGGAACTCCGATATATTCCAAATCTGTTTCATCATAACAATAATAACCGAACTGGTCGGGTCCCAGAGGATCATTGGAATTTACTTCTCCGATCTCAAGATAGAAATCTGTCATAGAATCGTAGCCGTCATCATTTGTCAGATGGAGTTCCATCAAAACTTGAGTGCCGGGAATGAGTTGATTATCAGCAGTAATTATATATCTATCGGAATCGTTATCAACTGTTGAACCTGAACCTACATTTCCGAAATCAACAGTAGAATTTTCAATAATGATTACTTCATCGGGACAGGATAACTCTCCAGAAATATCGATCGCAGCTATCGAACCGATATTCTTCAAAGTAAGGATTAATTCTGCTGTTTCCCCTGGATCCAGAATATTGTCTTGTTCTCCGGAAATCGCATGATCGAAAACATAAAGATTCGCACCTTCGATAGACAAAGTTAAATAATCGGTCCATTGATTGTTCACACCTTCCTCGATAAGAACTTCCAGGATACCTTCGTAACCACCAACTGCATTGTCATTTATAGTTACATCAAAATCATCCGAACTGAATTGTGAACTTCCTGCTCCGATTGTTCCGTATTCTTCGATGCTATCAGTGATCGTAATAAATTCGGAATTTGTCGATATGGTCGCTGAAACTGAATTTGCACTGGATGAACCGTAATTTTTCAAGCCGATATTGAGTTCAATATTCTCTCCCGGATTTATAAAACCGTCATTATTCCCGGAAGAAGAACCGGAATTATCATCATCGCTAAAAAAATTCTCCACTCCGACAAATATATCCGCTTGAATGATCTCAAATTCTCCCAGATAAGGTTTAAAATCGTGTTTCGTAACAGTTAACTTTGCTTCACCGGTATTTACTGTATTTATTTCCAGGTTCGCTTCCCCATTTTCATCTGTATATCCGGAAGTAAAAATCTCATCCTGACCCTTCAAAACTGTTATCCAGGCATCCTGAACGGGTAAACCACTTTCATCATTAACAGTTATCGGCAGATAATTCAGACCGAGAGGAACTTGTTCATCAAAAATAACATCGAGTTCTTGAGGAACTCCTGTCCATAATTCTAATCCCGGATCTCCCATGAGATTGTTCCAATAAGTAAATTGGAGAACATTATTGAACTGGTTTTCAGGATAATTATTGTATAAAGCGATTTTTGCCCGGTTCAAAGCTCCGCCCATGTGATAAATTCTATCGACGAAAATTCCCTGAAAAATACCGGCATCGACACAATTATTAAAGGTAGTATGTGTTTGTCCGGTTGCGGTACAGATCGCACCGATCGCTCCGGTCCTGATACCGGGAGTTCCGGCTTTCAAAAAAGCTTCGCTGATGCTGTCGTAAGTTCCCTGGAAATCTCCGGTATTGCAAGTTATGAAAACAACAAAAGGCAGCATATTGCTATTGGTCAGAGAATTTATATATCCGTTATCCCATCCACTCATATCTCCCCAACCGCGATAATTAAAATAACCGACACCATTATTCAATCCGTTGGACATTTCAGTTACCCAATTTCCATTATAGATTTCGTTGGAGACGATATTAGGAAAAGAACTTTCGATCATTTCCTGCACGGTCTGTTTGGTCGAAATGCAGGAAGGACCGGAATGAGTACCATCTCCAACCAGAAGAGCCTGCTCATACCAGTTTGTATTTTCCATAAACGGATGCTTCTCATAATATAAGATTTTTAAGATTATGGTTTGAAATTCCGTAATGGAATTAAAAGATAGCCTGCCGATAAATACATCTGAAAAAATATCATCTCCTTCCAGGGTTGTATAAAAATGGTCTCCTTCTCCTCCATCCATATAACCGGTAGGAATATTATAAGATCCGCCTGCATCTCCGACCAAACAGACGAATTCGGGAGGATCTTCCCAGTTGTCATAAGCAGTCTGAATATAACTCTTTATGGCATTATTAGTACTTCCTGTTTCTGATGTACTTGCTGAATGAACCACAAATCCTTTTCGATGTTTCCAATTCATCAGCGAATCGAGCCAGGTCTGGACCAACGCATTATTCGGATGGATGAATAAATAACTCGGAGTTTGATATTCTTCATTCCTGTTCATCTGTGTCTCGAAATTGATAATATTTGTCTGATAAGTCTCTGCAAAATAACGCGATCTCTTTTGCTTTTTGTTTTTTATATTTATACCTTTTGAACCAATACAATTTACAGTAAAGTATACATTTTTGATGATTTTCAATTCTTTTGTTATCGGATCATATTGGAAGGGATTCACAGAAATTCTGACAACACGATGATCACGCATAATTGCAGGAGTTCCTAATTCGAGTATTTTCCCCGGGAAGATTTCTCCGTTTGAGTAGAATTTATCATTTGTGGAAAATCCTGAATTTAGCGGTTTATTTTCAATTTGAAAGTCCTGCAGCGGATAAATATTCATCTCTGAAATTAATTCTTCATTTCGGGATAAAATTTCAATCGAAACTTCCCCTGCATCAGGAATAGTAACTAATCGGGAAAAGCGAGGAAGGTCCGGTTTACCGATTTCCAAAAGCTTACCTTCGTTTGGATAAGATATTTGTTGATAAGTTTCACCTTTTTCATCGACAGTTTTCATTTCATATCCATCTAATGAAAAATCTATTCCTACCATATTCAAATCTTCCCGATCACACTCGAATAAACTCTTTCTTGAATTTTCAGGAATATCGATCCAGGCTGCTGATAAAAAAATGTCTATTGCTAAAAAGATTATATAAATCAACGATTTCTTCATTAATATCACCTTTTCGGAAAAACTTGCCAAATTTGAGAAATTTGGCAAGTTTTTTAAAATACTTTAAATTATCTTTCTGCTTTCTTCATTGGAATTTTCTTAAAGTTTATTGAAAGATATTTGTTGATATCCCAGCGAAAATCAAGAAAAGCAAGAAGTATCATTGCTTTCGCAAGATCTTTACTGCATCAGGATCATCTTCCTGATATTTTTATAATTTTCAGTTGTCAATTGATAGAAATATATGCCGGAACCAACTCGATGCGAATTCTCATCCTTTCCATCCCAGATAATGTTGTGATAACCTGCTTTTTTCTCATTATTCAAAAGAGTTCTGACCTTCTGACCTTTGATATTATAGATTTCGAGTAAAACTTTTGTATTCTCTTTTAAACCGAATTTGATGATAGTTGATTGATCGAATGGATTTGGATAATTACCAAGAAGTTGAGTGATCTCAGGAATTGTTTCTTCAATAATTGAATTAACATCGATTATTACTATTTCAACATTTGAAGGTTCCGATTCTCCACCATCATAAACAGCAGTAACATAATATTCGTATTCTCCGTTTTCCAGATCGAGATCAGTATAATTAGTTATCTCGATATCCGATATTTCAGCTATTATTTCCGTATCACGGTAAACATTGTAACCTGTCAATGCGCGGTTTCGGGCTAGATCCAACTTCCGTTTTTCTTGAAATCCGTTCTTTTTATCCTGATCGTTGACCGCAGATATGAGGTTATTCCTGCCCGAAGATCCGACCGGGTTTAACAATTGTTCGGACATTTCCCAATTCAGTTCGACATCATTTTCCTCAACAGTAGAAGTCAAATTCTCAGGAGGATGCATATAATTCAGTTCAAAATCGATAGTTATTGTTTCATCAGGAAAAACCTGGATATCATTCATCCACACTGTTTCGTAAAACTCCAGATTAGCTGATACATCATAAGTCCCGGGAGTTACCGGGAGGTTATAATCACCATTTTCATCAGGATGTGCGATAAAACTATCCGCAGTGACCTGGGCATCCTCGACATTTCCGGAACCACCTATTAAAACGACAATTCCGGTAATGTAACCCATTATCTGGGGAGAACCGCTTTCAATATAGATATCATCAACATACCAGTAATTTATATCCCAGGAATCTCCGTCAAAAGTCCACGATATCTGAAAATTTTCCGAACCGACATCCGGGGTCGAGACAGTAAGATTTTCAGTTGTTGCATTTAAGTTCTGCGGCTGCCAGGTTTCGACAGTATTCCAATTCGAACCGTCGCTGGTTGTCTCAACCCGGACAACATATCCGCTGCCGGAAAAATCATTGATCGAATGCTTGAATTCCAGGTCTAAGGTAGAAGAACCCATTGTATTCAGCGGCATCGATACTAATCTCTGGGTTGCAACTGTCGAAGGTGACCAACTGAATTGTGCTTCCGGAGGTGTTCCGCCGGCATAATTTCCATTTCCCACACCCCAGTTAGATCCGCCTTCGGTATGCCAACCTGTTGGAGGAAATGAATCGAAATGTTCTTCCACAAAAACAGGTACCTGCGATATAGCAAGATGAATTTCACCGGCAACTGAGAAATCAAAATCTCCTTGAATAATCCAATTTACGCTCGCAATATGTCCAACTTCTGCTTCAGAATCAACAGTTACATTGATCAGTGCAGTAACAATAGTTCCCGATTCGATATCACCAAATTCAGATGTACTGGAATTCAAAGTGATATACGGATCATTTGTGGAAAAAGAAATTGCAGTTGAATAAGCATCGGAACCACCATCATTACTGAAGGAAATATATAAGTCTGCTGTTTCACCGGGATCGAGGATATTATTATTTCCATCATCGATGAACAAATTTGAAAAATTAATCACAGGTGCATTTAACTCTATCTGGAAATACAAAGTCCAACTGTCTTCATTACTATTTACCTGGATTTCAAAAGAAACGATTTCTTCATCGGGACAATCTGCAGAAATAAAAATATTATAGTATGTTAGATTAGTTCCCGATGTTCCTCCCTGGATATCATCGTATAAAGATGTGTCATTATTAATTGTAACAAACTGGCTATTCGTTGAAATAGTAGCGCTAACTTCGGTAGCCGGATTTTCTCCCATATTATTTAGAGAAACCAGGAAGTCTATATTTTCTGCATAATCGACAATCCCGTTTCCGTTCTCATCAAAAATTTCGACATCGCCTAAGACCAGGAACGGTTCTTCCGGGGAAATCGGAGGACCTGTGAAGAGAATAGCCATTTCATTCTGCAGTATTTTAGCTGCGGTTGGATAAGAATTGTTATAAGTATATTCCAATCCTATTTCGCTGGTATGATCTTCGATGCCAACGGTTGCATATTGACCATGTTCCGTTCGGTACCATCCTTGATCGACATTATTTATAACTTTATACTGGAAAAGGATTTCTCCGTCTCCTGTGGAGGTGGGATAAAAATTCTGATCATACAGGATCACTTGAAAAGTTTCTTCCGAATTGTCATATTCATTTTGGAGATGAGACCATTCAATTACAAAATAATGCAGATTCGTATCAAAATAGGAGCAGATATGACCGCCGGAAGTTTTCAGATCATCCCAGAAAGGAGCTATCATCGGAGAAGGACCGAAAGGACCCGGGATATGCCAATTCATATATGAATACTGATCGGTTATCCCTGGTGCGATCCAACCATTCGAGCAAACCGTTAATTCGTTATACTCGATTCCATAAAAACTGAAAAAGAAAGGCAGATCTATAATTTCAAGATCTCCGTCATTTCCATTATCATTCAAACTCAGAATATCTCCGGGACCTCCGTAACTCGGATCGATCTCGACCCATGAATAAACCGGAACATTATAATAATCCGTATCTCCATCATCGTAACAATAATATCCGTAAGCATCAGGACCGAGAGGATCTGTCAATAGAACTTCCCCGACATCGATGATAAAACTAACTGTATTATCATAACCATCTGTATTATAAAGTTGTAGTTCAATTATAATTTGTGTCCCGGGCAATAGATTTGTATGAGCAGTAACTTCAAATTTGTTTCCGCTGTTCGTCTCTTCCAGACCCGGAAGAACATTCCCGAAATATCCATCCGCATCTTCGATGGTCAGCATCTCATTCTCACACGATAATGTTCCGTAAACATCATCACATGGAACAGAACCGACATTTTCTATGGTAACTTCAAATTCCGCAGTTTCCCCCGGATCGAGGATACCGTTATCAGCATCGATAACAGCATAATCCCGTGTTTCCAGGTTCGCTCCTGCAACCGGTAGATAAACTCGATCATTCCATTCCGTCCTATTTTCGTCCAATATCTGAATATCGAGAATTATTTCCGAACCACCGAGAGTTGCCGTATCTACCGTGAAATCAAAATCATCTTCCGAATATGTCGCAGCACCGGGAGCAATCGTCCCATAAACCTCATTTCCGTCTGTGATCGTGATAAAATCAATTTCCGATGAAATCGAAGCAGTTATAGAATCGGCATCTATTATTCCGAAATTCTTCAAACTTAAACCCAGTTCGATATCTTCCCCGGGATTGATAATTCCGTCACCGTTACCCTGCGAAGTTCCGCTCAGATCATCATCGATATTCACTTCGTTAACATTAACAAATACATTCGACTGCTGGATATTAAAACTACCCAGGTGAGGAACGAAATTGTGCTTGGTAACCGTTAACTTTACATTTCCCGTACTTTCCGTATATATAGGTAAATATACTTTTCCATCTGAATCCGTAAATCCGGTGGCAAAAATCTCATCGTCTCCCATTAAAGCAGTTACCCAGGCATTTTCCAGGGGAATATGAGAGGTATTATGATTTACGGTAACTTCGACATAATTAGTTCCAAGAGCAACATTCGGCGGATAAGAAACCATCATATGTTCCGGGTTATTCGTCCAGATCTCCATCCCCGGATCTCCCATCAGGTTATTCCAATAAGAAAAACTCTGAACATAACCCGGCTCATTTGGATAATTCATATAGAGATTCAACTTTCCCCGATTAAGAGCTCCGCCCATATGATAGATCTTATCCTGGAAGATCCCGTAAAAAATCCCGATATCGACACTATTATTAAAACAGGTATGTGTTCCGGTGGTTGCCGTGCCGATAGCAGCGATCGCTCCTTTGGGAACTGTCGGAGTGCCGGCTTTCAGGAAATATTCGCTGCGGCAATTACTTGTTCCTTCAAAACTACCGGTATCGCAGGTAATGATCACAGCAACCGGTAATTTGTAGCCATTTGTTAGATTAGCAGTATTATTATTATCCCAACCGCTCATTCCCATATAACCGCGATAATTGAAATAACTTACTCCACTATTCAAACCTGAACTCATTTGAGAAACAAAAGAACCGTTGTAAACTTCATCGAAAATATAACCTTCTTCATTATTATCGATCAAATTCTTTATATCTTTATTCACTGTGATAGCTGCCTGACCGGTGCTGTAACCAGGGTCTCCTACCAATAATGCACTATGATACCAGTCTGTTTCGTCGAGATAGGGGTTTCTCTCATACCCGAGTATTTTAACCAAAATTGTCAGAAATTCGGTAATGCTGTTAAAAGAAAGCCGCCCGATAAAAATATCCGCTAAGATATCTGCTCCTTCGAGCAATGTATAATATTGATCTCCACCGGAAGTCGGGATATTAAAACTTCCTCCTGCATCTCCGACCAGGCAGACAAATTCGGGTGGATTTTCCCAGTTATCGTAAGCATTTTGAATATAGTTTTTTATACTACTTGTAGATCCACCTGTTTCGGAAGTATTGGCAGCATGTACTTCAAATCCTTTTTGATGTTTCCAGTTCACAAGCGAATCCAATGAGGTTTCAACTTGCGTATTATTGGGATAGATGAAGAGATAACTCGGTTGTTGATATTCCTCATCTCTGGTTACCAGAGAACTATAGTTCAGGATCGTCGATGCATATATTGAATTAAAAGAACGAGAAATTTTACGGTTCGAAATTTTGATATTTTCTCCTCCCAGATGAGAAGAATTTACTTTGAATTTGATCTTTTTAAAAATTCGTAATTCTCTCGTTCGCGGGTCAAACTGGAAGGGATTGATTGTTACATTAACAACTCGAAAATCTCTCATGATTGCCGGAGTTCCTGTTTCAACTATCTGCTCCGGGAAAATATCTTCACCAGCATAAAATTTTTCATCGATAAAGAATTTTGTGTTGGGAGGTTGGTTCTCCCGCTGCAATTCCTGTCGAGGATAGATGTTCATATTTGATAAAACTTCATCCTCAAAAGAAAGTATTTCTATCGATACGCTACCTTCATCGGGAATAGCAACTAACCGGGAAAACCTGGGCAGATCAGGTTTACCGATTTCCAGGAATTCACCTTCATTGAAATAAGAGATATTCTGAAATGTCTCACCTTTTACCGATACTGTTTCCAATTCATAACCGTTTAATGAGAATTCAATTTCGACGGCATCTCGTTCACCGGAAATATGATCAAAAAGTTTTTCCCGGGTATTTTCCGGGATTTCTATCCAGGTTGCTGAAATCGTAAAAGTCAGAATTATCATTAATGCTGAAATAAATAATTTTTTCATCTGTACTCCTTTTTTTACTTTAGATTTATCTTCTGCAGGAAGAAGAGGAAATCCGCTTTTACTTACCAAAATTCTATTTGAGAAAAAATGACGCTCCGGAGAATCGAGTTACCTCAACAAAAGCATCTTTTTTAAACTTGAAAAATCTCCTGATCTTAATTTATAGAAATAAATTCCGGATGCAGCAGGAACATTGTTGTTATCTTTTCCATTCCATTCGACAGTATGCTGACCTGCTGATAACTTTGAAATTGAATTATCAAAAAGATGTTTAACCTCCTGCCCCTTGATATTATAAATTATTATCTCTGCATTCCCGGTGTATTCCGGGGTAAGGCTGAAAGAAATTAATGTTACCGGGTTGAACGGATTCGGATAATTTCCGTGTAATCCTGTTTTGAATTGCAGCAGATCATCATCGGCAACTGTTTCATTGACTGTTAGACTCATGGGCAGATAGATTTCATATCCTGTTTCTGTCTGGATGATCAGATTACAGGAATGCTCGCCGGGTAAAAGTCCGTTCGAGGTAAATGTAATTTCAATTTCATCCGTTTCTCCGCTATTCAAATTACCTGAATCAGGACTGAATGAAATCCAGCCAAGATGCTGCGTGAGATAGATCGTATAATTTATCGTTTCCTGTCCGGTATTGATCAATGAAAGTGTATCGAGAAATGTCTGGTTGGGATCCATTTCGACATAAAAACCACTTGGATAAAGAACTAAAGGATTTATTAGGGAACTGGTAAACAAAATCGCCATTTCATCATCCAGTGTTTTTGCTGCGGAAGGATAGGAATTATTAAAAGTATATTCCAAACCGACCGTTCCGGTATGATCCTCCAAACCGACGGTTGCGTATTGTCCGTGCTGAACATGATAGGAAGTATAATCTCCCAGATCGACATTGTTTATGGTTTTATATTGGTATAAAATATCACCATCTCCACTCGCAGTTTGATGAAAAGCCGGATCATAAAGAATTACCTGAAAAGTTTCCTCGTTATAATTATAATCATTTTGCAGTTCGGACCATTCAACGATGAAATAGTTTTCATCAGGATCGTAGTAGTAACAGACATGTCCTCCTCCGGTTTTCAGATCATCCCAGAAAGGAGCGATCATAGGAGAAGGTCCTCCGGGACCGGGAACATGCCAGTTCATAAACGAATACTGCTCTGTTATACCTGGTGAAATCCAACCATTCGTACAAACAGTAATTTCATCATAAGATTCTCCGTAAAACTGGAAAGTAAATGGGAGCGCGATGATTTCGATATCTCCCGTATCTCCAGCATCATAAATACTGATAATCGTTCCGGGACCACCATAATCAGGATCGATCTCGATCCAGTTATAGACCGGTACATTATCATACTCGGTATCTCCGTCATCATAGCAGTAATAACCATATTCATCGGGTCCCAATGGGTCTGTTACGGAAGCTTCTCCAACCTCCAAAAGAAAACTTGTTTCGGAATCGTATCCGTTTTCATCGGTCAGGTTAAGGTTCATTAAAACCATTGTTCCCGGAAGAAGATGATTCGATGCGGTTATTTCAAATCTGTCCGTATCATTGGCAACCTGTTCTCCCGCTGAGACATCACCGTAATAAGCATTTTCATCGATAACTAAAACCCGGTTATCAGGACAGGATAAAATTCCTTGAACCTCGCTTGCCGGAAGAGAGCCGAGATTTTCGATAGTAACCACAAATTCCGCAGTTTCTCCCGGATCCAAAATATTATCCGCATCCATAACCTGATAGTCCTGAACCAGCAGGTTTGCTCCTTCAACTTCGAGGATGATCATATCCGACCATTGATTTTCATCTTCATCAGAAATAACTATATCGATCATTATTTCTGAACCTCCAACAACATCCGGATTTATGGAAATATCAAAATCATCCTCACTAAATACGGAAGTTCCGGGTTCGATAGTTCCATAATTCTCGTAAGCATCAGTAATAGCAATGTAACTGTTTTCGGAAGAAATTTCAGCGGTAATACCGGCTGCACTCAATGTTCCGTAGTTCTTGAGAGCAACATTTAGTTCAATCTCTTCTCCAGGGTTGATGATGCCATCACCGTTTCCGGAAGAAGTACCGGAACCATCGTCATCGATCTCAATTTCAAAGACATTTGCAAAGATATCTGACTGGATCATTTCAAAACTTCCAAGATGAGGTACGAAATTATGTTTGGTAACAGTCAGCATGACAATTCCTGTATTTTCAGTAAATATTGGCAAATAGATTTTTCCATCCGAATCAGTAAATCCTGTAGCAAAAATCTCATCCTCTCCCTTTAAAGCAGTTACCCAAGCATTTTCAAGAGGAAGATGGGTCACATTATCTTGAACACTAACTTCGAGATAGTTACTTCCCTGGGGAATATTCGGTGGATAAGAAATCATCATTTCTTTCGGAACATTCGTCCAGATCTCCATCCCCGGATCTCCCATGAGGTTGTTCCAATAGGAAAATTTATAAACAGCATTGTTGGGATTTTGCGGATAATTCAAGTAAAGATTCAGTTTTCCTCGATTCAATGCTCCACCCATGTGATAGATATGATCGACAAAAATTCCGTAAAAAATGCCCATATCGACACAGTTATTAAAGCATGTATGGGTCGAAGCAGTCGCGGTTCCGATAGCAGCGATCGCTCCTTTTGGAACGGTTGGAGAACCGGCTTTGAGGAGCAGTTCGGAACGGCAATCATCCCAACTGGAATCGAAATCTCCGGTAGCGCAGGTGATAATAACTGCAACAGGAAGTTTAAAACCATTAGTTAAGCTGTTGATATTAGAATTATACCAACCGCTCATCCCGATGTATCCTCGATAATTAAAATAACTTACGCCGTCATTAATACTGTTGCTCATGGCGGAAGAAAAAGAACCGGAATAAATTTCATCGAAAGTAAAACCTTCTTCATCTGCATTAATCATTTCTTTGATGAATTTATTAGTGATGATACATGATTGTTCAGATGAACTCGGATCACCAACTAATAGAGCTTCCTGGTACCAGTCCAGTTCTTCATGATACGGTTCTTTCTCATAACCCAGAATTTTGGCTATGATCGTCTGGAATTAAGAGATTGTATTGAATGATAATCTCCCGATAAAAATATCTGCGAGAATGTCATTTCCTTCGAGAAGTGTGTAATATTGGTCTCCATTTCCCCCGTTTTGGTAACCCGTTGGAATGCTAAAACTCCCATGTTCATCACCAACCAAACAGACAAATTCAGGAGGATCTTCCCAATTATCATAAGCATCCTGGATATAATTTTTTATGGAATTCAAACTCGATCCTGTTTCTGCAGTAGTGGCAACCGTTACTTGAAAACCTTTTTGATGTTTCCAGCTCGTTAATAATTGCAAATTTTGCTGCACCGAAGAACTTTGCGGACAGATAAAAAGATAGCTCGGTTGCTGGTATTCATCTTCTCTGGTTATTAATGATCCAAAATTTACGATAGTCGAAGCATACAACTGCTCGAAAAATCTCGATCTTTTATGGTCATGAATTTTGACATTTTCACCACCACGCCCGGAAGTATTAACTTTGTAATTTATATTTTTAATGATCGTCAATTCTCGATTTACCGGATCGTATTGGAAGGGATTGACCGTTACATTAACAATGCGAAAATCTCTGATGATTGCGGGGGTTCCGGTTGCGATCTTCTTCCCGGGAAAAATTTCTCCGCTCTCATAAAAGTTTTCATCGATAATAAATTCACGGCATCTTTCCTGTCCATCGATCTGCAATTCCTGCTGTGGATAAATTAGAATATCCGGTATTATTCCGGTTTCGTAAGACATGATCTCGACCGAAACTTCTCCCTCATGTGGAATGGCAACCAAACGGGAAAAAACAGGAAGGTCGGGTTTTCCGATTTCGAGTCGCTCACCTTCGTTCCAATAAGAGATTTTGTGATAAATATCTCCTCTTTCTTCGAATGTTTCAAATTCATAGCCATTCAAAGAAAATTCCAATTCCACTGATTCTATGTCTCCGGAAACATGTTCAAAAAGTTTGCTTCTCGAATTTTCCGGTATTTCGATCCAGGTTGCAGACAAAAAAAATCCAATCATAGAAACAAACATCAATATCAGTTTTTTCATTTTTTTATTCTCTCCCTTTTTTAATTATGGGTGTAATTTGTTCTCGGTATTTATCCTTCGCCGATTCAACGGAGAAGGATCATTTTCCTCATTTCATTTTTTTCACCCATTGATAATTTATAGAAATATATTCCGCTGGCAACCGGAAATCCATTTTCGTCTTTTCCGTCCCAGGTGATCGTGGAATGCGACTCTGTCGCGTTTGCATCAACATGACAGATACACTTCAAAGTTTTAACTTTTTGTCCTTTCAGATTGTAGATAATAATCTCTGTGTCCTTCCTGAACTCTGCTGCGATAAAAGAAATTGTCGTTGAAGATTGGAACGGATTCGGATAATTTCCCAGCAAGACAGCACAGTTCTCAATCTCATTATCCGATATTTCCGTATCAATAACGGTCAAAGTAACCGGAATGATTGTTTCTTCACGCCTGTCATCTGTTATAACAAGAGCGCAGTCATAATCAGCAATTTCTAGATCACCAGTATCAAAGAATACATTCACAATATCGGTTTCTCCGCTGGCGATAGAACCCGAATATGTATCGAGAGAAATCCAGGTTATCAACTCTCCTGCATTGATAAGTTCGATATCTCCGCTAATATCATGAGGTTCGCTGCCGTAATCATCACCGCTGATCTCATAAGTTATATCGATGTTGCCCATAAAATCAAGATCGATAGTAACATTTACTTCTGCAGAAGCACTTTCACCGTGATAAATATTTCCCCAACCTCCGTTATTATCTGTCCAATGAATTTCCGCACCATCTCCGGTTGCATTATCCGTAACTAAATCTCCGGCTGTTCCTCCCACAAAATTAGTTGAAGAATTAACAATTACTCCGTTTGGAAAATCGATATAAATTTCATCCAGCCATTCTTCATCCATACTTGCATTATAAACCGTAAAAGTCCAGGTTATGGTTTCTCCGGCATAGAATTCATCCTCGGAACATTCGATCGTAGAACCGCTGATGTTTCTTCCATCTTCAGCAAAAACCGGAATATCTATCTCGATCTCGTAATTTATTACTCCTCCTCCAACATTGGATAGTTCCAGGATCTCGGCAGTTGTTTCTCCGATAGTTAATTCCACTTCAAAAGAAACCGGATCAACTTCCAGTTCAGACGGGATTGCTTCTCCAACGACAAAAGAATGCGGATCAGGTTCTCCGATAAAAGGATGATTGGCAGTTTTCCCGGATTCGTCTTCAGCATAAAGATAATAATCGATCTCGAAACCATCAGGTTGTGATGGAATTATTCCCTGATAAGTTTCATTCCCTAAATCTATCATAATAATTGGAGTAAAATTCCCGTTATTCACGCGATAAAAGAGAACCGGTGAATCTGCAGTTAAAGATGAACCGCTGAACGGATGGATCTCAGCAGTGATTTCATAATCGATGCCGGAAGGTGCATCTCCCAGAGTCGGTTGATGTTTGATATAGAGTGCGGTTCGATCGGCAATTCCTTTGGTGCGGCAGTGGAGTGCATCGGTAGATACCCAGGAACCGGTAAATCCGAGAACTTCGTATCCGGGCATAGCTGTTTCATAAGTTGCGATAGCATCATCATCCAAACTCGAACCTGTGATCGGGACAAAAACCCGGTCATTCAAAATGAGGGAATTGGTGTAAGGTTGATCATTGGGAGTATAAACGCGGACAACTTCAAAAGGCTCTCCATAAGAGGATATTTGACTGGCATAATATTCCGCTGTTGCTTCTATCTCATCGTATTGCGGATGACTTTCCGCTACCGAGCGGATAAGGACTTTATCGGGTGCAAGAAATTTTCCCCAGCAATCTATGTGATCGATGTAAGTATTGTTTGGATCGGGAACGACATGATAGGTTTCGATACCGAGATAATCTGCAACAAGTTGTTCGACATCCGCATGAGAAAGATCGGGATTTTCTTCCCAGACCAGGTCGGATGAAGAAGAGATTCCCAGACCGTCAGTCATATAATTCCCACCGGTGTGAATCAAATCCATACCAAAAAGATTGATCTCGAGAAAATCCGCAACTTCAATCGGAATTTCATTATCATTGGGTCGCGGACGATTATAAGGGAAATTAACAATGCCGAATTCATTATTGCCGTCCACAACGAACCATGGTCCGTAATCTCTTGTCCAGTAGGAATCTGTCGGAGCATGGATGAAATTGCAGTTATCGAGATTGGCTCCGGCAGAATTGTACTGATTCGTAACCGTATTTTCCTGTGATTGATTAGCAACAATGGTCGTTACCATTATTTCCTGCGACATTTCCGCGATCAAAGCAGTTGAAATTCCAAACGGATAGCGAACGAGAACTCCTTCCATTGGATCGAATTCCGCAATATTGCGGATTGGTCCATCCGGCGGATCGGTTACATAAAAATCTCTGCCGATCTCGTCTGTTCTCGTTTTTTCTTCTTCCGTCAACCAGTGTGGAAGGGAAAACGGATTATCCTGATTCCATTTTTCATCTTTATTGGATTTGAGAGTGAATCCGGGGATGAAGATTGTTAACACTACGAATGTTATTAATAATTTTTTCATTTTTTATTCCTCTTTATTTTATATAAAAATAATGTTTTGGATGAATCATGATTTATCCTGCTTCTCTTTAATGCAAAAATTAATTTTTCATTTTTTTGTTTCCTCATTTAATTCATACCAAACATTATTTCCTGCACCTTTTTGAATTAGAATCTTTTCTTTAACAAGTTTATTCAAATTCTTTGTCGCTGTATCTCTATGTATTCCAAAGAATAATTCAATTTCCTTTGCTCTTATTCTATTATTTATTTTGAGTTGTTCTAATATCCATCTTTTTCTGTCTTCTTCGGATTTGCGTCTGATTTGCGTCGGATTTGCATCAATAGCTTTGTGGTATTTGCTCCGTATTTGCTCCGTATTTGCTCCGTATTTGCTCCTTATTTGCGTCGGATCAGTTTTTCTAAAAAATATGGTTTTAAAGAAATCACCTGTTTCAAACTTTACTTTTATTTTGTATTCATTTGTTGATCTTTTTATCCTTTTAATACCGGAACCTGCTTTTTCCACAAATCCCAAACGGTGCACCAGATCCACGAGGATGGGATTTCTTCTAACGCTTACTTTACCGAAATCAGGTTTGGGAAATAACAGCTTACCCGGATTAATTATTTCTACTTTATCGGGAGAGATATTGATTTGAACATTTGAATTTACAAAATAATCTCGATGGATTATTGCATTTATTGTTGCTTCTCGCAGAGCTTCTCTGGGCAATTCCAATCTTTCTTTATGCTTTAATTCATTTTTTATGATTATTGCTGTATTCAACCTAAATATCTAAAGTATCTTTCTAATTAAAAGACGTCCCTCTTTTTTAGTCG
>CAZFPK010000023.1:0-41673 GCA_964521025.1 uncultured Candidatus Cloacimonadota bacterium | reverse complement strand
ATCAACAGATTCGATGAGCAAGTTGCGTTAATTTGAAGTGGGAAATGTTAGTAATTAATTTAATTTTTATCTTATTATTTTTCGTAATCGGATGTTCAACTCATCAATCTTATGAATATTACGAAAAAGAATCCGTTCATAAAATCAAAATGCGGAAACTTCCGGAATGGGTTTATAATTTACCTATCGAGGGAGATTATGTTGTAGGAATTTCCAAAAAAAGTTTTGAAAAAGAAGATATGATAGAATCAGCAAAACAGATGGCTGCTGTTTCTAAAAGTAGGAATACCGGTTCTTTTGCGATTGAGAAATTTGTTTCAAAAGATGCGGAAGATATTCTCAAGGAAAGAAAAGTAAAATTCCGCTTGAATGTCAGTTCATCTCCGAGAGAGATTGAGAATATTTTTGATCGTCTGAATTTAGTAGATGAAACTTTTTTCTTTGATTATTTTATCGGATTATTTTCCACAAAGAGAAATGATGTTGAAGATGTTCATAAGAAAAAATATATTTCTAACCAACCGGAATGGTTTTCAGAAGAAAAGATCAAAATTGAAGAAAATAAAATTTTAAGTTATTCATCCGCATCTTCTTATGATCTGATCATTGCCTGGGAAAAAGCGTCAGAGAAAACAAGATTAGCGATTGCCAATTATCTGGAAAAAGAAGTTCAGGGAAAAGTTGAAAGCACAAATGAAAATATTGAAAAGATCATTGCCCTGGAAACTGCGAAGAAAATTGAGAAGATGAAGATTACCAAAAGTTTTATTGTTTCCGAAATGAAGGACTCGCTTTTGAGTTATAAAGTTTTTTTGGAAATGAAGATGGAGAGATGAATTCGAGTCGTAAGGAACGACGACTCGAAATAAAATGAAGTGAATTGTTTATGTCTCGACTCGTCGTCCTTCGTCCTTACGAGTCGAATAATTTTTGGAGAATTAATGAAAATTATAGCAATTATCCCTGCTCGATACGATTCAACCAGGTTTCCCGGGAAACCTCTGGTAAAACTCGGGAATAAACCGATAATCCGGCATGTTTATGAAAGAGCAAAAAACAGTGAACTTTTTGATGATGTGATTGTCGCAACTGACGATCAGAGGATCTTTGAAGCAGTCGATGATTTTAATGGAAAAGTGATTTTAACCGCAAAAGAACATCAAAGCGGAACAGATAGAATTGCAGAAGTTTGTTCCAAGATCGATTGCGATATTGTGGTGAATATTCAGGGAGATGAGCCTTTTATTTCCAAAGAACCTTTGCAAAAACTTATTTCCGCATTTGACAATGAAGAAGTCGAAGTTGCATCTTTGATGCATAGAATAAAAAAAGATATCGAAAGTCCTAATAATGTGAAAGTTGTCTGTGATAGAAATGATTTTGCACTTTGCTTTTCGCGTTCAAAAATTCCTTTTAACAGAAATCCTAAATCCCATTTCCCGAATCCTCAATATTATAAACACATCGGAGTTTACGCATTCAGGAAAGAAGTTCTAATGAAATTTGTGAATTTACCGGTAGGGAAACTCGAACAGATCGAAAAGTTAGAACAGTTGCGTTTATTGGAAAATGGCATGAAAATTAAGATGGTTGAAACGGAATATGAAGGGATCGGGATCGATACGAAAGAGGATTTGGAGTGTGCGGAGAAAATGTGGGGAAATTTCAAAATCCGAATTTCTAATTTCTAATAAAATTCCAAATAGCAAATAGCAAATCTTAAAGAAACAACTCTTTCAATTTTTCTTTATTTCCTTTCAATTGTGCTGGTTTCCCTTTAAAAGCAACTTTCCCTAATTTTATCGAATAAATTCTATCTGAAATATTTAGAATTTCATTTACTTTTTGTTCCACAATTAGCATTGAAATTCCAAATATTTTATTAATTTCAACGAATTTTTCAAAAACATCATTCATCAAATTCGGAGCTAAACCTAAAGAAGGTTCATCGAGTAAAAGCAATTTCGGTTCAGGAATCAAAGCTCTGGTAAGAGCAAGCATTTGCTGTTCTCCGCCGCTGAGTTTTCCGGCAATTTGTTTCGACCTTTTTTTCAGGATTGGAAAAATATCATAAGCTTGTTCAATTCTCTCTTTTAATATTTTTTTGGATAATAAATAACCACCCAATTCCAGGTTGTCTTTTACGGTCAGTTCATCAAAAACTCTATTTCCTTGAGGTGCAAAGGTTAGACCTGATTTGATATTTTCAGCGATGGAATTCTTTTTGATGGAATTGTTATCAAAAAGAATATCTCCTTCCCAGATGGGAAGAATTCCACTGATCGCTTTCAGGATTGTTGACTTTCCTGCTCCGTTCGGTCCGATGATTCCTACGATTTCACCTTCCGAGACTTCCATCGAAACATCGGACAAAACCTGTTTTTTACCGTATCCTGTTTCAAGATTTTTAATTTCTAACATTTTTTTATTACCCGCGAAATACGCGAAAAATCACGAAAATAAAATCCAAAAAATTAATAAACATAATAGTCATTGTTCCCAAAGCCCTCTTTGGGAACACAATATTTTTCAATCCAGATACGCTTCGATAACTTTTGGATCATTTCTCACCTGCTCTGTAGTTCCTTCGCTGATCTTTTTGCCGGCATCCATAAAAATTACTCTTTTACAAACTTGAGAAATGGCGTCCATATTATGTTCTATCAATATTACCGACTTTCCTTTTCCAGGAAGTTCTGTGATAATTGAAAGAATATTTTCGATCATTGACGGATTAATCCCGGCAATCGGTTCGTCGAGAAGTAATAACTCGGCATCAGAAGCAAGACAACAGATTATACTCAATAACTTCTGCTGACCATAAGAAAGGTCGTTTGCCGGATCGTTCGCTTTTTCTGAAATACCGGCATGTTTTAATAAATCCGATGCTTTCTTTTTATTTTCCGATTCTATTTTTTTAACTTTCTTATTTCGGAAAAAAACATTTTCCAGATGTTCTCCGGGTTGATTTTTGAATGATAACAAAATATTATCCATAACTGTCATTTGGCGAATTAATCTCAAATCCTGGAAAGTTCTGGAAATTCCGTAATTATTTATTTTGGAAGGAGTTTTCTTTGAAATGCTATAATTATTAAAATCAATTTTTCCCGAATCGATTGGTATAAAGCCGGTGATCACATTAAAGAGAGTTGACTTTCCTGCTCCGTTGGGACCGATCAAGCCAACGATTTCATTTTTATTAATATCACAACTAAAATCATCGAGTGCTGTGATCCCATCGAAATGTTTATTGCAGTTTCGGATTTTTAATAATTCTTTCATTTTCTTAATTTAAAACCTTGCGAATGGTTGAGGAACGAAACCTTCGCAATGGTTGGTCATAAAGTTTCATATTTCGAAATTTTTATACTCAACTCGCACTTCGTAGCAAGTCGAGTCCAGGGGATTACGGACTGGACTTCATCAACTTTAGTTAGATGGAGTTCAGTAAATAATCATCATTCCCTACTCAAGTCCAGTCTCGCTTCGCTCTGCTGAACTCGAGTAAACTTCATTTCTCATTATTCCGATTAAACGAATATTCACCGATAAATCCCTGCGGTCGCCAGAGCATAAACACAACCAGCAATCCACCATAAAGCATCTGACGAATATTGGCAGCAACCGAATTCGGTAAACCGACAAATCTTAATATTTCAGGAAGCATCACTAAAACAATTGCTCCCACGATCGAACCTTTTAGATTTCCCGCTCCACCGATGATCACAATGGAAATAATAAAGATCGATTCCATAACCGTAAAACTGGTTGGATCGATATATGTTATATAAGTTGCATACATCACTCCGGAAATTGCTGCTAATCCTGAACTGATCATAAATATCTTAACCTTGTAAGCCGAAACATTCTTACCCTGTGATTGAGTAAATATCTCATCTTCCCGGATCGCTTTCAATATCCTGCCGAATGGTGATTTTACAATCCTGTTACAGATGAAATAGACGATAGCACATAAAATAGCAATCAAGATAAGAAAACCGATATGAGACGAAATCTTAATTCCAAATATTATCGGCTGCGGAATACCGGGAAGTCCCATAGGACCGCCTGTAAAAGAGACTAAATTATTCAAGATACTGAAAGTTATGATCTGGAAAGCAAAAGTAGCGATGATGAAATAATCGTCTTTGATGCGTAAAGCGGGAATACCGACGAATGCTCCTAAAATAGAGGAACCGATAATTGCCAGGAAAAGATTCAATAAAAAAGGGCTATTCAAATTCAGAGCCATTAAAGCAGCAATATATGCTCCGATTCCGTAAAAAGCAGCATGAGCAATGGAAAGAATTCCCGTGTATCCGGCAACCAGGTTCAAGGATAAAGAGAGGATGATGTAGATGCCGATCAAGATAAAAATATGAAGTAGATAAGTCATTTAAAACCTCATCCCCAGCCCTTCTCCTGCGAGGAGAAGGGAGAAATAAGGGAAAGAAGATTCAGGCTTGACGACTATATTAGACTGTTTCATAATCCAAATCCTTTCCTGAATGAATCGAATAGATTATAAATTTCTTTACTCTTACCAGTTTCATATTTAGATATTTTCTGAATAACTGTTGAAAATTCATCCTGGAAATGTTCAAGAAATGAAATTACATATTCTTGTTCTTTATCTTGTAGATATAGTTTTAGATCGATACCGATCAGGTATGCTCCTCGATCTTCATAGTTCATTTTCCGAGGAATCGAATTGTCGAATCTTCTTTCACTCATATCCAATGTTTTGTAATTTTGAAATATGAAAATTATGTCTATAATATCTTTGATTATATTTCGGTCGAGTCCTCTATCTAAAAAAGCCAACATTTTAGTGAAGAGTAAAAGATGTAAAGGTACTACCGGAATATTTAAACCTGGTTGGACTTCTTTTATTATCGAATTCTTGAGAAGACGGTCATAGCCGAGAACATTTATCATATTTCCCGAATGGGGTAATTTTAGAATGTTGTTTTTTACTTCATTTTCCAGGTAAGGAACAATATCCAGAAAAGTATCTTGAAATAAAAACCTCAACTCGAAACGATCTTCTTTAAATCCCAAATCGAGGAGACCTTGCTTGATAATTTCGAAATCTGACCAGGAAGAAGACTGTAGAGTAATATCGATATCCAGAGTCGGACGATGCTCTGATAATACCGGGACATCGATCAGGAGACAAGGAACCTGCGCTCCGATCAAAGCGTAATTTATTCCTTTTTTTCGGAAATATTTATCCAATATTTCTAAAACTAATATTAAACCTGGTTCCAATTTCATTTCAATAATTCTTTTACATATTTGTTATAAATAATATCTGCAGTTTCGATTGCTCTGTCATTTTCCTGGAAGAGAAGTTCAGCATAAATAAGGATCGGTAACACAAGGGGAACTGAAAAAGAGTTATCTTTAAAAATTATTTCTTTCGTAAATAAATTAAACAGTCTTACATTGCTTTCGCTGGCAGGAACTAATTTCAGAAATTTGATCACCTCTAATAATTGCTGCTCCGGGATGAACAGATCAATGTTACCTGCTCGATAATAATGCGAAAGAACTTCTGCACCTGTTTCTCCTCCAAGAGCAAAATCTATTTTTTTATTTTTCAGGATTTGAGCTATTTTTTGAACATCAGTTTCAGGAGAAATTTTGTAAGTTCCGATCAAAAGTTTTGGTCGTAATCGTTCACCAAAATTTAATAACCATTTTTCGAGAAGTTCTTTTTTATTATGGAACTTATAGTAATTCTTCTTTGTTTGCAGAATATAGCCGTTCTCCTTCAATTCATTTATTACTTTAGAAGTTCGTTCCAGAGAAATACCTGCTTTTTTTTGCAGACTTCTTAGAGAATTATTTAACAGAACTTCTTCATTTAGGAGAATAGTTAAAAGCTGCAGACCTTTGGGATTGAAAAGAATTGTCGATTGCTTTTCCTTTTGTTTTTTATTTTTACGACCTTTGACTTGTATGTAGATCTTTCCCGGAATATCGAGAAACACATTACCCTGACAATCCACGAAATTTACCCGGTTATTTATCAATTCATTTGCTATGGAAGAATTAATATATTCTGCTAAGATCAAAGGAATTTTATCTTTTGAGATATTTTCAAAAAAGAGATTCAAAGGTAAAGGTCTTTTCAGGATGCCTTTTACTTCGAACTTGAATAGGAAAGAATCCGAACCGGTTGTAATTTGTAGAGAATGACCGGTTCTATGGTATATTGATTTTATGGGAGGAAATCCTTTCAGGATTTGAAGACATTTACAAATAATATCTTTTTTTAACAATTTAACTCCCAAACAGTGTTCAATATTTTCTAATGTTCGGTCAGACCGAACAGGGTAAATTTCCGAACAGTTGTTTTTGAGTCAAGGAAAAAACCTCACCTCGCATTCTCCCCAAACCCTCTTTAGTTCTCCCTTTCGCAAAGGGAGATTATTAGGACTTCTTGAGAATATTGGAGAGGAAGTTATTAAGGAAATAATATTCGGTATATTTCGGTGTTCTTCAGTGTTTACCATTGACTATTCCTTTGCGTCTTGGCGGTGGCATCTTGTGTGTCTTTTGTGCCTTTTCGCGGCTATATAGAAATCTTCCGTATCTTTTTCCCGAAGAAGCCCTGCGGACGGAACAGTAAAAAGATTAATAGTATCACAAACGCAATTGCATCCTGCCATTGAGAACTGATATACCACACACCAAAGTTTTGTGCAAAACCGAGCAGCAAAGCTCCACACACAATTCCCGGGATGCTGTTCACTCCGCCTACGATCATGGCGACAACTCCCATCATTAAAGCATTCATTCCCATAGTTGGCGTCATATCCACATCTAAGGCTACCAGGATTCCAGCTAAACCTGCCAAACCGGAACCGATTGCAAAAGAAACTAAAATTACTTTATCGCTACTTATGCCGGAAATATTTGCCAGTTCCGGATCATTTGCCACTGCCTTCATTGCTTTACCGATTTTGGTTTTTTTGAGGAAAAGCAGCAGAAGTATGGTTATGATTATGGAACAGATAATTATGATGATTTGGATGGGAGTTATTCTTGCACCAAAAATATTTATTCCTTCTTTTACTACACCTGAACGAATGGATTTTGTGTCATCTCCGAAAAGCATTGAGATCAGGTTTTGTAATAAAATGTATATTCCCAGAGATGATAACAGCAATATCATTGAAGATGCTTGTTTTTTTCTTAATGGTTTATAGATAGATTTTTCAATTAAACAACCCAAAAGCAAAGAAAAGATAATTGCGAATGGAATTGAAAGATAAATTGGTAAGCCAAATAATTTATGAAAAAGAAAAGTGAAATATGCTCCGGATGTGAAGATTACTGCATGAGCGAAGTGGAAGAAACGGGTTGTTGAATAGATTATTGAAAATGTTAATGCTATTATACTATATATAGCGAACGAGATGAAAGAATTTACAAAAAACTGATTAATCATATAAGTATTAATAATAATACATTTATACTATTTTTTTTATTTTATCTTCATCAGTATTTGTTATATCATATATAAATTGAATAATTTTTTGCTTTTTATTATTATTATTAATTTCACGAAATGTATTTTTAAATTTTTGCTCACTAAATTTAAAATTCCAGCATCTTTCCTCTAGTTCATTGTTTCCATTCTCATTTCGAATAAGCAAAAAACTTTTAGTTTTAGTATTTAGAGAATCTTTAGATATAGGCAAATCATTTTTGTAAATGACATAAAGATTCATACTAGGATAGTGTATTTTTTTTACAACACCATATTCGTCATACTTTAATTCAGTTGGGAAAAATTTTTTATCATAATCAATGTCGAGATCTCCAATTATATATCTATTAATTTTCACTTTATTTTGTATGCTTATTCTCATTTGTACTAAAAGGTAACATACCATTTCAGTAATAAACCAGATATTTAATGGTGATTCGCTTATTGCTATAACCTCTTTGATATTTTCTTTTTCTAATGCAGTGATAACAGTATGTAATGAATCATGGTCAACTTCTCCTCTATCAACTTCATAAGAACATCTACTAATAATTGAACTTCTAGATTCATCGAAATTCCTTATATATTCTTCACTATTAATTTCGCTATTATCAATTTCGATTTCCATTTTTTTTAAATTATAGTCTATTTTATCTAATAATTCAATTAGTTTTTTTCTTATATTTTTTACATAAAAAAGCCTAAAAAGTTTATCATAAAACAGGTTTTCGCTTAAAGATGAAAAAAAAGTAATTAATATTGTAATCGCAAATAATATTACCCAAAAAACTGGTTTGCTTTTACAATAAGTAATAAATTCATCAATATCATTACCATAGTTCGCAACTATTAAGGATATTAAAATAATTAATACTTGAAATAAATAAATAAACAAATATTTATATAATTTAATTTTACTTTTTTTTTTCATTTCGACTCCCTATCATTATTTTTCATAATCTTTTATTAAATTTATTGTAATAATCTATTATTTTCAAGAAATTTGGCGTTATTGAATCAGTTGGATTATAGGATTTAGTTAATTCTCTAGTATTATTCATTCCTACTGCATCACACATTTCTTGATTCCATAAAGTATATATTAAAACAAAAGATCCTTTAAAGAGATTTATTGCACCATATATTTCTTTATAAGAATCAAACAAGCATTCTTTCTTTAATAAAGACGGTCTTCTTGAACAATGGACAACCCGTGATGTACTAATAAATTTAGATCTAAGTCTTGATTTGAAAGAACCAGAAAAATGGATAGGGTAGCTAGAAAATGTATTTGATTCTTCAAAAAAAAGATTTTTTTTTTTCTTTGTTGAAATATATTCATTTAAATTTTGAAAACTTCTTAACAAAAATATTAGATTTCCTATTTTTGCTCTTTTTTTAAATTCTATATTTTTATCACTACATTCTAGTTCAAAACAATTATTAAGTTCTTCTGAATTATGAGCTGAATAAATATATTTAAAATTCTTTTTTATAAAAAGTGTATTTCCATTTCCTATAATACCATCAATATTTTTAAGATGTGCAATTGAATCTAAAAAATCAATACCTCCAACACCCATTAATAAATAAGCTTGTTTATTATAAACAAATGCTGAACCTTGTATTAATATACAATCTTCTCTTTCATCTGATTTGTATAATTCTGATCGAAATAAATCATAATTCATATTAATGTCTTGAATTACTTTATCATTCTCAGTTAATATAATTTTATTAGTTATTACTTCTTTCATATAATTAATCTACAATGATATATTAAAAGGCGCGGGTAGGAATCGAACCTACGTGATTGGCTTTGCAGACCAATGCTTTACCACTTAGCTACCACGCCATATAATTAACCATTCATTAATATTTACTCTATAGTTTCAAATTCTCCATTAATAATTTTTTTTACACCTAACGATTTATATACATCACCATAATCATCGAAACTAGTTATACCTGTTACACCAGAAAAATCTTTCATATTTAGAAGTGATTGACGAATCATATCTGCATTATTACCAACTAATTTTATTGTTTCAGCTAAAATGTATAGAGCATCATATCCATTAGCAGCAAATAAATCAGGACTTTTATCGTATCTATAAAAATAATTATCTTGAAATTTTTTTGCATTATTTGATAAATTGGGGTCGAATGTCGGAAGGACATAAACAACACCATCTGCTGTTCTACCAGCTATTTCTAATACTTCGGAACTTTGAATAGTTATAGTTGAAAAGAATTGTCCAATAATATTTAACTCCCGTGCTTGCTTTAAAATATAACCACCTTCAGATCCTTGACCAACAATAAAGTAACCATCTGAATTAGTTTTTTTTATCTTAGTTAGTTGTGTTCTAAAATCAGAAGATCCTTCTGTAAATACCTCGATTATCGATATTTTTCCACCCAACTTATTAAATTCACTATCAAAATAATTTTTATTTCCAAGACCATAATCGTTATTTACAAATAAAATTGCAATTCTTTTTAACTTGAATCTATTAAAAGCTATTTGTGCTAATTTCTCTATCTCATACTTTGCACTTACTCTATTTCTGAAAGTAAAATCATTCATACTACTAAAATCAGGTGTAGCTGCTGATGGTGAAAATAGAATTTTTCTTAAATTATTCGCAATAGGTGAGCAAACCATCGAAGAGCTGCTGCTTATTGGTCCTATTATTGTTTCGACTCCATCTATTTCTGAAAGTTTTTTAAATGCTGATACTGAAAACAGTGATTTTGATGCATCATCTTCAATAATGAGTTTGATTAATTTACCATTTATTCCATCTTTCGAATTAATTTCTCCTTCTGCTATCTTTATACCATTTAATGCATTTATTCCATATTTGGCTGATTGTCCTGTTAATGATGTTATAACTCCAATTTTAATAACTTTCTCTTTCTTCGCACACCCAACAAAAACTAAAGAAAAAACAATCAATATTCCTACAAACAATAATATTATTGCCTTTTTCATCATATCCTCCAATTCTTTTTTCTATTAAGAAAATTTTTTTTTAACTTGAATCAAGTCAACATTTTTTTCATTTCGCTATTAAATTAACCTTTTAAATCCTTCCGAATCTTATTATTTGAATTTTTTCTATCATCATCCAATCCGACCTTGATACAAATCCGAAACCGGAAAAATCAGGTCATAATTATTCCATGATAAATTTCATATATTAATTATCAATACTCAATTTTGTTTTCTAATTAATCCCAGATAACTTCAATATCATCAACTCTTTCAAACAGTTTATCACTCGAAATAACCGGAACATTCAACCATTTTGCTGTTGCCAGGATCAATCTATCGTGTAGTTCTTTAAATTCGATAGTTTCTGCAGCAATTAAGATTTCCGGGGTTAAATCAATAATTGTATAATTTGTTGTTGAATTTATTTTATCGATTGTATTTGTTAAACTCAAATTGATCCTGTTCTTTTCCGAAAGATATAATATTTCCCTTTAACTTATAACTGAAATTAGAAATTTATTTTTGGGGGTGACTTTGAGAATCTTTTTGTTTTTTTTTCCAATTTTTCTTGTACCAGTAAAATGTCGAATGATAGTAACAGTATCTAAAAGATATTCCATTAATATTTCCTTTTTAAAACAGCATCCTTTATTTCTTTCCTGACATTTTTCAGTTCAGATTCAAGATCAGCAATTTTTTCAAAACCAATATTTTTCCAGATCCCTTTTAATTTTTTCACTTTTGGTTTTGTTATCTGAGATTGTGTTAAAATTTTATCAAATACTGCTTTAACATCCTGATATTTTTCAGATGGAATTAACGATAATTCTTTCATTAATTCGATTTTTTGAATTGCTGCTGTTCGCATGTTTAACTCCTTATATTTGAGAGCAAGTTTGAAAAATATTATTTAAGATGCAACATTTTTTTTGAAAAATTTAGATGGATGACTGTAATTCACCTCCGTCAATTGCCAGATGATGGAGTTCAGTAATTAATTTACTGTAAATTACCTTTCCGAATCTCAGTAGGGAGAATTTCTTTTGGGGGAAGCTTCGGAAAGCGGTTTTCTCATCCAATCCGACCTTGAAACAAATCCGAAACCGGGAAAATCAAATCATAATCATTCCAGGATAAATTTCCATTCAAGATTTCAAATTTTCGGAATAACTTTTTCTGGAGATATTTCCTGATCGCCGGATGGCTCGAATTAGATATAAAAGGTTTGAAATCGACTACTTTTTCGATTCCATTTTTAAAATGAATTCTAATGACAAAATCCCCGATATATTTCGCGTAATCGATTTCTATTGTATCAATTTCAAATTTTTTGTACTTTTCAATAATTCTCATTTTATCCTAATATTCAAAAATCTTTGGCATAATTTATACCTCATCATCATATGTTAAATGTATTGATATTTTTCTGCATCAAGGATTAATATTAAATAAATTTCCGAATTTCAGCAGGGAGAATTTCTTTGCTGGGAAGCTTCGGAAAGTGAATTATGGTTCATTCAATCTAATAATTTCTCAATCTTCCGAATCAATTCTTTTACAGGTTCAAAATAAGGTTCGACTTTTTGTTTATCGAAATCAAACAGATCGTCATAATCACCCTTTTGTCTCCAGGTGAATAATTGGGAATACATTTTTCCAAGTTCCTTAGGGATCAATTCAGTTTTTATGAAATATTGAGTAAAATTAGTTTTTGCTCCGTTATGAGTTGTTGGTTTGAGATTTTTATTCAGCAGCAAAGCCATCACAGCATAATATGCGGAGTAATAAAGACGATTCATGGTTGAATTCCACTTCTCTTTATCAGCTAAAATGTAAGCATCATCAAGAGTATCTTTTGCTCTTTCCAATCTGTATTTGATCAAGTCGTATTTTGAGTTTTTCATTTTATCCGAATTCCTTCTTTTCGAATATTCTCAAATAATGGAGTTATAGCATGTTTCCGTATCCATTCATTTTTTGTATAGATCAATGGAGTAATTATTTCTCCTGTATCAATTTCAATTTCATATAATCTATTCATAATTTTTCTTTCGAGATCGAATGTTATTTTTTTCAGATTCAATAAGATAAGCAAATCCCAGTCCGAATGAGATTTTGCTGTTCCTTTTGCTCGGGATCCATATAGAATAATTTCCGATTCGGGAATGGATTTATTTATGACATCCTTAATTTTGTTTACAATATATTCATCAAGATTAATAGCTGTGTTTTTTTTTCTTTTCATAAAAATTCCCTCAATATCTGGAAGCGATAAGAAATAACTCTCATTTATTAGTCAAGTATTAAACAGCATAATTCCTTAATTCTTTCATTCCTTAATTATCTCTTCTCCCATCATCCAGCCATGAGCAGTCGCATAAATAATAGAGCGAGTTCCTCCTGAACAATCTCCAACAAATTTCAGGTTATCGAATTTCCGGTTGTCGATGATATTGGAGTAGAACTTGATTTCCGGTGCATAAACAAGATTATCCAGATTGGTGACACCCGGAATAACATCGTTCAGATTTTCCATAAAATCGATAATGCTTTCGATGATGCGGCGGGGAAAGGCAAGATTGATATCACCGAGAATGAAGTGTTTTTTATCCAGAGTCGGCATAACTCGATAAAGATGTTTCGTTCTTTTGGAATTGATAAAATTGTCATAAGTTTGGAGGATGACTTTATCTTTTCCGGCAAGAATATTCGTCAGTTTGGCAATATGAGAGCCGTATCCGATCGGATCATTAAAAGGTTGAGTTAGTTCGAGAGTCGTTAAAATTGCGAAATTCGTGTTCTTACTTTTTTCTTTCAGTTTGGAATGTCCGTTCACAGTTACGAAATCGTCGTAATTTTCCGTAACCACAAAACCCGACGGATTATTGCAGAAAGTCCTGACCATATAACCTGTTCTGGTTTTGTACTTCACTTTGAATTCATACATTTCGCGGTTCAGTTCTTCCACGATATGATCGGGAATTTCAAAGCGAATTCCGAGATCGACTTTTTTATTATCGAGAATAAGTTCGGGAAATTTCTGGATGATCTTATTAACTAGACTATGACCGCTTCTACCAACTGCAACGATAACTTTATCAAAAGAATCAGAGTTATTCAAAATCACTTTATGAGCGAGCAGTTCGACATCTTTGATGTTATGTTTGAAATGAAAGTTGATATTTTTGTAAGATTTGAAATTTTCATAGATATTGTAAAGAACCTGCTTTAACTGGTCTGTTCCAATATGATAGAAATCCGAAATAATCGGCAGGAAACCTTTTTCGTAAAATTTTTTATAAAGGGTTATATCCCTGAACGAACTTCCACTCTCGAATTTCTTACTTTCCGTTTGCTCCAAATAGAAATCCACCAGTTTCTTTTGTAGTTTAAGGTCGATATCAATATTTCCACCCATTTCGCTGGAAACGAATAATTTTCCATCTGCTCTAATCCCGGAAATACTTGATGAATAGATATCCTTACTTTTCTCAAAAACATGGATTTCATTTTTAGTATCTTTTATTTTCTCGATAAATCCGATCGCTGCTGCTCCAAAACCGATGATTGCTATTTTCATTTTTTCCTCATCGTTCCCAATCCCCGATTGGGAATGTCCTTTTTTCAGAAATCATGTTTCGAGTTCTTAATATTATCCTGATTTCAAAACAAGTTAAAGTTATGAACTATAGATCTTTGCGGAAGTTCTGACACAAGAATTCCAAGGAAGATAACTTTCGCAAAGTCATTGAAAATATATTATTTTTCAAGGATTTTCCCGATAAAACTATATGTTTCAGGAATATCGGAAAAAATCTCACGATAATTTTTATCCCTCTCGATCTTCAATTTCCTGATCCTTTTGTCAACATTTGTTTCTCCCCAATTATAAGCAGCCAGACTCAAACTCCAGTTTTTACCATATTTTTTCAGGAGATATTTCATATATTTTGCGGAAGTGTGAAGATTACTGGGAGGAAACCAGAGAAAAAAAGCAGGATATTTTGGTTGGATATATTTTGCCGTTCCCGGAAGAACTTGTCCGAGTCCGATCGCTCCTTTTTTGGAAAGAGCAAAACTGCGGAATGAACTTTCTGCTGCAATCTGTTTGTAAAAAAGGGAGATATTAAGGTTATGAAAAGTAGCAGTTGTAACCGCCATAATTCTTGCTGAAACGGGATTATAAAAAAGAATAAAGAGAATCAGGATGTAGAAAAAAAACTTGAGCCAACCTTTTTTCATTTTCTTAATTTTCTTTTTGTTAAGAGCAGGTTTTTCTGAAATTTCTTATTTTGAGGAGCGAGAACAACCGCTTTTTCAAAGTATTTATAAGCTGTTTCAAATTCTTTTTTCAGAAGCAGAACCGAACCGATATTATTGAGAGTATTTGGATTTTTTGGATCAAATTCTTCTGCTTCTAAAAGATATGCTAACGCTTTCGCATCGTTTTTTTTCCTTAATTCGATCTGGGCTTGACTGAATAATTCCTTTGATTTCACATATTTTTCTCTGGCAACAACATCTTCTGCTTGGGTAAGATAAATCTTCAAAGGGTCGCTATGCGGTTTTTTCTCAACCAGAATCCGGTAATGATCGATCGCTTCGTCCCATTTTCTCTGCATGATCAGACATTCTGCGAGAGAAAGAATATTGATCTCATTATCAGGAAAATTTTGAAAGATCTTTTTGAAATACTTTTCTGCTTCGGAATATTTACTCAAAGAAAGAAGCGATAAAGCCAGATTGAAAATATTGTCGGTAGAATCATTCAATAAAACCGCTTTTTTAAAACAGGAAAATGCTTTTTCCAATTTGCCTGATATGAGTAAATTTTGCCCTTTTTTTTGGAAATGTTTTTCTTTGAGGGAGGTTATGAAATTGCTCATAAGATTTTATTGCTCCCAATCCACTGACTGCTCCTCATCATTCCCAATCCCCTGATTGGGAATGCACTTTTTTCAGAAACCCCGTTTCGAGTTATCGACATAATTTTTCTCAATTTTTGGAACGGATTTCGTTTTAACATTTATCTTCATCTTCCAAAAACAAAACAGGGGTTTTGAGAAATATTGTGTTCCCAATCTGGGATTGGGAACAATTCTATTACCCTTTTTGTGCTTTTTTGTGCTTCTTCGTGGCTATTTTCATCTCATCTCGATCGTCTTTTTCGGACATTTCTGAAAACAGACTTCACAGCCGATACACTTTTCCTGATCTATAAAATGTAGTTTCTTGACTTCCCCTGTGATCGCATCGACAGGACATTTTTTCGCACAGATCGTACAACCGATACAATTCTCCTCTAAAATAAATGCTTTCTTTCTTTTCCCGGCAAGAGGATCGATGATTGCTCCGGTCGGACAGGCTTTTGCACATTCTCCGCAACTGATACATTTCTCATAATCGATTACAGCAAGTTCATCTTTCATCTCGATTGCTTCGACCGGACATTTTTTCACGCATAAACCGCAACTGATACATGCTGTTTTATTTCCGCATCTTTTTTTCGCTTCCACGCCTTTATCATGCGATGTACAGAGAATGTGAACCTTTTTACTGATGGGAACCATCTCGATCAGATCTCGGGGACATGCTTTGGCACAGGCTCCGCAACCGGTACATTTTTCTTCATCGACAATTCTCATCCCATTTTCATCAAGATGAAGTGCATCGAAATTACAGGCAGCGATACAATCGTTCTGGAATACACAACCGAAATTGCAGAGATTAGGACCGTGAGTTACGAGAATAGCCGCTTTACAGGTTGCGATTCCCTGGTATTCATAACGGAAAAATGTATTGTTATAACCTCCGCTCTGACAATGGATAACAGCGGTATTTCTCTCTTTCGCTGAAGCTTTTATCCCCATTATTTTAGCGATATCCTTGATCGTGTTCTCGCCGCCGGGTGCACAGATATTTATTTCTTCACCTTTCGAAACGATAGCTTCCGCATAAGCCGCACAACCCGGATGTCCGCATGCTCCGCAATTGGCTTGCGGTAATATTTCATTTATTTTTTCTATTTTCGGATCGACATGAACATGGAATTTCTTCGATGCGAAAGCGAGTCCTAAACCATAAGCAAGACCAAGAATGCCAAGAGTTGCTATCGAATATAAAATGACCGTCATTAAATCTCCTGTTAAACTCTTTCCGAAGCTTCCACCAGAGAAATTCTTTCAACTGAGATTCGGAAAGTTTCTTTAAAATATCTTTATTAGAATACCATGCAATTTATCTTCTATTCCCCTCCGGCAACTGACGGATGGTGTTACTAAAATTTCAGACCGGCAAAACCTAAAAAAGCAAGAGCCATCAATCCCGCCATGACCATTGAGATTGGCATACCTTTCATGCTGAAGGGAACTTCCGCTTTCTCGAGTCTTTCCCTGATTCCCGCCATTAAAACGAGAACAAGAGTGAAACCGAGTCCGGCAAAAAGTCCGTTCAGGATCGCTCCCAAAAAATTCAGGTTTTCATTGATGTTCAGGATGGCAACACCGAGAACAGCACAATTAGTTGTGATCAAAGGAAGATAAACACCGAGAGCTTTATATAAAGCCGGAGCAGTTTTCTGGATCACCATTTCCACCAGCTGCACTAAAGATGCGATCGTCAGGATAAAAGCGATAGTCTGCAGGAACTCGATCTTTAAAGGGATGAGAAAATAAGTCTGGATCAACCAGGTAAAAGTCGAAGCCATGGTCATGACAAAAATTACTGCCATTCCCATCCCGAGTGCGGAATCCAGTTTTTTGGAAACTCCGATATAAGGACAAAGTCCCAAAAATCTCATCAGGACAAAATTCTGAACGAATATGGCTGCGATTGCTAGAGCAAATATTTTTCCGATAAACTCCATTTAATAACTCCTATTCTTGCCACTGACTTGCACTGACTTAACACAGATTATTTAAATTTTGTCAGTGAAAGTCTGTGTTGGTCTGTGGCTATCTCTTCTTCTTTAAATTCATCAAACCCATCAAAAGTCCCATCACGATAAATGCTCCGGGAGCTAAAATCGCGATCAGCATCGGGCTGTCGAGATAACTTTTTGGTAGGACATTAAATCCTAAAAACTGACCGACACCCAGAATTTCACGGATCCCACCGATTACTATCAATGCTAAAGTAAAACCGAATCCCATCCCGAAACCGTCAAAAATTGATGGAAGCAATTTATTCTTACCGGCAAATGCTTCTGCTCTTCCCAAAATGATGCAGTTTACCACGATCAGGGGAATGAACAATCCCAGGTTTTTATGAAGTGCCGGAACATACGCATGCATGACCATATCGACGATGGTTACGAAAGAAGCGATAACAACGATGTAACAGGGAATCCTGATTTTTGGAGGAATGAAGTTCTTGATCAGAGAAATGAAAATATTGGAAAAGACAAGAACAAATGTTGCGGCTAATCCCATTCCAATCGCATTTTCGACGGAAGTTGTGACGGCAAGTGTGGGGCAAAGTCCTAGAGCCATAACAAAAACAGGATTTTCTTTGATAAAACCTTTGGTGAATTCTTTGATCAAACTCATTTTGTTTCCTCCACAACTGGTTCTACATCGATTTCCACAGGAGTTTTCTTAATGTTTTTCTCCAGGATTTCCAAACCGTTTTTAATGGAATTGGCAATTGTTCTGGTCGTAATGGTTGCTCCGGTAATGCTTTTGATTGTTCCACCGTCTTTATCGACAACGAGTTCATCCTTCTTTTTATGGAAAAATCTTTTTTGAACATCCTCTTTCATACAGTTAGCACCAAGTCCGGGAGTTTCCGATTGACTGATGGTTTTGATCTTCCCGACCGTAAAATCAGGACCGACTCCAACCATTGTTTTGACTTCACTGCTGTATCCGTATAAAGATGCTTCAAAAGTATAACCGACAAAATTGTCATTTTCGTCATAACATCTGTAATAACGGAAGAGATTATTTGTATCTTTTGAAGTTTTTTTCAAAGGATCTTTTTCCTCGATTTTTTCCACCGACACCGAATCAGGAACGAATTTAACTGCTGATGGTAAAACTTCCTTCCTCGCTTCTCCCTGCACCTTTTTTTGATTTTCTGCGATGATCGGACCTGTGAAACTGTTGATATATGCCAGAACTCCGCTGGCAATGGCAGTGATCACGAAAAGCACAAAACCTAATCTCAAAAAATATTTCATTTCTTCACCTTTTTTTTTACACAAATTGATTATGATATCTTATGATTTCTATCATATTTTTTTCTGATCAAATCAATAATTTTCTGATTTAGTTTCAATTTTTTTTAAAAACAAGTTTTGAAAAAATCCCCTCTTCGATTGGAATCAAGATTATCTAATCCTGAAAGGATTAAATTTTAATAGCCATAGATGGAATCTCTGGAAATAGATTTGGCAAACTCACAATCCTGAAAGGATTGAATGTAGATGACTGTAAATGGAATCTCCTCTTTATTCAACTCTTTTTGACTCATGACATTGAATGGACAGAATTTTTTTTCCGAAATTCATGAACTGAAATTTCCACAAAAACCTGTTAGTAAGTTCTTTTTTAATACCACAATCTGTTAATATTCCCTTTTATCCATGTCTATTTGAGGTAATTTTTTTCAACTCCCCGAATGGTTTGGGAATCGTGTATTTATCGAGCAATGGAACTGCCAGATTCATGAGCAGAATGGAGTAGGAAACACCTTCCGGATAACCGCCGACCAGACGAATTACAACCGTTAAAATCCCGCACCCGATCCCGAAATATATTCTTCCTTTTTTCGTAACCGGAGAACTGACCATATCCGTTGCCATAAAGAATGCTCCCAGAATTAAACCACCAGCGAAAATATGAAAAACAGGCAGCATAATGGAAGCAGAAAACAATCCGTTAACTCCTCCAAAAATAAAAGTCAGGACAAAAACAGTTCCGATGTAGAAAACTGGAATTCGCCATTCGATGATGTGTTTATAAGCGAGATAAGCAGCACCGAGCAGGAGAGCAGCAGCAGAAACTTCTCCGATAACTCCGCCCGTATTTCCCCAGAAAAGATTCTGGATCGTGCCGAAATCTGCGAGTTTGTTCATGATCACATCTGTTTCTGCAGTACCGAGATAAGCGACATCTCGGATTTGTTTGGCTACTCCAAGCGGAGTTGCGGAAGTGATCAAGGTTTGAGCCTTAACGGATAGTCCTTCGATATTAGCGATCCCACTGAAGGATTTTAATCTCGTTGCAGTCCAGCCAGCAGTTGTCAAAGTGGGCCATGATGCGACTAAAAATGCTCTGGCCAGAAGTGCCGGATTCATGGGATTATGACCTAAACCACCGAAAACCTGCTTCCCGATAGCAATGGCAAAAACAGAACCGACAACCGGCAGCCACCAGGGTGATTCAACATTCAGATTGAAAGCCAGTAATATTCCGGTAACGACTGCACTTCCGTCAGTTACCGAGATCGGGATTTTCCTTAATTTCTGGATCAGAGCTTCAGTAATGATGGCAGCAATAACAGCATAAAGTGTCAGAAGTAAAGTTCTTATTCCAAAAAAGTAAATACTTGCCAGCAAAGCAGGTGAAAGAGCGATCACAACCTGCCACATTACCGACGAAACCGATATTCTCTGTTTTATGTGCGGTGCTGCCGAAACAGCATAAACATCGCTCATGAAACCTCCGATTTTTATCTTATGAAACTTAACAAATTTCAAAAATTTGTGAAGTTTTCAATCTCTTGTTTTTCAATTTTAACAGGTTCTTCTAAGACTCGAATACACCATTCTTTTTTAAGATATGGTCGTTTTTTCAAGACCATATTTTCACAATAATCAGTAAAATTATATTTCGACATCATTAACCAGATTTATAGAAAACCTTGTATTCTATTCTCAGCAGAGCATCCCGCACCTCGCTACCTGAACCTCGAATCTCGCACCTCGTCTATCCTCGATTCTTCATTTCCGTAACTTTTATCTTACCGATATCGATCCATTGGATAAGTTTTATATGCGAAGGACAGACATACGCACAACTGCCGCATTTGATACAATCCATCACTCCGTATTTATCGGACATCTCAAAATCATCGTAACGGACACAATGCGCGATCAAACTGGGAACGAGTTCCATCGGGCAGACATCGACACATCTGCCGCAGCGGAGGCAGGTATATTCATCCTCTTTGTGAGCTTCTTTCTTATCGAACAGGAGCAGACCGGAACTGCCTTTGATCATCGGAGTTTCCAAAGTCGAAACTGCAAATCCCATCATCGGACCACCGGAAATGATCTTTCCAATATCTGAGGTTGTTCCTTCACAAAAATCAAGCAGATCGGAGAATAAGGTGCCGATCCGGGCTTTGATATTTTTAGGTTTTTTGACGATCTTTCCGCTGACAGTGATAACTCTGTCGATCAGAGGTTTTTTGTAGCGAACCGCTTCATAAACAGCGATCGCGGTACCGACATTCTGCACGACAACTTTCACATCCATCGGCAGTCCGCCTTTATTTGGGACTTTCCTCCTTGTCGCAGCGTAGATCAATTGCTTTTCAGCACCCTGCGGATATTTCAGTTTCAGTCCCACAACTTCAATGTTAGATTCACTCCTAACAAGTTCCTTCATCTTTCGGATGGCAGTTGGTTTATTCGCTTCGATCCCGATGATCCCTTTTTCAGCACCGACTATCTTCATCAGGATCTTCAAACCGGAAATTATATCATCTGCCTGCTCCAGCATTACACGATAATCCGAAGTTAAATACGGTTCGCATTCGACGCCGTTGATGATCATCGTATCGATCGGTTTTTCTTTGGGAGGAGAGAGTTTGACATGAGTTGGAAAACCGGCTCCGCCCATTCCGCAAATACCAGCTTCTGCGATCCGCTTTTTCATCTCATCAGGAGGAAGTTCCGAAAAGTTTTCATCGTCGATGAGTTCTACCCATTTATCAGCATCATCGCTTGTGATCTCGATTCCCTGAACCATTGCTCCCGTCGGATGTGGAAACCGGGCAATTTTCGTAACTTTCCCGGAAATGGAGGAATGCATCGGAATGGAAACAAATCCTCCCGGTTCGGCAATCTGCTGACCTGCGAGAACTTTATCGCCTTTTTTTACGATCGGTTGGGATGGAGCTCCAATATGTTGATTTAGCGGAATGATTATTTTTTTTGGTAAAGGCAATTCTTCTATCTTGGCATCTTCTGAATATTTTTTAAAATCATGAGGATGAATTCCCCCGGGAAAAGTCCTCAAATCCATTATATCTCCCCTCTTAAAATGCTTTTTGATCTAAAATTTTAAAGGAAACAAGAAATTTACGGGCTTTATTTCAAGCAAGTATTTTTTGATTATTGACTAAAGAATTTTCACCAAAAATGAAAATATTAACATTATTATAAATTGTTGAACAGGAAATAAATTTAAGTTTATGATTCTGTTCAGTTTAAGGTCTTTGAAAACCCAACCCAGTCTCCAATCCTCAATCATCAATCCCACAGTTTACTCGTAAAATTTATTATACTCTTCCCGATACTGACAATTCAGACATTTTTTCTTATAATATTGATAAACACCTTTGGGAAGTTTCCCGATGACTGCCTGCCGGGAGGGACAGATATGACAGGGAATTTCCTCTTCGAGCCAGGCAGCAGGAGCATATTTATAAAGCGAAGCTCCTTCCAGAATAGAAACTCCGGCACTCGTTCCCAACCTGTTTGCTCCGGCTTTGATCAATCTCCAGGCATCTTTGAAATTCTGAACTCCTCCGGAAGCTTTCACTCCGATTTTTGGACCAACTGTTTTTCTCATCAATCTAATATGCTCAGGAAAAGCACCAAAGGCTCCGAATCCGGTTGAAGTTTTAACAAAATGAGCTCCTGCATCGACAGCAAGTTCGCAGGCTTTAATGATCTCATCATCGGTCAGATAGCAAGTTTCGAGGATCACCTTCACATGAGCCGGAGAACTCGCTTCAACGACCCTTCCAATATCGTCTTTTACATAATCAAAAGTCTTATCGCGCATCGCTCCGACATTGATGACCATATCGATCTCCGCAGCTCCATCCTGAACTGCTCTTTCAGCTTCGATTGCTTTCAATTCGCTTGTATTCATTCCCAACGGAAACCCAACAACACTACAGACAATGACATCACTGTCTATTAACTGTTCATAAGCAAATTTTACATAAGCCGGATTGATACAAACTGAAATAAACCCAAAAGTTTTTGCTTCATTACACAAGTTCAATATTTTCTTCTTCCCGGAACTGGATTTAAGTTCCGTATGATCGATCATTTTTGCTAATTGTTCGATGTTTATATTTTCCATTTTGGATACACCTCCAATCCCTCCGTAAAAAGCCGAATACGGTCTTTGGCAAAGAAAGGAATTTTATGGAAACCGGATTTTTATTCTAATCTTTTCAAAAAGAATTCCATTATGTTCCCAAACAGGAGTTCAGGAACAAGATGATATTTTTCCCAAATAGGAATTCGGGAACAAGATGTTTTTTCATTTCTTCATCGATTTGGAAATTCGATTTTTTTTCACAAACCAGAGGTATGTGTTACTAATTGTCCGCAAGCAGCTGCGATATCCCGACCTCTGCTTCTGCGAAAAGTTACGGCTGATTGCAATGTTTTCAAAGATCGCATGAATTTTTCTATTTCTGTTTGAGAAGGCGTTTTATAAGGCAAATTCTCAACTTCATTCCAGGCGATCAAGTTCAGTTTGCAGGAAATATCACCGAGAAATTTGAGCAATGCTTTGCTGTCTTCATTTCCCATATTTATTTCTTTGATCATGATATATTCAAAAGTCAGACGATAATTAGTCTTTTTCCTGAAATCAAGCAGAGATTTTTTCAATTCACTTAACGGATAAATTTCGCTAACCGGCATTAATTTTTCTCTCTTGCATTGTATTGCCGAATTTAAAGAAATCGCTAATTTTATTTTCAAACCAGTCTCGGAGAGCCTTTCTATTTGCGGGATCAAACCGGAAGTTGAAATTGTGACCCTTCTCGGGCTGATGCGGAAGCAATCTTCATTATGCATGATCTCGACTGATTTTATCAAATTGTCAAAATTGTCGAGAGGTTCTCCCATTCCCATGAATACTATATTCGTCAGTTTTTCATCAGCTAATTCTTTTTTTGCTAAAAAGATCTGGGAAATAATTTCATAAACTTCCAGGTTCCTGATAAATCCCATTTTTCCGGTAGCACAAAAGCTGCAATTCCATCTACATCCGACTTGAGTGGAAACACAAAGAGTATTTTTTTCTTTGAAAGGGATGAGAACCATTTCGATTTTTTCAGAATCTTGAAGTTCGAGTAAATATTTGGCTGTTCCATCCTTAGAATTTGTTTTTTTCACTATTTTCGGGAGGAAATTATTAAGATCAATATCCAATCTATCCTGCAGTCCTGCCGGGATGGTACTCATTTTTTGAAAATCGATTTCCTGCTTTTTATAGATCCAATTACAAACCTGTTTTGATCGATATTTTTTTTCTCGCTGTTTGGAAAAATAATTTATAAGTTCTTGAGGAGACAGGTTCAGGATATGCCGGTTCATAGATCATTTTTTATTTTTTAAGAGAATTATAATCTTTCAACGAAATGATCATTGTCTGTTTATCGTCGGATTCGAGGTAGATTTTGTTATTATAGTAGTCATTTTTTGAAACGGTTCTGGTCTCATCCTCGAAAAATATCTTTTCATGTATTTTTGGAAATTGAGCTGCTTTTTCGAGATAAAAATCTTCTTCATATTGGAGACAGCACAGTAACCTTCCGCATGATCCTGAAATTTTGGAGAGATTGCTCAAGAGATTCTGATCCTTTGCCATCTGGATGGAAACCTGGTTGAATTTTCTGAGCCACGAAACGCAGCAGAATGGTTTTCCGCAAATACCGAGACCGCCGTATCTTTTCGCATCTTCCCTGCCTGTTGTTTGATGCAATTCAATCCTTGTTTTGAATTCTGTCGCCAGTTCCCGCACAAAATCCCGGAAATCGACTCTCCCTTCTGCGGAAAAGAAAAAGGTCAGTTTATTTCCATCCAGCTGGTAAACAGTATCCAGGAGTTTCATCTCGAATGGATGTTTTCCCATCAATTCCAGAAATTTATCGGCTGCTTCTTTTTCCTTTTTATACACTCTATCTAACTGTTTATAATCTTCTTCCGTTGCGATCCTGAATATTTTTCCGATCTCATTATTCTTAAATTTTCTCTCAAGATCTTCGCTGATGATCGAACAATTAATAACTTTTCCCAGATCTTCACCTCTATCGACTTTTACCACAATATCTGCATCAGGTGCAATCACCAGGTTTTTAGAATTTACAAAATAACCGATTCTTTTCGAGCGAAAAACAACTTCTACGAATTCCTGCATTTATCCGCCAATCTATAAATATAAACTTGCCAATCCGATAGCTGTCGGATGGCAAGTTTTGTAAAAATCCACTTCTTTTTATTCGATGTTATTGTAAAGATTTTTTTCTGCTGGTGTAAGTGACAATTCCCTTCGTTTTTTAACCAATTCTGCTGTTTCCAGAAATTTATCGATTCTGTATTGAGTTAGATTGGAACTCTCTCCCCAACTAAATGACGACACAAAATCCGAGATCAAGTTTCTCCCGAAAAGATTACACCCGACTCCAATAACTGCGCCGGTATTGATGGTAGAATTTATCCCGGTTTTGGTATGGTCTCCGATGATCGTCCCCAGTAATTGAGTTCCGGAATCGATTTTTTTCTTTTCCGGATAAAAATAAGCTTTTACATTTTTATAATTATTTTTCAAATCGCTGTTATTTGTATCAGCTCCTAAATTTATCCATTCCCCCAAGTAACTATGTCCAAGAAATCCGTCATGCTGCTTGTTTGAATATGCCTGGAATATCGATTCTTCAACTTCTCCTCCAACCTTACAAACCGGACCGATGGAAGTTCCTTCATATATTTTTGCCCCGGCTTTGATCACACTTCTTTTCCCGATATAAGCAGGACCTATAATGACAGCATTTGACATCACTTTTGCACTTTCATCCAGAACAACCGGACCTTCCGAAGCATCGATGACAACACCAGGTTTGATCTCGACATTTTCTCCGATCCAGACATCATACGGATTTAGTATGGTTACTCCCATTTCTGTTTCAAAAAAATTATCTTTTTCGTAAAAGAAATTCTTAAAATCTTTGGCGATATAATCAGAATTTTCAGAAATAAGTGCCCAGGTGCGGTTCCATAGAAGTCCGCTTTTTAATTGGATATTTTTCAGACTCCCGAATATTCCGGATATATTTTCGGTTGAGATTTTCCTTTCATTTATTTTAAGTTTTGCAGCTATCGTATCATTGTTGTTCATAAAGCAAGTATTGATCGGAAGTTCTTCGATTTTCTTAACGATCTTAGCATCGACTTTCAAACGACTGTTTATAAAAAGAGTTTCTCCTGCTGAAATCGAATTGATCTTCCAATCCGGATGTCTTTCCCTGTAAACTTTTTCCAGTTTTTCGGAAATGACAAAATTGTTTTCTTCAAAAACAAAATAGGCTTTGATGCGTTGTCTTAATTTCAGGATCCCGACTCTTAAATCTCCTGTTGAACGAGTTAAAGTCAACGGATAAAAATTCTTATATTTTTCATCGTCAAAGATTATGTATTGCATAAATTCTCCGTTTTTCTATAATTTTTTTAATTTTTTTGCTTGTCCCCAAATTTTTTATAGGAAAATAATTGTGAAGAAATTGGGTTTCGTCCAAAGTTCATCTCACGAAAGAAAATCAAAGAATAACTTTTCAGAAAACTACATTCCCAAATAAGATTTTTGGAATGAGGATAGAATTATTTCAAATTCATCCCAACACAATAATCTCCGGTTTCACATCCCTGAATTTCGGCATACTTTTTCCCAAATTGGCATTGATGTATGTCGGATCGCAAATGAGGAATTTTTTACCTTCATAAATGATATTATCCCCTTTGAAATCAGTGCTGACTTTCACAGCAGTTGCCACATGTCCGGGATAATCGAGACCGATAACTTCCAAATCCAGAAGTGTTCGTACTAAATATGAGAAAAGAACCGAACGGTCTTCGCAGTCGCAGTACGGATAGAAAAGAGTTTCATCGGAAAACAAGCTCTTTTCTTTGCCGAACTGTTCTCCATCGGTTTTATACTCGAAAGCAGTTTGCACGAATCGCAGCAGGATATTAACGGCTTCAAGTTCCGGTCTTCCTTCCAGGATCGGTTTCAGTTCTTTAATTAAAGAGAAACTCGCTTTTTCCGACAAAGGTGCATTGAAATATATTTCCAGGTCGGTTTGGGGATAATTCTCAAAAAACAAGGTCAGGCTTTTATCGAACCTGAGAGGGATAATAAATTGTTCTTTTCCGTAACGGAACTTCAATTCCCTTTCCACGACAGAACCATTTATTTTTGGAGAGTTTTTCATACTCAAATCGATCAAGTCATCTGCTTCAGGGTAGCGTCCTTCGTAGGTTTTGATCTTCATCGATAGTTTGATCTTTTTATCGAAAGAGACCAGGTAATATCTTTTGCCGTCAAAAGTCAGGTAAGAAACTCCGTAGATCTTGTTTTCCGCCGGCAACATCAAATAAACCGTATTCCCGCTGTATCCGACTTTTGCTTCATAACCCGATTTGATGAGCAAGAACCAGAGGAACAACCGACTAAAATTCATTGAATCATGAGAAATCTTTTTTCCGATAGAATTAACCAGCAGGCAAAGTCCCCAATCGTTCAGATTCATCTGCCTGCGGTAATATTCGATTTGTTTTAAAAGATTTTCATAATCCGTATTGGATGCAATATACCAGAAATCAGCAATTATCTTTTCATTTAAGGAACTTTCCACATCGATCTCGATCTCTCCGAAATCAGAAAATTCCAGCGGAATTCCCAGGAAATTTACTGTTAATTTCTTCTCTTTCTTAATAAATATTTCCTTTTCTTCCTTGATCTGAACTTCTTCGTTGATCTCGGTTTTGGGGATTTCAGTTTTTGGAACTTCCTTTTTCTGAATTTCGGTTCTCTGCGTTTTAATCTTTGGAAACTTAGTATCCGGGATCTTGATCTTTGGGATCTCGATCTTTTCAATTAGTTTTGGTTTTTCAGGTAGTTCAATCTTTTCCGGTTCTACTTCAGGCACTTTTTCCGGTTTCGGAACTTTGTCCGGAATTTCTCCTTTAAATGCTTGAAAAGCACGCCATTCATTTTCCAGAAACTCGACAAATGCTTTATCTTGCGCACTTTTAAACTTCCGCATCGCTTCCTGCTGCTGCTTTTTCCAGGTTTCGTAGTCGTCTTCAGTCGATAAAACTGAAACTAACAGAAGAAACAGAACTACTAATGATATAAAGATTCTCTTAGACTTCATGAGTCCTCCTTTTTAATTTAATATTGAAGATTGAATACTAAATCATCGATCATCGATAGAACATAATTTCATGAATCGATCGATTCAAAACCTTCAAGGTTTGTAAAAGATTGAAATTCCGATAAAATTAAATATTCATTTCAAGATATCGCGATTTCTGTCAAAAATCTCTGAATAATAGAATTATCTATTTTTCTTCCCAAAAAATCGATTGTTTCTGATGAATCGATATCATCAAAATAACAAAGTTGTTCGCGAAATAATCTTTCATTAAAAACAGAATGAAATATTTCTTTGGTCCTTTTTACGACTTCTTCCAGGGTGAAATGTTCTTTCAATAAAAAATAGAGATCAACATAATCTTTCCATTTACTTCTTTGTCCCAAAGCATAAGATTTCATAGCTGCTAAATCCAAAAGGTCAGGCATATCGATCTTATTTTCAAATTTCTTTTTGGCAGAAACCGGAAAAGGATAACTAAAATAAGTTATTTTTATACCATTTACAATAAGTGTTAATTCATCGATATTTTGCGTAAATATCTCATCTACTCTATAATTATTTTTTATGATTTTATTAATAATACTCTGAGATTTTATTTGTTCTCGCGAACAGAGATCAAAATCCAGCGAGCGTCTATGCCCTATTTGAAGAGCGATCGCAGTTCCTCCGACAAGCATAAAATCAACGGTAAATAGTTTTATTAGCGGAATAACATTGCTTTGTTCCGGAGTTAGTATTTCTTTAAACATATTTCCTAAAATAATGATTAAAATAATTTATCGTCTTTTTTTTATAATTATTTCTTGGTCTGGAAATCTGCTGCTTGTAAATTTTAAAGACTTTTTTCAAACCAAATTCTGAAAATAACAACTTCACATCCGGGAAATCTCCGTAATTTAGAACGATCTCAACGAGTAATTCATCGCTTATTACGGATTTATCTTTGATCCACCATGCTAAGTATGGTTTTTTTTTGATTATTTCTGTAAATAAGGTTTTATTCATAATTCCCGATCATCCATTACTTTGACTTTTTTCTTTCTCGAATATTTCCCTCATTTATTGAAAAATTGAATATTAAAAGTTGAAATCAAAAATCGTCCATCATTGATCTACAATTCCATCCAGGCTGGTAATGGTTCTCCGGTTGCCTGATGATAAATACTTTCAGGTGCAATATCTAAACCATTGGGCCAGGTAATAACACCTAATTCTCTATTAATCGAGGCTTTTTGGAAAAATGAAATATCTGATAACCGGCTGAAAATTCCCCCTTTTTTGGAGTATTTTTTTAGATCGATCCTTACATTCTTCCCGTTTTCAAATTCCACATCCAGAATATAATCTCTGAAATACTTAAGTTTTACTACATCATAATACACTTTTTCCTCCTTTATTTCAAAGGCTTGATTTTTGATAATTCATGTTCATTTCTTGCTTTTTCCCAATTACTAAGCAGCTCATCTTTATGGATTTCCGCCCATTCGATAACCAGTTTTAAAAGCTCGTGAAGGAAATGAACCGCTTAATATTGCCATTCTAATTCGGATGGATATTTTATATTCACCATATCTTGCATGAAAGTGAGAGGATTATGTTCGTCGAAAAACATGGCAATAATAATACCATAAAACCTGCTGATCTCCGGCATATTAACTCCTTTCCAATTTTCAGAATCATATTCAATTATAAATTAACTTTGTCAAGTTTTGCTTTTCAGATTATTTAATATTTAGAATTCACAAACAGGATGTTTGTGTTACTTTTTCCACCTGAAAACATTGAACTGACCGATAATTCCAACTAAAATCACATAAACCGGTTGGAGAAAAAACCAGGCTGGAAAGAATTTCAGTTTTTCAGAATCGATGGAAAAAACAGAAAAACCGTTTTTGATAAAATAATAATCTAATAATGCTTTGAATAACATCAAAATAATTCCTAACCAGGGAATAATAAAAATCAATATCAGAGGTAAAAATGTCATCAGGAATACACTGAGAAGATATACAAAAAATTCCGGGTTCAACTGCAGCTGCCATTTCGTATTCGATGCCCAGCGACTGCGTTGATTAAGAAATTGTTTAAGATTTTGCACCGGCTTCGTCTGCATATAACTGTGCTTGGAAAAAGCGAATTTAACTTTCATTCCATCTTTCCGGAATAATTGCATAAGATTCATATCATCACCGGAAATCAGGTGTTTGATCTTCTCAAATTTACCCACCTGCTCGAATGCATTTTTTCGATAAGCTATATTCTGACCGGAACAGGAGAAATATTTTCCCGAAGAAATAGAGCCGGCAGCGGCAAAAAACATCGACAAGAAATCAAAATGTTCGAATTTCCGAACCAAACTCGATCTCTCCCATTTTTCAAGTTTCGTCTTTGATAAACCGGCAACCATGGAAACATCATCTTCGAAATTAGCCACCATCGATTCGATCCAGTATTTTCCGGCAAGACAATCCGCATCTGTTGAAACAATGATCTCTCCATTAGCCGCATCGATTGCCTGCTGCAGGGCATTTTTTTTAGGAGAAATCGCTTTATCACGATCCTTAACTTCCAGCAGTTTTATGTTGCTCCATTTATTTGAAAACTCATTAACTATCTCTGAAGTTCTGTCTGTCGAACCATCATTTGCGATAATTATCTCATAAAGATCATCAGGATAAGATTGATTCACTAAAGATGTTAATAAAAACGAGATGTTTTTTTCTTCATTTCTAACAGCAATTACTACTGAAACTTTCCTTTTGCTGAAATTCAAACTTTCCTTCCGGTTTCTTAATCCCCTGAGAAAAATCCGAAGATAATCAAAATAGAAAAACAGGGAAATCACTGCAAAAAATAATATTATATTAACGATCAATTGGCTGAACCTCGATTTAGATAATTCTTAATTGATTTAAAAATCTGTCAATCTGAGTCTTCTTCATAGGCACTCTTCCGAAGAATCTCATTTAAGAGAGTTCCTTCGAGAAAAAAGCAAGCAGAAGTACTCAGGATGGCTGTTCTCATTCGACTTCTTCCCGATAATTCGGAGTATTGATCAAAAGACTATCAGGACGGATTACATATTCTCTGTTTTTTATGATCAAAGCACCTCTCAGATCTATCGGGTACGGTTCATGTCTGGGGACGAGTTCTTCATATTCCGAATCAAGGCTGTCCGGATGAATCGTTACATAAATGATCGAATCCGGATAAATATATCTTCTTCCTCCAAGATCATAAACGAGAGAATCCATCTTATTTTCGCGATAAATTGTCGGGAAAAAATTATAATTCAAACTATCGGAAAGAGGTGTTGGTTCGGTTCCGGCAATAAAGATCTCGTCGAGTGTTTCTTCAAATTTATTTTTTGGAAGCAGTCCTGTTTCTTTTGAGATTTTAACAGTTTTTATACCGTCCGGTTTATCAAATCTATATTGAGAACTGTTTACAATAGGTTTTCCTTTGGCGTTTTTTGGAGAATCCAATTCAACCGCTTTTTTCATAACATAAGGCCAGGTCGGAAGAGCTGCGACAGCTCCTGAATTTTTATTCCCGAGTGTCGAAAAATCATCGAATCCGACCCAGACACCGGTTACCAATTTTTTATTATAACCGATGAACCAGGCATCACGAAAATCGTCGGTCGTTCCGGTCTTCCCGGCTGCTGTCCATTTGTAAATGCAGCCCGGCTGCCAGCGAACTCCCTGTCCGGTTCCCTCATCTACAACTGATTCCATCATACTTGCCATTAAATAGGCGATCTTCTCATCGATAACTTTGATCTTTTCGATCTTTGCAGTCTCTATAATATTTCTTTTATTATCCTCGATCCTGCGAATGAAGACCGGCTTGACTCGTTCTCCTCCATTAGGAAATGTCGTGTAGGCAGATATTAACTCGTACGGGTAAACAACTTCCGTTCCAACAGCTACCGAAAAACTCGGATAAACCCTGGTCGTGATCCCGAACCGCTTCGCATTTTCGGATACTTTTTGGGGACCGACATCATAGATCATCTTGATCGCATAAATATTGCGGGATTTCTTGAGAGCATTCCGCAACCTGATATATCCGAAATTCAAAAGAGAGTAATTATGCGGTTTATAAAAAATCGTATCATTTTGGATAAAAGTGATGTTCTCATCTTTGATCACGGTTGCTGTGGTATAACCGTTTTGCAATGCAGTTGAATAAAGGATCGGTTTGAAGGAAGAACCTGGTTGGCGGCGTGCCTGCATCATACGGTTGAACTTGCTTTGTTCAAAACTCCTGCCGCCGATCATAAGACGAACATAACCGGTTTCCGGTTCGATAGAAAAAACCCCTCCTTGAATATAAGGTGTGATTATATCTGTTGTGTCTGCAGGAAAATCCTCAAATTTGAATTCATAATCATTTTTGTTTTCAAATTTTGTCAGGTTCATATTCAGGATGGAATCTGCAAAAGTCTGTAATTCCGTATCGAGAGTTGTATAAATTTTTAGTCCACTTGTGAAAAGTTTTTTTGTGCCGTATTTTTTTTCTAAAATTTGCCTGATATATTCGATAAAATAGTCACCTGTTCCGTTTCTTCCTTTTTGCTGATGAAGAACTATTTCCGAATTTTTTGCTTCAATATATTGCTGCTTGGTAATTACATTTTCTGCGAGCATTCTCTTCAGAACGATATTTCTTCTTTTTAATGCTCTTTCAGGATAACGAAAAGGATAATATGCGCTCGGTAATTGCGGCATTCCGATGATCAACGCTGCTTCCGGAATATTCAGGGCTTTTGCTTTTTTGTTAAAATATTTAGCTGAAGCAACCTCGATCCCGTATAATCCGGGGCCAAAAGGAGATTTGTTCAAGTATAATTCCAGGATTTCTTCTTTGGAATAATGCTTTTCAATTCTAATTGCCAGCAGGAGTTCTTTGATCTTTCTCGGAATTTGTTTATCAAGAGTAAGGAACATATTCCGGGCAAGCTGTTGGGTTATCGTGCTTGCTCCCTGGGAAAAACTTCCTTTGGAAATATCGATCAGCAAAGCCCTGAAAAAACCAGTGATGTCCATTCCCCAATGTTCATAAAACTTCTTATCTTCGACTGCGATCATTCCGTTTATTAGGTAGTCCGGTAATTTTTTAAGATAAGTTAATTGTCTTTTTTCAAAGGAAAATGTATGGATAAGATTATCGTGCCTGTCATAAACTTCGGAACCAATCTTGAGATCGTAATGATGGAGTTCTGAAAGTGGAGGTAATTCATTACTATAATAGAATAGCAAACCAAATCCGATTCCGGCAAAAATTAAAACTATGATAAAAACGAAAAATAATATCTTTAGAACTTTGTCTTTCATGTTTTTTCAGGAAATTCGATCCTGTTAATTAATAAATGTGCTAAATAACCTGTAATAATTCCGGTTACAATTCCCATTAAAATCAAAACCGGAACTAAATAAAAAATTGAATTTTCTTTGATCAAAAAAAATCTGACTGCTGAAATCTGGGCTAAATTATGAAAAATCGCTCCCAAAATACTGATCCCGATAATACTGAAATTTATTTTTGTCTGGAGAAATAAAAACATAATTAAAAGTGAACAAATACTTCCCGATAAAGAAAGAACTGTCGTCGGACTCAATAAAGTTCCGGAGAAGAAACCGCCGATTAATGTTTTGCTGACAGCAACAATTAAAGCAAACTTGAAATTATAAGCGAAAAGCAAAACCAAAATCACGATATTTGCTAAACCGAATTTTATAAAAGGTAACGGTTTGGGAATGAAATTTTCAACAACATAGATAGTGATAGCAAAGGCAGTGAAGAAAGCGAGTTTTGTCAGGTGATTTGATTTTTCGGAATTTAAAGAAATTTCATTCATAATATGATCAAGTATTAACTTTGCATGTCAATGTATCCATTTCGAGTTTTAGAACCACAACTGAATTTAATTCATTGGTGAAGTCTATTGCCTTTAATTGAGGACGATATTGCTGTATGATCAGATTCAAACCAAGATTCTTCTCATCGTCATCTTCCACGATAAATATTTTCCCGGTTCCCTGGATCGACTTGTATTTCATTGTACAATGACAAGAATTTTCAGATATATCCAACTTCAAATCCATATCAAGTTCGAAAGCGACTTTGTTGTTCTTCTTAATTAGATTGATCTTCTTGCCTTCATCTGCACAATGTAGATAAAATACTCTCTTTTCTTTGAGATATCCAAAATTCAACGGAACAATATATGGAAATTCCTCATCAAACAAAGCAATACGAATAACTTCACATTTCCGGATTATTTCATGTTTTTTTTGAGGATCTGTAATCTCCCTGTCTTTTCGTCTCATTTTATTTATAAGAAAACTTGCCATCCGATAAGCGTCGGATTGGCAAGTTTCAAATCAAAACCTCAGTTTATTTGTTCATTTTCTCAAAATCAAGCATAAACTGAGCCAGATCCTGCACTGCTGTCATACGAAGTGAATTATAAAGCGAAGCCCGACATCCGCCAACACTGCGATGACCTTTCAGATTGCTCATTCCTTTGGCTGCTGCTTCCGCTATGAATTTCTTTTCCAATTCTTCGGTTGGAAGACGGAAAGGAATATTCATCAAAGAACGGTCTTCTTTGACAACTGTTCCTCGATAAAAATCGGAATTATCAAAGATATCGTAGAGAAAATCTGCTTTTTCAATATTGACTTTTTCTCTTACTTCCAGACCGCCGTTATCTTCGATCCATTTCAGGACTTTCCCAACCACATAGATCGCAAAAGCAGGCGGAGTATTGAACATCGAACCTTTTTCGATATGCGTTTGATAATCCATCATGGTTGGTAATCCGGAATTCTGCTTTTCCATCAAGTCTTTCCTGATAATAACGAAAGCAACTCCTGCCGGTCCAATATTTTTTTGAGCACCTCCGTAGATCATTGAATATCTTTTGAAATCAAGAGGTTTGCTCAAGAAGTTGGACGACATATCTGCGATGAGAGGAATATCTGCTGGAATTTCGGGATCGGTTTTGTATTCTGTGCCGCGTATAGTGTTATTTGTTGTAATATGCAGGTATGCAGCATCATTAGAAATATCGAATTTTTTCGGGATGTAAGTATAATCTTTATCTTCCGAACTGGCAGCTATATGCATCTTTTTCCCCATCTTTTTTGCTTCTTTGAGTGCTTTGGTTGACCACGCTCCGGTATCTACATAATTCGCTGTTTTTCCTTCGGGACAGAAATTCAAAGGGATCATATAAAACTGTGTACTCGCTCCTCCATGCAAATAAAGAACTTCAAAATCATCTCCCAAATTCATGATCCTTTTCATTGCTTCGATTGCATTATTGATAATTTCTCCATATTCTTTCGAGCGATGGCTCATCTCCATCACGGAAAGACCTTTGCCACGATAATCGAAAAGCTCTTCCTGAACTTCCAATAAAACTTCTTCCGGTAAAACAGCCGGACCTGCACTGAAATTGTGAATTCTTGCCATTTTTTCCTCCGTTTATTTTTTTTGGTCAAATTCGATAGGAAGTGAAATAATGCAAGTTTTTTCAGAATAAAATGGGAAAAATATAGAACATAACTTGGAAATCTGATGATTTAAACCCTTTAGGTTTGGCAAACCTTGAAGGCTTGTAAAGATTGAAATTCCGAGTGATTAAATTAAGCGTGAATAGAAAAATATTTTTTTACTTGCTAATTTTTTCCGCAGGATTTTTTGTTTCCATTGTCTGAGAAGACAGATTCTTTTTTTAAGGAGGAGAAGATGAAAAGGATTTTAAAACTTTCAGTACCGATTATGATGTTGTTTTTATTAATTTGGGGATGTGATAAAACAACGGAAGCAAACAATGATCCCCAAACCGATGAAGAAGCGATCGATATGCTTCTCGATGATAACGAAACATACTTTAACACTCAAAATCATTACGGTGAAGAAGACACAACTGAAGTAAAAGACGGTGATAGAGACCAGATCAATACATTTTTCTGGTTTCGAGAATTAAATCCTAATCCTGAATATTTGATCAACATTCAAATCAACGGTGATTCTGCTTATGTCTCTATTCACGGAGATTATGAAGGAACATTGAACCTTTTTGCTTGGGAAAATGATTCTGTCAAAACCTACACAAAAGATTTCACCGATCAAAGTCTGCGCTATGCAATTTTCAATCGTCTTACTGATTTTGCTCCTGAAGATGACCCTGAACGAAGAAGGGGTTGGAGACTTACTCATGTGTCGGGAGCAGAAACAGGACCGGATAATCATACGGTCGAGATCGAAAGTGTAAGACTGAATTGTGATAGTTATCCGGATACGCTCATCATCGATCCTTTAGCGATTTTCTCCAAAGATGAATTGATCACGGTTATGCCGGAAGAACCTTGCACGCTAACTGTCTATACGAACACCGATCTGGAAATAATAGATCATGTTTTCCTGCACTCCTGGCGCAGACATATTCAGCATCATCGTGGTAGATTCAATTATATTGGTGATGGTGTTTATTCAGGTGTTTGGCTAGCTCCCTCCGATGATCCGGTTGCGCTTAATCGCGTTCACCATGTAGCATTCGATATGATCAAATATGAAACACTCAATGATGATGTTCATATCTACGATTCCAATGCCTGGTTATTTCCATACCGGGTTTCGAACACGAAGTAAAGCATTTTTTTTAAAGCGGATTGAAATATATCCGCTTTTTTATTTCGCTCCTAGAATTCACGGAAAGATACAAATACAAATATAAAAAATCTTCATTACTGTCTGAAACTATTTCTTAATTCTAAACAAAATTCACAATTCCTTTAATTTTACTTTTTCGGAATTTCAAGGAAAATCTTCAAGGCAGGTAAACCTTGAAGGATAGTAGAAAGTAATTAACTCAAGTTTCGCAGTTATTAGAAACAGTATCATATCTGAATAAATGAATTTGAATCAGAACTATAAATCTCTTAAAATTCATTATTTCCTAATAAAGTTATACGGATTTTACAGTTTTTTAACTTTTCCGAATCTAAAAAAGTTCGCAAAAACCATTGAAATGGTTATAAAAAATCTTTTTACACTTCTTTTCACCACAATGATTTGTGGTGTTATTCTGAATAACTTCCATGATATTAGATATCCTTTTATTCAGAATAACATCCTGATTCATCAGGGTGATTGATACTTCTGAATGCGATAAATTGAACCATTTTAATGGTTTTTATTTTTACTGCGAAACTTGAGTAATTAACATAACTATATTTTCGTGAAATTTGTGCATTCAGAGAATAATTTTCTTTTCTCCAACAATATTTTATTTGACATTTAAGCACACTTTACGAACTTCCATTTAATAATGAATGAATTGAATTGGAAGTACTTATGAAAAATAAGTTGGTGGTGTGTATTTGCTTTTTTTTGATATTAATCCGCCTTTTTTGTGAAAAATCAGAAATTGACAGCATCAGATCAATATTGGATGATACTTCTGGAACTGAACATATCGATCTTCTTATTGTTTTAACAAATCTTCAAAGAAAAGACGATAATGCTGCGGCTCTAATTACCGCTGAACAAGCTCTCCGGGAAGCAGAGAAAATTAATTATACTTTTGGTCAAGGGAAGGTTAATCAGACAATCGCAGACATTTATTATGATATCAGAGAGAATGAAAAGGCTGAAGAATACTATAAAAAAAGCATAACTTATTTCTCCATTCTGGATTATAAATCAAGTCTTGCTTACTGTTATCATGCTCTCGGGAGTCTATATCTTAGACTTACGGATTATGAAAAAGCGATTTCCAATCTTTTGGATGCGGTCAATTGTTACACAGAGATAGGAAACAAAAACAAAACTCATAATACTCTCAACAATCTGGGAGTTGTCTATAAAGAAATCGGTAATAATGAAAAAGCTCTGGAATATTTTCTGGATGCTCTCGAGATCAGTCGTGAAAATAATGATAAAAAGGCAATTTGTCAAAATCTGAACAATATTGGAACGATTTATAATAATTTACAAAAAGATACTCTGGCTCTTGATTATTATAAAAAATCATTGAAACTCAGCATGGAACTTAATTTTCTTCCTAACATTGCTCAATGTTATAACAATATCGGGAATATTTACTCAGAAAACAGCAATTATAATGAAGCCCTCGATTTTTATTTAAAAGCTCTGAAAATCAAAAAAAAGATAGGCGATAAAGAAGCAATTTTTTATCCGCTGGTGAATATCGGAAATGTTTATGCTGCCAGAGGAGACTTTCAAAAAGCAGAAAAATACATAACTCAAGCACTTGAGATCAGCCTTGAACTGAAGTTAAAGGAATTATCTTGTGAAGCCTATTTATCTTTATCAAAAGTATATGAAGGGATGAATTTATATAAAAAATCACTCGCCAACTTCCAATTATATTCCGCTAATAAAGATTCCATCATAAACGAAGAAATTTCTGAAAAAATCTCTCATATCGAGGCTAAATTTGAAACCGAAAAAAAGGAAAAAGAGATCGAGATCTATAAACTGCAACTCGAAAAAAGAAAACTCGTAGAATGGAGATTATATTTCATTATCTTGATCGTCATTGCTCTAATGCTCATCCTTTATGTCTTTTATACTCTGAAAAACAGGTCTAATAAACTTTTGAAAAATGAAATTTCCGAAAAGATAAAAGCCGAGGAGGGATTACAGGAAGCAAGAAATGAATTGGAATTAAAGGTAAAGGAAAGAACTGCGGAACTTGCCGAAACTAACAAAGAACTACAATTAGAAATCAAAGATCATAAAACCGCAGAAGAGATGTATCGGAAATATGAATCGATCGCCAATACATCCAGAGAATTCATGACTTTGATCAATAAGAATTTTATATATGAAGCGGTTAACGACTCTTATTGTCAAGCAACGAATAAGAATTTTGAAGAAATCATTGGAAATTCCGTTTCCATGATCTGGGGTAAAAAACAATTTGAGAAGACCATCAAGCCATACCTGGATAAATGTTTTGCCGGAAATGAAGTTCATTACCGGGAATGGTTCAATTTTTCCGATTCTGAAAAACGCTTTTATGATGTTGCTTATTATCCTTATTATGATCAAAATGAAAGGGTTACACATACGATCGTAGTTACCCGGGATATTACCGAACAGAAATTGTTGGAAAACCAGTTGCTGCGTTCCGAAAGATTGGCTGGTGTTGGAGAATTAGCCGCCGGAGTTGCCCATGAAATCAGGAATCCGGTTGCGATCATCAATTCGACAGCTCAATTTTGCCGGAATAAATACAAGAAAAATGATACAGAACTAAACGAACTTATGGAAATCTTTACGGAAACCGCTGAAAAAATCGACAAAACTGTAAAAAATTTACTGGAATTTGCTAAACCTCAAAAAATAGAAATGAAAAAAAGTGATATCCTGGAAGTACTTAAAAAAGTTTGCGGACTCATCGAAGGAAAATGTTCCGAACAAAATGTTGAAGCAATTTATACTTTCCCTGATTCTCTTCCCTATATTTTTTTAGATGAAGACCAATTAAGCGGAGCTTTTTTGAATTTGATGCTGAATGCATTAGACGCCATGCAAAACGGAGGTCAGATAAAAGTTCAGGCAGAATCGAACAAAGAAGAAATTAAAATAACGATTTCAGATACAGGAACCGGCATTTCACAAGAAAACCTGAGTAAAATATTCAATCCTTTTTTCACCACTAAAAATTCAGGAACCGGATTGGGTTTAAGTCTTGTTCATCAAATTATTGGATTTCATAAAGGGAAAATAAATATTAGCAGTAAAATCGGGGAAGGAACAGAAGTTACATTGAAGTTTCCCGTATATGAATGAGAAGGACAAAGTAAAACGAATTTGTCATTCAGAAATGTCTCCTTTACTCCTCGTTACCAATCCCCTGATTGGTAATGTCTCTAATGAGCATTCCCAAAGAGCGTTTTGGGAATGATAATGGAATCGCGGGAGATTCTTCGAGAGAGAAGCGAGAAGAATTTCTCAGAATGACAGGATAAGATAGGTGAGTTATGGAAAAAATTTTAATCGTAGATGATGAAAAACACATGCGGAAAATTCTCTCCAAGATACTTTCCGAGGAAGGATATAAAGTTTCACAGGCAGAGAACGGAAACCGGGCAATCCGGGAAATCGAACAATATAAACCGGACCTCGTCTTGCTTGATTATAAACTGCCCGATATGAACGGAGATAAAGTCCTCGAGAAAATCAAAAAAATAGATGAAACTCTGATCGTGATCATGCTGACTGCTTTCGGAGATATAAAAAAAGCAGTTACAACCATGAAACTCGGTGCTTATGATTACCTGACAAAACCATTCAATAATGATGAGATCATTCTCGTTATTAATAAGGCTTTACAAACATTGCGTCTGAAAAGAGAAGTAAAGACTTTAAAACAGGAACTGCATAAAAAACATGAAATGATCGGGGAAAGCAAACAGATAAAACAAATCCTCGAACAAATAGAACTTGTTGCTCCGAACGATATAACTGTTTTCCTGGAAGGGGAAACAGGAACCGGGAAAGAATTAGTTGCCAGATTGATCCACGATAAAAGTCCCAGGTCAAAGAAACCGTTCATCGCTGTGGATTGCGGTGCGATTCCGGAAACTCTGTTCGAAAGCGAAATGTTCGGGCATGAAAAAGGAGCGTTTACCGGAGCGGTCAATACCAGGATCGGAAAATTCGAGCAAGCAGATAAAGGAACATTATTTCTCGATGAAATCGGTAATCTACCTCTGAATATGCAGGCAAAATTGTTACGGGCAATTCAGGATAAACAAATTATGAGAATCGGTGGTAAACAGAGTATCGATATCGATGTGCGCATCATTGTTGCCAGTAATATCAACCTGGTCGAGAATATCGAATCAGGAAAATTCAGGGATGATCTTTTCTATAGAATTCACGAATTTAAAATCGAACTTCCGGAACTAAAAAACAGAAGGGACGATATTCCTCTTCTGGCGGAACATTTCCTGAAGAATATGAACCTGGAGTTTAATAAGAATATCCGGGGATTCTCTGTCGATGCCATTGAATCCATGCTGAACTATGATTGGAAAGGAAATATCCGCGAACTGAAAAATGTGATCAAAAGAGCTGTCCTGGTTACCAAAACCGATCATATCGCAGCGGAACATTTGCTATTTATAAACACCGGAAATACGGAAAAGGAATTCTTCCCGAACCGTGATAGTTCCTTTGAAAATGTCTCGAAAGAAGCTCTGCAGGCAAAAGTGGAGATATTGAAAAAAGCCATCCGCGAGGTAGACGGCAATAAAACCAAAGCAGCCAAAAACCTGGGCATTACCAGGAACCAGCTGTACAGGACTTTGAAGAGGATTGAGGGATAATGGTTCGAATATGCCATGCCATCGTCAACAAACCACTCAACTTTTGAATGCAATCTCACCCAAAGCAAACCACTAAACTTTTAAATGAGTTCTGGCGTTGATATTTTTGTTAGTCGCATCAATCCTTGAAAATCAAACCAGCCTGAGAAAAACCCAGACTGGTCAATTAGGCACTATCTTAGTATTAAACACTTCTTTATATCTCTTACTTTGCCGTCCACATTTAGTTTGTATAGATAAACTCCGCTACCAACCTTCTTTCCGTAAGTGTTTTTACCATCCCAAGCCTGATTCCATTTCCCTTTTTCTTTGTATTCATTTATGTAGAGTAGAGACAGGTATTCAGATTTCCAGATAGATATTTGTTCTCCCAGTTT
>CAZFPK010000022.1:0-45919 GCA_964521025.1 uncultured Candidatus Cloacimonadota bacterium | reverse complement strand
GGAATTCAAATATCGGGATAAAATTATAGATATGATGTATAAAATCCTAAAAGTTGTGCGAACTTTTTAGTTTGCATGGATACGGATGTTAGCAGTATTTGTGCAATTCATAAACCGGATTTAATTTTTCGTAAATTGTTTAGAGATTAATCCGGGAACATGACCGGATTAAATTCAGTTTGATCTGTAGATCAAATCGGTGTTTTTAAACAAATCATTCCCAAACCGGAGTCCGGGATCGAGAGGATAACAACTTTCTTTCAGCAAACAGTTAAGAATAAAACATAGCGAACAGCAATTAATACCATTAATGAAATCCGGATGAAAAAATAAAACAACTTCAGCAAAAAATCATTTGACAACTTTTCTCTCACAAAAATATCATCTCCTTATTCTGAAAAGGGGAAATTCAATTCAGTAATTACGGAAACCGAGTCTGAAACAAGCAATTCTTTAATAAGAATACAAAAAACAGTGTAAATTTTATTACTGACGACCTCAAAGAGGCTACTGACGACTTCAAATCCATTACTGACGACCTCAAAGAGACTACTGACGACTTCAAATCCATTACTGACGACCTCAAAGAGACTACTGACGACCTCAAAGGAGCTACTAAAGGCTTCAAATCCATAACTGACGGATGAATATCTAATTCAGTCGCCCGGTCAATCTCCGATGGAATCACAGGAAGAAGAAATTACCCATATTACCGTGAATATTCTGATATTGGCTAATCCCTTAATCCGTTTGCTCTTCTAATAACTATATCTTTTGACCTTGCTTCTGGATCAAATGTTTCAATTACCTTTTATAATGTGAAAGGACAAAACTTAAGCAACTTCCAAACGAGCAATTTGCTAGCGGTGAACACAAAGTAATGCGGAATGGAACAGATAGCATCAATAAAAATGTTACCTCAGAATTACCGGACAATCGGAATATCGACAAATTGAACTAGCCGATGTTTTTAAAATTCGAAGATCGTACAAGATTTTCCTTGCACGATTTTTTTATTTTTTGAAATAAGCAACTAAATAAAAAACTTGTGAAGTTTCCGATAACTTAACAGGTTTGAAATATGTTTTTTTCCGTGCTCCGGTATTGGTTAAAATAGTTTTTCGCGAAATTCGTGTAATTGTGGATAAAAAGGAATCAGAATGAATAAAAAAAGTATCCTCATCGTAGAAGATGAAAAAATAATTTCCCATGATATCAAAAAAATATTAATGAATTTCGGTTATGAAGTGAGTGGAATTGCTGTTTCCGGGAAAGAAGTTCTCGATCATATAGAAAGACAGGAACCTGAACTGGTCTTGATGGATATCATCCTGGAAGGTAATATGACGGGAATTGAAACTGCAGAAAAGATCAACGAGCGCTGGAATATTCCGATCATCTATTTAACTGCTTATGCAGATGAACGAACTTTGCAAAAAGCAAAAACCACAATTCCTTACGGATATATCCTCAAACCTTTTGAAGAAAAGGAATTGTATGCCATCGTGGAAATGGCTTTTCATAAACATAAACTGGAAAAAATTTTTTTAGAGTCTCTTGAATATAATCGGAATATTATCGATAGTTCGCTCGACATGATCATCACGGTGGACAAAGAAGGGAAAATTGTGGAATTCAATAGGGCGGCACAAGAAATTTTCGGATACAAAAAAACGGATGTAAATGGAAAACCTTTCAGTGTCTTATTTTCTGACAAAGAAACAGCAGCAGATATACTGTCCTTAACTTTGAAGAAAAGGAAAAGCGCTTTCGAGGTTCTGAATAAAAGAGCAAACGAAGAACTTTTTCATAGTTTTTTCTCCACATCTGTTATTTATGATCATCAGGAAAATGCTATTGGTATTATGGGAATTTCCAGGGAATTGACAGAGCAGAAACAATCGGAAAAACAATTACTCGAATTGAAAAAAGCAGTGGAAACTCTTCGTCTCGGAGTTACGATCACTGATATTAACGGAAAGATAATCTATACAAATCCGGCAGATGCGGAATCTCACGGCTACAAAGTTCAGGAACTGATAGGAAAAAATGTCAGGATTTTTGCTCCGGTCGATTTAAGAAGAAGAACTTCCCTGGAACAGATCAAAAAATGGACGGGACATATTCGGGAAAGCAGGAATATTCGCAAAGACGGGTCCATCTTTCCAACCTGGTTGATCTCCAATGTTGTCAAAGATAATAAAGGAGATCCCATCGCGATCGTAACAACTTGTGAAGATATTACGGAAAGAAAAGAGATGCAGAAACAATTGCTGCGCTCGGAAAGGCTTGCCGGGATCGGAGAATTAGCAGCCGGTATTGCTCACGAAATCCGTAATCCTCTCGGAAATATCAGTTCATCTGCCCAATTATGTTTGAATAAATTCAAATTGAACGATGATCTGAAACAATTTCTGGAGATCATTTTAAGGAATTCCAGAAATGCTAATAAGATCATCAAAGAACTGCTGGATTTTGCTAATCCTCGTTCCATATCTTTGAAATCAGGCAATATCAATGAAATAATAACCGATGTGATCAAACTTGCTTCCCCGAGATGCCTGGAAAGTAAAGTAAAGATCGAGATCGATAAAGATAATGAAATTCCCGAAATAATGATGGATAGAAAATGGTTGGAACAGGCTTTTTTGAATTTTATTCTGAATGCTAAAGATTCAATGTCTAATGGTGGTTTCCTGCATGTTAAGACATTATCCGATCCTGAAAAGAAAGAGATAAAAATCATATTTTCAGACACGGGGGAAGGAATTTCCAAAGAAAATATGAAAAAGATCTTCGATCCTTTCTTTACTACCAAAGATAATGGAGTCGGCCTCGGTTTGAGCTTGGTTCATCAGATAATTTCTGCTCATAATGGTATGATCAATGTCAATTCGACAATTGGTAAAGGGACGAGATTTCAAATAATGCTGCCTGTTGATTCCGAGCACAAATAAAAGAGGAAAAGACAATGGGAAAGATATTAATAGTCGATGATAATAAGGATATGCAATTTCTTCTTACCAGTATTTTAAAAGAAGAAGGATATGAAATTTTTTCTGCCGGAAATGGTAAACGTGCTATCGATATTGTTAGAAGGAATGAACCGGACCTTGTTTTACTGGATATCCGGTTGCCGGGAATGGACGGATTGCAGATCCTGGAAAAAGTCAGGAAGATCGATAAAGATCTGATCGTCATTATGATCACTGCTTTTGGGGATGTCAAAAGTGCAGTTCAGGCAATGAAACTCGGTGCGCATGATTATGTAACCAAACCGTTTGATAATGAAGAATTACTGCTGATCATTTCCAAAGCTCTTAATACCAGGTATTTGAGCAAAGAAGTGGATAGTTTGAGAAAACAATTGAAAGATAAAATTGAAAAAACAATGGGTGTTAGTCCTCAATTACAAAAAGTTCTTAAACAGGTTGAGATGATTTCACCAACAAATATGACTGTGATCATTCAAGGGAAAAGCGGTACCGGAAAGGAAGTTATTGCCAATATGATCCATAATAAAAGTCAGAGGAAAAACAAACCTTTTGTAGCAATTGATTGCGGAGCGATTCCTGATACTCTTGTAGAAAGTGAACTTTTCGGACATGAGAAGGGATCATTTACCGGAGCAGATTATCTCAAAATAGGAAAATTTGAACAGGCTGATGGAGGAACTTTGCTGCTCGATGAATTAACAAATCTTCCTTTTGATGCTCAAGCAAAATTATTACGAGCTATCGAAGAGAAAAAGATACAACATATTGGTGGTAAAAAATCTATAAATGTTGATGTTAGAATTATAGCAACATCTAATATAGATATTAAAGAAGCTGCCCATATTGGTAAATTCCGAGAAGATCTTTATCATAGACTTAACGAATTTCAGATTTTTTTACCTTTATTAAGGGAACGAAAAGACGATATTCTAATATTAGCAAGGAAATTTCTGGAAGAAGCTAATCAAGAATTAAATAAAAGAATAAAAGATTTTTCTTCCGAATCTTTAAATAGACTAATGAATTACCATTTCCCGGGAAATGTCAGGGAATTGAAACATGTTATCAAAAGAGCGGTTTTGTTAACGGAATCAGGAAATATAACGCCGGATAAATTGATGCTCGATATTGGTAAACCGGAAGATGAAATTCACTTGCCTGAAAATTTTGATGAAGAGTCTTCCTTTGATAAGATCATCCACAAAGTAGAAATCGATTTGATTAAAAGAGCCATCAATCTTGCCGGCAGCAATAAAAGTAAAGCCGCCGAATTATTGAATCTTAACAGGAAAACACTTTACCGGAAGATGAAGAGTCTGGGAATGGAGTTGTAATACAACCTGCTGAAGTGTAAATAGGAATAAAATATGAATCATGACAGAAGTTCAGGGTAGATTAAGAAAATTACAAATACCAAAACTCAAATAACAAATAAATTCCAAAAAAAATAAAACTCAAATAGCAAACATTAACCATTCACTCAGTGAATGTCAGAAAAGAAAACAAAAGACCCTCTGAATTCATTTAGATTATATCTATAAATTTAATGTCTGCAGGAAATTCCCAAAGCAATTAAAATTCAGATCAGATATTTTAAGACTATCCTCATTTTTCCCAATTCATCACAATAAGAATATCTTCAGATAGAAACAATAATTAACAAAATGTAAATAAGACTTAACATATCGTAAACAAATATTTGCCTTGCTTCCGGATTTCATAGAAGTGTTAGAAAATGTCATTCCGTCCGGCAACTGCCGGAAATTGTGATTATTAAAGTCGCAGATTCTTTGGGAAATTCAATCCTTCGGTAAAACTGGCATTATCGATTGCAAAATTTTTTAAAACCAATGTAGAAGAAATTTTCTATTTAGAGGAGGAGAAATGAAGATCACGAGAAAGCAGACAATTCTGGATTTCATTTTTGAGATCGTATTTGGAGTACTTTTCATAATTCTGTTTATTTTAATGAAACAACCAACAAGTTTAGTAGAAAATCTTCCCTTTGGAATGGGAAATGTTAGTAAGTGAGAGAATATCTCCGGAAGAATCTGTTTCCTGGTTTAATATATCTGCCTTAAAGCTTGAGATATATTCAAAGCATAATCACCAATATGCTCGAAGTTTTTAATGATGTCGAGATAAAGAAGTTCGGAACGAACATTTGTTCCTTTCTGAAGTCGTATGCGAGCAGTTTTTCTTAAATCATTACGGGCTTGATTGATCTCATTTTCCAGATCGTATGCAGCGTTAAGTTCTTTTCTGTGAAGATGCTCATTAAGCCTGTTCTTATATAAATTTATAGATTTCAGGACGAGGTCGGAATAATCTTTGACTTCTTCATTTGCTTTTGGATGGAGAGCAAGATGTTTATGATGTCTTCTTCGAGCCAGCAGGATAAGTTTATAGCAGCTATCACCGATACTCTCCAATTCATTAGTGATACGCATCATAGCATTAACATTTCGGACATTTGTTTCACTTAATTCTTCCTTTGAAAGTTCGACCAAATATTTTGAGATCTCTTCCTGCATGCGGTCGGTCAGTTCTTCCTGTTCTTTTGCTTTTTCAATCCTGGTTCCCATCTTTTTATCAGGATTAGAAAAAACCTCTAAAAAGTTTTGAAACATTTTTTCAGTAATGTCAGACATTTTAGAAATCTCATTTTTAGCATTTAAAATATTCATCTGGGCTGTATCTTGAAGTCCTGTTGAAATGTATTCGAGTTTATATTCCGTTACTTCGTCCCTTTCTTTCGGTTTAACCAGCTTTTCTACGATCCGGGCAAATTTAGGAACAAAAGAAATGAAAATGAGTGTATTCATGATATTGAAAATCGTGTGGAATAACGATAGATTCAAAGGTAGATTACTCTGAACCGATGGATCCCAGGGCGCGATTTTTAGAATAAGTTTCGTGAAATACCGGAAAACGATAGCCATCCAGATCACTCCGAAAGTGTTGAAAAGAAAATGAGCTCTTGCGGCTCGCCTGGCATTTACGGAAGTTCCGAGAGAAGCCAGGTAAGCAGTTATAGTTGTTCCGATATTTTCGCCAAGAACCACAGCAGCTGCTGTCGGGAAATCTATCCAGCCTTTGAAAGCCATTGTTACAGTGATCGCCATGGCTGCACTCGAAGACTGCACGATCACGGTAAGAAGCGTTCCAACTCCCACAAAGATCAGGAAAGACAGAAATCCCAAATCCGTGTAATTTTGCAGAAAAGCCAACACTTCCGGGTTATTTTTTATGTCGGGAACAGATTCTTTGAGGAACATCAAACCCAGGAATAAAAGACCGAACCCGATCAGGACTTCTCCGAAATCGCGCCTTCTCTTGAATTTCGAGAATATGAAAGGAAGACCGATTCCAATTATGGGAAGTGCAATAGCTGTGATCTTGAATTTGAATCCAAAAAAAGAAACTATCCAGGTCGTAACAGTCGTTCCGATATTTGCTCCCATAATGACACCGATTGCCTGGGTTAAAGATAAAAGAGTCGCATTCACAAAACTGACGACCATAACTGTTGTTGCGGAGGAAGATTGGACTAAAGCTGTAATTAAAAAACCTGTTAGAACTGCGACAAACCTGTTTTTGGTCATAAAATTCAGGACCGATTGCATTTTATTACCGGCAACTTTCTGAAGACCTTCACTCATTACTCGCATTCCATAAAGGAATACACCGAGAGAACCGAGTAATGTGAATATGGTTGAGATCATATAATTTTCCTTTACAAAATATGTAAGGCAAATTTTGAATAAGTTAATAAGTGTCAACTTAAAAAACAAGGTGTTAGTATCGAAAATGGTTGAAGAAATAATCAAGGAAAATTCTGTATATATCAACGATCAAAATTGGGTACCACTATCTGTTCAGGAAGTATTCCGACTCTTTTCCTCTTTTAAAATTCCCTGGTGGATTGCTGGAGGCTGGGCTCTCGATCTTTTTCTCGGAAAACAAACACGCGAGCACCTCGATATCGATATTCTGATTTTAAGAAAAGATCAGTTATACCTTCAAAAAAAGTTAGAAAACTGGATTTTATTCAGAACACAAAGTCCGGATTTGGATTTCTGGAAGAAAAATGAGTTTCTGCAATCTCCTGTGAACAGCATCTGGGTGAAAGATAAAATCGATTCTCCTTTCCGTTTTGAAATTATGCTGATGGATACGGAAAGAAATGAATGGATTTATCGCAGAGACAAAAGGATCCGGGGAAAAATCAGAGAATTAGGACTACGAACAAAAGATGGAATTCCTTATTTGAAACCGGAAATCCAGTTGTTGTATAAAGGCGGACGAAATTTCCGGGAAAAGGATCTGCAGGATTTTCTAACAGTTAAATCAAGTCTCGATAAAAAGCAAAAAGATTGGTTGGTTAATGCATTGAATATGCAGTTTCCTGATGTCCATCGTTGGATTGAGATTTTAAATTCTTGACTTTGATCAAATAAAATACTTTTGGGATTTGAGAGAGGAAAAATGGATAAAAAGAAATTGCTTAAGAAGATCAGGTCTATTGTTTTGAGTATTGAATCATCTGCTAAAATTTACCTTTATGGTTCCAGAATTAGAGGAACTGCCAAACCCGATTCTGATTGGGATTTATTGATTCTACAAAAAAAAGAGGATTACCGAAGCGATTGAAAATAAGATAACCTCTCCTCTTTATGATCTTGAATTTGATGTGGGAGAAGTTATTAGTCCGATGATCTATAGTGAATCGGAATGGAATACCAAATATAGAGTTACTCCATTTTATCATAAAGTGATGAGTAAAGGTAAATTGTTATGAAAGAGCACAGAATCGTCTATTATGTAAAATACAGAATGCAGAGAGCAAAAGAAACTCTTGTGGAAATTGAAACATTGATCGAAAACAAGTTCTGGAATACTGCCGTTAATCGTTTATATTATGCTTGTTTTTATGCAGTTTGGGGCTTTATTAATCAAAAATAAAATCGGAACTACAAATCACACTGGAACAAGACTTCAATTCGGACAACATTTTGTAAAAACCGGAATCATCGATAAAAAGTTAGGAAAGCACTACACTAAACTGTTTGAGAAAAGGCAAAAGGGTGATTATGATGATTTTTCGATTTTGATGAAGAGACCGTTAAGAAATTGTTCCCTCTATCAAAAGAATTGATCGATAAGATCGAGGAAATTTTGGGATAACAACTAAATAAAGTTTGAGAAAAACTCTTCCACAATCTCATTAAATCCGTAAGCAAGTTCCGTTTTTGTTGCCTGTTCCCGAGAAAACCACTGCAATTTCTGTCCTTCCATCAAGTTTATTTTTTCAATCTCGAAATTCACTTTTTTCCAATATGTAAATTCAAAACGGTCATCGAAGTCTTTCTCGCAGAGAAATTGGAAATCCTTCAACTCAAAATCGATTTCTTCCTTCGTTTCGCGAATAATGCATTCTTCCGGAGTTTCGTCCTGATCGACATGTCCGCCCAGAACATCCCACATATTTGGATAAGGAATTTCAGGTTTGTCATCACGGAGAAATAACAGAACCTGGTTTTTGTCATTTACGAAAATTATGCTGGCACCTTGGCGTTTCATATTTCAATTACCTTGAAAAAGTTCATAAGAATCTTCTTCTTGCTTAACTTTTTCAACGGTTTCTTTCGTTCTATGAATGTGTAACCTCTAAACCTTTGAAAAGGCTAAATGAGAGAATTTCCCTGGTAGAAGCCGTTTTCAAGGTTATTTTATTGTCTTTTCTCGTGAAATTCTTTCAGCAGTTTTTCATTATCTACCAGCAATTCGTCCAATTTTGCTTTTATTTTTGTATTGCCCAATCTCTCATACTTTTTGAGATTTTCTTCATATTCGGGAAGATCATATAAAAAGGCGGAAATGCTTTCCCGGTTCAGTTTTTTCACGCTTTTACCGAATTCTGTTTCGTTCAGCATCAAACCGTTCAACATTTGCTCGAATTGTCCCATAACAGGAAAGGCGAGATATGGTTTTCCCAAATACAATGATTCCGTCATCAGAGTAAAACCGGCTGTTGCGATCACTGCTTTGCAGGATTCGAGGTCTGAAAGAAATCCTTCCCGGCTGAAAGGTTTAAATTCCAGATTATCTTCGCTCTGTTCTCGACCAAATCCATAAAGGAAGAATTTTTCTCTCTTAAAAGTTCTCAATTCATCGCTCAAACCTGCGAAAGATTGCGTTACATAAACGAGGATGTGTTCTTTCTTCACTGGTTTTGCTTGAATGATTTCTTTTCGTAAAATTGGTGGAACGAGGAAACTGCGGTCATTCTTCACTTCTCCCAAATAGAAGGTCGTGATGAGCGAAACACAAGGTCGCGGGATCATCGCTCTGATCAGATTTTCGACGAGGATCGCATCTGCTTTCATCTCCAAAGGATAATTGAAGTCCATATATCGCATTCGGTGCTGATTGTCGATAGTGATCAAAGGAATTTTGAAATAATTTGCCAGGTAAGCGGTCATCGGCTCAAAATCGGTGATAACAACATCAGGTTGGAAATCTTTAAATAATTTCTGTTTGAGGATATTGGAAGATTCTACACCACCCGGAACGAGCGAAAGATTTTCCGTTAGAGTTTTATATCTGGCGATCTTGTTATCTTTGTTGATCATCCGCAAACCGACGATTTCCAACACATCGAAATCATCTTTCAGATTCCGGTAACCTCGATCATAACTTGCTGCTTTGACTGTATGACCTTGCGAGATCAAATGTGAGATCATTTCCCGTGAGCGCGAAGAATGTCCCGAACCTTCTCCTGATAGACCGTAAACTATTTTTGCCATTGTTTTCAAAATAAATTCACGGTGTTCAGTGAGTTATACCCTCATATTCAGCACTTCCGAAAGCAAGGATCGGGAAAAATATGATAGGAAGAAATAACAATCCAAAACCAAATCCCGTTCCCTTGCCAAATGCTTTCGCAATATCAAAGATTACGATGATATCGATGACAATATTCACACCCGGAATCAACAGAAGCAAAAACCACCAACCCGGACGACCGGCAATTTCCATCATTAAAATAATGTTGTAAATGGGAATGATGCAACCCCAGCCGGGTTTTCCCGCTTTTTCAAATACTTTCCATTGAACCACGATAAAGAAAATAATTAAAGCAATATAAAAAATGATAAAACCTGCTCCTAATCCGGCAGCCGCTCCTGCATCAAAATCGTCATACATAATATCCTCCTTATTTAATTGTGGTTTGATAAAAATAATTTCTGTTTATTCGGGTCAAGGTTTTTCGTAACTGAAGAAAACAAACCTTAATTTAAAGTATAAATTTTCTCCAAAAACATCTGAAATTTCTTTTCTTCTCCTTCTTTCATCGACCATTTTCTAATTTCATTCATATTGATTTGATTATTCGAAGCAACCAGAATTGCTTGTTCCAGAGATTGCCTATCATTCCAGAAATAAAAGCCTGCCAATCGATCTTTTACACATTCTGTTGGAGAGATGAGCCTTAAATTTCCTGTCTCAAATTCAAGTGTGATTATACCTTTTATGGGTTCACTTCCAATTGCTAAAGGTCCGGGTGGAAATTCAACAAGAAAGTCACTTTCAGGATTTTTGAAATACCTATTTTCTTCCTGAAAGCCAATTTCAGTAAGGATTCTCTTTATTTCTTTCCTTTTATAAAAGGACATCTCAACGAAATCCAGATCCATAGAAATGTATTTGTTTTCTGAATAAATACTCACACAACTTCCACCGGTTAAGACAACTTCGATTCCGTTTTTCTTCAAATGTGTAGAAATGTATGCTGCTAATTCTCCAATGTTCATTTCTGATATTTGTTTCATTTTGGTTTTCCCGTTCTTCTTGGTCTGCGTCTAAAGTTCAATAAAGATTCCTTTAAATCTTCCGGGTAAAAAGACAATGCTTTTTCCAATAATGATTTCAACTCTTTGAGGAATGAATATCTTAAATTTAAGGAAAAAACACGGGTTTTGCCTACATTTTTGCTGACTAAAATTCCATTGTTTTCTAACCTTTTTAATTGATTTTGGATAGGCGATAAATCTATTTGATAGAATTTAGAAATTTCCCGGGCGTAACCTTCATCCCGGCAAAAGATGAAGATGAGAACCCGTTCAACATTTATTGAACCTAATAATCCTTCTAACATAATGACCTTCTTTTTATGCTATATGACCTAATAGTTAATTTATATAACATAAAATATAGGTCGATAGATTTCTGATTGAGTTTTTTGTAAAGGTATTTTCTTGACGGATAAAATCCAAAATCAGTTTTTTCTCTTAAGAAAGGAAAACTTCAGGAGTTTTCTAAACTTCGGAAGTTTGGGAAAAATTATGAATAGAACATTTATTTTAGAACCTATCGCTTTTGTCAGGAATAATCGCAAAGAACCTGTCGATGACAATTGGAAAAATGTACTTTCCGAAATCGAATTGATAGATGAAATTCCTGAAGAATGTTTCGCTGGAATAGAAGAATTTTCTCATCTGGAAATCATTTACTATTTCCATAAATCAGACAAAACTCTTCTGGGAAGCGAACATCCGCGAGAAAATCCGGATCTGCCGAAAGTCGGAGTTTTTGCCCAACGGAAAAAGGATAGACCAAATCATCTCGGCTCAACAATTGTCAATCTCATCAACCGGGAAGGCAGAATATTAATAGTATCTCACCTCGATGCGATCGATGTTACTCCGGTGCTGGATATTAAACCAATTTTCCGGGGATTTCTGCCGCAAGGAGAGATCAGGCAACCGGAGTGGGTTGGGAAGTTGATGCGGGAGTATTGGGAAGAATAAATTTATTCCTGCGAAATAAACTGAATAAACGAAAAATATTGAATTAACGGAATAATTCAGAATTCTTTCTTTGATTCTGGAGAGCGTATTTGTCCGCCAGGAATCTCCCATTTCAACCAATCAACCAATTCGACTAATTCACTTCTCATTCCTCAAAATAAATAAAAGGTCTTTCGACGCCAGCCCGAATTCTGGTAAATGCTGAAAGGAATATTTCTTTATTGTAAACGAAATTACAAAGTTTGGTAAAATCTTCCGATTGATGATATTCTCTGAATTTACCAAGGATCAACAAAGGTCGTTCGATTTTTTTATGAAGACAATTCTGCCGAAAATTTTCAAAATCTTTGAACGGAATATCGTAAGCAATTCCACCACTCAAATCGGAATTTTCTAATTCATCCAAATCGTTTTTATTTTTGATCGGAATTATCGATCTTCCAAAAAGTCCCAGACAATTTCTGCCAATTCCGAATGCACCTTTTACCAGTTTCCCCTTTGATCTTAAATGAATCTGATTATCTTCATTTCGAATTACCGAACCCGAAGCATAAGATTTGATCACTGTTGTTTTTTCGATCCTTTTTAAAGTAATTGTGAGCATTTCTTGTTCAAATTCAACAACTTCTCCCGAAATCGGTGAAGTAATAAAAAATCCAAATTGTCTATCGCTGATGATCACTTCATTTTGTTTGAATTTTCTGGTTAATAATCCGTCTGCATATTTTTCCATGATCATATTCATGACGATTGTTTTCGATTTTTTCTTTGATATCCCGGGTATATATAAATAAAGTTTGACCAGGTCTATATCCGATAATTCCCTGAAAATAATGGCATATTTTTTGATTTCTAAAAGTTCACCATCGATGGGAGCAACAATAAAAGGATTATATTTTAAAGTAGATATCCGAGCAATTCGTTCATCTTTTTTAAAAACTTTAGCAGGAGCGATCCATTTAATTTCCTGGTCTTCTCCATACTGAACCGGTAAAGAATACAGTCTGTAATACTTTTCATTTTTTTCAAAGAGAATTTCGTTTTTGTGAATATAACTTCCAACCGATTTGTTTATTCTTTCTTTGGTTTGAATTACGATTTCAGGATTCTTGATTATTTTCAATTTCCTGATAATGTAAGTTGAATTATTTGTTGGAAAATCCGGTTTTCCCAAGATTTCATTGTTCAGGTTCAAAAGCGAATGTTCATAAAGAATTTTCCCGGCTAACTTTTGATTAAAAACCGACATTACCCCGATATGCGGAACAAGGAAATTCTTATCTAAAAAAAGATTATTTATCTGCTTCCTATCCAATGCCGAGAGAATTATCTCTTTGCTGATATCAGGAAAATTATTGGAAACGATCCCACCGCTTCCTATCACAGAATTGAAAGATCTGTAGAATTTTTTAAGAGTCATTTTTGAGCGAAGAAATTTACTTTTATAAAATACTTCATCATGCTCTTCTATTTCATCTTTATATAATTCAAAGTGGTTTTTCAAGGCAATTTGAATCGCATTGATGGCTACTGCTTTTTCAATTTCTTTCTCTGTTTCCGTAACTGCTAAAGAAGTTGGATGTAATTTTTTATTTCCAATATAATTGAGAATTTCGTCATCCTGAATTCTCTGTGGTAAATACTTTTTTAGATTTTCCAATCCGGCATTCTTCAGCACATTATCGATGCTGTAACTCATTCCTACATTAGCAGATACGGATCGATTTAATTTTTGGTTGTAAATCGTAAAAACATCGGTAGTTGCTCCTCCAATATCAAAAAGGAGAACATTTTCAAATTTAGTTGAAAGGATTTGGAGAGTTTTGGTAACTGCGATCGGGGTTGGCAAGATCGGTGTTACAACCATTTTTTTTAAGGGTGCATAACCGGGAGCATCCTCCATCACATGATTATAAAAGATTTCGATTACTTTCTTTTTGAGATCACCGATGTCTGACAATTTGAAATCTTCGCAAACATTTTTCTCCAGAAATAGAGGATAGTCTTCCAGAATATTTTGAATTTCATCTCTGGCATTTTCATTTCCGGCATAAAGGATCGGGATTGGATGTTGTTTGTATTTATTAATTATTTTTGCATTTTGTAAATATTCTGCTGTTCTACAGATGTTGTCTGTATAATTTGAGTTTGTACCGCCGACAAGTAAGATCATATCCGGACAGATCGCGTTGAGAATATTTATCTTATCATCCATGTCGCGTCCATCTCCACCACAGATAACATCCGTAATAATTGCTCCGGCACCAAGTGCAGCCTTCCTGCCAATCATCGCAGAATAGAGATCAGTCAATCCAACGACGACCATTTCCAAACCGCCGCCTGCAGAACTGGTGATTAAAAGGTTTGTATCAGGTAATAAATTACCGTCTTTATCAACAATTTTTATCTTCGATTCAGATTTAATCCTACTGATGGAATTCCGGAGTCCGACTTTTACATCTTCATCCGGTTTTTCTATTGTTGTTGGAACCTTTGAAGAACCGAGATTTTCGCCATTTTCGGTGAATAGAAATGCTTTGGTTGTTGTGGAACCAATATCGGCAATTAAATACTTTTGCATAATATCTCCAATTCATTAGATTCCCCCTCATTAAAATTCAACTTTTTAACAGTTTAGTTTTTCAACCATTCCGAAAGTCAGTAGAAAAAACACTGACAGAAACCGTTCGGAAAGTTTTCCTGATTCAACCAATCAACCAATTCCCCCCGAATTCAACAAATTCAACCAGTTCAACTAATTAACTATGATCTCCGGTCTTGTCACTCCTGCCCGAATCTGTGTGTGCCCGTTTATACAAACGCTCTTTCCGTTATTTTGTTTGAAGAATTCCCAATAAGCATCTTCCATCGCAAAATCACCAAAACCTTCCGTCAGAATCAAAGGAAACGGAACATTCTCATTTCCAGTCAAGGCAACTCCGATCTCTTCTCCAATAAAATCGACCAGATCGGAATTATCGATGGAAGGAGCGATAACTCCTTTCAATTTGAGGTGTGCGGCTTTTTTCAGAAACTCAATATCAACTTTATGAGGGATCACAACGATCTCTCCAAATTCGCAATTACTGATTTGATCTTTAGTATTTATGAAACGCACTTTTCCGTATGCTTCCGCACCAAATCCGATAATTCCCTTCAATTTGAATCCTCGATAAGAAATCGAAGCAGATCTTCCCGCTTCGAGTGTGGAGACTTTTCCGGAAATTCCCGCCTGTTTCCGATAAGGTTCTTTCTCATATTGAATCGTAACTTTTCCGGTTATAGTATCGATTTTTTTTATTGTTCCTGTGGTGGGAGTAGAAGCAATGAGCGGATAACTCAAACCGGTCGCATCGATGATTTTGGAAGCGAGCAGGTCACCGGCATATACAAAATCGTTCAGTTCCTTTTTCATATATCTTTTGGTTAGTTTGGGAGGGATATTCAGTTTTTTAGCGATGTTCACGATTTTCGGTTTGGTGGAATAATCCTGGATTTCCCGTAGAACAATGGTGCCGGAATCGTAATTAATTTTTTCGACTTTTCCGCGAATTGGAGATTCGAAATAATAATGCTGGAAGGTAAGTTCATCGAGCAAACTGCGGTCTCCGATCTCGGCGATTCTTTTCCCGACTTTTATTTCTTCTCCTTCTTTGATCAGCAAAGATTTTTTGATATTATCCCGGTTCAGATGAAGATAAGTTTTATCGAACAAAGAAATTACATAAATTTTAGGGGGATCGAAAAGATTTTCCCCGATCACAGTTTCAGGATTAACTTCCTGACCTTCCTCGACCAGAATATTTCCTGCATAAGGCAGTTCAACTTTGTGAATAAACTCACCTTGCTCGATCTTTTTCTCTCCCATAAAATTTTGGAAGGAACTCTCGATTTCCTGCGGTTCATTCCCGAAATTAAATAATTTCAAAGTCTGATTCATCCTTTCGGAATCGGTATTTTCATAAGTATCGATGAGAATGGGAAGCCCGGGTTTCAAAGTAAAATGCTCATCCACTCCATTCAAATAAAATCCTTTTTCCATCCTTATTTCCAGAGTTTCTTCTGCGTCAGATTCCCAAAAAAGAAGTTCATTAACTTTGATAATATGAGTCTCATTTTTGCAGGAAATTTCCATCGCAGGATGACCTTTTTTGAATTTTTTTCCCATCACTTTGATGTAAATTCCCAACTTCTCAAAGCAGTTTTTTTCCAATAATTCGGAAGCGAGTTTTTCGTTAACCTCGCTCAATTTTCCCAGATGCGGCGTAATGAAATCTTTATCACGCCAGATTTCCGTGATTCCCTGCGGTTGGAATCCGTTTATGATCACGGCAAATGCTTGATTTTTATTTTGTGTGTGGGAAATAACGCCGCCGGCTCCAATCAAAATATTGATGTCGAAAATGTGAAAACTGTGCTTTTCCTTCTCTTTCTCAAAATAAAACATCTCCGTTATCTTTTCCAAATCCCGATACTTGACCTTTTCCAGAAAACCAATATTCGCAGTATTGAAATTCATTTCAAGATGTTGCTTTTTGGACATGGAAATCGCTTCCCGCGCTATTGCCTGCTCGACCGCGATTTGAAAATCAGCAGTCGGATTAAAGGTCGGATAAAGCATTTTGTTGGAAATATAGTTGCGGATATAATTTTCATCCGTATTTTCCGGAAGCCATTTTCTAATGTTCTTAAATCCGGCATCTTTCATGACATTGGAAATGCTGTAAGAAAGCCCGTAATTGGCGCTGACCGTGCGGAAATACTCACCTTGAATATTGGAAAAAACATCGGTTGTCGCACCGCCGATATCGACGGACATCACATTCTCATCCAGATTTTGGCTGATGAGTTGCAGCGAGCGGATAACTCCGAGTGGAGTTGGAATAATATTGTCGGAGACTTTCTTTTTCAAATCGGAATAACCGGGTGCCTGCTCCATCACATTATTCATAAAAAGTTTATGGATTTTCTCACGAGCCGGAACCAGGTTTTCGGTTTTCATCGTAGGACGCAGATTAGGAGTGAGAAAAAGTTCAAATTTATCTTTGAATAATCCTGAAATAAAGGGTTGAGCATCGACATTCCCGGCAAAAACCAGCGGGATTTTATTTTTCTCACCAAATTTTGGTGAGGGTTCGGCAAGTTGCAGGATTTCACCCAATCTCATCAGCGAAGCAATTGCACCTCCATCGATGCCGCCGCACATCAGAATAATATCCGGATGCAGAATGTTCATTGCCTGCATTTGTTCGAGGGAAGTTCTTTTATCATCGATGGCAAATGTTTCGAGAATAACACCGCCGGCTCCGTAAGCAGTTCGTTCTCCGCTGCTGGCAGAATCGAATAGAGTCAAACCGATAACAAGGATTTGCAAACCTCCTCCGGCACTGCTGGTCGTTAAATAGAGAACATTTTCCTCGAATGCAAAACCGGATTCTCCTTTATTATCAGATAGTATCTTCTGACCTGATTTCTCTTCCAATTTTTTGATGGCATTGAAAACTCCGACATTCACATTTTCCAGAGGTTTTTCAACTGTTGTCGGTGAATTATAAATCTCGATAATCCTGAATCCGGAATCTTCTTTTTTGAGTAGAACTGCTTTTGTCGTTGTGCTCCCGACATCTGTGATAATCAGCAGTTCTTTGTTCTGCATCAATTCCTCCCTTTTTACCCAAAAAGGGATTTTCGAGACATTTTCTTCCGCCATTTTTTCCGCTTCTTCTTCCGAAACAGACATCTGCTCCATCAGGAATTTTTTGGTATCTCCGATGATATTGGAAAATGTTTTCCCGTAACCGAGTTCATCCGTGCAGTCTTTGCAGAACGGATTTCCGATTTCTCCTCCGGCAAAATCTTCTTTGTTTTTTAGAACTTTCCCGCAACTTTGACAGGTATAAATTTTATACATTTTTCCTCCAATTTTTTAGCAACTAACAAAACGAACAAGACGAACAAAACAAATTTGAAGTATTGAGAACTTCTTTCATCATTACAATCTCAATACTTCCAAAATCAGAAATCTTCTTGCTCTTCTAATCTGATTAAAACCGCAAAGACACAAAGAACGCAAAGGAAAACTTGAGTTAAATCGGCTTTAGCCGATCTTGACTTAAGTTGGAAGACACGGAATACTTTTGAATAAATCTCCTCTCGAGAAGTGTCCCCGATTTAGCGGGAGAGATGTGTTCATTCATCATTGGAAATTTCTTGTTCGATACCGTGTCCGGCTTTTGACGGATTGGATATTCATCTTCTCCAATTACATAACATCCCGAGTTGTTCCATCAGAAATGCTCTGATATCTGCATGTTGTTCAATCTGAACGGAAAGTGTTGTACCGCCGTGATGACCGGATTTTTTCCTTTGCAGAAGCAGGATTGGTTCTCCATTCGGATTTGCTTCCTGCAGACGGGCAGTCATTTTTCGAGCGTGCAACGGATGAACTCTGGCGTCATTTTCTCCCGCTGTTATGATAATTGCCGGGTAATCCGTTCCACCTTTTACATTATGATAGGGAGAATATTCATAAAGATATTTGAATTGCTCCGGGTCTTCCGAACTTCCGTATTCATTTATCCAGAACCTGGCAGGACCAAATTTATGATAACGAATCATATCCAGCAGAGGAACTCCGCAATAAACTACTTTGAACAATTCAGGACGCTGCACCATTACTGCTCCAACCAGAAGTCCGCCGTTGCTTCCGCCGGCAATTGCCAGTTTTTCAGGATTTGTGTAATTGTTTTCTATCAGCCATTCGGCAGCAGCAATAAAATCATCAAAAGCATTCTGCTTAAATTCTTTAATTCCGGCTTCGTGCCATTTTTCGCCGTATTCTCCGCCACCTCGCAGGTTGGGAATTGCCATCATTCCTCCGGCTTCCAGCCAGACAATAGTACTGGTAGAGAAAAAAGGTGTTTGAGAAGAATTAAATCCTCCGTAACCGCTTAAAAGAACAGGATTTTTCCCATTTTTAACAATGTCTTTCCTGTGAACCAGAAACATAGAAACAGGAGTTCCATCCTTGGAATTATACCAGACTTGTTCAGCAGTAAATTCATCAACTTCGATATCTAAGGGAAACTCCTTATAAATATCCAATTTATCGTTTTGAAAATCATATTTATAAGTAACAGAAGGATATGTAAAAGAAGAGAAGTAAACCCAAATATCATCTTTTGACCAATAACCGCTGACATATCCGGAACCGAGGATTGGAAGAGTTAAATCATGAATATATTCGCCTTCCAATGAATATATCTTTATTAATGTATAAGCATTATGCTGATAAACAGCGTAAATATGTCCGGCAATCGGAGAAGAATAATATAATCTGTCTTGCTGTTCGGGCAGGAATTCCTTCCAATATTCTTGAGTCGGATGTTCTAAATCTGTGATAAATACTTTGCCATTGGGAGCATCTTTATCAGTTTTTATCAGGATTTTGTCATTGATTATTTCGACGGAATATTTGGCATCGAAACCAGTAACAATCGGGATTAGTTCTTGTTCATCAATTTTCCTGAAACGGTATTCGTTCTTTCTGTCCAAACCTCTATAATACAGCATATATTTTCCGCATTCCGAAAACCAAATACTGTGCCTTATTTTTTTGTTTTCGTTATCAAAATAGACTTTTTTGTCCTGTTTTGCAGAAGTTCCAAGTTTATGAAAATAAATTGCCTGCCAATAGTTTTCTTCATCTTCCGGAACCTCACCTTTTGCCGGTCGAGCGGAATAATAAAATCCGGATTTATCCGGCAGCCAGGAGGTTACATATTGCCGTTGTCCCCGCAATGTGTCCGACAGGATTTTTTTGGTTTGAACTTCCATAATCCTGACTTTTGGATTTTCATTTCCATCTTCTGCGATTCCATAAGCAAAATATTTTCCATCGCGGGAATAGGAACTTCCGCTTAAAGTTTCTGATTCATCCCAGAGATTCGGGTCTATCAGAATTTCGAATTCTGCTTCTTTGTTTTCTTTGGTCAGCATTCTCCACTTCTCATCATCTTTTTTCTTTTCCCATAAGAAAATCCTCTCGCTATCCAAACAAATCTTTGGAGTTCCAATATCATCATAACGCCAGAGTTCGTTGAATTTTTTTATCAGTTTTTCTCTTTGCGGAAGTTTATCGAGATACGAGCGTGTAATTTTGTTCTGCTCTCCCGACCATTTTAGAACATCTTCGCTTTCGCTATCTTCCAACCAGCGATAATTGTCGGTGATAATTGTTCCGTGTAATGTGTCATGAACTGCTTTTTTAGGAGTTATTGGATACTGCATTTGACAATAAAATTTTCCTGTTATAAGTATTAACAAAACTAATAGAATCTTTTTCATCGTTTCCATCCTTATAATTTTTCAACTAACAAAACGAATAATTATTTACCGCAAAGACGCAGAGAGCGCGAAGAAAAATCTCCTCTTGAGAGGAGTCCCCCGATTTATCGGAGGAGGTGTGTTTATTCATCATTGGAAATTTCTTGTTCGATACCGTGTCCGGCTTTTGACGGATTGGATATTCGAATGTTCTCAACTCCAGGTTTCGCTTTGAAGTCGAGTCCATTCTTTGTGTTTAATCCAACTCTATCAACTCATACTCCATATTTCCCAATCCGATTTTCTGTGCATAATTAATATGTTTCCTGCCGCTTACGGAGACATGTTTCTGGAAAGTATCCTCGCATTTATGTTCTTTATCTATCAAATCATAACTGGCATTATCGATAGCAACAATATCCGTTGAAGCGAGAATCCCGATATCATCCATAAAGGGTTTAGGTGCCCAACTGTCGCAATCGCAGGATTTGGAGATATTTGCCAGCACATTGATGTAGATGATGTTCTTCTTATAGTTCGTGATTCCTTTGGCATATTCCGCTATCCTTTCCTGGAAAACATCGATTCCTGTGCTTCCCCAGGGAACACTGAAAGCGTGAGTCGGACAAACACCGATACACTTTCCGCAGCCGATACATTTATCCATATCGATAATCAACGGATCTATGGAAATGGCATTACCCGGACATTCCGGAACACATAATCCGCAGGAAGTGCAAGCACTCGGTTTATATTTCGGAATCGAGGATGCATGCATTGCCATTTTTCCCGCAATCGAAGCGAGTCCCATCGAAACATTTTTAATTGCTCCGCCCATTCCGGACATCATATGACCTTTGGCATGCGTAAAAATAATCAGAGTTTCATAATTATCGAGATGACTGCCGGTTTTGACGGTTCTGTAATGTTTGAGATTTACTGGAATTTCGATCTCACCTTCATCGTCCAAAATATCGATAGGAGCAAAATCGAATCCGTGTGATTTCGCCAGTTCGATATGGCTTTCCGTATATCTGCGTTTACTGATATATAAAACATTCGTCTCGATCAGATTCGCATCCAGTTCTTCTGCCAGTTTTTTAAGCAGATGCGGAGAAAGGAAATTCTTGTTTCCTTCCTCTCCGAAATGAACTTTTATCCCAACCTTTCCTTCGATCTTGTCTGCAAAATGTTGATAAACTTTCATCACTCCATCGGCAGAAATATCTTTCGTAAAATACACTTTTGGTCTCTCCTTCTCTTCTACTTCCGAACCAAATAAGTACGGAATAATTAATAATAAGATTAAAATCTTTTTCATTGGAACTCCTGTATCACCATCGTCTCGATGGTCTTTGTGTTACCCATTTTCTTTATTATTTCATTTGTTCGGAATTCCCATCGGGACGATGGGGATACAGTTCCCGATTCAAATAATTTCCACCAAAATCAATAACTTCAACTGATAAACTCCATAAATGTTGAAATGATACTTTCTTTGAACTTTCCGATCACACTTCCTTCTTTGACGAATATCGGTTTCAAACTTAAATAATAATTGAAAGTTCCAAACAGGAAATTGAGAGCCGGAGTAATATTAATTTTTCTGAATTTTCCCGACTTGATTCCTTCGGAAATCGCTTTATGGAAATGACTGCGGATGATCGATTCTCGGAACAGGATTTTCCTTCTCAATTCGGAAGAATAAAATGGCATTTCTCTGGCTAAAATTGCGAAAATATCTTCCCGTTCCTGAAGAAAATCTAAATATCTGGAAAGTAAAAGTTCAAAGTCGTTCGATTCGTTAATTATTTGGAAAATCTGTTTGCTGATCTTATCCATTTCCGAATCGAGGATTTCGATGATCAATACATCTTTACTTTTGAAATGCAGGAATAAAGTCCCGTGTGCAACCTTCGATTTTGATGCGATTTCGGATGTTGTGGTCTTCAGAAATCCGTTTTTCTTGAAACACGATTTCGCTGTTTGCAGGATTATTCCCCGCGTTTTCTGTTTTTGTATCTGTCTTTTATTCATTTTATTTTTCCTCACTGACTACACGGTCACCGAGTTTATTGTCAGCGAAATCTTGTCAATCATTTTTTCCTGTTTTTATAAAAAATTTATAAAAACTTTGTTGACTCATTTTCATTATCAAATAAAAAAGTTAAGGAGAATAAAAAGGACCAAAAAAATGAAGGATGAACAAATCGTCATCAAAGCTGATAAAAAGTATAGAAAAAAAATATTGCTTATTGCTCTTATACTGGTCATTCTCGGATTTGTCTTGCTAACATATTTTCGGAGTAGATTGACTGAAATATCGATCCTTGCGGAAAATTCTCCCGAAACAGCAATCCAAAATATGAAAAGAACTTTTTTCATTATATTTATGATCATGTTCATCTTTGGTTTGGGATTATGCTTATATTTATTTAAACTGGGAAGATCGATCATCGAATCACGACAATTTCCTCCCCCGGGCATCAAGGTTCTCAGAAACATAAAACTCGAAACCGGGGAGAAAGCAAAAGCCAAAGGGAAATTATTACAGGTTTTATCCGTATTATTTTTGATGTTGAGTGTTATTATTCCTTTATTGGTTTTTCTGGCTTTAAGAAATTTATAAATAATGACCTGCCAAATTTCAAAAATTCAACAAGTTTTGTGAGGTTCAAATGAAACAAATTAAATGCCGAAATTGTGGTAAAAAAGTCAGTTCGAAAGCTAAAAGATGTCCGAAATGCGGAAATCTGTTAAAACTTCCAAAGGCTTTGCTGATCGTTATTTTGGCGATTATTATATTTGTCTGCGGAATATTGATCGTAACTTTCTTATTTTAAAGTAAATTAAATCACTTATTTCGAAACATTCAATTATCTATTCCAAAATCGTATCTTATTCTAAATAAAAGTAGTTACCAATTTGTGGAAAAAAATTATAAATTATCATTGACTTATTATCCCTAAAATATTTTCTCAAATTCATGAAAAAGGGGGTGAATTTTCAGAAAAATTTGTTAATATTTGAAAATTAACTTCCATCTTTTTTTAAATTTTGTTTTTGAGGGAAAATCTATGACTTTTATCCACTTACACAACCACACTCAATATAGTCTGCTCGATGGTGCCTGCCGTGTCGATAAAATGGTAGAACTAGCAAAACAATACAAAATGCCGGCTGTTGCCATGACCGATCATGGGAATATGTTCGGAGCAATAGATTTTTATTATACTGCCCTGAAAGAAAAAATAAAACCGATCATCGGGATCGAAACTTATGTCATTGACCGCGCCTTCGATGACCCGGAAGCAAAAAAAGAAATAAGACATCATCTCGTACTATTAGCAAAAAACCTGACCGGTTACAAGAACCTGATGAAAATTTCTTCGATCGCTTTTCTCGAAGGATTTTATTATAAACCGCGGATCAGCAAATCTCTCCTCGAAAAATATGCGGAAGGCTTGATCTGCCTTTCAGCATGCGTCAAAGGTGAGATTCCTTATCTATTATTAATTAAGAAGATCAAAGAAGCCGAAAAAGTTGTCGAGTTTTATAAAAAAATTTTCCCTGATAGGTTTTATCTCGAAATTCAAGATCACGGTTTGGATGAAGAAAAAACTATAAAACCGCTCCTGATCCAACTCGCAAAAGATACGAAAACTCCCCTGGTTCTAACAAACGATTGTCATTATCTTTATGAAAAAGATGCGGATGCGCACGATGTCCTGCTTTGTATTCAGACAGGTAAATCACTTTCCGATCCCAACCGGCTTAAATACAACACAAATCAACTTTATTTCAAATCCGAAGATGAAATGAAAAAACTTTGCCCGGAAATTCCGGAAGCGTATGAAAATACCATAAAAATCGCTGATCAGATCGATTTGAAACTAGATTATAATAACTTTTTATTACCTAAAGTCGAGATCCCCAAAGGTTATTCAGATATGCAGGAATATTTGAAATTTCTTTGCCGGGAAGGGGCTGAAAAGAAATATCCGAAAATAACCGATGAAATCGAAACGCGGATCGAATACGAACTTTCCGTGATCCATAAAATGGGATTCGAAGGTTATTTCCTGGTAGCGAAAGACCTGATCGATGCAGCTCGCCGGATGGATATTCCGGTCGGTCCCGGAAGAGGTTCTGCTGCGGGTAGTATTGTTTCGTATTTATTGGATATTACTCAAATCGAACCGCTGAAATATAACTTGTTTTTCGAGAGATTTCTCAACCCGGAAAGGATCGGAATGCCCGATTTCGACATTGATTTTTGTGCGGAAGGACGTACGAAGATCATCGATTATATCGTGGAAAAATACGGCAGGACAAGCGTTACGCAAATCGTAACTTTCAATCTTTTGGGAGCAAAATCCGTGATCAAAGATGTGGCTCGCGTTCTGGAAGTTTCTGCTGCCAAAGCCAATGAAATCACGAAACTTATTCCCTCCATTCCCAAAATAACTTTAGATATGGCATTACGGGAATCGAAAGAATTTGCGAATACGATGAAAAGTAATGACATTTATGCATCCATCCTGACTTATTCAAAAGTTCTGGAAGGTCTGGTGCGTCATATCGGAATTCATGCTGCCGGAGTTGTCATCGGTCCCGGAGATTTAACAAAATATGTTCCTCTCGCGATAACCAGTCAGAAGGGCAGCGAACCGGCAGTGATCGTCCAGTATGAAGGGAAATGGCTCGATGAACTGAAAATGCTGAAAATGGATATTTTGGGTCTAAAAACTTTAAGCATAATCAAAAAAGCAGTCGAATTGGTAAAGCAATCAAAGAAAAAAACTATCGATATAAATAATGTAGATCTGAAGGATAAACAAACTTATCAAGTATTGGCGAATGGCTGGACGGACGGAGTTTTCCAATTCGAATCAGCAGGTATGAAAAAATATTTGAGTGAACTAAAACCGAATGTTTTCGACGATCTGATCGCGATGGTTGCTCTTTACCGTCCGGGTCCGATGCAGTTCATCGAATCTTTTATTAATAGGAAACACGGCAAGGAAAAAGTCCATTACATCCATCCTTTAATGGAAAATGCTTTGCAGGAAACTTATGGCGTAACCGTTTACCAGGAACAGGTGATGCAGATCGCTCGTGATATGGGAGGATTTACCGGTTCCGAAGCCGATATTCTGCGTAAAGCGATGGGCAAGAAAAAGAAAAAATTAATGAGCAAACTGTATGAGAAATTCCTCAAAGGTGCGACCGAAAGAAAAGTCAAACCGCGTATCATCGAGAAGGTCTGGAAAGACTGGCAGGAATTCGCAAAATATGCTTTCAACAAAAGTCATGCAACTGCTTATGCTTATGTTGCTTTCCAGACTGCGTACCTGAAAACGCATTATGATATAGAATTCATGGCTGCACTTTTATCCCTGGAGGATAATCCGACAAAAATACCTTATTTTATCGATGAATGTAAAAAAATGGGAATCGAAGTCGAACCTCCTAATATTAATAAAAGTGAAAAGGAATTTTTGGTAAAGGGAAAAAAGATCATGTTCGGTTTGAAAGCGATCAAGAATGTCGGAAGTGCTGCTATCTGTTCCATCCTGAAAGAAAGAAAGGAAAATGGAGAATTTAAAAATATCTTTCAATTATGCTCGCGCGTCGATTCGATGGCTGTCAATAAAGCAGTTCTGGAAAGTCTTATTTTTTCAGGAGCCTTGGATGACCTGGATGGGAACAGAGCGCAAAAATTTGCTGCAATTGAAAATGCCCTGGAATATGCTTCCGGTGTCCAGACCGAAAAAAAACGGGGACAGATAATGCTTTTCGATTCATTTTTGGACGATACCGAAGAGGATGAATATTTACCAAAACTTCCGGAAATTCATGAATGGTCTCTCAATCAGAAATTGACAAATGAAAAGAAAATCCTCGGTTTTTATTGGTCCGGGCATCCGCTTAATCAATACGAATCGATCATCAAATTATTGACGAATATCAATACTAACGATGCGGAATACCATCCTGAAAAAATTCCCAATAATATTTCCATTGCCGGAGTTGTTGCTGAAATTGTCAAAAAAACCGATAAAAAAGGAAATCCTTTTGCCATTATAATTTTTGAAGATCTAGTCGGAAAATTTGAAGTTACTCTTTTTGATAAAGATTATTTGAATCATTTTAAGCGGATGGAAGAAGGAAAAGAATTTTTCATTATTGGAAACAAGAATAATTATACGAATGGAAAAGAAAATATATTAAGGATAATTCCTAAAAAAATCCTGGAATTCGAAGAATTAGCAAAAAAACTTTCCGGAGAAATATATTTAAAATTGAATGAAGAGAATGCAACTCCGGAATTTGCGAAAAAAATAAAAGAAGGATTCCCGAAATCACCCGGGAATTTCGGTATTCATTTTGCCGTTGAAACAAAAAAATTCAAAAATCTTAATATTCATTTCAAAAAATTGAAGGTCTTTCCTGATAAAAATCTAACCGCATTTATCAATGAAAATATCGAAAAACCAAAGATCAATCTCGATTTCAATTATTAAGCAGGAAATATGAAAAAATTAATCCTTTATGCGATATTTTTATTGATCTTTTTTAAATTGAATCCCGGTATTCTCAATGTTTCTATTGATGAGAACAGGTTTCTTGATAATTCTAAAAATACTATTTTTGAGATCAATTATTCAATTCCATATAATGAACTGAAATTTGAAAAATCAGAATTTGGTTTTACGGCAAATCTTCTCGTTGACATCGTTCTCGAAAACAATGGGAAAATTGAAGATCGGGATTCATTTACGAACAGGATTATTGTAACCAGTTTCGAGAAAACAGTTACAGACGATGTTTTTCTCGATAAAATAATTCTAACTCTTTCCAAACCCGACTTTCTAATAAAGATTAGGTTCAAAAATGAAGAAAGTAAAAAAAATAAGGAATGGCTGAAAAAAGCAGAACTCCTACCTCGCGGAACATTGATCAGTGATCTTGAAATCTTAGAATTTGTAGGAAGAGATACAACTCAATATTTTGAAAAATTTCATCGCGGAGATACACTCTTTTTAGTGGATACAAAACATATTTTTACACTTCCTGAAGAAAACAATGTTTCAATTTATTATAAATTGTATAATTTTTCGAGAAATGACAAAGGAGAATTTTCAATCGAAGAGAAATTAACTGTAAAGAAAAAAAACAAAACATTAGAAAAAATCAAATCAAATTTTACAACTTCTGACTTTGAAAATTTTAGAATAAAACAAATAGATATATCCGATTATGATGCAGGAGTGTATGACATTATAATTCAAGTCAAGGATAAAAATTCTAACGAACAGGAAGATACCTGTATCTCAAAAGACTATTTCAGCGTAAAAAAAATTGTTGATCTATCTCAACGGATTTTCCCTGATCTCGATGACGAATATAAACTCCTGCAATATTTTCTGAAATCCAAGGAAAAAAAACTCTTAAAAAATCTTTCAAATAATGGGAAAAAAACTTTTTTAGAAAGATTTTGGACTTCAAATGATCCTAACCCTGTAACCAAAGAAAATGAATTTTTAGAGACAATTAGAGAAAGAATACAATATTGCAACCAACATTTTTCCCATTTTAAAAAAGGTTGGGAAACGGATATCGGACGAATTTATATAAAAAAGGGACCTCCCGATGAAATCAGCAAATTACAAACTACTATCGATACAAGTTTAAATCCATCAGATTTTGGCGCTGTTAGTTATACTAAATACACAGTCAAAGATTATCGAATATGGAAATACAGAATGAAACAGGATTTAACTTATATCTTTATCGATCTCCAAACAAGCGGTAATTATAAGTTGATTTATAGTGGTAATGATGACAATGAAATTACTCTTTCGAATTGGAAAGAATATCTCGGAGGAGAAGATTTCGACGAAAGTTTATTAGAATAAAATTGGCATAAATGCATTTTTTAGTTGCTTAATTTTAAAGGACATTTTTTTTTGGTTAAAGATAATAGCGATAACATCGAATCTTGTTAAAAAGTTATCGTATTTATTGTTCTTTGACAGAAAACATAATGCAGTTTTGGATAATTTTTTTTGTTTTGCAATAGAAACACTACTAAATGCCGATTCAAAATTTGATTTTCTTGCCTTAACTTCAAAAAAAATTAATTCATTATTTTTTAAAGCAATGATATCAATCTCACCATATTGGGAATGAAAATTTCGAGCAATTATTTCATAATTTTTATTTGTAAGATATTTCACTGCAATATCTTCACCTTTTTCCCCAAGTTCTGATTTAATTTTTTTCCCCATATTCTTCTCCTAAATTTTTGTTGTTCCAAAATAATCTAAAACTTTTTTTTGAAACAAAATAAAAAAAATACTTGACTTAAAAATTGTCAATTAGATAAAAGAGGCATGAAAAAAATGGAGGTATATTATGAATAGATTTTTAACTATTTTAGTGGGGTTAATTCTCTTTACTTCAGCATTTGCAATCCCCTATGCTGTACTAGGAAATATCAATGTACCTGACGCGTACATTCTTCCAAGTAAAATGGTAGAGTTTTCTTTAGTTAATTACATTGTTAGTGAAGCGACTATCCCAGGTGTTACTGAAGAAGTTAGCGGGATCTCTGCAAATCCTGATAGTTATGAGTTTGCTGCAGCTATTAGTTTCGGTCTTATGAACAGATTTGAACTCGGTCTTGTTATAAGCAAGCATGATCTTGTTTACGGAAATGCTAAAGTCAAAGTTTTAAGTGAATCTGATAAGATTCCTCAAATTTCTTTTGGAGTGGAGAATATCGGTTCTAAAGTTGATAATTTTGATGAAGGTTATGCATACCAAGCAGGAAAATACTATGACTTTACTGATCCCAGAGATTTAATAAAAAACTCACCTTATTTTGTATTAAGCAAATCGGCATTATTACTTACCGGAATTCCTCAGTTAAAAAATCTTGAATCAACTGTTCATTTTGGAATTGGAACTAGAAGGTTTAAAGGAACGAGAACAATTGTAAAGAATTTTTCAGGAATGTTTGGAGGAATCGATGTAAAACCAACTAGAAATTTCAGTGTTAATGTTGAATTTGATAGCCAGAATTTGAACCTTGGAGCTAATGTCTACTACCAGAATTTTACATTCAGAGGATGTATCTATAGATTGGAAGATTTTTTCAAAACTAAAGGTACAGATAATTATGGGCAAAAATTCGCAATTGGTATCAAATATACTTTAGATACTTTTTCCGATATTAAAGCATCTCAAAAAGACGGTTATCTAAAAAGTACTGTTCCTCCTGCCAAAAGAACAATGACAAAAACTCTTCCGGAAACACAACCCATTGATTATGATTCAAACCCACTTCTTGAAGAATTACGATTGATCAGAGAAAGAAGAAAACAAGCTGAAAAAGAATTAGAAGAAATAAGAAAACTGCTTCAAGAGTAATTTCCCAAAATGAATCCTAAAAAAATATTTTTTAGTGTTGTTCTATTACTGTCTCTTTTTTTATCAGCCCAACAAGATAATTCTACTCTAATTCAGTTAATTCAAGAAGAACAGCGTAGTTTAGAAATTATCGAAGGTGAAATACAATATTTCTATAATTTAATTAATCTTAGAAAAGATATCCGCGAACAGTATAAGAACGGCAATTTCTTAAAGATAGAAAGAGCTTTTAACGAAGATACTCGAGTCATCGATGATTTGTTCAAAGGTAAAGATGTACAAGAAATAAGTTCCAAGGTAGGAGAGCTTAAAGTAATCTATAGCGATGTACCTGAATTTAAAGATCAAATACTTTTTTATCGTGCAAAAAGCCTAAAAAGAAGAGGAAATTTAGATAAATCGCAAAACCTTTTGGAAGAAGTAGTAAATAATTATCCCTACTCTCCAAAAATCGAACAAGCTCTTTTTCAATTGGAAGAGATTTACTTTATTAAGGAACTCGATTCGGAATTAATCACACTTTATAATAAATTTCCATCAAATAAATCCAGCCAACAGAAATATCAATTAGCTCAATCTTATTACAATATTGATGATTTTGATAATTCTAAAAAGGGATTCCAACAACTTTTGAAAAAAAGGGAATATCGTTTTCGTGCAGAAATGATGATGGCATTAATTGCCTATTTTGAAGAAGGTATAAATACTTCGATTGAAAAGTTTGAAACCTTGAAAAGTGAATATCTACCATCGACTCCCTATTATGATTTCATGATTTTGACACTTGCTCGTTTGTATTCCGAAAAAGAAGATATGAATTCCTCTCTAAGTTATTACGAGCAATATATTGATCTCCAAGGTGATCTTCTTTTTATGGACTATGGTGCTGCTCTGGCTGCTTATCAAAAGAAAATCAACTTCGACGAAATAATGTTTGAAATCGGGACTCAATACAAAAAAGCTAAAGATTACGATAACGCTTTATATTACTACTCCCTGATAATTGATAATCCGGTTAAAAGTGAATACTTTACTTCTGCCAAATTTGCTGTCTTAATGATTGATCTTGAAAAAGGCGACATCAACACCGTTGAAGAAAAACTCAATGAAATAATTTCTGTTAACAATATTCTTTTGGAAACATTGAATGCAAAATACAGTCTTCTCGGAAAATATAAAAATCTAAGAGAAGATTACTCTAAAGAAGACATTTCAGAAGCCGAGAGAAATTCGATCAAAGGTAAAATGGATGCTATCGAGTCTGCATTGCAGAAAACAAATTCTGCTCTCCAATCTTTATATAAGGGTCTTGATCCAATAACATTAATTGCTATTGAAATGTTAGAAGAAGAATATCTTTCATATAGCAATACAATTAGTGAAATGGAAGCTGTTATAAAACTAGCCAATACCATACCCAATAAAAAAATTCCGAAAATGCTTGATATGAGGATTTTGGATTCTGATCCCTCTTTAGTAACACTTCAGATGATTTCGTATCTTGGTCATAAAACACAAATTTCATCACAAGATTATGAATTAGCCCGTGCTTTGGCGTTAGAAAAGTTGGAAGAAGAGTTTTTATTAAATACTTGGAAAGAGATAAGAAATATAGCTAGAAATACTAATAATCCAAACATCGTAACAATGTGTGATAATTCCATAGAATTACTCGCAGGAAATCTGGAATCGTTCGATACAATAGCCAGAATACAATTTCAAGGAGAACCTGATTCCGAAATGAAAGTTATGATTCAGGAAGAAGCTGATGCAATTGAACAAAATAGAAGCGATCTGATTGCGATAAAACAAGAAGTCATTGAGAAATTCAATAAAAAAATTGCTAAAAGGTTAGATAAAGAAAGAGAACTTTTGGTTGAAGATAATGATATTTTAAAAGAGACTTATCATCATGCTTTAACCACAATGAAAGATGATATAGTGGGAGAAAATGATAGATTCCAGATCAGTTTATTGGATGTGCTATTTAGACAATCTCAAAACATTGATGAAGAATATAAAGAGTTCCAGGAACAGTTAAAAAATGAATGACAAAACAATTTTTTTTTTGATTTTCTTAGTTTTATTTTTTTTTGCTATTAATCTCTTTTCTCAAGACATTGATCCAAAATTACAACAAGAATATAACAAAAAATTATCATATAAAAAAAGTGTTTATGATAGAACATTAAAATATATTGAGGAAAATCCTAATTCTACCGGTTTGGCTAACCTATATTTCAATCTAGCTGAAATGAGCATCGAAATCGATGTAAATAATCCTGGAATCACAGCTTCGTATTATAAAAAAGTCCTAGAGAACGATCCCTACTTTCCAAGCAAGGATATAGTTTTATACAATATCGGATATTTTGATTTTACTGCAAAATTATTAGATAGAGACATTGAACGTCAGAAAAATATCGATTTAGTCATGAACTGGCCTGAAAATCTCAGGTTATCAGAGGAAAAATTAGAAACATCGATCGCTGCTTTTTCGGAAATTTATACAACAATGCCGGAATCAAAATATAATACTGAAGCAGTCTATAGATTGGGTACATTATATTTTGAAATTGCTCTCGATTCCAGGCAACCTTTGGAATATTTCCAAAAAGCGATCGAGTATTTTGATATCATTTCTCAACGAGAAGGTGATCCATTACGGAATTACGGACTTTTTCAAAGAGGCTGGACATATTTCAGTAGTGCTCAATTCGAACAAGCAATCCAAGATTTTACGGAAATTCTGGATATTATTCATTCGGATAGTCTTAAAACAGAAAAAGTCTTTTTTGAAGATGATGCGATCGAAAACATTGCTTTTAGTTTGATTGACTTTGATGGTTCGGATTTTAATCAAGCATCAATTGCAGCAGAAAAAGCAAAAGAAATTTTTGTAGAATTTATTAGTGACAAATACAGTAAAAATATAATTTTGCGGTCGATCGAATTAAAACTTAAATATAATGCTCCTATCCAGGCAATTGATTTAATAAATTCCTATTTATATCTTTATCCTCTTAGTCCGGAATGTCCTCTATTTATCGATTCTGTAATGACGGTCTACAAAAATAATCCATCTCGAACTAGAGATAATCTTCGTGCAGAAGATCTAATTATTAATGAAATGGTTAGAATTGTTGATAATTATAATGTTGATTCTGACTGGTTCAATGCTAATATTGAGAAAGATCTTTCTGCCCAATTTGAAGTAATTAGAAATGCATATGAATTTCTCGAACCAAAATATTTTAATGTTTTCGAAAAGTCAAAGAAGGAAGAAGATTTTATTGCTTACAAAAATTTGGTTGATGATTATCTTAAATTTAATTCTTATTTGAAAGAAGAAAATATCCAGAAAATTGCGGATATTCGAAAAAGGATTGTCGATGCAAGTGGTGTTCTTGCTGAAAGTACACTAAATCCATCTCATTTTATTTCTGTTATTAAATATATTAATGAATACAACATAAATTATCCGGATCATAAAGATTTTTTTGCATTTGAAGATAATATCTTTTATTGTAATGAAAAAATTTATGAAATTTTAAAACCAACTATTACTGAACAAGCATACATAGATACGATCTGGAATATTTCTCTTAATAATGATAACCTGGATTCATTATTTATTACTGCTTCTTTGAATTATGAAGAAACTCTTAATTCACCTGCATATACAACTGAAAACAAAGAAACGGATTTAATTAAACTAACATATAAAAGAGCCGAGATCAGGTTTAACCGTAATGAGTTCGATAATGCTTTTGCTGATTATACGAAACTATTAGAGTACGATCTGGAAAATGAAGTCAGGAAACTGGCAAATGCCCGTCTTGCTGAGATCAGCCAACATAATAATGATTATAACTTAGCTGAAATTTATTATAGAGAAGCAAGTAAATATGCTACTGATGAAGAAAAAAATAATTACAATAACAATATTTTAGCTTCTATCCAATCCAATGCTGATAAACAAGCTGATGGTGGAGACTATTTCACAGCAGCTGAAAATTTTCTGAGATTAGTAAGCGAACTGGAAAATAAAGATAATGAGAAAAGTTTAGGATTCAAACTTAAAGCTATCGAAGCTTACAGAAAAGGTGGAGATAACCAAAAAGCTATTGACCTTTTGCTGGAGATTGCTTCTCAAAAAGAAAATAAGGAAGATATTTTAGCCGTTTATATTAATGCTTGGTCAATTTCTGATAGTCTGGGTGATTGGTATCAAAGCGAAGAATTAAGAAATCAGTTCATAAGCAAATTTGATAAATCGAACGAAGCCTATAAACTTCGCCTTCAGAATATCGGATTTTATGAAGGAACTCAATTCAACAATAAAGAAAAAGCAGCAGAAATGTATATCCAACTTTATAACGATGCTGCTGACATGGATACAGGAGAAGACAGCAGAGAAAATATATACCTAAATGCAATCAGGATTTACCAGGAATTAGGAAAAGAAGATAAAGAAATCGAATTGATGCTTGCATTTGAAGATAAACACCCCAATCATCCTAAATCAAATGAGTTTTTACAAAAAGTTGCATTAATTTATCATGATCGGGGAGAAGAAGAAAAATATGATACTCTTGCTCGAAAACTTTATAAAAAAGATCCTTCTATCGATCTGATGTCCGCCTTGGCTGCAGAGAAACTCAAAGGGATAAAATCTGAAGTTGACAGTCTTTTTATTTTGAAAGATTTTCTGAGTATGGATAATAAAATTTCCGAATTCAGGGAAGTTGAAGCAAGTTATAAACAAGACGGATTAAATTTACCCCTGGAATCGATTTATGAAGTTTTTGCTTATTATAAAAGTTATGAAGAGTTCTATCAGAGGTTCAATAATAAGATCGATTATGTTGAAAATGATTTTCTTAAAAAATCTCCACAGGCTTTGATCAAGGTTAACGCTTTAACAAAATGGAAAGATCATCTGGTTGAAGGAAAAAATAGAGTGAATAACTTAATGAAAAACTGTAATAAAATCAAAGAGGATTTTATTAGCTTGATCAAGGAAGGAAGTTCATATGACCTAAAAATCGAAGACCGCACGCATGCTCTTTATCTTGCTGCGAAAACTTATGATTATTCCATGTATGTTGTTACAACGCAAATACAAAAATTCGTTGATATTTCCAATCAGATCAATAATGAACAAATGCAACAGCAACCTGACCTGCAAAATCAAATGAAAATGACACTTCTCAATGAAGGGAAAAAATTGTCTTTCTCTTTCCAGAAAGAAGCTGTCCGTATGTATCAAACACTTTTAATGACTTTTTATGATGGGAAAAACTATATTGACGAATGGACAGATAAAGCGTTAACCCGCTTATATGCCTGGGATGTTAGATCAGAAAAATACTACGATCATCTATATTCCGATGCTTCCTGGATTATCAATAATGCTCAAGTTTCTGATTATCTTAACTTCCTAAAGGCAGATTCTCTGTGGAGTTTTGCAAATACAACTAAAGATACTATATTTGATTTCGCCAAAGTTATCGAAATAAATCCGGAGATGAATTCTTATGTTTTAATTAATTTCAATACGAACGAAGAACCGGAAATGCTCACCATCGATTATGCCGCCGAAAAACCTGTTCAGGTAATTTATAACAAAGAAATCATACCGAATGAACATGTCGCTCAGGATACTATTAATCTGAATGATAATTATGTAATCCATTATACATTAAACATTGAAGATAATCTTTCTCAGGGTGCTAACAATTTAGTATTCAAAGTTGATAATAATACATCGATTGCATCTCCAAGCTATTTGGCAGCACACATAACAATTCAATATGATAAAGCAAAAGTGGAAGAATAAAGATTATCGAGAAGGTGATTATGAAAAAAAAATTACTAATCTTACTATTGATGTTTTCTTTTTCATTCTGCCTTATTGCTCAAGAGGAAACAATCGATAAAGACAAATATAAGAAGCTCAAGAAACTGGAGAGTGACGAAGAAGATAAAGTTACAGTTGAAATTAAAAAACCTGATAATTCAGCAATTATGCCACGCAAGCATACGGAATATGATACTAAACATAGCTTTTCGATCAGGGAAAAAATAAAAAAATCAAATAAATTATTATATTAGGGAGGAATAATGAAAAAATTCTGGTTAAGGATATTGATCATCTCAATTTTGACATTTATTGTTGGAAACCTTTCTGCTAAACCGATTGTTGATATTTATATGGAAGGTGGACCATTTATGCACATTATTACAGCTCTGTTCGTAATAATGGTCATATTTGCTTTGATCAAATATTACCAATTAGCCATTCGAGAAAAACTGGATGCTAAAAGTTTCTATTTAAAACTCAAAGGTTATATCAGGAACAAGCAATATGATGAATCTGCTAAGATCAGCGCCCAGTTTAAAACAACAACTCTGGGATTTATTTTTTGGAGTGGTTTTCTTGCTTTTATCGATGCAAAAAAATCAGGCAGGTCCGGAACAGACCTGGAAAATGCATTGAAAAACGCTTTTGATGAAGCGGGACTGCAAACGATACCAAAGGTCGAAGCGGGTCTTTTCTGGTTAGATGTTATTGCTCAAGTGGCTACTTTCCTGGGTCTATTGGGTACAATTTTCGGATTGATTTTAGCATTTGATGCTCTGGCAAAAGCTCCCGAAGCACTGAAACAAATCAAACTGACCGAAGGTATTTCTCAGGCAATGGGAACAACAGCTTATGGTCTTATTGTCGCTATCATAACCATGTTCATCAAAGGCGGGCTGCAATCGAGAGCTGATCGAATCGTTAATGATATCGATGAATATAGCGTTAAAGTGATCAACCAAATTACATATTCATTTAAGGATTAAATCGTGTATAAGGGTCCTTCAAAAGAAAGAAGACTTTCTCAAAAAGAACAACGACATCCAAACCTGATACCATTAATGAATATGTTCATCGTTATTATTCCGATGATGATGATGATAATGGTTTCAGTTCATCTGGCGTTGGTTGGAATTAATCTTCCTGTTGCTGAAGGTGGAGGTGGTTCAGAACTTGAACAGGAAGAAGAGGAACTTCCAAAGACAATTACCCTGGCCTTACTTACCGATCGATTTGAGATTATGGTTGAAGGAACAAAGGAAGTTAATAAAATTCCATTGCTTGAATCAGGTTCGGGATCATTGAACTATGATTTTATTTCACTTGATCAAAATATAAACCTTTTGAAGAAAGAAAACGAGAAACAAACCACCATAGAAATACTACCTGATCCTCAAGTTAAGTTTGATATTCTACTTAGATCTATTGATATCTGTAAAAATAACGGTTTTCCAAATATAAAATATCTCACGGTATCTAAAAAGTATTATCAAGCTAATCCATAACAGGAGCTGATAATGATTGCTGATAAAAAAAGTAAATTAAAAATATCTAATAAAAAACCTCATTCTGTGCGAGATCTTAACATAACTTCATTAATGGATATCCTGACCATTTTATTGGTTTTCATGCTAAAAAATGTAGCTATGGATGCTTCACAAAAAAATGCTCCTGAAGGTATGTTTTTACCAACAACTATCACAAAAGACAAGCTAATTGAAAGCGGTCAAGCGATTCTGATTAAGATCTATCCTGATAAAATATTGTATGGAAAAGAGAATATCAAAGTTGGTACATTACAAGAATTTATGAGTAAAAGAGAAACACGAGAAGCTTTGTTCAATTTCTTGAAACTCGAAGCTGATGAAATCGTAAATGTTATGCAGAATAAACCGTGTCTGCTTATTCAGGCAGATAAGAAGCTCGAATGTAGATACATTACCGAATTTATAAAGTTCAGTGCAAGTGCGGCTTTTGCTAACATTTATTTCTCATCGATCCATACTGACAATAAAGATGAAGTTCTTGGTATCTAAAACGGGGTAAGTATGGCTGAAAAAATATTAAATTTAAAACTTAAATATAAAAATAAAGATTTAGATTACGCAAGATACGGACGGGATTTCACCAACAAGTTCCTAATCGGCAGCGATAAACATATTTTCTGGCAAATTCTGGATAAAGCCTTTCCTTCAAATTACACGCTGATCAATAAAAAAGGCAACAATTTTACATTGAATCTTCGAGAAGGGATGTATTTATCAGTAAAAAAGAGCGGAAAAGATTTAAGCAAAGATGAACTGAAAAGAGATAAGATCCTGAAAGGCAATACTCTTCGTATGGACAAAAACACAGAAGGTTCAATTTCTTTTAGTGGTCAATGGGCAATTGAGTATTTTTATAAAGAACCTTATGTCTATAAAGCTTCACCGGAAGAATTAGCTTTGGCAAAACAATTTGCCAAATTTCCTCCTTTAACTCATGAACAGAAATTTACCAGGATTTTTTTAATCCTTGGCTTGTTGTTTACCGCTATCGGACTTTATATTGGAGAAGCCACTTATGTTCCTCCTGAGGCAATTGGAATTAGAGAAAGACTTAATAGATTAGAAGAAATTGCGCAACGAGTAGAACCTGAAATAATTGAAGAAGTCGAACCTGATTTTACCAAAGGTGAACGAGATACCGGTGAAGAGGAGGAAGAAGTCGAAGAAGTAGAAGAAACTGTCGAAGAAGTAACTTCTGAAGATTTCAAGAATATGTTTGGACTCGATCTTGGAACCGGAGAAATCGGTGATGCGGATTTGAGTTCCGAATTGTTAGAAGTTACACAAGTAGATGAAATCGTAGCAACAGCTTCGACTGAATCAGGAGTTGGACCTGGAGGAGGAACCGGTCTTGGAACACAACAACCGGGAGGAGGAACAGTTCTCGATGACATCGTCGGATCATCAGGATTAGCTCCCGGAGAAGGTTTGGGAGATCTTGGTGGTTTGGAAGGTTTGGATTTAGGGCAAGGTACCGGATTTGATGAAGTTGATCTAGCAGACTTAGGCGGTGATGTTGGTAAATTTGACATTACTAAAATCGAAAGCAAAGCTCATTTTGAAACCGTAAAGAAGAGATTTGCCGGCATCAAAGCAGTAAAAGAAGGTTCAATTAGTGTCAAAGATGTTGCTCCTGAAACAAAAACCGAAATCGCTAATATTAAAAATCAGATAAATACATACAAACCTCAGTTAAAACAACTTTATACAGTCGAATCCATGATCATGGAAATGTACGGCAGGATTGAATTTGTGATCATTATCGAAGCAGATGGAAAAGTTGTTGCTGTTGATTTTAATATTTCCAAAGGAAGTTATTTCAGTGATTCATTCCTGAAGAAAGCAAGAAACATTATCCTGCAGTGGAACATAAAAGTCAAGAATGCTATCCAATATACTTTCCCGATGACATTTATGAAGAGTCAATAACGATTAGAGAATGTAAAAGTTCTATAACAGCCCTTCAATTACGAAGGGCTTTTTTTTGAATTATGTATTATTATGACATCGCATTACCTGTAAAAATTGATAATTTATTTACTTACAAACATCCTCTCGAAATAAAGAAAGGATGCAGGGTGATCGTTTCTTTTGGAAACACGATCCGAACAGGTATTGTCCGGCAGCGTTCAACACAATTAAAGAAAGATATCAAATATAAGAACATCCTGGAAATTATCGATAAAGAGCCGGTCATAAATGAAGAACTGATATACCTCGCTCGATGGATAAGTAAGTATTATTTTTGTAGTTTGGGAATAGCTCTTTTTTCGATGCTGCCTGCAGGTTTGAATATCCAGTTGCAGCAAAAAATAAAAAAGATCAAAGACGGGATATTAAAAGGATCGAATGGCAGTTCCGAAAGGATAATGAATGAATTGAGTTCGGTTGTTTTTACGGATATTTTGGAAAGTAAAAGCAAACTAAAAATAAATAATTTTTATCTCTGGCTCGAAAAACTCGAAGAAGCCGGTTTAGTCGAGATTGAAAGAACTTATGATGCCAGGATCAAAAAGAAAATAGCAAATTTTGTTGTCTTGAACAAATTGGATAAAATTCCAAAATTGACCGAAAAACAAAAATCTGCTTTTAATATCATAAAAAATACCGGGAAAGATTTTCCTTTAGCTGAAATTGCTAACCGGTTCAGCTATTCAATTGTCAAATCACTGCAAAATAAAGGAATGATCAGGATCGAGCCGAGGGAAATAAAAACGAATTATAAAATTCCAAAATCAATAAAAAGCAAGAAAAAAATCGATCTCACCGACGAGCAGAAGAAAATCAAGAAAGAAGTAGATTCAATAATCGAGCAGAATATTTTTAAGACTTTCCTGCTTTATGGAATTACAGGCAGCGGGAAAACCGAAATTTATATTCACGCCATAAATACCTGTTTAAAGAAAGGAAAAACTGCTCTTTTGCTTGTTCCGGAAATTGCTTTGACCCCGCAAATTGTACAAAGATTTTTCAGTGCGTTCAAAGAAGATATTGCCATCCTGCACAGCCATCTTAATGACCGCGAGAAATTGAATCAATGGAAAAAGATAAAATCCGGGAAATGCAGTATTGTGATCGGAGCTCGCAGTGCGATCTTTGCTCCCCTGGAAAATGTCGGCATCATAATAGTCGATGAAGAACATGAAAACAGTTTCAAACAAGACAAAACTCCCCGCTACAATGCCAGGGACATCGCCGTTGTCAGAGCAAGGAAAGTAAATGCTGTCGTTATCCTGGGAAGCGCAACACCTTCTCTGGAAAGCCGGCAAAATGCATACACTGGCAAATTCAAACTGCTGAAACTGACAAAAAGACCCCTCGCATATCGTTTGCCTTTCGTGAAGATAATCGATATGAAAAGGGAGAAAGACCACAAACTTATCATGGCAAAAGAACTGATAAAAAAAATCGAGGACAGACTGTCTGATAAAGAACAGGTTATTTTGCTGCAGAACAGGCGGGGGCATTCTTCATTTGTACAGTGTATTTCCTGCGGGAAATTATTCAAATGTCCAAAATGCAACATCAGTTTAAAATATCACAGCTTTTCTCTCGACTTGATCTGTCATTACTGCGGATATTCGGTAAAAATGCCCCGCAATTGTCCGGATTGTAATAATTACCTTTTCCGGTTTGGAGCTCCCGGCACGCAGCAGATCGAGAAACAATTGAAAATTCTTTTCCCGTCTGCAAGAATATTGAGGATGGATTCCGATACGACCAGTAAAAAAGACAGCTATGATTCGATGTTCAAACGAATGCAGAACAGAAACATCGATATCCTGCTGGGAACCCAGATGATCGCTAAAGGGCTGGATTTTCCAAATGTGACTTTAGTGGGAGTTATTTCAGCGGATATTGGTTTGAATTTTCCTGATTTCCGGGCTGCTGAGAAAACCTTTCAACTGCTGACTCAAGTTGCCGGTCGTTCAGGAAGAGGAGATAAACCCGGCGAAGTTTTTATCCAAACCTATAATCCTGATCATTACGCTATAATATCAGCGATGAAGCAAGATTTTCCAGCATTTGCAGAAAAGGAATTATCATTGAGGAAAACTCTATATTATCCTCCGTTTTATAGAATTGCCCGTATTGTTTTTTCCGGGAAGGACAACAAATATCTGCTAACTCAATTTAATTATAATAAACGGATTTTTCAGAAACTTCGCACTTTATTCGAGTCGAAAAAATTGCTGATTTTGGGACCTGTTCCTACTCCAATTGAAAAATTAAAAAATAATTACCGTTATCATATTATCCTGAAAGCTTCATCGGTCGCGATCATGTCGCAGGCAATTAATTTCCTGAAGGAAAATTTGAAATTAAGTTCAACTATAAAACAGGTTATCGATGTCGATCCATTGTCGCTTTTGTAAGATGTCCGGAAAATTTCTAAAAATTCTATAATTTTTCCCTGAAGACTTTAACGATCCTTTCTGCAGTTTTCCCTTCCCAATATTTTGGGATTTTTCCTTTCTTGGATTTTCCATTTAAAATCGATTTTGCATCCTCGATGATCGCTCCTGTTTTCAGTTCGACCAGTTTATTCGTTCCTTCCGTGATCGTGATCGGTCTTTCCGTATTCGGTCTTAAAGTTAAGCAGGGAATTCCAAAATAAGTTGTTTCTTCCTGGATTCCGCCGGAATCTGTGATAATGAATTTCGCATCCATCTGCAATTTCAGGAAATCATAATAACCGATCGGTTCGATTAATAACAAATTTTCCATTTTTTTAACTTTCCCATCCAATCCGAATTTGGAAATCTGTTTTTTTGCTCGCGGATGAATAGGAAAAGCCAGTTTTATCGATTTGGAAATTTCTTCAAAAGCATTCAGGATCGTCAGAAAGCCATCTTTCTCATCGACATTAGATGGGCGATGCAGGGTTATCAAAACAAATTTTCCGGGTTCAAGATTCAAATCCTGCATGATCGAAGATCTTTGTGCTTTTTCTTTGAACATCACCAGCGAATCGATCATAATGTTCCCGACAAAAAATATCTTTTCCTTGGAAATTCCTTCATTTAGAAGATTCCTATCTCCGTCCGGAGAAGGAGTCAACAGGTAATCGGAAATAACATCTGTCATCAAGCGATTGATCTCTTCCGGCATTCTGCGGTCAAAGCTGCGCAGTCCCGCCTCCAGATGAGCAACCGGAATATGGAGTTTAACCGCATCGAGGGCGCAGGCAACTGTGCTGTTCACATCTCCGGCAACAATCACCAGATCCGGTTTATCATTGAAAAGAACTTGTTCATATCTTTCCATAATTCTGGCTGTCTGTTCTCCATGCAGTCCCGAACCGACTTCCAGGTATTCATCCGGAACCGGCATTTGCAGGTCATCGAAGAAAAATTTACTCATCCTTTCATCATAATGCTGCCCGGTGTGAATAAGTTTTACTTCAAATTCTTCCGGATATTTCCCGAATTCTTTATAAAGCGGAGCCATTTTCATGAAATTCGGTCTCGCTCCAACAACTAAATGGATTTTTTTCATTCTATTTCCTTTCTGTTTTTTTACTCATCTGTCTTCCCTGAAATTCTCATCGTTCCCAATCCCAGATTGGAAATGTACACTCTTTAAATATTATTACTCGATCATCCCGCCACCTAAAAGTTGATTATCTCGATAAAAAACAGCTGCTTGACCGGGAGTTATTGCTCGATGAGGTTTTTTTAATGTAACTTTTATTTCATTTTCGTAAAGATCAATTTTCTCCACCGGAAGCGGATAGCTGTTATATCTAACCTGAACCTGGATATCAGAAAAATCTGCTGTTGAAAAATCGATCAACCAATTCATGTTTGAAACAGAAAAATGCTGTGAAAGAAGATCATCAGGATCATCGGTTACGATCACCTGATTATTTTTCTTGTCTAAGTTGGTAACAAACAAAGGCGAATGCCAGGGTGTATTCAGACCTTTTCTTTGACCGATCGTGTAAAAATGAATTCCCTTATGTTCTCCCAGAACTTTTCCGTTTTCATGAATGATCTTTCCTTTTGCGAGCCCGATTTTTTCTTCCAGGAAATACGGCAGCGATTTTCCTGCAACAAAACAGAAATCCTGGCTTTCCTTCTTACACAAAAGATTATCGAGTCCGTTTTTAGCAGCAATTTGAAATGTCGTTTCCTTTTGATATTCACCGAGCGGGAATATTATATTTTGCAGCCATTTTTTCTTTAGGAAAGCAAGATAATATGATTGATCTTTATCCTTATCTTTGGCTTTTAAAAGCTCACATTTTCCTGTTTCCGGTATTTTCTTGATTTTTGCATAATGCCCGGTGGCGATTTTTTTTGCATTTTGTTTTTCCGCAAATTCAAACAATTTCTTAAATTTTAAAAACCTGTTACAGATCATACAGGGATTCGGAGTTCTTTCATTTTTATATTCATCGATGAAATAAGTGATGACCTCCTTTTCAAAATATTCTTGAACATCGTAAATGAAAAACGGAACCTTCAAATTATCACATATTTTTTTTGCTGTTTCCAAAGATTCTTTTGTACAGCAGACATTTTCCCTTAATCGATTGTGAGGATTTTCCCAAACAGGTAATTTGAGAGATACTCCGATGGGTTCGAATCCCTGCTCTTTCAGAAGGATCAACGATACCGAGGAATCCACTCCTCCGGACATGCCGACGATGATTTTTTCTCTCATAATTCAGTAATAATAAATCTTTTCATTTTGAACATCTATGATTCTACCCGTTTAATTTCCGCTCCCAATTTTTGTAGTTTTTTCTCGATCCGGTAATACCCGCGATCGATGTGATAGATGCGGGAAATCGTTGTCTGTCCTTTAGCAGCTAATCCCGCTAAAACCAGGGCAGCACTTGCTCGCAGGTCGGTCGCCATCACTTCTGCTCCGCTTAATTCGGGAACACCGGAAACTTCGGCAATCCCTTTATCCAGTTTTATCTCGGCATGAAGTCGATTGAGTTCGGGAACATGCATAAACCTGTCCGGGAAAATCGTTTCTTTGATCATGCTTTTTCCATTTGCGAGAGTCATTAATGCCAAAAATTGGGCTTGCAGATCGGTTGGAAAACCGGGAAAAGGTCGAGTTTCGATATTTGTCGGAGTAATCTTTTGAGCAGGAATTATTTTTATTTCGTTTTTTTTAATTTCAAATTTCGCACCTGTTTCTTCCAATTTTTCCAATAATTTCCGTAAATGTTCCGGTTCACATTTTCTGATGGATATTTCGCTTTTGGTTATCGCTCCAGCTATCAGGAGTGTTCCGGCTTCTATCCGGTCCGGTATCATTTCCATCTCAACCGGTTGCAGTGTTTTCACTCCCTTGATTTTGAGACGAGTTGTCCCTTTACCTTTTATATCTGCTCCCATTTTTTGCAGAAAATCGATCAGAGCTGTAACTTCCGGTTCGATAGCGGCATTATGAATATTAGTTTCTCCTTTTGCTAAAACAGCAGCACAAAGAGTATTTTCCGTCGCTCCCACACTCGATTTCTCAAACTCGACGATATTTCCTTTCAGCTGAGAACAATTCGCAATGATATAACCGTGCCGGATATCGATATTTACATTCAATTTTTCCAATGCTTTCTGATGCAGATTGACCGGACGCGTACCGATGGCACAACCTCCGGGAAGTGATACTTTTGCTTTCCCAAAGCGAGCGATCAGAGGACCGAGTACATTCACTGAAGCCCTCATTTTACTGACGATCTCATAAGGAGCTTCATAATAACTGCAGTTGGTCGTGTCGATTTCCAGAGTTCCGTTATGATAATCAACCCTTGCTCCGATGATGCGCAAAAGATGGGACATCATTTTAATATCGTTCAGATTGGGAACATTGGTCAGAACCGATTTCCCTTTTGTTAAGATAGCAGCAGCCATGATAGGCAGGATCGCATTTTTCGCTCCGCTTATCTCAATGCTGCCGCAAAGTTTTCTGCTCCCGTTTATGATAAATTTATCCATTTGTTTTTCCTGGATCGTTCCCGATCCCTGCCAAAAGTTTTCGGGATGAATGCGTATTTTCTCAAAACTCTTGTATTAATATTAATCCCGCTCTGATCACTTTTGAATCGATTTTTCATTACAAACTCCCCTAATCCCTCTTGGTTCTGTAACACAGAACCCCTTGTTCTTTTACTTAACTAATTATTTTCTATACATTTAAACCAGTTGGGAAAAATCTCCCCCTAAATTTAGGTTTAAGGACCAAAAAAGGAAAGAGATTTTCCCATGAAAATTATTGAAAATATTGCGAAGTGGATTTGCCGAAAATTAACAAGAGAACAGGTCATCGGAATCATTGAAGTTTTACAAGAACTTTTGAATGATCCAAATACGAAATTTAAAGAATCAAAACCGGAATACCCGAATTACCGAAAGTTTCAAGTTGATCCGGAACCTCCACTCGATGCTCCTTTAAAAGAAAAATCGGAAATTAATTATAAAAACATTATTAAAAATAAAGATATAAAACCAGTTAAACATCATGGAAAAAACAAACCGGAAAAACACATAAAATGTCCGTATTGTGGAGCACCTCATAATTATATCTATGTGAACAATGGTGATAAGAAAAGCATCCAATATCAATGCAAAGTATGCAAAAATACATTCTGTGAAACTCCCAAAATATCACGGACAAAATACTACTGTCCAATTTGCCAAAAAGCATTATACAAATGGAAAAGCAGATTGATGGTCACAATTTATAAATGCGGAAATGATAATTGTCCCGGATACTTGGAAAATAAAGAAAAGCTTTCTTCGGAAGAGAAGAAATTACAGAAAGAAAAATCGTCTCTATTCAAACTTCGTTACATTTACCGGGAATATAAAATCAATCTGAAAGATATTGTTGCAAACGAACTTAAAGAACCATTAGATAAAATTGATAAATTCAGATATTCCCTTTCTACGATCGGACTCGTTCTCACTTTTC
>CAZFPK010000021.1:36693-49809 GCA_964521025.1 uncultured Candidatus Cloacimonadota bacterium | reverse complement strand
AGCATCGTCGGAATTTTAGTTTTTTTAGAATTTTAGATATTTAGTTTTCGGTTTAACCGAGTTAGGAGGTATGATGTACAAGGGAATAAGGAAAATTTTTGTTCTTTTTTTTGTAATGTCCTTATTATTTTTTGCAGGATGTTCAAAAGATGAAACAACATCGAATGATGATAAAACAGTTCCCCATGAAGAAAGGTTCGGAATTTATATGTTGGACCTCGTTACCGAGGATGTGGAATTTCTTTATAGTTCGACCAAAAAACTTTCAAGTTTGATCTTGAATAATTCTGAAACTAAGTTTGCTTTTTCTATGAAAATCGAAGGAGACACCGACCAGGATGAAGAGATCTGCATTTTGGATTTGGATAAAAGAAACTTCCAGAGACTTACAACTAATAATTTCATGGATATTTATCCAGCCTGGTCGCCTGATGATTCCACAATTGCATTTCTATCCTGGCGGGAAGACGATCTGGATATTTATAAAATGAAAGCAGATGGAGAAAACCAGGAATTGATCTATGATTCAGGCTCTCATGATGCGGATATCGACTGGGTTGGAGATAAAATAGTATATACGCAGGACAGCCAGATCTGGAGCATTAACTCCGATGGTTCCGAGTCAGTTCAGATAACCGATCCGGAAAATGCCGGAGTTTGGGGAGACGCCATTCTGCCATTTGGAGATTATGATCCGAGATTAGATCAGGATGGTTCCAAAATAGCATTTGAAAGGTTGGTCGATGATGTTTCTCCACACGGCAATTATGATATTTTTGTGATAGATATCCAGGGAACGAATGAAATAAATTTAACGAATAATGGTTATACTCAAGGATTTGCCAACTGGTCTCATGCCGGAGATAAAATTGTTTTCCTCGTAACTGCGATCGGAGCAGAAGGACAATACCGGCTATATATGATGAATTCCGACGGAACAGATTACAGGGATATCACTCCCGCTTATTTTCCGGATATTTTTTTATGTCATGCACCTGTGTTTTCCAATGATGATTCCAAATTATATTTCCTCGGGGAATGGTGGGAATAGAATTTACGAAATAGGAAAAAACTTTTTTACACAAATTTAATTCCTGCGAATTTATAGAATGAAGAAAGTGAAATTTATTTTCACGACTTATTCTTCCTTATAAGTTCGCAGGATAATAACAGAACTTTTCCAGATACTAACTATTTTATTCAGAGTCTATGTTTAAAGTGTTATTTATATTTTGAGATTTGGAATTTTCTCTTTATCAATCTCGAGAGTTAAAAAAATCATAGATCATCGTCATCCAGTTCGATATCATCATCCTCGAAATCATCGACATCATCACGCATCCAGTCAGGACAAAAGATCAGGTCTTCGGTTGCATCCCAACCATCGACATTTTCCAATCCGAATCTGTTCAATAATTCTTGTTCCCAGAGAGAATAACGAACTTTATCGCCTTCCGTATCATAAACCAGGACCGGTTTATGAAATTTTCTTAGAATAAAACTGCTGTCCACCAGGTCGTAGAATTCTTTGATTCTTTCCTTATCAGTTTCTTTCCGCATCATTTTCTTTCCCCCCAAAAAAAATCCGTAATTTATTGACCTTTTTCTCTTTGGAAAATTACTCGTCCACAAATGTAATAGTAGGATAGAATGTCAAATAAAATGAAAAAATATTTTTTTATTATAATCCTTTTTGGATTGTCTTTTTCTTTACCGGCTTTTGAACCACAAGCAAAAAATTTTACGAATCTCTATCAATATGAGCTTTATAAATCCTGGCTCAGGAAAGGGGATTTTAAAATAAATTTTCCAGCGATAATTACTCAAGAAAAAATATCAAAACAATTTCAAACCAAAAGTAAAAAACCGGTGAAGGTCGAATATTTATGGAAAAATTGGAAAATATTTGCACAACATGAAATACTTCCTTTTTCGGACATTTTGAGATTTCCGGAATTTAAGGTTTATGCCAGTTATCTCGAGGATTTTATCTACCGACTGAATTCTGATGATTTTATCTTTCTGGAAGATTTCATCGACTTTTCCGAAATCTCATTTTCATATTCGAATAAGATTAATCTCGCTGGTTTAACATTTCTCTTTGAGGATTATAAAACCAGAAGATTTAATGTGAGTAAGGTCGAATCTTTTTCTCAAAACGAAAGATTTGGAGTAAGGATTTATTCTGTTGAAGACAGCATTTTGGAATTTGTATTTCCGAAATCCGGTGAATTAGAACGATTAATGCGTGAACAGAAAAAACTCGAAGCACAAAAGATCATTGTAACAAAATTGAAAGATAAAGAAAAAAGAATTCCCGAGGTTGAAAAAAAAATTCTTCCCGAATTCAAAGAAAAAATTTATCCAAAACCAATTTCTGAACTTTCCCTGGAAGAATATGTCGGGAATTATTATGAGAAAAAACAGACTAAAGAATTACTTCATAACAAAATAAAAGATGTTAATTCTTTTTTGAAAGAAGAATTTCCTGAACATCAAATCCGAATTTTCAAACAAAGTTATTTTCTCACAAAATCGCATTTCAAGGAAAATTTCTCTGCTGATATTTCCTGCTTCGAGCAGCAGACAAAAGATGGGATCAATATTGTTCCGAATACTTATTTTGAAATGAAAGGAAAGCAGGTTCACCTGCAGACTAACGACAAAATAAGCCTTTCAAATTTAACGAATGAAGAAGCGGAAAACATGGCTCCTTTCCTGGCTCAACTTATTTATGAACATCGCGCGCTCGGTTCCCGTCTGTTGAATTTTTTTCTCATTCATGATGGAGTTCCGACCACTCTCGTTGTCAACGGAAAATCCCGCCAACTGTATGAAGTCTATTCTTACGCAAACCTGTTGTTGATGCTGAATTATTTCTGGCAGGAAAGAGATATTTATTTTGCTTTGCAGGATGTTAAAAAAGTAAATAGTTATATCGAATTCAAGGGTTATCTGATCGCAGACGATCCGCTTACAGATTCTTATGATCTGGCTGAAATCCGCTACCATCTCGATAAAAATTATAAGATCGATTTGATCATGATGTTTTTGTATCCGGAAACTGAGAAATAAAAGACTAAAAAATCCAAAAAAACTAAAATTCAAAACAAAAAATGCTACAGCGAAAAACATGAAAACATTGACCATTCAATTTATTGAATAGCATTATAATCCATCGCTGAAAACGGAATTAGTTCCGCTGTTTTCCGACTTAAGTCATCCTTGCTGTCCGTTTTTCTATCGAATAAATTCGAAGATTTATATTTGAAACTTGAGTTAAGTGGAATTTATTCGATCTTGACTTAAGTTGACCATGTTCACAATTTCCAAAAATCTCAAATCAATCCGGCAGGAATGAAATCTTTGTAATAAAATCAGTCAGTTGCCTGATTGATAATGAAAAAGTAGAATAATAGAAAACTCCCTAGTAATGATATCTATAAAAAATCTATCCTTCTCATAGAAACATATTGACCCTGAAATCAGCAAAAATAATTTTGATGTTGTTCTAAAAATATAAAACCGGAGCGATATAGAAAACTATGAAAATATTTGAAACTCATGTTCATCTGGATTTTAAAGATTTCAATAAAGATAGAGATGAATTGATCGAAAAATGTTTCCATTCCGGGATCGAGTATATTATCAATATCGGCTTGGATAAAGAAACTTCGGAAGCAAGCATCGAATTAGCGGAGAAGTATGACCGGGTTTTTGCATCAGCAGGATATCATCCGCACGATGCTGAGAAGTTCGATAAAGATGTTGTTATCGAACTGGCAAAACACCGGAAAGTTGTCGCTATCGGTGAAACCGGTCTGGATTTTTACCGGAATCTATCTCCGCAGGAAGTCCAGGAAAAAGTTTTTGCAGAACAAGTACAAATCGCCATGGAAATGAATTTACCGCTAATTGTCCACGACCGTAATGCACATGAAAAATGCCTGCAGATACTGGATAAATATAATCCGGAAAAAGTAGTTTTCCACTGTTTTTCCGGAGATGAAATATTCGCTGAAAAAGTCGTTGTGAAAGGCTGGTTCATTTCATTTACCGGTTCGATAACTTATCGGAAAAATTTACTGGAAAATGTTGTTAGAATGGTTCCTGAAAACAGGTTTTTTGTAGAAACGGATTCTCCTTTTCTAAGTCCGGTTCCCAATCGCGGCAAAAGGAATTCTCCTCTGAACCTGCGTTACATTATCGAGAAAATCGCCGACATCAAAGGAATTACTCCCAAACGAGTTGCAGAAATTACATTTAAAAATGCTCAAAAATTCTTTTTAAAAAATTGTTCGTGATGTGATCTTAACCGGACATCGAATAGCAAGATAGAAAAAAAACTTGTAAGAAAAAAAGAGTTTTATTTTTTTGCCCTGATTAAAAAAATCAGGAGGAAAGATGGCTGTAGTAATAGATCAAGATACTTGTACCGGTTGTGGAGCATGTATCGAAACTTGTCCGGTTGAATCTCTCACAATGGTCGATGATAAAGCAAAAGTTGATGAAGAAACCTGTGTTGATTGTGGTGCTTGCCTGGAAGCCTGTCCGGTCGAAGCAATTGCTTTATAGAATCTTCCAGGATTTATCGCCGGTAAGGTCTTGAACTTTATCGGCTTTTTTTGTATGTTTTAATTGAAATGATGATTTATCACATCCTGATATTTTGTTGACTTTCAAAAACTATTCCAGAAATTCGACTTCGCTGAGAAATATCTTTGGGAAAAGATAAAATTATGGAAACAAAAAAGATGGGATATTCTTTGCTTGACAGTTTATATCACGAAAAAAAATTAAAACAAATTTTTTATCTTTACCATATTGAAATTTATTGAGTAAAATAATATGAAAAATAGCAATTTTGTCATAGATATTGGAAATACTGATATCGTGATGGGCATTTATCTAAAAAACAAATTGATACTTTCATGGAGATTAAGTACTAATAATTTTAGAACGGAAGATGAGTATTTTGCGATTATTAAACTCTTGTTTCAGGAAAATTCTTTCCATCCGGAGAATATAAGAAAAGCAGCTCTCGCTTCCGTTGTACCGGAATTGACCCGCGTTTTTTCTCATCTTATCGATAAATATCTAAAATGCCCTTTGATCAAAGTCGATGCATACACAGAGCTGGGTTTAACTTTTCCCATGAAAGATCCTGGTTTTATCGGAGCAGACCTGATCGTGAACGCCTTTGCCGCCAGAGAATTCTATCATGAAAATTGCATTATCTGTGATTTTGGAACAGCCACCACCATTCAGCTCGTTGGGAAAGACGGTCATTTTTATGGGACTGTGATTTCCCCGGGAGTGATTACTTCCTCATCAAATCTGATAGAAAAAGCATCGCTATTATCCGAAGTCAGGCTTGTTTCTCCAAAAAAGACTTTAGGAACAACAACAAAAGATGCTTTATTATCAGGAATTATAACCGGTAATGCTCTGATGGTCGATGGCTTTATTAAAAAAATCAGGAATGACTATAAAAAATTAGGAAATATTAAAACTATTGCTACCGGCGGTATTTCCGACCTCATCTGTAAAAATTCAAAAGAGATCGATGTTATCGCCAAAGATCTGACACTCAACGGATTAAATCATATTTGCCGGATTGTATAAATAAATGCTGAAAAAAATATTCCTTTTCCTGATCCTGTCTTTGCTGTATTCTTTCTCCTCAGCTTTAACATCATTACCTCCCTTGTACCTGAAAGGTGTTCCTCACCTGGAGTATAATCGCATCGATCTTTTTAAATTAAAAAAGGGATTCTCGATTTCTCATAAAAATGCTTTATTTCTGTCGAATTTCAGGTATGGAACACAAATCGATGTCGATTATGATAATCGACTCGTGAAACTTGTTTTCAGGTTTAATAATGAAGATAATATCTATCCGCCGGTTTATCTTTCTCTCGATAAATACGCGGAGAATATCTTTACCGGACTTTATAGACTTTATTTAGAAGCCAAAAGTCAGGACCTTTTAAAGCAGGAAGACAGAGTCGAGGGTCAAGGTCTTATCCCGGAAATCGTGATCAAACTTCCACCTGTTGCCAAGACCAAGGTTGTCGATAAAATTTTCGGAGTAAAAGGAGGGCAAGCCGGAAGGTTAAGCCTTGATGGTAGCCAGAAACTGACATTCTCCGGAAGCGGCACAAAAAGAAGGAACATGGCTGTTTTGGGAAACGATAAGCAAGGGCAGCAATTCGATTTTCAGATGCGGCAGGAGTTGGATTTAAGGTTAAGAGGTACGATCGGTGATAAAATTCATGTAAGCGTAGATCAGCATTCAACTTCCGAAGATGAGATATTACCTGAACCGGGCGATATCAAAATAAATTATGAAGGTTATGATGATGAAGTCGTAAAAACCATCGATGCCGGTAATATCTCTCTTTCTTTGACCGGTTCGAGTTTCAGTTCACCGGCATCTTCGGAAGGATTGTTCGGTATTAGAAGTGAAATGGAATTCGGTAGTCTGAAATTGAAAACTTTCATCGCTAAAGACGAAGCCCAGAAAAGCACGCAAAAATGGACCGGCGATACTCAATCCGATTCTATCGATGTAAGAAGTAAAGATTATCTTCCGCGCACTCATTATTATATTACGGATCCTTACACACTCTATGAGTTATATACGGAAGTCGATATCATAGCTGAGGATCTTCCCCCGGGATGGGCAAATAATGCTATTAAAACAGATTCTGACGGTGCCTGGTTTATTTCCACAACAGGACAAAACCTGAAACCTCAAGTAGGTAGTGTTCACTTGTTTCTGGATAATGCCAATGCCAATGAAGTAATCGGCAAAACAGAGGGAATCGAAATCGATCTCCCGGAAAAAACATACCTTTTCGAGCCTTTGATCGAAGGAACTCATTATGCTGTCGATTATGAAAGCGGAATAATCATCATGAATATGAGCATCAATGAAAATTATACGATAGGAATAACTTATATCCAAAATGATGGTACTGTTGTGGGAGATCATACTACCAACCCGGTGGAGGTTAAATTACTCCGCAAAAGCAACCAGGATTATGATGTCATCAATGATCGACCATATTGGAATTTACAGGTTAGAAATGTTTATTACAGTTCAACAATGGAAGGTCTGGACAATGATGATTTCGGTATCGACATTTATGATTTGAAAGCCGATAATACGAGGAATTTTTATGTTCCCGATTCCATAGATACAGGTTCGATGGGGAAAATAACTTATAACGATTATTTGAGATTGAATAGCAATCCTGATGATAAAATAAATGGTGATGATGCAACCATAGACCTTAAATCCGGTCATATCATATTTCCGTTCATCGAACCGTTCAAACCACTTGGAGAAACGATCATTTACCAGGAAGATATCGGTAGTCTCGGGTATGAAGATTTTTTTATCTATATGGGAATAAAAGGGAAAAAAGGAAGGGATCTGATCAGTCTCGGAATGGGAATTTTACCCGGAAGTGTCGTCATAAAAATCGGACCTAAATCAAATCAAACAACCTTACAGGAAAATCTCGACTATATTGTCGATTACGACTTTGGGGAAGTTACTATGTTGACTCAGAAAGGAAAAGATCCTGAAGTTGAAATCGAAATATCTTACCAATTTTTACCTCTTTTTTCATTTGAGAGTAAAAACCTGATGGGAATCAGGGCAGATATGCAGTTCAATGAAAATATGGATTTGGGTGGAACATTTCTTTATCAATCGGAGAAAGTTTCCGAAGAAAGACCAAAAATCGGAGATGAGAACAGGAGTATAATTTTAGCAGATATGGACGGCAGGATCGAGTACGAAGCCCCATTCCTGACCAAAGTCGTTGATTGGCTTCCTTTGATAAAAACCGATGAAGATTCGAAGATCAGCCTGAATGGTGAGATTGCCATGAGCCTGCCCAGAGTCTGGGGAAATCCCAAACAATCAGATATTAAAGAAGCTTATGTAGATGATATGGAATCGATCCTGGAATCATTTTCCCTGGGAACAACCAGAAAATCCTGGATTTACGGAAGTAAACCTTATGATACGAATTTCGCAAAAGCTGCGATCAATTGGTATAATCCGCTTAATGTCCTGGCAAGAGATGTTTATGATAACCTGACTGTCGAAGAAGGTAAGGAAAAAATCAGTATTTTGACCTGCAAGATCAAACCTCCCCAGATAGGAAATCCGGGTTTTGAAAATAAGTATTGGGCTGGTTTGATGAAATATGTCGGGAATCAAGTCGATTTTTCCAAAAAAAAATATTTCGAAGTTCTGGTTAAAGTCGATGATAATTATTCAGAGGATGTTGTTATGCATCTCGATCTGGGAGACATTAACGAAGATTTTTATACTGATTACGGAGGTCTGGGTGAACTCAATAATGAAGACGGAGTTTATGGAAAAAGCAAAGACGGAAAGATGGATCAAGGCGAAGATGTCGGTCTCGATATGATCAGGGATGGAGACCCGGGAGATGATCCTTTTGACGATTTCAATACAACCAAAGACGAATTAGGAGATTATCCTCATTATAACGGAACCGAAGGGAACAGCGAACTGGATACCGAGGATCTGGATAATGACGGCAATTTAAACGATCTCGATGTTTATTTTGAATACACTCTTTCTCTCCAGGATACGAGTTCAGCTTATCTTCAGAGCGAATTCAACGGTTGGAAATTATATCGTATTCCTCTGCATAGTGCGGATAATTACCGGGTAATTTCCAATGAAGCCGGAAGAGAACCCAACCTGGATAAGATAAGTTATGCTCGCATCTGGTTCGAAGTCACCGATATCTCGAAAGTGTTGATGGTGAATTTGGACCTGGTTGGGAACAAATGGCGGGAAGCTCCGATCAAAGATGAAAAAGGTGATGATGTATCTTCTTACGAATTGGAAAGCAACGCTGAAACAATGCTGGTCGGGATGATCGATAATCAGAAAGATCCTCATTATACTCCCGCTCCCGGAACAATGATCAAAAAAAGCGGGGAAATTACTTTAGAGCAATCTTTAATCATAGATTATGAAAACCTGCAGCCCGGACATACCGGGATTGGTTATCAAGAATTCCAGGATCATATCAACCTTCTCGGTTACGGCAAGATCAGGTTTTGGATCTATCCTGAAAAATTTGAAACTTATAATGGAAATTCCGACCTGGAACATGATTTGATCATCAGACTCGGAGCAGATTCCCTGCATTATTATGAGATCATTTATCCTCAATCTACTCTCGATTATGAGGATAAAATGAGTTCCAATGGCTGGAAAGAAATTGAAATTAAATTTTCCGATCTTACTTTTTTGAAAACTCATGCCGATGTTTCCGACAGCATTCATGTCCAGGGCGATTACAGCTGGTATCAAAAAGGTGATTATCGACTCGGGATGAAAGAAAAACAAGGAGATCCGCCCACTTTATCCAATTTCAAATACATTGCTCTCGGCATTCGAGCAATAGATGAATTTACCGGTCGGGTTTACTTTGATGATATTCGCGTAGTCGATCCTTATGAAGATATCGGTTTTGCCGGCAACGCTTCGTTTCAAACTAATTTTGCTGATTTCTCGACACTGAAAATATCCCTGAACTGGCAAACCGATAATTTTCAAAATTCAACTACGAGAAGTAAGACATATTCTACGGCATCATTAAAAAAAACAACTTCTCTTACGATCAATAATACATATAACTTACACAAATTCCTGCCAGCCGAATGGGGATTCAATCTGCCTTTAACATTGACCAGGAATCAATCTCTCGGAATCCCCCGGTTTAAATCAAATTCCGATATCCTGCGGGAAGACCTGACGGAAGAAGAAAAGACCCGGGAAACGGATAAAACTTTAACTTACTGGGCAGATTTCAGTTATGCGATGAATAAAACACCCAAGAACAAGATCCTGGCTTACACCCTGAAAAATACATCTATCCGCAATGTTTATGCAGAATACAAAAAAGACCTGGATGCTGTAAATGCAGATACAACTTTCAGATATGCAGCAACTCACAATTATAAATTGAATTTTCCTCTCGAAAAATTGGGGATAAAGCTGTTCGGAAAAAAAAATGAATATAAATTTTATTTTTTCCCGAATTCATTTGATAATACGATCACTTATAGTGCGGAATTCCCGAGGAGATGGAATTGGGGTACAAATTTAGATTCAATTCCGAGTTGGGAATGGGATAACAATACCGTTGATAAAAGATCATTATCCACAGACAGTTATCTCAAATATGATATTTTTTCCGATATCCAATCTACTTATAAACTTAATACAACCAGAGATTTGACTTTGAAAAGTGCCTGGGACAAATTCCCGGTCGGACAGGAAACCGATAGAACTCAAACCATAACATTGGATTACGATCCTGATTATTTTGATAAGATATTTACTTTCCGGGTGGATACAAATATTCAATATAGCGATGACCACAAATTAATTTCTTCGGGAAATGAAACAGAGGATGAATTCGAGTATGAAGGAAAAGTTTCCCGTGATATTTCCGGATCCGTAACTTTAAAGAATAAAGACCTTCTTTCCGGCTGGCTGGCAAAAATAAAAGCGGGTAAAAAAGAAGATGAACAGGAACAGGGAAACAATGATGAGAACGCACAAAACGATCATAAACCTTTGGATGAAGGCAATATCGAAAATGAACCTGATAAACCGGATACGCAAGGAAAAGATGAAGAATCCAAACCTGAAAATAATCAGAATGAACCCGGTGCTGATATTCAGGAGGAAGTTGATGAAGAAAAAATAGACAATGGTGAGGTGTTAGAGATCGATAGAGAGGAAGGACAATCTGAAGATGTCTCACAGCAAGATAATGAGCAAGAAGACGAGGAAGAAGGAGAAGAAACGGAAACTTCAAAGAAGAAAAAAGGTTTTAATATTTTCCATACTACTTTGAATTTGGTATCTAAGTTCGATAATATTTCCTTCAGTTATAATAATGATTACAGCACAAATTATGATAGAAGAAAAGATAGACCGGGGTTTTTATACCAGCTCGGATTTCCAAATATTTTATATGAGAATTTTACCGATCCCGATTCGAGTGAGATCAAATCCAAACAGACAGGTTATAATTATGATATTTCAACAGGTTATCCGATTTTAAATAACCTCACCACTACTTTCAAATATTCAAAAGACCTCTCCAAAAGATATGCCAATGCCGGTAATATGACCATCACAACTGTTTTTCCAAATGTAACGGCAACCTTATCCGAATTCGAGAAGCTGATCGGTGCAAGCTCGCTCCTGACCAGCTCCAGGCTTTCCAGTAATTATGTCTATACTTATTCAGTATCAGGTGTTATCGATTGGGTCGATCCCACCTCGGAAGATAGAACTCTTTCCATGCAGCCTTTCTTATCCTGGACCGGAAATTGGATTCACGATATTGTCAGCAGCCTTTCCCTGGGTTATACAAATTCAAAAAAAACCACATTCCACACGCAATTTAATAATATCAACAAATCGATCAAACAATCTTTAACTGCAAATATTTCCTGGTCATTTTCAGCAGCCAAAGGGATTAAATTACCATTTTTAAAGAAGAAATTCAAGATAAATAATAAATTAACAACAGATTTGAGATTTAGTCTGGATAAAACCTATAATACGATAGAACAGATTTGGTTAGACGGCTCCCAGGAAAATACCAAAAATACAAATACAGATGACTTACATTACACGATCAGTCCGGGTGCTTCCTACGAATTCAGTAAAAACATTAATGGTGGTTTGTCGAGTAGTTATGAACGAACAAATGACAGAAAAGCAGATTCTTCCATCTCGATCTTTAGTTTAGACCTTTGGGTAAAGATAACTTTTTAAGACCAGATTCCGATTAGAGACTATGTGAAAAATCATATTTTGCTGATTTTCAGAAGCTAATGTTCTGTTCAGTACGGATTCGCTCGTTAGAGTAGAGAGATGGATTTTAATTTCTCGACATGCAAAGTCGAGTTACACTTTTCATTCAACCTCATTATTGAAGGGCATCATGAAAGAAAAACAGATCATTTAAGAATTTCCTCAGCGTATTTCAGAAGAGATTAGAAGCAGATATTCAAAACCATTAAAAAGAATTTTACTGCAGATAATATTCCCCGCCGATTCTTACAATTGCTCCTCCCTCGAAAATTACCCGGGATTTGATACCTTTAATAACTTTAGTACTCAATTTGATTATGTTCGGATTTTCACAGTATTCGTTTTGTTCCAATGATATAAAAGAGCCATCCCATTTTTTGTTCTTCAAAAGATAATAGCCGAAAGCAGAATTCCTCGAACCTGTTGCAGGATCTTCAAGATAGCCAAAAGCAGGAGCAAAAACCCGGGTGCGATATCTATTTTTTTTAGTGGCAACTTCGTCTGTAAATACAGTTATAATATCGATCGAGTTTTCGCTACGGAAATCTTTTAATTCATCTAATTCCGGTGAAATGGAAAGGATCGAATTTAATTTTTACAGGTACGATCAGAGTTCCCAGACCGGAGTTAACGGTTGATACGGGATAATTCCTGTTTAATGCTTCGATATCGATCTTTAGTGCTTTAGCAATACTGTCGGGATTAATCCTGTGCTGTTTTTGAGCAGGTTTTACATGATGGCGATGGTGGCATGTCCGCAGAAATCGACTTCTCTTTGGGATGAATAGTATTTTTAAAGAAAATGTATTCACTCCGGTTTGTTGGACATAACCTACTTCACTGACAAATCCCTTTAATTCCCCGGCAATTCTCTGCATTTCTTTTACAGAGATGTCATCAAAAGAGTCGATGTAGATCGCTCCAGCCGGATTTCCCCCGGATTTTTGAGAGTTAAAGGCATCGATTTTTTTAAATTTGAATTTCTTCATATTTAAAGTCCTGACCCGATCTGCTGAAAAGTCTGCAAATCTTGTTTTTTTCTTACTCAAACGAGCTGTCGGTTTTTCGGAATTCTTGTGTCAAGGAGAATTTCCGAAGAAAAAAGTGCTTCCTCCGGTCGAAAAGGCGCTCCTTCCGGTCAAAAAAGCGCTCCTTCCGGTCAAAAAAGCGCTCCTTCCGGTCAAAAAAGCGCTCCTTCTTTGCTATTCAGGAACTGT
>CAZFPK010000021.1:0-36593 GCA_964521025.1 uncultured Candidatus Cloacimonadota bacterium | reverse complement strand
AAAAAGCGCTCCTTCCGGTCAAAAAAGCGCTCCTTCTTTGCTATTCAGGAACTGTTTCGCTGAGAGGAGCAACGGAATCGACACGAGAAAGAGGATTTTCAATTATGGAAGAAAGAAAATGACAGTAGATTTATACACTAATGCATGAAACGATAAAGAATAATTAATTCAAGAAATCCCTGCTCGTCTGTTCCCTCGAAAGATCAGCAGTTCATGACCCTGTGATAAGAACTTTCTATTCGAAGCGGGATTTTTTATATCGAGTCGAATGTGAATGAACCTTGAAATTAAATAAATCTAATAATTTGATTGATTGACATTTTTTCATATTCAAAAAAAAGAGGAAATGTAACCCCATTGTCCCGAGGGGAGATTGAAAACGGAGGAATCAATGAGAGATAAGATAAATTTTAAAGAATTTTATGTGAAACCGAAATTGCCGGAAAATTTGGAAAAATTAGCAGTATTATCGCAGAATTTATGGTCAACCTGGGATTCCGAAGCATACCGTCTTTTCTTAAGGATCGATCCGAAATTGTATCGGAAATTCAATCACAATCCGGTGAAATTTCTGCAGCGAATTCCGGAAAAGAGATTATATGAACTTTCCGAAGATAAGGGATTTTTATATGAATTGGAAGCGGTCGGGAAGCGATTCGAGAATTATCTCGATTTTATCGGGCATTTTTCCGATAAAGAAGGAAATAAAAGGGAGTTCGACCGGGATTTGCAGATTGCCTATCTTTCGATGGAATTCGGTCTGCACGAATCTCTGCCGATCTATTCCGGAGGTTTGGGAGTTCTTGCCGGAGATCATCTGAAGGCTGCTTCCGATATGGGTTTACCGCTTATTGCCTTTGGCATTCTTTATCGTTACGGTTATTTTTTCCAGAAGATCAATCTCGAGGGAAAACAGGAAGAATTTTATCAGGAAAATGACTGGTATTCCAAACCTGTTCGGAAACTGAAAGATGAGGTTGGGAACGATATCGAGATCAAGATCAAGCTAAAAAATGAAAAAATCTACTTGAATGCCTGGCAGATCGATGTTGGGAAAATCCCCCTGTATTTGGTCGATTCCAATCATATAAAGAATAAGGAGAAATACAGGAAAATAACGGATTATCTTTATGTTGCAGATAAGGAAATGAGACTGCAGCAGGAACTTGTTTTGGCGTTCGGGTCCATGGCATTGATGAAAAGACTGCAGATCAACCCAACGATCTATCATTTGAATGAAGGTCATTCTGCTTTTGTCATCTTGAAAAGACTGGAAAACCTGGTCTTAAATGGAAAATTCAAACCGGAAGCAGCAAAGGAAATTATTAGAGCCGGCACGGTTTTTACTACTCACACTCCGGTTCCCGCGGGTAATGAAACTTTTGATAACAAACTGGTCGAATCTTTTCTCAGCGGGATTTTGCAGGAAATGGGAATAGAGTTCAAAGAATTCAGAAAATTGGCTCTGATAAAGGAAAAAGATAAATTCTCTTTACCGGCTCTGGCTATCCGTTTTTCAAAATATATTAACGGAGTTTCCAAACTGCACAGCCGGATTTCCCGGGAAATGTGGCATCCTGTTTATCCTCAACTTTATGAGAAAGAAATGCCGATCAGGGCGATCACGAATGGAGTTCACCTGCAAAGCTGGTTAAGCCGGAGAATGATCCGGCTTTTCGATCGCTATTTGGGCAAGGATTACCGACATCGTGCGGAAGAAAAGACTCTCTGGGAAAATGTTTTCGCAATTCCGGATATCGAGATCTGGGAAGCACATCAAGCCAGGAAAGAACAGATGATCAGTTTTATGAGGACAAGATTGCAGGAAAGTCTGATCCTCAAAAGCGGAGTTGCTCGAACTAATATTGGTGTGCAGAGTGTTTTGAACAGTAACCATCTGATCGTGGGTTTTGCCCGCAGGTTCGCTTCCTATAAAAGAGCAAACCTCATTCTGAAAGATAAAGAAAGATTATTAAAACTCCTGAATAATAAAACCAGACCGCTTCAGTTCGTTTTTGCCGGAAAGGCGCATCCGGCTGATGAAAAAGGGAAAGCCATGATCAAGGAGATCATCGATTTTGCTCATGAAAATAAGGTCGAGGACAAATTCGTTTTTATAGAAAACTATGATATGAACATTGCCCGTCATCTCGTACAGGGAGTCGATGTCTGGCTCAATAATCCGATCAAACCGCTGGAAGCGAGCGGAACTTCCGGGATGAAAGCTGGAATGAACGGGGCACTGAATCTGAGCGTTCCCGATGGCTGGTGGGATGAATGTTATAATCCTAAAAACGGTTGGGCAATAACTTCCGGAGAAAATATTTCCGACCTGGAAATCCGGGAAAAATTAGAAGCCGATGAAATCTACGATCTGCTGGAAAATGAAGTACTGGAGATATATTACAACCGCGATCAGAATGATCTTCCGCTGAACTGGATCAAAATGATGAAACAGTCCATTTACGATGTAGGCAAAAATTTCAATATGCATCGCGTTCTGGAAGAATATCTGCATGAATTTTATCTTCCGGGAGCAGAAAATGTCAGGAAACTTGCAAAGGATAATTATACGAAAGTGGATGAACTTATTAAAATTGATCGGGAGATCTCGGATTCCTGGCAGAAAGTTAAATTCCTCGATTTGAGAACCGATACAAAAGAGAACATAATTCTAAACAGCGGGGAAGAGGTTACTATCAAAACAAAGATCGAGCTGGACGGAATTTCGGAAAACCTGGTTCAGGTCGAAGTCTTTTATAAAATAATTGATAATAACTTCAAGATTATTCCTCTCGATTTTAGAGAAAGAGAAAATAATGTCGCAACTTTTGATGGAAATTTCATAATCCAAGGTTCCGGAAAACAGAGTTTTAATGTCAGGATAAAACCAAAATCCTGCTGCTTGAAGGATTTTTATGAGTATGTGAAGTGGTATTATTAAAACAGAACTATTTTTATGGTAAAAATGCTGATCACCAAACAAGCCCGGCAAAAATACAAATTTGAAAAATTTAATTTCGATAGTTCAGGAAATTTTTCCCTCCCGAATTTTCGAACATTACGAAAACTTGTTCAGGAAATAAACAAAAAAAGAGACATCATTTTAAATCCATCCAAAGCAATAAAAGCCGGTGAATTGAATGGAATTCTGCTGCTCGACAGAATTTTTCGATATGTCATCAAAAAGTATCAACTGGAAAAGTCGAACCTGGTTTTTGTGGAAGCACATCGATATTTAACGAAAAAAATTCCGGATTCGGGATTGCAGGAATTGTTTAAAGATTTTTCCGGAAGTTTCGGGATTTCCGAAACATCTAACGAAAATATTTTGATCGAACTTACCATTAATTCTCTTTTAAATCAGAATCCCGCAATATCGAATTACAAAGAATTTTTTGATGATCCCGTTTTATCGGAAAATTCCATATACTCACAAATAATGGATTATTTGATCCTTTTTTGCGAACGAAAACCATTTTTCGGACCCGATGAACTGAACCTCTTTATTCTTCTCCAAAAACCGATGGAAGAATCTCCGCATTCTATTCAAGGACAATTGGAATATATCAAGAATAACTGGAGTTCGCTGCTTGGCGACGAGTTGTTGGGCTTATTGCAAGGATTGGATCTGCTGAAAGAAGAACAGAAATTCGGTTTGCCCGGACCGGGACCGACTTCCATTTATGAATTCGGCAGCGAGGAAGAATATGAAAAATTCACGCAGGATAAAGATTGGATGCCGAACCTGGTTTTGATCGCCAAAAACACTTTTGTCTGGCTGGATCAATTGAGCAAAAAATATGAAAAGAATATTTCCCGGCTGGATGAAATTCCGGATGCGGAATTGCAGTTGCTTGCGGAACGAGGATTCAGCGGTTTATGGCTGATCGGTTTATGGGAAAGAAGTCCGGCTTCTAAAAAGATCAAACATATTTCCGGAAATTATGATGCGATTTCTTCTGCTTATTCCATCAAGAATTACAATGTTGCCGCAAATCTGGGGGGAGAAGAAGCATTGGAAAACCTGAAGCGAAAAGCCTGGAAATTCAATATCCGCATCGGTTGTGATATGGTTCCCAATCATACCGGAATCGATTCGGATTGGATTTTCGAGCATCCAGAATGGTTTCTCCATCTCGAACATTCTCCTTTTCCTGTTTATTCATTCAATGGAGAAAATCTTTCCGATCATCCTGATTTCGTAGTTCAAATCGAAGACCATTATTATGATAAAACCGACGCCGCAGTTGTCTTCAAACTTTACAATAGAAGGAATAATCAAACGAAGTATGTTTATCATGGAAATGACGGCACCAGTTTTCCCTGGAATGATACGGCTCAACTGAATTACCTGCTGCCGCAAGTTCGGGAAGCAGTTATCGAGCAAATCGTCACAATCGCTAAAAAGTTCCCGATCATCCGTTTCGATGCGGCAATGACTCTTGCCAAAAAACATTTCCAGCGATTATGGTTTCCTGCGCCCGGAAGCGGAGGTGATATCCCAACCAGAGCAGAATACGGATTATCCAAACAGCAATTCGATAAAGTTTTTCCAAAAGAATTCTGGCGGGAAGTTGTGGATCGCATCAATGAAGAAGTTCCGCATACTTTGCTGCTGGCGGAAGCATTCTGGATGATGGAAGGATATTTCGTGCGCACTCTCGGCATGCATCGCGTTTATAATAGTGCGTTTATGAATATGCTCAAAAACGAGGAAAACGCTAACTACCGCAAATCGATCTTTAATGTGCTGGAATTCAATCCGGAAATCCTGAAAAGATTCGTTAATTTTATGAGTAATCCCGACGAGGAAACTGCTATTTCTCAATTTGGGAAGGACGATAAATATTTCGGGATCAGCATTTTGATGGCAACTATGCCGGGACTTCCGATGTTCGCACACGGACAGATCGAAGGTTTTTCCGAAAAATACGGGATGGAATATGCGCGCGCAAAATGGAGTGAAACTGCTGATAAAAATCTTGTTCATAGACACGAAAAAGAAATTTTTCCGCTTTTAACGAAGAGATATTTATTTTCGGAAGTTCGGAATTTTTTACTTTTTGATTTCCTGACGGAGTCAGGAACTACAAATGAGAATGTTTTTGCTTTTTCCAACGAAAATAATGAAGAACGATCGCTGGTCGTTTATAATAATAAATTTGAACAAACTTCCGGTTGGATCAATTGGGCTTCAACTGCTGATAATGGAAAATGGAACCGCAAGAATATCGGTGAAGCATTTCATCTTCATAATGATGAGAATTTCTATCTGATCTTCAGGAATTTCATCGATGGTTTGGAATACATTCGCAACTCCGGAGAGATTTTTGAGAAAGGTCTTTTCCAGGATCTGGGAGCTTTTAAATACAATGTTTATCTCGATTTTTATGAAGTCGAGGATGATCAGGAAAAGAGATTTCAGAAATTGGCAATCTATCTGCAAGGTGGAGGAGTTTCGGATATCCGGGTAGCTTTGAAAAAGGTGAGTTTACTTTCTGTGCTCGAGCCTTTCGTCAAAGTTTTCTCTCCGCAAAATCTACGCAAGATAAATACGCTCCGCAAAATCCGCTCTAAAGAATACGAACTTTTCCTCTTCGAATATTACAAACCGGAATTGCTGGATTTCATCACGAAACTGAACGATTATACCGGAAATAAAGGCAATATTGAAGAACTAGTTAGTGAGATCTTACTCGATCTCGATCTGCTTCTGAATGACAAGATCCGGTATGAGATCGACGATTTTGAGAGAGAAGAATTTTATGACTATCTCGTCATTTCCTGGTTATTACTGCATAAACTCGGGAAACTGAACACATCTGAAAATCCTGAAACGATAAGTGCAAACTGGCTTGATGAATTGCTGCTCGGAGACGAAATCAAAAAATCCATCAGGGAATTAATTGTGATAAATGATGAGGATTTTCTCGGACTTTTAAAGATTTCCATAAAACACAGCAATTTGTGGGAAAATTTAAAGAAAAAAGATTTTACTCAAATTATTCTCCAACTTTTTGCCGATAAAGATGTTCGGAAACTTCTCAATTTCAATGAATATGATAACAAACTCTGGTTCTCTAAAGAAGGTTTTGATGATTTTGTGAATTCTCTACATTTGATTAATCTAATTGCAATCAGGATGGATAAAAGTTTTGCGAAATCGAAGTCTTATCGGATTAAAGTTTTGGAGGATTTTGTTGGTGCTTTGAAAGTTGCGGAAGAGAAGAGCGGGTATTTGGTGGAGGAGTTTTTGAGGGAGTTTGAATAAAAAACTTGATTTCATTTTTATGATTATAAAAGTGTGTAATTAGATTTAGAGGAAATCAAAATCAGGATTTGAAAGAGGATTAAATTATGGAAAGAAAACTTGTTTTGAATTATTTAAGGAAAGCAAAAGCATCTTTCAGAGAGAAATATCGAGTAAAAAAAATCGGAATTTTCGGTTCTTATGCTCGCAATAAATTTACAGAAAAGAGCGATCTCGATGTCGTCGTCGTTTTAGAAAAACAGGATTTATTCGATTTGATCGGCATTAAGCAGGAACTCGAAGAAAAATTTCAGATTCAAGTCGATGTGGTCAGTTACCGGGAAAGGATGAATTCATTTTTGAAGAAGAGGATCGAGCGTGAGGTTGTTTATGTTTGATAAGGAATTAGCGATCGAAATTATTCAACAAATTAGTTCTGCAATACAAACTATAATCGAAAGATTTAAACCGGTAAAATCTGTTGATGATTTTTTGGATTCACCCGCAGGAATTGAGAAACTCGATTCGATTTGTATGCAACTTCTCGTTATTGGAGAAAGCCTGAAAAATCTGGATAAAGTTACAGATAATTCTTTATTACCAAACTATCCTCAAATCGACTGGAAAAAAGTTAAAGGTTTGCGTGATATTATCAGTCATCATTATATCGATATAAATGCAGAAGCAATATTTGATGTTTGTGATAATAAACTGAAACCGTTATTGGAAATGATTGATTTGATGCTGAAAGATTTGAAAGATTAATTTAGAACCTTCTCAATTTCAATGAATTTGAAAACAAACTCTGGTTCTCGAAAGAAGGTTTTGATGATTTTGTGAATGCTTTACATTTGATCAATCTGATTTCGATCAGGATGGATAAAGAGTTCAAAAAATCCAAAACTTATCGGATCAAGGTTTTGGAGGATTTTGTTGAGACTCTTAAAGTTGCGGAGGAGAAGTCAGGATATTTGGTGGAGGAGTTTTTGAGAGAATTTCAAGAAAAAATTTGATTTGAAAATAACTCAATACAAATTAGTTTATAAAATAAATTGCATTTAATTGTAGGAGAAGAAATGGCAGAAAAGGTTAACTTTCAACCAACAAAAAGATTGTTTATTGATGTTTTAACAAGAGATATTTCAATTCACGATTGCATTTTAGATTTAATAGATAATTCCGTAGATTCATTTATAAAGCATAAGATTTCAGAAAAAAGACAAATAGAGATAAATTTCAATGAAAAGAAATTTGGAATATTTGATAATTGTGGAGGTATTGATAAAGAGACTTTAGAAGATCAGGTTTTTAGATCTGGAATTTCAACATATAATGCTGATGCACCAACAATAGGATTATACGGAATTGGTCTCAAAAGAGCGATTTTTAAAATTGGAAAGCACATCGCTTTTGAAACTGATGATGGTAACAATTATTGTAAGTTAATTATTGATGAAAAATGGATGAAGGATGAAAATGCTTGGTTTTTACCGATCAATGATTTATCAGAAACAAAATTGAAAGAAGAAATGAAACCGTATACAAAAATTGAGATAAGCATGTTGAATGAAGAAACAACTGAATCATTTACATCAGATTTGGAATCTGGATTAAAAAAGACAATACAGAAATATTATACAAAATTTATTAGTAAAGGATTAGAATTCTTCGTAAATAATGAAAAGTTAGAGAGATATCCTTTATTTGTTGAGTACAGCGATGATTATGAACCTATCAAGAAAGAATTCAAATATGATGATGTAGAAATTACTTTATATTGTTGGATACAACCTAAAAAAGAGACAAGAGAAAAAGGAAAAACTGGTTGGAACATTTTTATGAATGACAGATTGATACTTGATAATGACATATCCAAAAATACAGGTTGGAGAGGAGAAAAACCATATCTGCCAAAATTTCATCCAATATATAATCAATTTAGAGGAATTGTTTTTTTAAATTCAAAAAATCCTAATTTATTACCCATGAATACATCAAAGAATATGTTTAACACAGAGAGTTTTGTTTATAATAAACTTATTAATGAAATGTGCGATTTTGCAAGACCTTTAATTGATTTTCTAAGTGAGAAATATACAAAAGAGAAAGAAGAGGTTGATGAAAAAGAGAATTCCATTTATGAACCTAAAGAAAGTAATCAAGTTGAGATTAAATCAGATTCATTGGAAAACATTGATTTTAAAAGTGAATTTCAACCTCCAAAAAAGATTAAAAAAGCAAAAGGACCTCGAAAAACTACAATTTCATTTAAACGGGTGAAAAAAGATGTTGATTTTATAAAAGAAATTTATGACATAAAATCAAATGAAAAAGTAGGACAATTGACATTTGATTATTTTTGGGAAAATGAAGGATTAGACAATGTGTAAAATTTCAAGTTTTGAGAAAATTAACTATTTTTTAAGACCGAAAAAACAAATTGAGAGGAAAATATTCATTGAAATTTTACAAAAAATCCAAAAACCTTTAAAAACAGATATTTCAAAATATCAATATATTGGGATGGGATCCATTTACTATTATGATTACATATTATTTCATAAATTTTTAGGTATTTCAGAAATGATTTCGTTAGATGATAAAAAATGTGAAAATAGGTTCAAATTCAATATTCCGTATGATGAGATTATAAAATTTTATAACAAAAAAACTACTGAATATCTTTTACATAATGATATTCGAGAAAATTCTATAATCTGGTTTGATTATGATTCTAAATTTTTAAGATATCATTCAAAGATGAAAGGAAATCATTTTATCAATTTGAATGAAAGTATATTAGAGGATTTAAAAATTGTGTCTCAGAAATGCAAGCATAATGTTTTTTATATAATCACGCTAAATATAAATATGAGTTATAGAATATTTGAACTCAAACCTTTCAGAGAATATTTTGTGAATAAATTAAACACAAATTTATCTGGTGATTTTTTAAAACAAGAAAATATTAGTTATGAGAATTATCCTAAAATAATACAGAATTTAATAGTAAATATAATAAAGAATGCTGGTCAATTTAATAAAGTTAAATTTAACAAATTATTTTCATTTGTATATCAAGATGGAACTCCAATGTTTACATTTGGTGGACTCTTTTCTGATGATAAAATACCAGATAGTGTCTATAAATGCTCTGATTACATTTTTAAAGATGAGTTTGATATAAAAAAAATAGATGTTCCAATTTTAACATATAAAGAAAAATTAATGCTGGATAAAAGTTTAAACTATTTTCAAAATTCTATTGAAAAACTACAAATTGGGAATGAATTAGAAAAAAAAGTTATTGAAAAGTTAGGATTTGAAATAAAATACGAAGAATTAAAAAACTATATTGAATATTACAGGTATTATCCGCAATATTATGAAGGCATAATATAATGATTGAACCAGTTTATAAAGTATTGAATTCAAAAAAAACGAAAAGTTATTTTGTCGAGAATAACATTGAAAAACCAACTTTAATTATTACTTCCCCACCCTATTATGATATAAAAAATTATGAAAATAATCAGGACCAATTGGGAAAAAATCAAGATTATAAAACATACTTATTAGAAATTTCTGACATTCTACAACAATGTTATGAAATATCGGAAAAAGATGCTACTCTTTGGCTGATTGTAGACACAATTAAAAAAGATGGTAAGATATTTACAATTCCTTTCGATATTTGTAATAATTTATCTGAAAATGAAGATAAAACTTGGATTTTAAAAGATATAATTATTTGGAATAAATTAAAAAATTTGCCGTGGCATTCAAAAGGACGATTAAAAAATAAATTTGAATATATTCTTTTTTTTACAAAAAATGATAACTATAAATATTATATAGATAACATAAGAGAAATCAGAGACTACAAAAAATGGTGGATGACTTATCCTGAAAGATATAATCCAAAAGGTAAACCTCCTTCAAATATTTGGGAATTTAAAATTCCTATTCGGGGTTGGGGTAATGGATATCAAAAACATTTATGTCCTTTACCATTTCCTTTAATCGAAAGAATAATAAATCTTTCATCTGACGAGAATGAACTTGTTTTTGATCCATTTGCTGGTTCAGGTTCTGTTTTAGCACTTGCATATGAAATGAATAGAAAATCTTTTGGATTTGATATTAACGAAAACTATAAAAATAAATTTTATAATGAAGTTATGAAAGGTGCTAATGTATTTTGGGAGAAACGAAAAAAGGAACTAAAAAAATTAATCAAAAATAGAAATATGTTTTCATTAAAAAATAATCAATTAAGAAAAATAAAAACTTCATTAAAATTAATGGCAAAAATAAAGAACCACATAAAAATTAAGAGTTACTATTTTGCAATCGACAGTGGTGATAATCGTGTTAATCTTTTCATTATCAGTAGAAAAAGTCTTGATATACACTACAATTTCAATAATTTTATTCAGTCCCTTAATAAAGAATACAAAATAAATGTAAATTTGAAATTTGATACAATCGACAATTTTTTAAATAATTCAAATAGAAAATATTATATATATAACGATAAAATGATATATCAATATGAAAAGGAAATTCAATCTGATGAGATTTTTAATTCGAAAAAAAATATATATAATGATTTTTTATTCTCAAATATTAAATCTGAACTTGAAATAATGGAAAATTGAAATAGATGAAAATACAATCTTTCAACTACTATACAACACCTTCCCATACTCCAAAATTGATTCCAAAAATCTGCTGCAATCTTTATTTTCTTCCAGCAAAACAGGTTCGATCTTTGTATCGATATTTCTACGCAATTTATATAATCTTGTAATTAATTCTAAAAAATCACCTTTTATTTCTTCAACGATTACTGCAACATCGATATCACTGTTTTCAGTATAATTTCCCCGTGCGTAAGAACCATATAAAACAATTTTTCTCGGAGAATATTCCTTTTTTACAAGCGAGATATATTTTTTTAACTTTCTATCAATTTCTTTTTTATCCATTTCACCAAAACCTCTGTATCATTCAAGATTTGTTTACACTTATTTTCAGTAAGAATTTTTAGCAATTTCTGTTTATAAGTCGGATATCTTGCTTCAATATTTAAAGGATCCAACTGATCGATAAAATCTTTCTGTTTTGTTGATAACTCTGAATACAATTTACTTTGTTTAGCAAGTTCCGGAAGATTGTGAATAAATGGCGGACTTCCTCTAATTTGAAAGTATAATACGCTTTCAAAATCTTTTCAATAACCTGATGGCACATAAAACCTACATACAGAAAGCTTTTTCCATCAAGCATAACTTTCGTTGTTTTCAAATCGTATTCTGCAATTTCTATCCAATATTGAACTTTCTCATTTATGTTCATAATATTACCTTTTATTTATCTTCAAAACATAAAAAACACAAATTATTCTGAAAAATCTTCTGTCAAATATTTTGATATTTTCTTGCTGCACCTCAAAAAATTCTATAATATTGTAATCTTAAGTTGCTCCTTCTCGAAACGGCTTTTCTTGTAGTGAAATATCGATAATAGAGAAAATCAGGAATTACTCTAAAAAGATAGGTGATTATTGAAGGAGTAGTTGATCATTTAAAAATTGGAAATGAGAAAAATGTCGTGAGAAAATTTAGATAATAACTGCCTTAAATCTTTAAAAAAAATGTTTTCATTTTATTGTGATGTTGCTTATGATATTATATGCGTCAAATAATTTTTTTGCATTTCAGCACTAATTCGATATCTTATCTTCTAAACAGAAATAATTTTCATTTAGAGGAAAAATGAAAAAACAGGAATATTTGGATTTTTTGCGAATTAAACATTTAAAGATTACTCCCAAAAGGTCTGCAGTTATCGATATTTTTCTGAAAGATAAAAAATTCTACACACCTTCCGAGATCTGGTCTTTTCTGAAAAATGATTTTGATCAGATGGGATTACCGACTGTTTACCGGATTTTGCAGCAATTCCAGGAGATTGGATTAGCTGCCAACCTTCGTAAAAATGATAACCAGGTTTATTATTATTTATGTGAAAATCCGGATGGCTCTCATCATCATCATTTCATCTGCCGGAATTGCCGGAAAGTTCAGTGTCTTGATTACTGCAATTTTGAAGCGATCAAAAGAACTGTTCAGGAGCAATTAAACGCTCATGTTGAAGAACATTTCCTCCGCATCGAAGGATTGTGTTCCGAATGTCAGAGCTGATAGAGATTAAAATGAAAAAGATAATTATTAGTCTAATATCGAGTTTGATCATACTTTCTGTTTGCAGCAAGGAAGCCATTGAAAAAGAAGAAGACAAAATTTTTGTTAGTATTCTCCCCCAGAAATATTTTGTAGAACGGATTGCAGGAGATAAATTCGAGGTTCAGGTTATGGTTCAACCCGGTCATAATCCGGCTACTTATGAACCGACTCCAAAACAAATGGTCGCTTTATCTCAAACAAAAATGTATTTTAGGATCGGAGTTCCTTTTGAGAAAAGTTGGTTACCGAAAATTCAGGAAGCAAATCCGGAAATGAAAATAGTCGATACGAGAAAAGGAATCGAATTACGGGAAATGGAAGCGGCAAAAGATCTTTTGATCAGGTTCGGAGTTGAAAAAGTGTTGATGGAGAAGAAAAAGGAAAGAGAACCTCATTACGAACACGATCCGCACATCTGGTTGAGTCCTTCTTTAGTGAAAATTCAGGCTCGAAATATTTATGATGCGCTGGTTAATTCAAGTCCCCGGGAAAAAGAGTTTTATCAAAAAAAATTAAACGCTTTCCAACAAGATCTGGATAAAGTCCATAATGAGATCGCTGAAACTTTCAGCAAAATCGGGAAGAAGGAATTTTTAGTTTTTCATCCTGCCTGGGGTTATTTTGCAGATGAATTCGGTCTAACTCAGATCCCGATCGAAATTCAAGGTAGAACTCCCAATCCGAAAGAACTCTCTGTTCTCTTGAGTTTTGCCAATTATAAAAAAATAAGAGTTATTTTTATCCAACAGCAATTCAGTTCCCGGGAAGCGGAAGTTGTTACAGATGCGATCAAGGGAAAAGTGATCAAGATCGATCCGCTGGCTGAGGATTATTTAGAGAATTTACGAGTTATAACAAAAAACCTGATGGAAGGGATGGGCGAGGAGTAAAGTCAGAATGAAATTATCGAAGTGGAAATGTAGTGGAATATCCTTCTTATTTTCATCCTGAGCGAAGTCGAAAGATTGATAAAGTTCATGGTTCGACTACGCTCACCATGACATTTCAACTTGTAATACGGCAGTTGCCGGAGACGAGTTGAAAAAATTTAAAACATTTTGTCGTATTAGTAGTTTCAAGTCGTCGCTGCGCTAACGACTCGAATAGCGGAGATTCAATGCAAAATGCTATCGAATTCAAAGATGTAGCTTTTTCCTTCGGGAAGCAGCCGGTTCTCAGCAATATCGATCTTGCTGTTGAGAATAAAGACTTCATGGCGATCCTGGGACCGAACGGCAGCGGCAAAACAACTCTTCTCAAACTTATACTCGGATTACTGGAACCCGATAAAGGAACGATCTCAGTTCTTGGAAAAAATCCAGCATCCGTTCGGAAGGGGATCGGTTATCTTCCTCAATATGGTGAATTCGACCGCAATTTTCCCATCAAAGTCCTGGAAGTCGTGATGATGAGCGATTTAAAGTTAGACTCTGTTTTTCCAAAGTATAAAAAAGAGACAAAGCAAAAAGCCCGTGAAATGTTAGAATTAGTTCGCATCAGAGAACTGGCAGATAAGAATTTCGGAGAACTCTCCGGCGGACAGAAACAGCGGACATTGATCGCTCGTGCCTTGATGACGGACCCGGAAATCCTGTTACTCGACGAACCAACCGCCAGTGTCGATCATTCGGTTGAGAAAGATATTTATGATACTCTGAAAATCATGAATGAGACAAAAACAATTGTCATGGTTTCGCATGATATTGGTTTTGTTTCCTCTTATGTAAATAAAGTTACCTGCTTGAATATCTGCTCCTGCACGCACAGGATAGACGAGATCAAGGGAAGTTCCATCCTGGATTTTTATAATGGTTCGATCAGGACTTTGGAGCATGAGTGTAAGTTGTAACTCATCCTGCTGTCCTTCTCTCAAGAGAGAAGGAATATGAGAATTGCAAGATGAAATACTAAAATCCATCTAATACCTGCAGTCATCCCTCTCTTCTCAAGAGAGGGACCGAGGGTGAGTTAGAAAAAAATGAACGATTTCATCACAGCATTATTCCAACACACATTCCTGCAGAACGCTGTTCTGGGAGGAATTCTTTCCAGCATTGTCTGCGGGATCATGGGAACTTTCGTGGTCATCAAGCGGATAGTTTTCATCAGCGGCGGCATTGCTCATACGATTTTGGGAGGAGTTGGGATTGCCTATTATCTCGGAATCGAACCGATCATCGGAGCATTTGTGTTCGCGGTTCTTGCTGCTATTATCATCGGGCTTGTAAAATTGAAGGCAAAACAACAGGAAGACACCGTGATCGGAGCTTTATGGGCGATCGGAATGGCGATCGGAGTTATCTTCATGTACCTGACTCCCGGTTATAATGTCGATCTGCTCACCTATTTGTTCGGTAATATCCTGCTCGTTTCAAAATCAGATATACTCATACTTATCTTCCTCAATATCCTCATCATCGGGATGGTCATACTCTTTTACCGGCAATTCCTGGCGATCACTTTTGACGAAGAATTCTCCCGTTTGCGCGGTTTACCGGTCGATTTCCTCTATATTTTACTTTTGATCCTGATCGCTTTGACCATTGTTGTTCTCATCCGCATCGTAGGGCTCATCCTCGTGATCGCTCTTTTGACCTTGCCTGCTGCTATTTCCTTTCTTTATATGAAAACACCTGCAAAAATGATGATCACAGCGATCATTCTCGGTTTGATCTTCACATTTTTGGGAATTTTCCTTTCCTTTGAGATGAACCTGCCGTCCGGTGCTGCGATCATTATCACTTCCGGCTTTATGTATCTGCTGGCGTTGAATTTGAAGAGAGTTTATAAACATTAAAACACTGAAAATCAAATTTGTTTTAATCGGTATCTGTTCTTGACAAAATAATTGCTGATCTAAACTTCTCCGGGAATCCAAGAAAGGGTATTTCAGGGGAGATTTATTTGGGGATTGGGAGAAAATGGTTGCAGGAAAATTCAATACCAACTTGTAATTCGTAAAATGAGAAATTGTAATTTTAATATGTTATGAGGATTGATTATGAAACAATATGAAGCAGTAATTAAAGTAATGGAGGAAAATAGAGGATTTGCAACATTGGGATTTCTTAACCAACATGTTTTGCAAATTGAAGATTGTGAATGGAAAACTAAAACACCTTTTGCAAGTATAAGAAGAATAGTTCAAGATAAACGATTTTTTTTCAGAATTAAACCAGGACAATGGGCTTTAAATTCTTATAAAAGCAGATTACCAGAATATGTTTTGGAATTAAATAAAGTTCAAGATGTTGATAAAACAGAAGAACTTGATCATACATATTATCAAGGATTATTAGTTGAGATAGGAAATATCAAAAATTATGCGACTTTTATACCCAATCAGGATAAAAATAGAATATATCTTGGAAAAAGATTAACAGAATTAACATTTATTAAATCTTTCTACGATTTTAGTTATGAGACTTTTGTGAGTAGAGCAAAAACAATAGATGTCAGTTGGTTTAATAATAGAAAAATGCCTGCTGGTTTTTTTGAAGTGGAACATAAAACTGATATACAAAATTCATTACTTAAATTTGTTGATCTACAGGATTTTAATACGGAATTTGTGATAGTTGCTAACAAAAATAGGAAAGATTATTTCATTAAAAAGATTAAGTTAACAGCGTTTGAATCTATAAAAAATCGCGTAAAATTCTTAACTTACGAAAATTTATCTCAATGGCATGCGAAATCATTTGAAGTTTATTCAATTGATAATTATTTGAATGTCTAACTTGAAATGATATTATGAAAGAAAATTTCATTCTAAAAAAATCAGTCGATTGGTCAGTCCTTAAAGAAGGCTTTTCTATTCCAATAACATTTCAAACTTCATTTTATGAACAAATCCTGTTTTTAATAAACAACAATTTTATTTTTTATATCCAAATGGTCTGGAAGAAAAGTTATTAATTAATTATCATCTTTAATTTTCCTTTGTGATTCCTTCTCGTCTTTGCGGTGAAAAGAAAATTAAGAATGAATATATTAATCAACACTTTTCCGCAAGTAATTTCCACTAAAAATTACACTTTTTCGTATGTTTTATTTTTATTCTCTACTTCCTTGTGCATCCTTCGTGCTTTAGTGCCTTCGTGGTGAGAAAAACATTTTGACACAAAACTCCCTCATTTTTGCATCTCCAACATGTAAACTAAAAAGAGCAAAATATTCGTTATCATTGCAGCTGGCAGCATCGGCAAGCGTTTTAAAAACTCGTAGTATCCACAAAATTGAAATCTTTAATGAGCATTGTCGGCACGCGGGTAAAAGCATCTTTGAGGATACTTTCTCCGAGAGCGAGAATCCTGCGGGTTGCTTCGTGCAGCACTTCATTCCAACGGAAGTTATTTACCGTGTGTTTAACTTTTCCATTCTCAAAATAGAGAACTCCATCGCGCGTCATTCCGGTCAGTTCCCCTTTTTTCTTATCCACGAATCGGATATACCAGAAATTATTGATGATCAGACCTTTCCCGACCATTTTCATCATTTCCAGTTCGGAAGAGTTTCCACCTTCGATGACAAAATTGAAAATAAAAGAAGGGTCTATATTTTTCTTTTTTGCGTAATATCTTGTAGTTGGAAGATTCTTTAAATTTCCCTCTTTGACCCAATAGATATTCCGGGATGGAATTCCTTCATGACTGAATTTCGGAGAGATCAGTTCCGGATCATCGATAGTCGAATGGAGTGAGAATTTTTCACCGAAGAATTTTCTACCCAGTTGTCCGGTAAACTGGTTCACGCCTTCGTCTGCGTCACGCATATTCATCATCCAGTATAAAAATCCAAAGAGATTTTCCACGGCATTCGGTCTTAAAATAACGGGAATTTTTCCGGCATTCATTTTTTCCGGTTTTCCCAATGAATCAAATTGCGAATTCAAGCGTTCGATCTCATTTTTTGGAATAAATTTATGATGATCTTTATATTCGCTGGAAACTTTGGTTTCCACTGCCTTTTTCTTCAAAGTCATGGAATGAGAAAATGTTGACGAACTGTCAAAACCTTCAAATCCGTTCTTGGTGATGAAATAAGATTCGCGAAGATTTTTTTGGGAAATCCCGGAAACAAAAGCGTCTTTGGATTTGGCACTCTGTACGCATTTCCTGATGTTTTCAACCATTTCTTCGGTTGTGAGATTCGATGTATTTTCGGAAAAATTGTTCACCTCAGGAAGTTCGTGTTTTTTCTCGGAAAGAACGAATTCCGGGTCCGGCTGGTTCAGTTTAGCGATTTCTTCGGCAGTTTTGATGATGTGTTTCAAAGAATTTTCATCGACCTGATTGATGGAAGCAGTTCCGGTTTTATTCCCGAATGCAACATTCAAACCTGCAGAAATATTTTCTCCATCGATGTGCTGGGTAATGGCATTTTGGGCGAATCTGGTTTTATGAGATCTGGTATGAAATAATCTTAAAATAAAATCGTCTGCCCGACAGTTCTGTTTGATGAATTTTCCTGCTTTTTCAAAAATCTGTCTGTTTTTCATTTTGAACCTCCCACCCGAATATTTCGAAAACGGGTTAAAGCTGCTCCGTGCGTCATCCTGCCCGATTGAGACGGTTGACCTTTACCGCAATTAATGACACCGAAAGGTTTCCAGAATCTTTTATCGCAGATCGCATCCGTACTGTTCCAGAACTCAGGATTGTTGGATTTATAAATTATTTTTTTCAGGGGTCGCACTTTCTTACCATTTTTGATCTCCCAGGACATATCACCTCCGAATTGGAAATTGACGCGATGTTGATCGATAGAGAACGAACCCTGACCTTCGATGTAAATTCCGTCATCCGTATCGGAAATCAATTCCTGCGGTGTGAGTGGTTTTTCTCCCGGTTCCAGGTAAAGATTGGGAATGCGATTGATCGGGAAATCGTAGTAATAAGTGGCTCGATTGCAGCCCCGACTCATCTTTTCCCCGATAAAAGGTGCAGTTTCACGGGTTGTTCCGTATTCGTTGAGAATACCGTTTTTAACGATCTGCCATTTCTGTCCGGGAACGCCGTCATCATCGTATCCGGCAGTTGCTAATCCTTCTGGTAAAGTATTGTCTCCCGAAAGATTGACGATTTTCGAACCGTATTTGTAGTTCTTCAATTTTTCCGGAGTAGCAAAAGAAATTCCGGCAAAATCTGCTTCCCACCCGAGAACTCGATCAAGTTCGGTCGGATGTCCGACGGATTCGTGCATGGTCAGGGACAAGTGGATTGGATCGAGTAACAAATCTCGTCTTTTCTCTTCTTTGAGAGAATCGGCTTTGACTTTGATGATCGCTTCTTCTGCCAGCACCGGTGCTTTTTCCAAAAAGTTGTTTTCCAAAACCAATTCCCAACCTTTTGCCTGTCCACCGCTTTGGAATGAACGCGATTGACTGTCATCTTCCGTAACTGCAGTTGCAGTTATCATCGGAGCAACAAAAGTAGTGGAAATATCCAATTCCGTTCCGAGAGTTGAAGCAAAAATCTTATCATCGGTCTGGGATAAAATGAAGAACACCGCCTGTTTGATTTCCCGGAAATTGAGCATGGTTTTATTCACTTCCAGCATCAAATCAACTTTCTCCCGCAAGGGAACTTTGAACGGATCGATCTTTACCGGTGTTCGGTAAGTATCGATATAACTCCTTTCTGATGCAAGTTTGATACCTTCTCCATTTTTGATTTTCGCAGAATTCAAGGCAATTTCATAAGCTTTCTTCACAGTTTTGAGAACTGCTTCTTTTGTAAAAACATTGCTGTGTGCAAATCCCCAGGCACCGTCCTTTAGAACGCGAATTCCGTATCCGCGAAGGACATTATCCCGCGTATTCTTCAAACTCAAATTCCGCAGGTAGATCACTTCAAAGTGAGTTGTCTGGATGCGGATGTCGGCATAATCGACACCGAGCGTATCTGCTTTTTCGATGGCTAATTTTTGAAAATTCACCAATAAACCTCCTTGTTCAGTATTTTATTTTTGAGAATTGATTCTTTTAGAATTCAATAAATTGTTTTCTTTTAAGACAACAATTTGTTCATCAGTAAGTTTTCCGTTCCTGAACTTTTTTCTTTGCCTTATTATCCAATAATAAACGGATTTTGTTTCGTTTTTTCCTCTATCTATCTTTCCGCATTTTTCTTTTATTTTTTTAATTTCGTCTATTCTTTCGTCAAAAGTCTTATTCGGGATTTTCCACTGTTTCAGATTATAATTTATGTTTTCGAAATTTTGGATTTCTTCATTCGATAATCTACCCTCTTTATATCGATATCGATAATATTGCAGTCTTTTTGCCAAAAGTCTTTCTTCCCTATCTGTATTACGAGAATGAGAAGGCCATGAATGGGGATTTTTTTCTCGAAATTTCATCAATTTATGTAATATACTTATTACCGACATGGAAACAGAATCGGTTCCCAAAAAAATGTTCAATTCATTCAGTTTCCGTACTTGAAATTGATTCATTTCATTTTTTCTATATCTTGATCTTTGCCTGTAAATCCAGTAAACAAGTACACTTTCCTTTTTATACATGGGCGATGGCAATCGATTTTCTTTTTTTGTAAATTGAAGCAATTCATCATATTTGGAATTCCATCTAACTAAACTCCTGGCATGGAAGATATCTCTCTTCTTTTCTGCATTTTTTTCTCTAAATTTGATAAAATCTATAGAATCCAATTGTTTTTTTTGGTAAGGTTCCAGTTTATTATTCACATATTGATTATATCTAAATAAACATCTATAATATAAATTTTTTTCACCTTTTCTATTTCCGATAGAATAGGGAAATTCATTATATTTTTGCAGCCACGCAGTTATTTTTTTATAGAATGTATCCCATCTCCTTTTGATCTGCCTGTCAAAATTGAATCCGATGTTCTTTAACCGTTTTATTTGAGATTCCGACAATTTGTTGGTTTTATATTTAATTCTTATATCAAGTATCCATACGGCTAATGTGTGTTCGGGCTCTGTTTTAGTTCTTTGTTTGGGCCAATAATCTTTTACTTTTTTAAATTCGGAAAGCATCTTGTATTTTTTATTCCAATTATATTCTAAAAGATTCCAGATAAAATTAATTGAGTTCAGTTTATCTATCTGGTATTTATTTAAATTGGAATTTTTCTTCTGATTTCTTTGTGCGCTGATCCATAAATACAATGTTGAATTCTCTTTCATTGTTGGATATCTGTTATATTTATTGATCCATTCATGCAATTCGTTAAAATGTTTTTTCCATGTATTCTTTGATCTGATCCAGCTTCGTGATTCGATATCTTGTTTTCGCTGCTTATCATATATAATTTTTGCCATTTTTATAACCTTCCGCTTTCTGTTTTGCAATAAAATAATTTATGTTCTTTATTTTACAAATATAATCATAATTTCAGTCGATAAAAACATTCCTTTAACAAAAAGAATCCAGATACTCCTCAATCTTCCCAACCTGATAATAAGGCAAGTTAAGAAGTGTAAATTTCTTATTGGAATTCATTTTGATCTCCTGTTTTTGGAATTTTCCTGCATAAAACCTGATTGCGATCTTATCATTAGATAAATCCATAAACAGCCTTAAAGAGCGTAGTTTTCCTTCTTTACCGGCTTTGGTTTCAAGAGGAATGATATTTCCTTTATGAGTTATTATAAAATCGACTTCTGCTTGTGACTGCTTTTTTTCCCTTACCCAATAAGCTAATTTATGATCATTTATCAGATTCGCTTTCAGTTCCTGTCCCACAATATGTTCGATAATTTTGCCTTTGTAAAGCGAACCGAGATCATCTAAACCGAAAACATAATACCTCGATTATTATCTTTAATATTCGAGGTAAAAATTCATTCATTGTTACAAAGTCAAGGCAATTTTTTACAAAACTTGTCACAAAGTCAGGGCATTTTTCGATGAAATCTGTAACAGAGTCAGGGCAAATTATGAAATTCATTTGAATCGAATATTTCCTATTCTCATTTTTTATATAAAATTTCAGAAAGTGATCGCTAAATTTTATTTTGTTTAGTATAAGTCGAGCTGAAAAATCAGAAGAATTTCAGGTTTTCTATTATTATCTTTTCTTCTTTCCTTTTCAGAAGGAAAAAAACTAACATATCTTTCCTTCCCTGAAGGATAAAATAATATTGTTTGATGTTTATTCAATCCTGAAAGTCCTGATCTCAAATGGTTTGAATTCCAGTTCGACAGCATTAAATTCACCTCTGATGGGTTTCAGATCATTTTCCAGTAAATCGGTTTCACAAAACGATTTCCAGTCCTTATCTATTTCGAGAGTTATTTTTGCACTCGAACCTGCGTACTCATAAAACCGTAAAATTAGTCCTCTTCCGTTTTCTGCTCTTTTGATTGTTTCCAGTTTCACATTTTTCCCGTGGATTTGGAAAAAAGCGAACGATCTTTCTTTCGGAAGGTTTTTTATAGATTGGAAAATCACAGGAGAATTCAATTTATGAGCGACTTCGAGAGTATCGGATTCTGTCAAATTTCCTTTATGGGGATAATAACAGAAAGTAAATTCATGCTCGCGCATATCACAATTTTCATCCAGATCTTTGGGACTGCGCAGCAAGATCAGATCGAGGATATTGTCTTTGATATAATGTCCGTATTTGCAGTCGTTGATGAGAGCCATACCGTAATCGGGTTGGGAAAGATCGACGAATCTTTGCGCCGGAACTTCAAATTTGGCAGCATCCCAAATCGTATTGGAATGAGTCGGGCGCTTGATAGTTCCGAACTGGATTTCGGAGGTTGATTCGTTTGTATGAAGATCGACTTTTGCGGAAACCCGCAGCATTTTCCGACTTTCTTTCCAATCGATTTTATTTTCGATTTTTATTAGTCTGGAATCCTGCCGGATGGAAATTCTCTGCTCGATATTAGAATTTCCAATTTTGAATTTCTGCAGAACAACTGCCTGCAAATCAGTCCTTTTCTCGACTTTTACAAAAATCCTTTTCGTTCTCTGCGGAATCGTTTCCCGGTAAAAATGATTAATATCCCACGATTCCCAATTTACCGGTTTATCTTCCCACAAAAGCAGTTTATTGGCAAATCCGGACAGAACTTCTCTATTTTCCTTTTTATCAAAAATGGAAGAAATCATACCGTCGTTTGCGATTTGAACTTTGATCACTTCATTTTCCAGCAAAGTTCCAGATGCCATCAATAACGGATCGCTTTCAGGAAAAGAAATATCTGTTGGTTCCAACTTGATGGCAGTATAACCAAAAGCAGGAACACTTACTTCATATTCTATGAATTTTCCATTACTGGAATGGAGCGATCCGACTCCGAGTTCACCTTCGACCCAGTAGTATCCCTCTGCAGCTGGAATTTGAATAATCTCTTTTCGCTCCCAACACAGAGTATTGTAAACGATAAAATGATTTCCCATTTTATCAGTTTTTCCATGCAATCTGGAAATTATCTTTTTTTGGATTTTTTCCAGCTGCTTCAAATTCTGCTTGCTCGTACGATAAGCATCTTCATAAACCCAGCCGATGGACGAACCGGGCAGAATATCATGAAATTGATTGAGTAGCGTGTCTTTCCAGATTTTTTCGATTGCTTGTTCGGGATAATCATCCACTAAAGTCGAGAGGAATTCAACATCATGCAGTTTAGTTTCCAGCTGACGATTGTATTTTTTCATTAAAGCGCGGGTTGTGTAAGTTCCGCGATGTAGTTCGAGATAAAGTTCTCCCTTCCAAACCGGAAGTTTATCCGCAGGTATTTTGGAAATTTTCAAAAAAAAATCCCTGGCAAAAGAAAACTTGAATTTGGGAGTCCCTTCCAGGTTTTGCTGACGCATTCCCATCTCGATTTGAAATCTCGAAGGTCCGCCGCCGCCATCTCCGATCCCGTAAAGATTGAGGAATTCATCCGAAACATCGGATTGAGCAAATCGTTTTTCACTTTCGATGAGCTGTCTGGGAAAATTGTTCAAATTATAATCATTTGTAGGAAGAAAGTGTGTCAGGATGCGTGTTCCGTCGATTCCTTCCCAGAAAAATGTGTGATGCGGAAATGTATTGGTTTCATTCCAGGATAATTTTTGGCTTATAAAATAATGAACACCGCATTTTTTCAAGATTTGCGGAAGAGAAGCAGAAAATCCGAACACATCCGGCAGCCAGCAATTCTCGACTTCTACACCAAATTCATCTAGATAAAACTTCTTCCCGTAAAAACACTGCCGTACCAGAGATTCTCCGCTTATCAGATTCATATCCGGTTCGACCCACATCGCTCCCTGACATTCCCACTTTTTGTCATTCACGGCTCTTTTGATTTTCTGAAAAAGTTCCGGATAATCTTCTTTTATCCAGCAATACAATTGCGGTTGAGATGCTCCGAATTTGTATTCCGGAAATTCTTCCATTAATTTCAAAACAGTCGAGAAAGTTCTTCCTGCTTTCCTGCGAGTTTCCCGCAAGGGCCATAACCAGGCACAATCGAGATGTGCATGTCCGATGGAATAAACGGTCAATGAACTGGCGTTTGACGGTTGGGAAAGAAGTTTTTTCGTGAACAGCAAACACTTTTCGATTCCTTTACCATCCTGCCAGTTGTTGATAACTTCATTCAAAACATAAATTATTTTTTTTCTGCGAGGAGAATTTTCCTCCAGAGATTCAAACAAAGATTGCAAAACACGAAAATCTATATCGAGATCATAAATTTTTCGATCTACGCAGACCAGTTCTGCCTGCTTTAGTTTATAAGTTTGTTCTGTTTTCCCAAAAAGACCATTTGCTCCGGTTTCGGCTAAAAAATCGACTATTTCTCCACCTTTTGCTTTTTGGTGTAGCGGAACGAAATTCTTTCCTGATAAAAGATTCCAATGGATTTTATTGGACAATCCGACATAAGGAATTCCATCTTTGAAAACACACGCTTCTCCATCGACATCGAGCAGAGCAGCAACTTCCAATCCTCTAAAATTTTCCGGAACTTTTCCTTTGAACCTGAACCAGCCGCTACTCCAATCTTCTCCCCATTTTTCCTCTATCTTAAGAGGTTTGAATTTCCTTTTGATTGCTTTTTCATAAGGGATAGGTTTTATTTTATCGCAGATAAATTCGGCTTCTAATGTTGTATGATTAAAATATCTTTTCTTATAAATTTTGTCGATGAAGCGTTTGATTCGTTCTAAATAAATTTTTTCGTTTTGCATTTTTTTCAACCTTTTCTCATCCACGAATTACACGAATTTCACTAAATGTCTCACAAACAATCCTATTTGCGAAAGTTCTTTCAGGATACTGTCAGGCTATTAACTGATTGATTGTATCAGAAATTCTCGGATTATAAAATATCCCACTTTCGATGGATTTAAATGTATAAATTATCCCAAAATTTTGAAACGCTGATTAGTTCTTTGTTTATCTTGGGAGCAAGAAATTATTTTATTAAATATTGAAGATTATTTGAATAATTCCGAATGTGAACCGGTTCTTTCTAAAAATAAAATATTGCTGGAAATTGTATAGATCAGCAACCGGTCCGGCTCTAAATGACAATCGCGGAAACCTTTAAGATTGCCTGTCAATCCGTGATCTTTATGTTTTGCTCCCGGTTTTTTTCCATTTGCTAATTTTCCGATCATAGTCCGAAGTTCAGTAAGATTTTTATGTTGTTTTTTGATCCGCTTGTAGTCTCGTTTGAATTGAGAAGTATAAATAATTTTCAAAGTTCGAGTTCCTTAAATAACTCATCGACAGAATTCACTTCGTGTAATTCTTTACCTTTTTCGGATTTTCTTATGGTTTCCAGAGTTACTTCGTTAGGAATTTTGATCTCGAAGGGGATTCCCCTCTTCAAACTGATTTGAGTCAGATAAAGAGAAATTGCTTCGGACAGAGAAATATTTAATTTATTCAGTATTTGTTGCGCTTTTTGTTTGATCACCGGATCAATCCTTGCTTGGATCGTTGCAGTTCTGGACATAAACTCCTCCTTGGAATAATTACATCCTCAATACATTTAATATACATAAAAAAGACAAATATGCAAGAAAAAATCTTGATTTGAGATGTAACCTAAAATTTCGTTAAAAACCGGACATTGTCCATTTTGTGTTTTACCAATCAGGATTGATTGTTTTACATGATTTCTTTTTTTATTGACGGCTAAAAATATAATAAAAATGAGTCTATTAGAGTGTTGAATAAAAAAGAAATGTAGTAAGAGATTCTATAGTTTAATCTGGTTTAACAATGGAAAGCAAAAAAGAACACAAGGATGGGAACAATAAAGCCAATTTCATCGGTTCGATCATTATATTGGCTGCAGTAACTGCCGGGCTTATTTATTTCTGGTCGTATATTTTCGGTGAAGTAACGGTACGAGAACTCAGTGAGGAGTCAGAAGCCTACTGGGGACGAACTATCCGGGTGAGAGGTACGGTTGTGTCATTACGATATTTTGATTTCGGCATCGGTAAAGTCGATAATTTTATCATGCGGCTCGAAGATGAAGGGGCTTCTATCGAATTAATGTACGATCGATTGTCACAGCGTTATAAACCAAAAGTAGGTGATCGTGTCCGAATTGTGGGTCATTTCTGGAGTTATGGTGAAATGACACATCAGATGCTGATCGCTAATAAGATCAAACTGTTGGGTAATGGTAGGATCGAGTAGAAGTTGGAGCGTTACACATTCCATAAAGAGGAAAATCAAATGTTCAATATCCAAACAGAAAGATTGATTCTCAAAGCACACCGGATGGAGGAACTGGAGAAACTTCATAGATGGGAGAACGATCCGGAAATCGAATTTATGGTCGATGAACGACCACCTGATAGATTGGAAACGATTGAAGAATCACGGAAATATTTGCATGAAGTTATGAGCATATCTCCGGAAACTGATGATCTCATAGATTACGGGATCTATCTTCAACAAGATGATACTTTAGTCGGTTGGGGACAAATAGCAGAAATCGATCGGTACAATAAGAAATGTGCAGTTTCTATCTGTATAGGAGAGAAAAAGCAACGGGGAAATGGTTTTGCAGGGGAAACTTTAAAAGCGATAATCAAATTCTGTTTTGAAATCCTGGGAATGAACCGTATCGGATGCGAAATTTTCAGCAATAACCTCATCTCCGTTCATGTTTTCGAATCACTGGGATTCAAAAGAGAAGGAATCTTCAGGCAATGGGTTCTAAAAAAAGGTCGCTATGAAGACCTGTATCTCTACGGTTTACTTCGAGAGGAATTTGAAAACGAAAACCGGTAAATTTGAATAACACTCCGCGAACTCTGTGTCCTCTGCGGTTAATTTTTCCATTCACGCGAACAACTTTAATTGAGGATCATCTTTCTTCTTTTTCCTTTTATAATCAGATTTAGAAAATTCCAGCAATTCTTTTTCAATATCATCCAGAAAAGGACTCCTTTTCAGTTTATATTCTTTTCCCATCAGAAATCGCTTTTTCGCATTTGTCAGAAAAAGAAATTTCTTTGCTCTCGTCATCCCGACATAAAGCAGTCTTCTTTCCTCTTCGATATCGGATTTCTGTGATTCAAAAAGGGAATACGGCAGCAATCCATCCTCACAACCGACAATGAATACACATTGAAATTCCAGACCTTTGGCAGCGTGCAGAGTCATCAAAGTAACTTTTTCCAATTCTGGTTGGAAAGTATCGATTTCAGTTCCGAGAGCGATATTTTTCAGGAGATTTGGTAAGTCCTGAAAATTTGCTGAAAAATCGATAAATTTCTGTAACTCTTCATTTTCTTTTTGGTCAGGAAAATATTTCTCGATGATGATTTTTATAATTTCCGCAACTGGTTTTTGTGAAAGTTCTTTAAAAGAATCCAGATCATGCAATTTCACAGTTTTAAAAATTCTTTCTCGCAAAAAAGTCTGTTCCGGATTCTGCATAAATCGTAAAATTTCGATGATTGTTTTTACCGGTTCAGCCGCAAAAAGAGATTCGGTTCCAATCTTCTGATACGGAATTTTATGGTCGGTAAATGCTTTTTCCAATAATTTCATCTGGGCTTTGATCCGGCACAAAACTGCAAAATCGGAAAGACTGCCGATTTCCTCATTTTCCTGACCAATCGTAACCCGGCTGTCCAGCGAGAAAAATCCCATTCCGCCCATCATCTGCTCGATGGTTCGTGCCACAAATTCCGCTTCGCTTTTATCGGTTGGATTTTCCACAATTCTGATCTTCACATCGGTTGGAATTCCCCGCAGAAAACCGGTTTCTTCTTTTGTCAGAATCACTTTTTGGGAAGCAGATAAAATATTTTCCGAACAGCGGTAACTTTTCTGCAATTTATAGATTTTTGTTTCAGGATAATCCTCGATGAAATTCCTGATAAATTTCACATCCGAACCGCGAAATCCGTAAATCGCCTGATTCGGATCTCCAATAACGCAGAGATTGGAATTATCAGTTGGAGCAAGGAGTTTTATCATTTGATATTGAGCGAAATTAATATCCTGGAATTCGTCGATCAAAATCCATTGAAAATGTTCACGAGTTTGCCCAAGAATTTTCGGATTTTGCTTTAAAATTACAATGGTTTGATAAATCAGGTCATCGAGGTCGAAGAGATTTTGTTCTCCCAAGATTTTCTCATAATTTGCGAAAGTCTCTTTCTTTTCTTTATCGGAAATATCTTCAAGTGATTTCGAATTCTGTTTGCATTTGGAGATTTGATTGAGGATATCTTTGATCTTATCTTTCGTGACAGGAAAATTCTGCGAAATTATCCTCTTTTTATCATCTTCTTCAATAATGGAGAAATTCTCTTTTCGTCCTGTTTCTCGGATATTTTGTTTGAGAAGTTCATATCCAAAAGCGTGAAAAGTTGAAATCTTAATTTTATCAACGGTTTTTTCATCTAACAATTTATTGATTCGATTTCTCATCTCTTCCGCTGCTTTATTGGTAAAAGTTATCGCTAGGATATTTTCCGGTTTTATCCTTCTATTTTGGATGAGATACGCGATCCGGACTGCAATTACACGAGTTTTTCCTGTTCCCGGACCAGCGATTATCAAAGCAGGACCTGAAAAATGTGCGACTGCTTTCTGCTGTTCAGGATTGAGATTTTCCATCAGACTCGAAGCGGAGAATGAAATCTTTTCTTGAATTTCTTTCGGTTGAGAAGTTTCCTGTTCCTGCTTCAGCTTATGAAATTCTTCCAGATCGAAATTTATCAACTTCCTTTTGGGAGGAGTCTGCAGTTCATAAAAATCTTCAAACAAAGAATCCTGCGATTTCAAGGCTTTGATATCATCATCCTGAAAAACTTTGATAATACCGAATTCTCCGTCGAAACCTTCCTGAATATAAATCTCATTATTTCTCATTCTGCGAATCGCTTCCGCATAAATATGATCATTTTTTTTTATGTCTTCGATGGGAAGTTCCAGCAGAATATCGAGTTCGGAACCCAGATTTTGTAAAAGCGAAAAGTAAATTTTTTCCACTTTTTTAGAGTTAGGACCGATTCCTTCGATCTCGGAAATGATCTCCTTCAAAGGAATGATAGAATCAAATGGAATAAGATTTTTCCGATATTCTTGCCGGTCGGAAAGTTGCACAACCCGGTTCATCACACCGACCGTAACTTTTTTCTCACAAACCGGACAAATCCTTTCATTTTTTGAAGTTTCCAGCGGATTCCAGCAAATCTCACATTTACGATGTCCGTCATAATGATATTTTCCTTCCTGTGGAAAAAGATCTATCGTTCCCATAAATTCTTTTGGATTCCCGGATTTCAGAGCATCAACTATCGAGTTGTAGGAAAGTTCGGTATCAAATAGATTAGCATTGCGACCGAGTTTTTCCGGGGAATGAGCATCAGAATTGGAAATGAGTGTGAATTTATCGAGAAAACTGCAGATCCAGTTCATCGGTGGATTGGAGGAAAGTCCGGTCTCGATTGCAAATATGTATTTGGTCAAATCCTCGAAACACTCCTCGATGGTATCAAAGCCGGATTTATCTCCGAGAACCGAAAACCAGGGAGTCCAGATATGAGCCGGAACGAAGAAAATATCTTCCGATGCTTGCAGACAGATTTCCAATAGATTCCTGGAATCCAACCCTAAAATCGGACGACCGTCGGAAGTGATATTTCCGCCGATCTTCACAAGTGATTTCTGGATCTTTTCTACAGTTTCAAAATCTGGAGAGAAAATTACATTATGAACTTTGCGGACTCTACCATTCTTTTTGTAAATACTGCTGATTTCGGAAGTGAGGAGAAAACGAACTTGTTTGTCAGAAAAACTTACCAAATTTCCAAAATTTGTGAAGTTTTGCAATTGATATTCATTTTTCAGTTTAAAAAGTCCCTGTTCCGCAGGTTCGAGTTTTTCTTTCAGTTCTTTGAGCCAGCCCGGATGAGTGAAATCTCCTGTTCCGATAACTGTAATTCCTTTCAGTTTTGCCCAATGAGCGAGATATTCGGGAATCAACTGCTTGCTGGTGGCGATGGAGAAATGGGAATGGATGTGGAAGTCTGCGGTGAATTTCATATTATTTAGCACCTAACAAAACGAACAAGACGAACATTTTTTTTTGCTCACGGATTTGCACGGATTGAGCTGATTTTTGAAACCACGAATAAGCACGAAAGGAAATAAATGTTATTTGGTGATTTCTTCAATTAATTTATAGACATTAGTTCCAATATCAGTTGGAAAAGGTTCTCTAAAATTACCAAATTGTTTTGCATTTTCGATTGCTTGTTTAGTTAATGGATACAGTTTATTATAATCTCCATCAAAGAATTTAGCAAAAAGTTGTTTGCATTTCCTACATGGATTCAACTCACTTTTGTCAAATGAACAAACATCCTTTTTATGAAGAACAAACCATAGTTCGATACAAGGATTGGAAACATAAAGAAAATATTTCTTTTGATGACATTCACTGGAAATTTTTGCTAATTTGTTATTCCCCCAATTATCATAATCGATGATTATTGAAAATTTGTTCGTTTCAGATGTTTTAAGTTTATTTGTTTTTTTGAATCTATCTACAATTCCAATAACATGGGCAGGATTTGAAATCGTATCTCCATCTTCTCTTTGAATTGGAATCATTTCGATATTTTCTAATCTAAAATGAGAAGCGAAATTTAAGGGATTAAAATAATGAAATTCTGTTCTACTACCTTCAAAAGCAAGATAATATTTTATCGGTTCTTTTATTTTCGACTTTCTGGCATATCTTGAAGGCGCCATTTAATCCTCCCGGTAGATTTGGCTTAATATTGGAATAGCACCGTATCGTCCGGATAAATATGCTTTTTTCAACTCTTTGTCATATCTTTCTTTGAATTCTTCAAGAGAATATAAATTTGACTGAAGATTTCGATTTTTCTTAATAAACCAGATTTCATCTCTGCGAAATTTTGTTAAGTCAAGAAGACTTAAATCATGAGTGGTTGTAATAAATTGGGATTTTTTGTATTTTGTTAATCTAAAAAATACTTCATACATCTTTGACGGAATTAATGCATGTAAACTTCTATCAATTTCATCGATTAAAACAACATTATCTGAATTGATTAATCCATACAGCATTGGAAGTAAGTCAAAAATCCTGTTTGTTCCATCTGATTCTTCGTAGAAGTCAAATTCTTTATGACCTTTTTCGATTCCAAATTTATGTATTGCTTTCAATTTATAAGCGATTAATTTATTTCCTTTCCTTTTAATACAATAATTCTCATTTTGACGAGATGATATGGAAAAAACCTTATCCTCGCTTTCGAGTTCATTTTCTACATCGATTTTGATTGGTTTTGGAATTCTAACATTCTCATCATCTAAATCATATTCATGAAAATCAATGCCATCGATACCGGTATCAAAAATATCCAGATATCTTTTATAAAAATCTTTTAACCCAACATTACGCATTAAATCTATATTTATTCCTAAATTTTTGGAATTTGGAAAAATAACTTTTAATTTATTGGAAAACCAATAATAGACATCTCTGTATATCGACTCAATAACATCTTCTCTTTTTGAATTCAATAAATTTAATAATAATTGATTGTTTCTGATTTCAATAGAAGAAACATCAAATATTACTCTAAATCTTGTGCTCCTGAACTTTGGTCTTGTCAAAAAATCTGATTTTCCATTTTTGATTACTCTATGAAATATCATTTTTTCATTATATTTTAAGGTCTTTTTCAGCCACTCTCTACTGATGATTCCATCTTTTATCCCGAATCCGTATTCGTAACAGTTATTGTTTATTAAAAATTCAAAAATAAACTTCGATTCGATACTTTTTTTATTAGTCAACTTAAAAATAGGAACATTAATATATTGTTTTGATTTAGATCCGCTGACAATTATATTTTGGGCAAACTTAATTGCTTTTAACAGATTACTCTTACCTGATGAATTTGCACCATAGATCATCGCAGACTTAAGAATGTTTGTTTTAGTTGAATTTGTTTCAAATACATGATCTTTGTGTAATCTTACTTTACTTGGAAATAGACTTAACTCCTGATCTTCATAAAAAGAGAGAAAATTTGAAACAATAAATCGAATTAACATTTCACCTCCTTGTATCTTTAAGAGAATATGTCTCCTAAAAATTTGCGATATGTTAATATGGCAAGAAAAAAATGCATAATATGTGATATTATCTCTTAATCGTAAAATAAAAGGAGTCTTCTCTAATAATTTCTGCTAAATCTTCCCCTGATTTTTCAACCATTTCAATGCTTCCCGTTTACTCAACGGTGCAAGTTCGTTATTCCCCACAAAATTAATAACAGCCTGCGCATCTGTTTTGGAATATTCCCGCAAAGCCCAGCCGATCGCTTTCCTGATAAAGAATTCTTTAGAGTTCGCCACAATCATAATGCTTTTTCCGAGCAGCATCACATCGGTTTTTTCTTTATAATTCAATTGGAATAAGATAACAGTTCTCTGCAACCACATATTTTCTGATTTAAGCCATTTCGGTATGTAAGTTTCGATCATTTCCGGAAATCTTTGGAATAAACTTCCAACTAACCAACTGGCAATTCCATCGACCGAATCCCACCAGGATTTGGTTGTGATTAAATACTCATAAAAATCGATGATGTTTTTATCGACTTTATCTTTGAATTTTATCATCATTCCGACTGCAAAATATTGGAATTCTCTTTCCGGAAGTTCCCACAGATCGCGGATGATTTCTTCAAAATCGGAAGTTTTTGGCAGCCCATATTCTTTGAAAAACTTTTTGCTGATCTCTCTTCTTTCTGGAGTTTTTATTCCCAGATACGGAAACAGGTTTTTCATATATTTTGCCATTGGTTCGGCATTTTCGGGATTTGCATTTTTTTTGAATTCTTTGACTAATGGTTTGATATAATCTTGCATTTTTGCTCCTTTCTAAAATTTTTACACTTTCATTCTTATTGGCAATCATCATTTCCATCATTTTGTGAAATTATAAAATCCGATTTTAGAATTGCACAGTATGGATTGGACTCGACTTGCTACAATGTGTGAGTTGAGTCCAATCCAAACGAAACAATCACTATTAAAAGTTACAATCCTCAACTCGCACTCCCTGCGGTCGTTGCAAGTCGAGTCTTGCTTAAACATTCCAATTCTCATCTTTCGTTAATTCCTCATACATTTCATAAACTCCGGAATAATCCCGGATTTGATAATCAAGGTATTTGTGATTCCAGTCTCCTCCGTAGATCAGACCCGAAAGTTTGTAACGGTTCGCCAGTTTCCGGAAAAATTTCAATCCTTTAAAGAATGAATCATTGATCGTCATCCCGGATTTGATTTCCAGCGGAACCGGTCCCCAACCTGTATCGATGATCACATCGACTTCGTTCATGCTGCTGTCGCGGTAGAAATAATAGTTACTGCGCTGTCCTTGATGATAGCGGAATTTCAGTAATTCCGAAACTGCGAAAGTCTCGAAAATCGATCCACGAAGAGGATGTCTTTTCAATTGTTCAGTTGTTTCAATATTCAATAAATTACATACAAGTCCGGTATCGAAGAAATATAATTTGGGTGCTTTCACAACTCTCTTTTTTAAATTTTTAAAATAAGGTCTCATTCTGTAGATAATGAAACCTGCTTCTAAAATAGTAAGCCATTTGGTTATTGTCGGTTGAGAAACTCCCACTTCATTAGCGAGTGAATTCTTGTTTAAGACTTGTCCCGTACTTCCGGCACATAACTCCAAAAAATCCTGAAAAAAAGACAAATCGGTGATATTAGACATCTGTCTGACATCTCTTTCCAGATAAGTTGTTACATAAGGTGGATAGAAATCCGAAATCGGAAGGTTTTTATCAAAAATTGCCGGATAGAATCCCTTCAACAATATTTCATTTAAAACGAGTTTTTTATTGCCGTATATTTCAGAATATGAGAAAGGAAGGAGTTTCAAAATCGCTGTTCTACCCGCTAATGATTGAGTTAAATTCTGCATATACTCGAACTGGTTACTGCCTGTAAGAATAAATTGACCAACCTTTTTTTGTTCATCGACCAATACTTGTAGATAAGAAAAAATTTCAGGAATTCGCTGCACTTCATCGATGATTGCACCCTCCGGGAATTGAGCAAGGAAATCCTGCGGATCTTTTTCTGCCTGCTTTTTAACAGCAAAATTTTCAAAAGAAACATATTTTTTTTGCGGAAAAACTTCTTTTACTAAAGTAGATTTCCCTGACTGTCTTGGTCCGGTAACGGTTACAATTGGAAAACCTTGCGCTAATCTTTTTAATAGTTGTGAAGATTCTCTATAAATCATAAGTAACCTCCTTCTTGCAATTTCATACTCTGAATTTAATATTGCACGATTTTTGTCAAGAATTTATAGCTGCTATTATTTCAAATTAATAACTTACGACTTATTTTCAAAAGTAATGCATATAATATAAAACACTTATGGTCAGCATCTACGAGATTATTTGCAATATCAAAATGTGTGTTTGAAATTGTCTAAATTATGTTTTCAATTCTTTTTGATAAATGCCGGAAACAATTTTTTATGAATGTCCGATTTTTGAGTTTTTCAGTTCATAAAAACGAGGATAAAGAAAAAGATTTATTTTCTATATTGACAATAATTCTTCCTATTTTCGAAATCGATCTCTATGAAAGATGCAATAAAATGAGATGAGAGATCACAAAAACTACAAACCAGGAGGTAGTAATTATGTTAAGAGATATTAACGAAATGATTGCAGAATTGAAATCAGGAAAATATCTTCGGCATGAACGCAAATGGAAGAAAATCGGTTCTTTGCAGGTTTTGGAAAACAGCGGACCTATAAAGATTGGAGATTGTCGATTTTATGATCCTTTGATTTTACGCTGCACTCCGGGAGGATATATCGAGTTGGGAGAACGGTCTCATTATGGTCACCATTGTGAGATCCATTCCAAAAAGAAGGTAATCATCGGTCCGTATTCTGCGATCTCCTTCCAGGTTCTGATCATGGATTGTGATTATCATGGTATCGGAAATAATCCTCAAAAAGCTGCTCCGATTATATTGGAAGGTAGCAATTTTATTGCCTGTCGAAGTATTATCCTTAAAGGTGTAACCATCGGGAAAGGAGCAATGATCGCGGCAAATTCGGTTGTTACTTCGGATATTCCATCCTTCACGATTGCTGCCGGAATTCCGGCAAAAGTGATCAAAAAACTGGAGCCGTTTGAAGGTAAACACGGTCAGGAGTATGAAGAAAAATGGTGGGACCCGGACTATAAACCGCTTCCTTATGAACTTTAGAGGTTGGACTCGACTTGCTGCGAAGTGCGAGTTGAGAACTGCTCTATCAGCAAATTGATACTTCCATTAAGATGAAACCATATCTGTAAAACAAGATGCCGATCTTGTCCATTTTCTCAAATTTCTATATCCTTATTTTATAGGAAGTTAGAAAGTGGTTTCAGAGGAGAACAACCTGTCTCAAAGTAGTCATAATATTTTTATAGAATTTTTTCACTGGCTGTATAAAATAAAACTTAATTCAAGTCATCCGGCAACTGCCGGATAACTTAAATCAAGTTTTCCAAGGAGTAATAAAAAATGAAAATTCCTCCCTTATCAAAACCCGGTGATGGTCCAATCTCATTACTGATCAATAGAAGGATATCTCATTTTATTTCAACGAAATTATTGAAAAATATCTCACCCAACCAGGCAACAGGAGTTTCTTTAATAATCGGAATTATTTCCGCACTGTTTTATGTTCGTTGTAATTGGATTTTAGGAGGAATTTTACTGCAATTAGCTTCCGTCTTTTCCGGTGTTGACGGCGAACTTGCCAGAATGAATAATCGATGTTCAAACTGGGGAAGTTTTTTCGATACTTTTTGCGATCGATTAGTCGAATATTTAGCGATTATCGGAATGACTTACGGATTATATAAAACTTTTGGTATTATCTGCATCTGGATCGGAATAATATTTTTAGGTGCGATTTTCCTGCTCACCACGGCTTCCGAAAAATATCGTTCCGTAACCGGAAAGAATTATCCTAAACAACAACAGGATAAATTTTTTGCCTGGATTACTGCAGGTCGGGATGCCAGACTTTTTTATCTTTTTCTCGGTTCGATTTTAACAATAATTTCTCTCCGGATACTTTTGTTCGTAATGATTGGATTGGCTGTTGTCGGGTATGTTAATTTGATGGTTCGGGTATTGAGGATTAAGAGAGATTTAATGAAAGAATGAAATTACTTTGCGAAAATTCCCTCAAAGGAATTCAGTTCGAGGAAATGAAAAACATTACAATCTGAAAAAGAATCAATAGAATCGAACATTTACAGATTACGATTGACAATTTTTTATCAAATAAAAGAAAAGAGCGTAAAAAAATATTTCAAAGGAGTAAGTTTTGTATATTTTAATCACTATATTACAAATTATTACATTATTAGCGATATTTTTAAATTTTACTTTAAAAAAAAAGAAAAAGATATCGAACTCAGAATCTAAAAGTAATAAAGAAAAAGAAGAGATTAAAAACAAGGCTCTTTGTAGAAATGAGTGGGTAATTAAAATTAATTGATTAAAAATCTAT
>CAZFPK010000020.1:0-50009 GCA_964521025.1 uncultured Candidatus Cloacimonadota bacterium | reverse complement strand
AATATGAAAAAGCGATCGCAGATTACAGCAAAGCCATCGAATTGAATCCGGAAGATACTGCTGCTTATATCAATCGAGGAAATAGTTATGCAGTTTTAAAACAATATGAAAAAGCGATTGAGGATTATGACAGAGCAATCGAAATTAATCCGGAATTCTTTCAATCTTATCACAATAGAGGTGTTTCATACTTTAATTCGAGCAAGTTCTATAACGGATTAAAAGATTTTTATTGGTTTGTTAAAAAAATCGACAATGTTCCAAGGTTTATAAAACCGGCTTTTGATTTATTATTTGCTAAAATCAAGCAAGATTATAAAGTTCCGGATTCGCTTCAAAAACTTTTTATCAAAGGACTTACAAAAAAAGAGAGATTAAAACATATCCTCATCCTGCTCTATTACAAACAGAATGAAATAATTCGAACCTATTTTTCCGAAAATGGTTTCCAGATAATAAAGGAAAAAGAAAGTCCGTATCCGGTAATGATCTCTTTTACTGCTCTTTTTAATCTTATCGAATCGATAAAATCCGCCAATCCGAAGTATGAGGAATTTACTGAAATCTGGCTGGAGATTATAAAAAATATCGAGTTCGAGGACAGTAAACAGGAAGAAAATATTTTCCAAAAATCTTTGATGCTGGTTTATACTTTTGCCATTCAAGATAAGGAAAGTTCTGAAAAAACAAAAAATGTTTTAAAGCAAATAAATAAAGAATATCATCCAATCGCAGAATCTCATTTTTATATTCCAACTGCTTTGGTAGATGAGAAAAATCCAAATGTGCAAAGAATGAAAAAAGACCCGATATTCAAAGAAACAGTCGAAAAAATAAAGATGCAGAGAGAAATGTAACTCAAACATCCTGATTGAGAAAAAAATTCAGAACAACACCACAATTCATTGTGGTGAATTGAATAATCCGAACAAACTACAACCATTTCAATGGTTTCCAAAAAAGGATAAATAATTTGGAAAAATCCATCTTCCAAATCCCGTTAAAAACCCTGAAAAGATATTCCTTCTATAAAAAAAGCCAGTTCTGGACAAAAGAAAAACTGCAGAATTGTCAGGATGAAATGTTGACTAAACTGGTTCATCATGCCGGTAAAAATGTTCCGTATTATCGAAAACTTTTCAAAGAAATCGATTTGGATATTTCTTCATTTCAGGGTCGAAATGATTTATCAAAAATTTCATTATTAGATAAAGAAACAGTTCGGACACGAAAATCTGAATTCATCGCAGACAACGCAAATAAATTCGGAATAACATGGGATTCGACCAGCGGTTCGACCGGAACTCCGCTTCATTTTGTTCTCGATAATTCTGTTCAGGCAAACAAAATCGCGGCTTTATTGCGAAGTTATAAATGGGCTGGCTACAATTTCGGGAAAAAGACTTTCAGTATTCAGAGTTATTATTTTAGAGACCGGGCTTTCCAATATAACAAATTCTACAATATCCTGCGTTTCGATTCCAACCGGCTGAAAAAAGAATCTGCTCATAAAGTTATCAAAGAGATAAACCGTTTCCGACCGAAATTTATGATGGGATTTCCCTTCGATTTGTTGATGATCAGCAAGTTTGCCGAAGAAGAAGGAATCAAAATCCATTCTCCGCAAGCGATCGTAACTTATGGTGAAACATTATCCGAACAAAGAAGAAGTCTTCTGGAAAAAGCATATAAATGCAGAATTTACAATTTCTTCTCTCTTCATGAATGTTCAGCAATGATTTCGGAATGCGAACACGGAAACCTGCATTTTATGGAAGATTTTGCTTATCATGAAATTGTCGATGAGAATGGAAAAGAAACTTCTGATAAAGGTTTCGGAGAGTTGGTCGGAACGAGTTTTTATAATTATTCGATGCCTTTGATCCGTTATAAAATCGGTGATATTATTAAGATTGAGAAATCCGCAAAAACTTGCGATTGTAAAAAGAATTTCAGGATTGTAAAAGAGATTTCCGGCAAGCAATCTGATTTTATCCAAACACCTGACGGCAGGTTTCTCGGTTCCGTAATGTCGCATTCCATCGATAATGCGAAGGGAGTTGTCTGTTCGCAGATAATCCAGAATTCGCTTTCGAAGATCGATGTGAATCTGGTTGTCGATGATTCGTTCAACGAAAATTCTCAAATCGAATTGGAAAAAGGTTTGCGAAAAAGATTGGGAAATAAGATGAAACTGGAATTCCACCCGGTTTCCCAGCTGGAAAAGAAGAAAAGCGGGAAAACTCCTTTCATCATTTCGCGGATTGGGAATGAGTATTTGTAACCTTGTAGTTCGGAACTTGTTCCGAGATTCCTTAATTCAATCTTTCCAAATCGGGAAGAAGAAGCACAATCAAGATTGATTGTGATACAGTAAATCAAATATTCCTGTTTGAATCCGTAACTCAATTTGTGAAATTGAGAAAAGAATGAACTAAAATATCTCCCAACAATTCAGGCGATCTGTTTTACGGAGTTATCTCGAAATAGTCATAACAATTTTGGGATATAACCAAAAATAGTTATAACATTTTTAGGGTATAAATTCTAAATAATTATCTGAAGTAATAATTTTTTTAATAATTCCCGGATATGCATTAGTAAAAGTCGTTGAAAAATTGAATTTTTTATGAGGATTCCATTTGAATTCAAAAGCGAACAATTTTCCATCCTTTTCCTCGATCAAATCGATTTCCTGTTTTTGCCTTGTTCTCCAAAAATACATATTTGCGTATATTCTATTGAAATTATTAAATTTAATTCTTTCCGACATCAAAAAATTTTCCCACAAAGCACCGGTATCACTTCGTAATTTCAATGGATTCAAATTATTGATCAAAGCATTCCGGATACCATTATCATAAAAATGGATTTTTCGACTTTTCTTTAATTCATTCCGCAAATTCCGGCTGAAAGAGCGCAATCTGAAAACCACGAAACATTTTTCTAAAAGTCCGATATAACGAGTAACAGTCGAAAAATCGATACCTAATGAATTCGCTAATTCGTGATAAGAAACTTCCGAGCCGATCTGTAAAGCAAGCGCTTCCAGGAGTTGTTCGATAATCTCAGGTCTTCTCACATCCTGGAATGAAAAAATATCTTTATAAAGATAACTGCTTGCTAATGTTTTGAGGATTTCTGTTCTGTCGATATCATTTTGGACTACATCCGGATACATACCGAAAATCAATCTGTTTTCCAGTAATCTTTGTTCTTCTATTCTTCCCCGAAAATTATGCAATTCCCGGATAGATAGCGGTAAAAGGAGATATTCATATTTGCGTCCTGTTAATGGTTCATTTATAATATTCGCAAGTTCTAATGAGGATGAACCGGACACGATCAACTGCTTCTCAGGAATATGATCGATTATTAATTTTAAAGTTATGCCGATATTTTTAACTCTTTGGGCTTCATCGATGAAAATGATTTCATTACTGCCGATAAATTCTTTCAGTTTGGTCGAGGTTGGTTTTGTCAAAATTTCGATAGTATCCGGTTCATCGCAATCCAGGAAGATCGATTTTTTCTTCATTTTTTCTCGGATCATTTTCAGAAGAGTTGTTTTACCGCTTTGTCTTGGTCCGGTAATTATTATGGCTTTGCCCTTAAATGTATTCTCGATGACTTTTTGTTTGATTAATCTCTCGATCATAATTCCTCCAATCAAAAATTATCATAACTATTTTTGGTTATACTCCAAAATTGTCAATACTATTTTTGGTTAGCAAATATAAAACTTTTTTGATGAACAAGAAATGTTTCAAACTTGGAATACAATATGCATCTGAAAAACCCATATTTCAGGAGATTGGAAAATGGAAAATATTGATTGGAAATCCCTCTCAACCAAAGAATTATTTCAAATCGCAAATGATCTGAAAAAAGAAAAAAAATGTTTTGTCATCGCTCATAACTATCAGGATATGGATGTTCAGCAAATCGCAGATTATGTGGGAGATTCGCTGCAGATGGCGAAAGTTGCTGCTAGAACAGATGCTGATATGATCTTACTTTGCGGGATTAAAATTATGGCTGAAACAGCGAAAATATTGAATCCGGATAAAAAAGTCCTGATGTCTCATTTTGATGCGGATTGTCCGTTGGCAAGAATGAAAACAATAGAAGATTTGAAGATTTTGAAGCAGAAACATCCTGATGCGGAAGTTGTCTGTTATGTCAATTCTTCCGCTTCTTTGAAAGCAGAAAGCACTATCACCTGCACATCTGCCAATGCCAATCAAATTATTTCTTTACTTCCCAAAGATAAAAAAATTATTTTCATTCCTGACAAAAACATCGGTCGTTGGGCTGAATACAAGAACAATCGCAGGTTGATAATGTTCGATGGTTATTGCCCTGTGCACGATCAAATTTTACTCGAGGATGTTCTGGAGAAAAAGAAAGAATTTCCCGGATATTCATTACTCGTTCACCCTGAATGCAGATTGGAAGTTTGCATGTATGCTGATAAAGTCTGTTCGACCAGCCAGATGATCGATTTTATCAAAGAAAATGATAAAATAATTATCGGAACAGAAACCGGGCTTTTTGAGCAGATGAAATTCAGGTTTCCTAAAAAAGAACTGGTTCCGTTAAGCGGGAAAATGATTTGCGATGACATGAAAAAAACAGATTTGAAAGGAGCAGTGCAGGCGTTAGCGGAAGAAAAATATGAAATCACAGTTCCTCCTGAAATTATGGAAAAAGCAAAAAAGTCGTTGAACAGGATGTTTGAAATGCTTTCCTGAATCAGACTCGACTTCAAAGCGAAGCGTGGAGTTGAGAATGATTCAAATTGCATAACGAGTAAACGAACTCCATCTAACTAAAGTTTATGAAGTCCAGTCATTTAATGGGTGTTTCGTCGGCTAAAAAAATGAAAAAAAGAATTCTAACGCTGCTTCAATTATTGATCTCGATCGGGCTTTTAATCCTCATCATCCTCAAATACAATATTTCATTACTCAACAATTTCAGGAATTTATCAAACCCGCAATTATTGTTCTTTTCTTTTGGAATAACCATAATTCTAATTCCATTCATGGCCGCATTCAGATGGAAAATATTGCTTTCTTATGCAGGCTTGAAAGAAAATATTTTCAGTTTGATGAAAATAAATTTCATCTCCATTTTCTGGGGAATTTTTCTGCCTTCATCGGATGGATTTGCCGCAGTCAGGATTTTTCAAATAGAGAAAAGACATCCGCAAAATTTAGGTAAATCAGGAAGCACGGTCGTTGTGGAAAAACTTTTCGGATTCCTGCTTTTATGTATCATTGGAATTATCGGAACTTTCATCATCCGAGATTTTCAGAACATTTCCCGCCTGCGAATAACCTTATTGGCTCTGACTTTTCTTGTTTCACTGATCCTGATCTTCGCGTCAAACAACAGGATTTACAATTTCCTGATCACAAAATTCGGGAATATTTTCTCCAAAATTAAAATACTTTCCTACCTGCAAAAACTCCACAAATCCTTAACTGAATTGCCATATTGGAAAATCTCATACAGAGTGTTTCCCCTTATATTACTCGTCCAATTGCTGACCATCCTGAATGTTTTCATTTTATTCAAAGCAATGGATATTCAAAAATCTTTGATCGTCTTCATCGCCATCATTCCCATCATCCAGATAATTTCTTTAGTGCCCATAACGATCAGCGGTTTTGGAGTGCGGGAATCAGCCTTTGTCTATTTTTTCGGATTGCTTGGAATCGAACCTTCGATTTCCTTTACCGTTTCCATTTTAAACTTTCTCATCTTAACCGGAATACCTGCTTTTTTAGGAGGAATAATCAGCATTTCGCAGCAGATTAGAAAGCGGGAATTTGTGAGAAATACCTCAGAAATATAGCGAAAAGTTATGAAAAGCCTGTCCATTGTCATCCCGGTTTACAATGATGAAAAAGTTTTACCGGAATTTTACCAAAGATTGAAGCCGGTTATCGATTCTCTCACCCGGAAATATGAAATTCTTTTTATCGATGACGGCAGTTTGGATGATTCATTCACGGTTTTGAAGGATCTTCAGCAGAAAGATGAGAACATCAAAATACTGAAGTTGAGTCAAAACTTCGGACAGTCAAACGCTATTGCTGCAGGTTTGGAAAATGCTCGAAATGAGCAGGTCGTTGTAATGGATTCCGATTTGCAGGACAGACCGGAGGATATTCCCAAAATGATTTCGCATTTGGAAAAGAATGATGTGCAGATGATTATCGCTAATTGGATTCACCGGGATGATTCTTTTTGGAAAAAACTCGTTTCCGATAGTTTTGTCTTTATTTCAAATTTGCTGACCAATATCAAACAACCGCTGCACGCGCGGGTTTTCCGTGTTTTCAATCATGAGGCACTCGTAATAGTAAAAAATTTTCCCGATAAAACAGGAACGATTTTGAGTAGGTTTTACAAAGCAGAGATTAATTATACAACAATCGCTCTGCATCGGGAGAGATGTTCCGGACGAAAAAGTAATTATAATTTGAGAAAATTAATTAAACTTGCCTTGGATAGAATTCTTCCGAATATGCGAATTAAAATATTGAGAAGAAAAAGAAGTCCGAAATATGTGATCGAAAAGATATTCTGAATCAGACTCGACTTCAAAGCGAAGCGCGGAGTTGAGAATGATTCAGGAATTGGAGTAAACTGAACTCCATTTTCCGGCAATTGCCGGAGATGAAGTCCAGTCGATTTTTTGTGTTTTTTCGTGTATTTCGCGGGTAGAAAAAAATGAAAAAAATCATCATTCTCGGCGGTTTGGGAAACGGTTCGGTCATTGCCAATGCCCTTCTCGATGCAAAAAAAAGAGGTTTCAAAGAGTATGAATTTTCCGGTTATTTGAATGATCGAATAGAGAAAGGAAAATCCATCGAAAAATTCCCTGTTTTGGGAAAATTATCGGAAATCCAAAAATTCATCAAAGCCGGTTTTTATTTCATCAATACGATTTACCGAATAGACGGTCAAAAAGAGAGGATTAAAATATTCGAAAGTCTGCATATCCCGGAATCCCGACTGGCAACCTTCATCCATCCAACTGCATACATTGCACCAAATGTAAAGATTGGAAAAGGAACAGTTGTGATGCCGAATGTCTCTATTTCTCCCGGAACTAAAATCGGGAAATGTTGTCTGATTATGATCGGAGCAACTATCGGGCATAACAACGAAATCGGAAATTACTGCCATTTTGCGGCTCAAAGTTGCACGAGTTCTTTCGTGAAAATCGCAGATGGAATTCATCTCGGTCTGAATTCGACAGTGCGGGAAAACCTGAAACTCGGGAAATACTCTACTCTCGGAATGGGTTCTGTTCTCCTCGAAAATACGGGAAAGAAAGAAATATGGGCAGGAAATCCGGCGAGATTTATCAGGATGATTAACAGCGAACAATAACAAACAAGGACAAACCAAAGAATGAGTAACGAACAAAAAAATGTAATCAAAAACAAACAAAACTTTTATGGGAAGTAAAATGAATTCAAGAAAAGTGTCGAATTATAATTATTTCGGTTTTCATAATTTTAAAAAAGTTCGTTTTTATTCGTTATTGTTCACTGTTTTAAAAAAAGAAAAATGAAAAAAGCAGCTATTCTCCAATCCAATTACATTCCCTGGAAAGGATATTTTCACATCATCAAGAAAGTCGATTATTTTGTTTTTCTCGATACTGCTCAATACACAACTCGGGATTGGCGAAACCGCAATTTGATCAAATCTCCGCAAGGCTTGAAATGGCTCTCTGTTCCTAATAATGGAACTCAAAAAAAGAAAATAAACGAAGTCGAGATCGACCACAATTCCAAATGGTTTGAGAAGCATTTCAAAACTCTGGAAAATTGTTATCGGAAAACCAAACATTTTCAGGATTATGCCTGCTTTTTAGAGAAAGTTTATCTCAAAAACAGATGGGAAAAATTGAGCGAGTTAAATCAATTTATAATTAAAGAGATTTCCAATTTTCTGGGATTACAGACGATTTTCTGTAATGCAGACGAATTCGAATTAATCACGGGAAAGAATAACCGCATCGTATCCATTCTAAAGCAACTTCAAGCAGATTCTTATCTGACCGGACCTTCCGCAAAATCCTACATCGATATTCCTAAATTCGAAAGAAGCAAGATCAAAATCGAGTTTATGAACTATCCGAAATATCGTAAATATCCTCAATCCTGGGGAAAATTCGAGCACAATGTCTCCATTCTCGACCTTTTATTTTGTGTCGGGCAGGATGCACCGGAATACATTTTTTAACTTTGCGAAAGTTATGTTTCTTCTTGCTTTTCTCGATTTTCGAAAAGTTTTTTTGTCATTCCGGGATTTCTTTCATATTATCTTTCGAGGAATCTTCAGTTGATTTCAATTTACATGTTGCAGATTCTTCTGTAAAGAAGCAGGAAGAATAGTCAGAATGACAGAAGGGAAAAATATGTTATTAAAAAGTACTTTTTTGTCCGTGATTATCCGTTCAATCCGTATAATCAGTGTTCTGTTAAAAAATGAAAATTCCATTCAATAAACCATTAGTTCTGGGCAGCGAAATCGATTTCATCAAGAAGTCGATCCAAAACCGCAGATTCTCAAAAGGCGGAGAATTCCTCCAAAAATGCAGTAATTTCCTGGAAAAAGTGATAGGCAGCAAAAAAGTTTTACTGACATCTTCCTGCACCGGTGCTCTGGAAATTGCTCTTGCAACTCTGGACTTAAAACCTGGAGATGAAATAATAATACCTGCTTTCGAGCATTGTTCGATTGCAAATGCGTTAACTTCAATTGGTTTAAAAATCGTCTGGTGTGACATCCGGAAAGATACGAATAATATCGATGAATCTCTGTTCGAAGGTTTGATCACTAAAAAAACTAAAGCAGTTATTGCAGTTCATTATGCTGGAATTCCTTGTGAAATTGAGAGAATGTTGAATATCTGCAAAAAGCACAACCTTTTTCTTATCGAAGATGCTGCTCAAGCGTTAGGCAGCAGATTTAACGGCAAACCAGCTGGGAGTTTCGGAGACCTGGCAATCACCAGTTTTCATGAAACAAAAAATGTGCATTGCGGAGAAGGAGGTGCTTTATTCATTAACAATCCGGAATTACTTGGAAGAACGGAAAAGGTTTTCCAAAAAGGAACTAATCGCAAAGATTTTGATCGAGGTTTGACAGAAAACTGGAATTGGCAGACTTTAGGAAAACATTTCATGATGTCCGAACTGCAAGCCGCTTTTCTCTATCCGCAATTATCGGAGTTGGAGAAAATTAATTCGAATCGCCTGGAATCGTGGAATTATTATTATCGACTTTTTACGAAGTTCTTTCCCAAAGAAAAACTGCCGTTCATTCCCCAAAATGTTTCTCATAATGCTCATTTATTCTATTTGGTTTTGGAAAATTCTCAACAACGAAATGAGATGATAAAATTTCTCGAAGCAAAAGGAATTCAAACGGTTTTCCATTATTTACCATTGCATCGAGCACCATTCTGGAAAGGGAAATATAAAAATATTCATCTGCCGGTTACGGAAAAAATAGCCGATACCATTCTTCGTTTACCGATGTTTTATGATTTGAAAAAAGAGGAAATTAAGAATGTTGTTGATTCCATTCGACTCGTAAGGAACAAAGAGTCGAAACGGAATGATCGACTTCCGTTACTCGTTCCAACGCTCCCGCTTTGGAATGCAGACACGAACTCTCCTGCGTTGAGAAAATAAAAATTAATGAATCCAAAGTTCAACTTTTAAAACAAACATTCCCAAATTCAATTTGGGGACGAGAGAAAGATGAAAAAGGATAAAAGCAATAGCCCACTACTTCAGTTGTGGGGATCTATCATAACAAACAAAAAACTCATTCTCCTCACTATTGTCTTATTTTTTCTCTATTTCTCCCCTTACCTCATCAAAGGTAAAAATTCTTTTGTCCAAATCCATGACAATCTCAATCAGATCAACCAATTCAACATCTTCGAAAGAAAATTCCAGGGAGCAATATTTCCTTCTGCTAAAATCCCGGATGCAACTTTGCCCGGAGTTGATCCGATATTCCGGGTTGGACCGATATCCATCACCAAACTTTTCTTTGCATTCGATTATTTCCGGGGATATGTTTTCAATGAATTTTTCTATCGGTTATTGGGATTTCTCGGTCTTTTCTATCTGCTAAAGATTTTCACTAACAATTCCAAATTTCCCGATTATTTACTCCTTCTCATTTCTTTTTCCTTTGTCGCACTTCCTTTCTGGCCTCCGGGGCATCTTTCCATCGCTGGAATTCCTCTTTTAATGCTCGCATTTTATAATTTCTATCATCACAAAAATCTTCTTATTTCCTATTTATTCATGATTCTCTACGCTTTTTATTCCAACCTGCTTGCATCAGGAATTTTCATCTTCTTTATTGTTTTATTCGTTTACATTTATTTGCTGTTCAAAAGAAAATTAAATAAACATCTGGTTTTCGGAGCAATTCTTTTATTTGCCTGTTTTATCGTCAGTCATTACCCGTTTTTTCTTATCCAATTCGTCTATAAAATTCCCACCAATCGCATTACTCAAAGTTTTTCCGGTTTTGGTCTTTTCGAAACTCTCAAAAGAATTTTCACACATTTCATCTCATCTCATACTGCAGCGCAAAGTTTTCATGCGCGTTTCATTCTTCAATCTTCAATTATCATTATGTTTCTTTTGTTTTTTTATAGGAAATTCCGTTATCTGAAATTGATATTATTACTCTGGGGTTACTTGCTCTTTTCCTCCATTATTTTTGGAATCTATTATTATCGGCCGTTCCTCGACTTTTATAACGAACTCGAATTCGGTTTCCGGTTGGAAAGATTTTATTTCCTCAATCCGCCAGTCTGGTTTATTTTGTGGGGAATTCTTTTGATAGAATTTTATGAAATTATGAAAAATAAGAAAACAGCCCAAATCATTCTGATCATTCTGATTTCTATCCAAATCGGTTATTGCTTGAAAAATTCAACCATAAAAGCATATTTTGGAAAACCATCATTTAAAGAGTTTTTTGCCGGAGAACAATTCGCAGAAATCGAAACAAAACTGGAAGGAAATAAAAAAGAATACCGCATCGGTTGTATCGGTTTTTTCCCGGCTATTGCCAATTATAACGGCTTCAAAACCGTAGATTCTTTCAGCGTTTTTTATCCATTGGAATTCAAGCAGGAATTTTATGAGATCATCAAAGATGAATTAAAGCAAAATCCTGAAATCGAAGATTTTTTCTTAAATTGGGGAATCCAGGTTTTACTATTTGATGATAAGACAGGAAAAAATTATTATGATCAGGATTTTATCAAACAAAATATCAATGAAATAAAATGCGATCTGAAAATCGAAAAATTAAAGGATTTCAAAGTAAAATATCTCTTTTCAACTGTCAGTATTTCCAATTTCAAGGAAATCGGATTAGAAAAAGTCTATGAAAACACGAATCCCGAAAATTATTACCGGTTTTTTGTGTACCGGATAAAAACTTGAGTTATCCGGCAGTTGCCGGATGACTTAAGTTTTTGTATCACACTTCTCCGACTCGCTAAATAACAAAATCTTGACTTTCTGATGAACAATATTATCGATGAATTGGAGATTCAAAACTTGCCAAATTTATGAAATTTGGCAAGTTTGACACGCTAAAAAGGAGGTTATCATGAAGCAAATATCTATTTTACTTTTCTCGATTTTAGTAATTACTTTACTCTCCCAATTTAATGAGCCTGTTTTAATAGATAATTCTGATAATCTAAACGATTATGCTTGCTTTTCCGGCCAGCAAGCATACAAAATTATTAATGAGAAAGTTTATATTACTTTTCTCCAGGCTGATGATGATTATTGGTGTATAAACTTCGGGTATTCTGAAAACAACGGAAATGATTTTACTTATACTGTAATTGAGACTATAGATATAAATAGCATTGAACCGATTGAAAGAATAACTCCAATTTTGGAAGTTTTGTCTAATGGAAAGATCATTATTTTTTATCGAGAAACAGGTGTATGTTCAAATCTTTATAAAGCAGTTTCCGAAAATAACGGACAGACTTTCTTGACTGAATTGGTTGCGGAAAATGTTTATGATATGCCGCTACTTGTTAACGAAAATGACAATTTGGAACTGTGTTATGTTACAGGAGCTTTTGAGCAAATGTCATCTTTTCAACATATTACAAATACTGAAGAAAGTGAAAACTCATGTGAGGATACTCCAGATATGTTAAAATTTCTACCACCGGACGAGTTATATGGACCGGTTCATTCAAACGGTGATATTAGTATCCTTGGTGATGGTGATAATTGGCCAACATTTCATGAAATGGTTACTACTTCTGGAATTATTCAGATAACGCCCGGAGCCCCGATGGAAGATATTTTTCTTGGAGGTTTCGAAGAAAATGTTCCTACAAAACTGTTTGCGCCTGAAGCAACTCTTATCCGCGAAAACGGACTTCACCTCTTTGATCCGGATAAAGATATTGTTTATGTGAAAATTAATGGAAGTTCGTTTCAATCGATGTATGGCGATATCGAGTTTGTTGGTGTTGATACTTTTGGAGTTTATAGTTGGTTCCCCGCGTGCACTGATCAAGCAAATTCTGTTATAAATGACGGTTTCAACTGGTATGAAGACAGCGATTATATCTGGACAAACCATATCCCGATTTATGATACACTCTGGACTTGGGGCCCTTCCGGACAGATCAGCAATCAATCTGTCTGGGTGGAAGGTCAACTCTGGATAGAAGGCGTTGTCAGCGGAAAACAAACCTGGGGTTGTGCTGATACTGTTTTTATTGTGGGAGATATAACCTATGATAACACTCCCGTTGGTGAAGCACCTGACGATCCTGATAATCCAAATCTTGAAGATTATTTCGGTTTGGTTTCGGAAATGAAAATAATCATCAAATATAAACATAAAGATCCTTTTAATGGTATGGCATTAAGAGAAGATAACTGTAGCGACATTTATCTTTACGGTGCGTATGCAGCTATCGGAGAAGGAGATGTTGAACTATATGATAATCTTGCCTGCCATTACGATGGAATGTTTACTTTTGAATACCAGCATCCGCATGGTTCTACTCCCAATTTTTATGCCATGAGTCCATATTCAGACAATGATACACTTTATACTTATATCGATTTCCATAAATATATTTTTCCGCCCGTTACAGGAGTTCCGCCTGATATTTGTGATTTCATTCTACACGGCGGATTACCTGCCGGACAATACAGTATGTGCGGTTATCCACATGAATCTGATCAATATTTGAATTCCTTTCCTAATAATGGACAGAATTATGTTTTTCCTTACGGAACTGATTATCCCTGGTATAATCCGGTTTGGCCAGAATCTGCCGCAGATATTGTAACAGAAAGAGGAATTTGTCATCTATACGGTTCGATTGCGCAAAGAAGAAGAGGATTCATTCATCGTTCCGGAATGGATCCGCATAATCATCCTTCACCATCGGAGTGGGATCTGGATAATTTTCATTATGACGGGACTCATCCATCAACCGGTTATAATAAAGAATATCATTATGACCAACGGTTTAATTTTTTTAATTTTGTTGATTTTCCTCGTACTGATGAAGAGGGACAAAATTTTATTGTTTCAAGATCAACTGATGAAGGGCAGAATTTTAATATTCAACTTGAGCAGGAATTAGAATCTCCGATTTTAGGAAAATCTATCGCAAAACATGATAGCGAAATAGTTATTGCACTGCACAATTTTTTTTCGATCATAAATTTTTTATACTCTGATGATGGACAAAACTTCACAGAATATGAATTTGTTTTCGATGACTTTTTCGAGACCATAAAAAGTCTGAAAATTATCAATGGAGAAATATATTTATTAGTTTCATTAATTGGACCTTCATTTAATGATTATGATAAAATATTGAAAGTTAATATCAACCAAAACACTTACCAGGTTTTAGAAACTTACGATAATTACTACTTTACAGGCGATTTTAACATTTCAAATTCCGGTGAGAAAGTATATGTTGGTGCTGCCGATGTTGAACCAAATTATTTTGTGGATTTTCATTACACAAATGGTTCTGATAGTTTTTCCGAATTTTATCAATGGCAACCGGATTTTTTTGATGAAGATACCAGTCCTTTTGGCTCAAAGATTTCAGTAAATTTTGATGAAGCAGATTCTGTGTATGTTAGTTTTCTAAAATCCAACTCCTTTCATTCTTGGGGTTACCTTTACCTCACTTCCGGTCGCCTGGATTCACTCACAACCCAAACTGAACCGGAACTCGAAAAACCGGAATTTTTTATCTCCAATTATCCCAATCCAATCAATAATGAAGTTAATATTTCTTTCAACCTTCCGCAAAAATCCTTTGTTAAATTGTCTATCTATAACCTGAAAGGGCAATTGGTTAAAACCTTGCTCGATAATGAATATGAATTTGGAGATTATTTGATCAAATGGAACGGCAGAAATAATCAAAATGACCCCGCTGCCAGCAGTGTTTATTTCTATAAATTTGAAACTGACAAATATCAGAAGGTAAAGAAAATTTTATTGATCAGGTAAAAAGACGCGACTTGCTACGAACGCAGGGAGTGCGAGTTGAGTTTTAATTGTCAGTTGCCGAATGACTTAAGGTTTATTGAAAACATCGGAATGTTCAATTTATTGATCTTCCGCTTGTTTGGTAAGTGCATTCAAGGATCCGATTTTATACAACATGTCTTGTCGTTACGAAGTGACGACAAAAGTGCGAGTTTAGTTAAATCGAAGAGTCAATAATACAACGGAACAGAGTTCCGTGATACAAAAAACAAGGAGAAAAATAATTATGAAAAAAAGAATATTTTTAATGCTTTTTATTCTGATTTTTACAGTGGTTTTTTCAGAAATTCTCATCGAAGAAGATTTCACAACCTGGCTGCCAACCGGCTGGTACACAGAAGGAGGAACAAACTGGAATCAAGGAAGCGGAAGTAATGCTGGTGGAACTCCCCCGGAAGCAGAATTTTACTGGTCACCGCAGACTGTTGCCACTCAAAGATTATGTTCCTTACCGGTGAATACAGTTGGAGCAACATCTCTGGACCTGGAATTTAAGCACACCAATAATGATTTTAATGGTGATTATGAGATCAGGCTGGAAACATCCAGCGATGGTGTGAACTGGAACACAGCATCTATTTTTCCATCTTCCAGCTTCACTGCTGTCCTTGAACAATTGATCCTGACAACACCTGATGTCGGTTCATCATCTTTCCGATTAGCGTGGACTTTTGATGGAGATTCCTGGAATATTAATTATTGGTATGTCGATGATGTGATTTTATCCGGAGATTTGATAACTTATGATAACGATCTTGCTGCTTTATCTATCACGGGACCCGGAAATGTCAACCAGGGAAATTCCGAAATTTATGATATTGTTGTGAAAAATGCCGGGAACATAGACCAGGATAATTACACTGTCAGATTGATGAGAGAAGGAAATATTGAAATTACTTCACAGGAAATTTCTGATAATCTGGCTTCAGGCGAACAGGTTACACATCATTTAGTTTGGAACATTCCCTCCGATGAACCGGAGGGATCAACCTATTTATTCGGAGAAGTTGTATTGGATAATGACGAAAACCCGGTTAATAATATTACCGGAAATTTGTCTGTTCAGATCTTTCAAGCCGGAACATTGCAAATTACTGTTGGAGACGGAACAGATTTGGACGAACGAATTCCAATGTGCTTTTCCTATCATAACAGTCTAACGGAAACAATGTATTATCCATCGGAACTGAATTCCGGCGGGATGATCATCGGAATATCCTATGAAAATAATTTTGTTTCAATTCTGCATGGCAAACCAACTAAAGTCTGGCTGGGAGAGACAACCCTGACCGACTTTTCTGGAGGCTGGATTCCTTCCTATCAATTAACGAATGTTTTTGACAGCAATGTCAATTATCCGTCCGGCCATAATACGATCATGATCGATTTTGATACTCCTTATTTTTATGAAGGAGGAATACTCGTGGTTATGGTGCAAAGACCCTGGGATGATAATATTTACAGTCCCAGCGACAGGTTTTATATCACGATGACTTCCGATTTTCCTGATAGAACTATCTATAATCGGGATAATGATGAAGAATACAGCCCTTCCAATCCACCCGCTCAGTTCTTTCTTTATGATCAATTTCCGAACACAACTTTTTATTTTACTTTCGGAGGATTGGGAAATGTCGAAGGATATGTTTTTGATGAAGATGAAAATCCTCTTCAGGGCGCTCTTATCGAGATTTTAGGCTCGGGTAATTTTACCTACAGCAACCAGGAAGGTTATTTCCAGTTTTCCAATATTCCGGTTGGAATGCAAACATTTACAGCAACCATTTTCGGTTACAATCCGCAAATTATCGAAGCAGAAATTATCGAAGACCAGACAATTCAAATCCAATTCAATTTAGTTCCGTTGGGAACTGTTAGTATAAACGGACATGTTGTTGGCAGTGATTTCCCTGAAACAGGTTTGGAAGGAGCAATTGTTTCTCTTGCAGGTTTGGAAGATTATGAAACGGAAACCGGTCCCGATGGAAATTTTCTCTTCCCGGAAGTATATGCCAATGAAAACTATAATATGAACATTTCTCACGAAAACTATGAGTCTTATACGGAAGATATTTTTGTAAACGAAGCAGACCTCGATCTGGGAACATTGATCTTGAACGAGTTAACTTTACCACCCGGGAATGTATTTGCTGTACAGAACCAGGAAGAAACAGAGGTTGAATTGAGCTGGAATATGCCGGGAGCCGGCTTGTCGGAATTCCGGTATGACGATGGTAATGCAGTTTTCCAGGTTGGATTCAGTAATACTCCGTCTAATGCTGTTTTCGGTTCATCACATTTTCATAACGCAGTTGTGCAGGAAGTTCACTGGTTTTTGACTTCAACCTGGGGATCGCATACACAAGTTAAGATCTTCATTTTTGGTCTGGATAATGACGGCTTGCCTGATTCCGACCAATTATTACATCAATCAGGCTTAATGCCGAATAATGACGATGAATGGAATACATATATTTTACCCGAATCCGTAAATGCTCCCGAAGGTTTTTTCATAGGAGTTAATACACCCGGAATTTATACCGGCATTGGGCTCGATGACGGAATCGATGAACCCTGGGAATTTATACCCGGGACACAAATGGCGAACGAGAACTGGTCTTCCGGGGAATGGCAGGATATTGGTGATATCGATCCGCAATTCCAGAAAAATATGCTGATCAGAGCATACGGAATAGATTTTGGAGAAATTGGTCGAACCGGGGAAAATGAATTTTCAATCCTGCCTTCTTCGAAATTTGATAATTACAATAGAATCAATGAACAATTCAAGGAAAATCATAATTTAAATAGAGAATTCGAATCTTTTAATATCTATCGTTTCTTTGAATTCGACCACGATAATCCGGAAAACTGGGATTTGATCGCAGCAGCTCTAACCGATACATTTTACACCGATATGAATTGGGCTCCGCTTCCCATCGGAATTTACCAGTTCGCTGTAACTTCCGTACATACGAATAATGTGGAGTCAGTTCCGGCTTTTTCTAACACTGTTTATAAATCGACTGTTAGTACTGACGAACACGATCTGGAACAACAAATAACGGAGTTGAAACATAATCATCCTAATCCGTTCAATACTTCTACTACAATCTATTTTTCTGTAACACAAAATTCCGAGTTTGTGAATATAGAAATATTCAACATCAAAGGACAAAAAGTAAGAACTTTGGAGTGCATCAATTCTTTTGACGTGAAAGCGACGGAGTCGCTTTACCACATTGAGTGGAACGGAAAAGACGAATCAGGGAAACATGTAAATTCCGGAATTTATTTCTATAAACTGAAATCCGATGGTTTTGAAAGTTCCGTCAGAAAAATGGTTTTGCTTCGTTAAAACTTGAATTAAGTGAGATTTATCTCGCTTGGTTTAAGTTTTTGTATTGCATTACCTTCCAAAATCTCCGCAGGAGATTAAGTCTCTAACGAAGAAACTCTTTAATGGTTGACCCTTTGGAAGGTTCATTAAAACTTCAACCAAGACCGAATGAATTAGGACTTAATTCAAGTATTTTGGTACACTGGAGATTTTATGCAGAAATCAATTGTAATAATTATTATTTTCATCGCTTCCATTCTTCCTGCAGAAGAAATAACCCATTCTCTCGGTATGTCGGCAGGTTATATTTCCGGCAGCGGAATTTCGTATCGTCAGATGAGGGAGAAAACCGGCTACCAGATCGCTGGTGGTGCAATTTACAATTACGAACCGGATGTTGATAATCCCGAATTTGATAACGAATATTTTGGTGTGAATATTTCGGGAACATTTTATTATCTTCTGCATAATAAAAAAACCACCAGGTTTTATCTTCTGGGCGGAACTACGATATTCCATGTTTTTGAAAAAGGTATAGATGATGAAGAGTGGTATAACCCGGAAACAGAATCCTGGGAGATCAAGGAAAGTCTGGTAATCGATGAAATCTATTTGAATGTCGGGATCGGTATCGGATTTGAATTTCCTATAACAAAACATCTGCACATGTCTGTGGAATGGCCCTGGTATTATGATGATAAAAAAGAATTTGTTAAATTCATCCCACAAGCCGGTGTACATTATTATTTCAAATAGAGGATAAGATGAAAAGCAAAATAACCATTTTATTATTGTTGCTAATAATAACAATATTGCCGGCAGAATCCAGGCACAACCTTGGGATTGCATTTGGAGTTGCTTCCGGTTCAGGATTTTCTTACAGGCATTTCAACGAAACATTCGGATTTCAGACAAACTTTATCGGCATAGGGACAAAAGAATATTTTTATGTACCGATCGGCATTAAAGCAATGAAACCATTCCACAAAACAGCATCTTCAAAAGCATATTATTTTGCTGCAACTTCAGCTTTTTTGGAGTTTGGTTCGGAATCAGAAAATGAGTACTTTATTTCTCTAGGAGCTGGAATTGGCATGGAATTCACTATTATTAAAAATCTTCATTTTTCATTAGATCTGCCTGTTACATTTATGGACATCTTTAATTCATATTCCGAAGATACGCGATCGATTACTTTTCCCATTCCTGAAATTGGTCTTTACTACAATTTCTAAAAGACCAAATAAGACAGGGTAACGGGATTTACAGGAAAATCAACAAATCCTGTCATAACATTTACATTTTAAAGGAGTTTTGAGATGAAAAATCTATTTGCATTAACTGTGATCACTCTCATTACATTTACTCTTTTAGCAGAAATTGAATTTGAAAAAGGATTCGGATTAAGCATTGGAATGACCAGCGGAATGGGAGTTTCATACAGGTATGTAAATGAAATGTACGGTTTTCAAGCAACTTACGGAGGAGGTGGGAATAAATCGCAAACATTTCATTCGCTTGGATTGGAATTGATCAAGCCGCTTCATTCGATTCGTAAAACTCGATTTAATATTGTCAGCGGATTCGGAACTCTTATTCACCTCGAAGAAAATGAGCCGGACAGGATAATGTATGCGATTGGAGTCGGACCGGAAGTAGAGATCACTTTCTCCGGAAATATGCGCTTCCTCGTTAGTTCTCCATTAACTTTTAAATTGAATAGTGATGATGATAACAAGTTACTTACATTTATGCCTGGATTTTCCATTTTGTATTTTTTTAAGTAAAAATTTGAATTAAGTGGGATTTATCCCTCTTTATTTAAGTTTTTCGGAAATATTCATCAGTATTAAACCGGAGGTTAAGATGAAATTCGTTTTTCTTTTCACATTTATTTTTTTGTTGAATCCGTTTCTATTCTCAACCATTATCGGTATCCCCGCAGACCAACCGACTATCCAGCAGGGAATCGATGCTTCCGTAAATGGAGATACTGTTCTCGTACAGCCGGGAACTTATTTGGAAACCATCAATTATAATGGAAAAAATATAACAGTTGCATCATTGTTTCTGACAACACAAGATACAACTTACATTTCACAAACGATCATCGATGGAAATCAGGATGGAAGTGTTGTGACTTTTGAAAGCGGAGAAGATACTACTGCTGTTTTGACAGGATTTTCGATTACAAATGGAAATTCTGACGATGGAGGAGGAATTTATATAGACGATTCATCACCAACCATATCTTATAATCAAATTCTCAATAATTCATCTGTTAAAGGGGGAGGAATTTATTGTCGGAATTCTAATTCAACATTTTATGAACTTTCAGTGAATGATAATATTAGCACAATCGATCAGTGGGATTCAGGTGGTGGTGGATTTTATGGACAATCATCATTAATAACAATAGAAAACAGCATTTTTCAAAATAATACAACAGCAGCATCGGGAGGTGGACTTTATTGTATGTCTTCTACTGTAATAATGCAGGATATCGAATTTGTCGAGAATTCTAGCCATTATGAAGGTTATGTTTCTTGTGATTTTGGCGGTGGCGGTATGTGTTTTTACGGCTCGGATGTCGTTATGGAAAACATTACAGTATTGAATAATTCTTCGGAAAGTAATGGAGGTGGAGTTTGTTTGAATATTTCCGATGTAGTTATGAAAAATGTAATTATTTCCAATAATACAACGGAATTTTATGGGGGAGGTATATACTTTGATTTATCCAATTCTATTTTTCATAATGTAATCATAGCAAATAATACTGCTGATATCATTGGAGGTGGGTTGCGTGTTTGTTTTTCTGAACTTGTCCTGAATAATGTAAATGTCGTCGATAATATTTCAATTCAAGGAGGAGGAATAGATTTTATTGCAACTAATTCAGATATAACAAATTGCATCCTAACGAATAATGTTCCTGAAGAAATATATTTATCTTATGATGATTATCATCCAAATATTCTTTCTATTTCTTATACTGATATCCAGGGAGGAGAAGAAGGTATCGAAATAAATGATAGTGGGACTGTTTATTGGCTTGAAGGAAATATCGATGAAGATCCTCTGTTCGTCGGTACCGGAGAACATCCCTTTTCTTTACTTGAAGATTCTCCCTGCATCGATGCCGGAACACCGGATACAACCGGATTGAATTTACCTCCTTTTGATATTATCGGAAAGCCGAGAATTTTTGGAGACAGGATCGATATGGGTGCTTATGAATGGCAGGGAACTTCTATCGATCAAGAACTAAGTTGTGCAGAACTTGTTCTGCTGAATTTCCCGAATCCGTTTATTTCATCGACAACGATCAATTTTTCTGTAACACAAAATTCCGATTTTGTGAGTATAGAAATTTTCAACATCAAAGGACAAAAAGTCAGAAATTTGGAGTGCGTCAATTCTTTTGACGCGAAAGCGACGGAGTCGCTTTACCACATTGAGTGGAACGGAAAAGACGAATCAGGGAAACATGTAAATTCCGGAATTTATTTCTATAAACTGAAATCCGATGGTTTTGAAAGTTCCGTCAGAAAAATGGTTTTGCTTCATTAAAACTTGAATTAAGTTTCCGGCAACTGCCGGAGATTTGATTTAAGTTTCATCCAAAGTAACCTTCCAAAGGTCTCCAACGGAGGATTTCTCTCATGTTGACCTTTGGGAGGTTACGAAATACTTAAATCAAGACCAAATGAATTTGGACTCAATTCAAGTATTTCTCGAGAAAACTTATGAACCAAAAGAAGTTGTTAATATTTATCCTGCTGTGGATTTCTTATGTATCTATCTGGGCAGACGAATCCTGGAAACTCTACGATGATTCCGAAGTTGCAATCATCGAAATAACCATCGATCCGCAGGCTCTGGAATGGATCTACGCCAATGTCTGGAGCGATTCCATGCACAATACAACAGTTCATTTTTCCAATGTTCATATCGATGAAACGATCGAAGATGTGGGATTTCGTTTGCGCGGAAATACTTCCAGACTTGCCTGGAAAAAATCTTTCAAACTTTCCTTCAATACTTTCGTTCCCGGTCGAGAATTTTACGATGTCGATAAAATAAATTTGAACGGTGAACATAACGATCCTTCCATTATCCGCAGTAAATTAGGCTGGGATATTTTCCAGCAGATAAGAGAAGTTTCGAGCAGAGCAGCGCATACGACAGTTTATATCAATGATGAATATTACGGACTGTATATTTCAGTCGAACATATCGACGATGAATTTCTGAACAGGAGTTTCAATGATCCTTCCGGAAATCTCTGGAAATGTCATTATCCGGCAAGATTGACTTACCTCGGAGACGATCCTGATCTTTACAAATTGGAAGAAAACGGAATGCGGGTTTATGAATTGAAAACCAACACGGAAGCGGACGACTATTTCCAACTGGCAAGATTGATCGATGTTATCAACAACACTCCATCCGAAAATATGCTCGATTCCCTGGAAGTGATAGTCGATATTCCGTCTGTTCTCAAATATATGGCGATCGATGTTCTGACCGGAAGTTGGGATGATTACTGGTATGGAAAGAATAATTTCTATATTTATCACGAGCCGTCCGTTGATAGATTTTCCATTATTCCTTATGATTATGATAACTCTTTTGGAGTCGATTGGTTTGATATCGATTGGACGGAACGCGATATTTATGAATTCAAACATCCGCTCGCCAGCAGACCACTCGCTGATCGTTTTATCGAAAGTGAGCAATATCGCGATCTTTATTCCCATTTCCTGGAATTCTATTATGAAAATGTTTATGATCTTCCTATTTGGGAATCCCGCATCGACAATTTGAAAGATCAGATTACCGAACCGGCTGAACTCGATTATTACCGCACTCTCGATTATGGATTCACAATTCCTGATTTCCATCAGTCTTATTCCGAAGATCATTACGAAAACCAGCATATTAAAAGAGGTTTGAAAGAATTCATCAACCTCCGGAACAGCAGTTTGCTGGAGCAACTCTCATATTTTGATGCTGAGCCTGTTCTCTATAATTTAGACTGGTTTCCTAAAAATCCTCATCCGGAAGATACAGTCCGTGTTTCGGTTTCTGCTTTCAGCAATGTTGGTTTGGACGAAGTTGTGATCGAATTTTTTCCGGAAGAAGCAATTGAACCGATTATTTATCCAATGTCTTATCAACCGGTGGCTGACACAAAATTAGTTGAAGATCACGATCTCTGGTTGGGAGAAATTTCTCCGTTAGGAATCGATTCTTACGGATATTTCCATATTAAAGTAACAGATATGAACGGACAATCGCATAATTTTCCCGGAAATGAAAATATATATTTGGAATCTGTCGAGATCGAGATCGAAGATGTGATGATCAACGAATTTCTGGCAAAGAATGATTCCTTCAATCAAGATGAATTCGGCGAATATGACGACTGGCTGGAATTGTATAACTATTCTAATGAAGATATGAACTTAGCCGGTTCGTATCTGACCGATAATCCCGACAACCTGACCAAATGGCAGATCCCGGAAAACACGAACATCTCAGCCGGAGGATTCCTTCTTTTCTGGTGCGACGAAGACCAGGAGCAAGGAGAGAATCATACAAATTTCAAATTGAATGCCGGTGGGGAATATCTGGCCCTCGTTGCCTTTGATGGAGTAACAATCTTTGATGAAATCACATTCGGCGAGCAGTCTTCCGATATTTCTTTCGGTCGCTTTCCGGATGGAGGAGATACCTGGATTTTTATGCAGCCGACTCCGATTGCTGCGAATGTTACTCTTTCGATCGATGGCGAATGTAGCGCAGAACTTGTCCTGCAGAATTATCCAAATCCATTCACAACTCAAACATCAATTTCTTTTAATCTTACCACAGAGCACACGGAGAGTACAGAGTTAATAATTTACAACATCAAAGGACAGAAAGTCAGAACTTTGGAGTGCTTCAATTCCTTTGAAGCAAAAGCGACGGAGTCGCTTTCCCACATTGTCTGGAATGGAGAAGATGATTCCGGAAAACCGGTAAATTCCGGGATTTATTTCTACAAATTAAAATCCAATGGTTTTGAAAGTTCCGTCAGGAAGACGGTCGTATTGCGATAAAACTTACCAAATCTCAAAGATTTGTGAAGTTTCAAAGAGTTTGGAGTGCATCGCCCGAATCGATGTAAAAACAATGCAATTATTCTATAGAAATAAGATGCAGCATCTCAAAAAGCAACACGATTGCTTTACTCCAAAATATAATTAAGGAATTTTTATGCGGAAAAAAACTCTAATTTTTGTTATTCAAATAATGTTGTTCTGTTCTCTTTTCGGAGTTATCGAAGAAACTGCTTCCTTCAAAGAATTCCTTTATGGTTCCGCTCCCGAATGCGAATATGATAACTGGATAAGCCATGTTGCGGAAGGGATCGTTTCTCCCGGTTATAATGTTTATGCTTCTTACGACCGGCAATTGAATGGTTTCGGAGATTTCGTCATTCCAACAGATACGCTGCTCGTTTGCTGGGAAATTGCAGTTCTTCAATTTCTGGAAGGCAATCTCGACGCGACCCAGGATTCTCTCGATCTTTATGAATTTCCCTATCAAGTCGTGATCTTCAACGATATGGATACGGGTAGAACTTATCATCTTTTGAGAGAAATTCCGAATCCTGAACATTACGACAATAACGACACAAACCCGCATTATGATGATGAAACCGGAGCATTCGATTTTGGCTGGGGATTGTTTGTTCATTATCCGGAAAGTCCGTATCCGCACATTACGACCGCTCCGCATCCGAATGATGATTATCCTTCGATTCCTATCGCCCATAAAGTTTTTGTCGAGCAGCAATCAAAATTCCTTTTGATTTCAGGGGCAGGAAGGGAAGTTAAATGGACCGAAGAAGGAGATTACAGCAACAGCAAATCATTAAGCGATCCTTCCCGGGTAGAATCACATCCTTTCAATGTTTGTTACCTGAAATTTTGTGATCTGATCAGGACGGATTTCGGGCAAAAGGAATTCAGTATTCAGGTGCATACTTTTGACTGGGGAAACAGTCATTGGGGTTACCCGGATGTGCAGATTTCGGGAGGATACCAGGTTGCCAGCCCCGATCTTCCCATTCGGGATTTTTCATCCGTCAAGAAAGATATTGTGAATGAAACCGATTTTCTGATCCATCCTGCAAACACGATCGGTATTCACGCGCCGGTTTATTTGAACGATTTTTACGGCATTCATTATACCAGGTATGGATTTACTTTCACAGATGAAGACACGACCATTTCCGTTAGCAATCATACGGATCTCTGGGGATGGGGACAGAATAAACAGATGCAATACACACATTCCGGATTGAATCATTATGATAATTTCGAGCCGTTTTTTCATATTGAGATGGACGAACTTCCAAACATCTATCCGCAAAATACCAATAATTATTTCTGGTTTCACGGTTGGGATCCGGTTTTCCGGATGTGGGATTTTGATCATCGTTTCGACAGGTTCATCCAATATTATTCTCCCTGGATCGATGCTTTGATCGAAATCCTGCCGGATATGTACCAGATGGATGATGGAGAATTACCTGTTACACCAACGGATTTTCAAATAATAACCGAATGCTCGGATCATATTTCTTTGCAGTGGATTCCCGGAGATTGTTATGACATCTATTCTTATGAAATCCTGTATGCAGACGAACCCATCGGAGATGACAATTTTATTATCCGCGACAGGGAAAATGACGCAACCCTGGCTTGTCTTGCTGAAACAGATCATACGATCGATGGACTGGAAGCAGGACAGGAATATTTTTTCAAGATCAGGATCAGGGATAAGAACGGGAATTATTCGGAACTTTCAGAGGAGATTACCGGATTTACCGGACCTGCTGTCATATCTAACCTGAAAACTTACGGTCGAGACGGATATGTCGATATTTCGTGGGATGTTCCAACGCAAAGCGGTTGTGAGGGCTTCAATGTTTACCGCAGAACTTCGGATACGGATTTTGTTCTCATCGATAGCTGGCTTTTCAATCCCGGATTGCTGGGAATCGACCTTGAAGATCAGTCTTATCAAATCGCAGACCAGGATGTAGAAAACGGAGAATATTATATTTACCAGGTTTCGTGTAATGATCAATTCATGGAAGAATATTTTTACGGAAATCCGGGCTATGCATCTCCGCAAAAGATCTTTGAAATCTATGTTCAACAAAATTTCGGGACTTTCAACGATACCTGCTATTTCGGGATGAATCCTTATGCTTCCAATGGTTATGATGAAAATTCTTTCGATATTCCGACAGACGACGATACTTCCGGGGATTATTTTTTCTGTGAATTTTATGAAAGTAATTGGGATCCTCCCAACAAGTTCGAGCAGGAAATTTTCAGTGGTTATAATCCGCAAACAAGTTATAAGAGATGGACTTACCGTTTCCGCACTAACCAGATCGACGAAAGCGTGAATATCGGAATTGTCAATCTCGACCGGAATGACGACAGACTTTATCTCCTACACGGTGGAAACTGGACAAATCTGACTTATGATACTTATGGTTTTATACCTGAGAATAGTAATTATTATACATTTGATCTTTATTACGGGAATCTTGTTCCAGATGTGGATTTCGGACCTTTTGCCAATCAACTTCTTTTTCCGAATGAAACTGTGAATTTTACCTGGACACTCGATTTTCAAGCCGGGATCGATTTTGTTAATGTTTATGCAGAGAATGATGAGATAACGATTCCGGTAGGTTTGGAACTTCCTGCCTCTCAAACGGAAATCAGCTGGTTCGTTCCGACTTTGTTGTTCGAGAATTTGAGATTAAAATTGGAAATCGTGATGCTGGAAGGAGATATTTTAAATTACTATTCTTCCTATAAGTTCGGGATCGTAACTTCCCAGAATGTTATCGAGACTTTTTCGGGCTGGGATCTGGTAACCCAGAATTTTGAGACAGGTTTTTATCCATTGGAAGAAGTTTATGGAGAGGGTTCGGTCTTTTATGAATATTTTGAAGGTGGTTTTTATGAAAGTGATCCGCTGGAATTTCTCCAACCATATTGGCTTTTTGCACCGCAGGATTTTTATTTTGTTGTGGAAATTGCCGACATCCAGCACACAGCATCGGATTTTAATTTGCATCAGGGCTGGAATCTTTTTCCGAATCCTCATCGCACGAGTTACGATTTGAGTCAGTTGCAGTTTGTTCTGGATGAAACAGTTTTCGAATATTATGAAGCAGTACAGCAGCGTTTTATCGAACCTTTTATTTACCAATTTGATAAGAGATTTGTTCCGGTTGATGAACTTCAGGAAAGAGAAGCATATTACCTGTTTTGCTATGAAGATGACCTGGAAGCGAGATTCATACCTTATCACACCAATTCTTATTCACCGGAATTTGATTATAACTGGAAACTGGAAATAAATGCGGCTCAAAACCCGGAGCGAAATTCTTCCGTGACCGTTGGAACATCAGAATTTGCAGATTCGCTTTACAATCCCAATTATGATCTGCTGAAACCATTGGATAAACCTTTTACAGATTGTTTGACCTTCAGTCTTCCTTACGATTTTTTCGGAAATGGATTTTTTACAGCTCATCATCAAATATTGACCGAACCACAAAATACGGATGATAGTTTTTCTTACGAATGGAATGCGAAACTTGAGTTACCCCATCTCGAACCGGTCAGTTTCAGTATTTTTCCGGATAATCTTCCTGAAGACCATTTGGTCTATCTTGTCATGCCTGAAACAAATCTGGAATTATTTGAAAATGAGACGATCGAGTTCATGCCGCCGGATTCGTTACTCGAATTTTCAATTATTATTACCGACGAATTGGTTTCAACGCAAGATGATGAGGTCATTCCTGAAAATATTTCTCTGATCAATTATCCAAATCCGTTTTTTTTGAATAATGCGAATAAAAATTCTTTAACAACAATAAAATACAGTATCCCTCAAAAGAGTAAAATAGAATTGAAAATTTTTAATATTAAAGGACAAAAGGTCAAGACCCTGGTAAATGAAATCCAGGAAAAAGGATTTTATGAAGTTTCCTGGACAGGTAAAGATGAGTCCGGGAAAAATGTCGCTTCCGGAGTCTATTTTTATAAATTGGATGTGGGTGATAAAAAGACTTTAGTGAGGAAGATGCTTTTATTGAGATGATTTTAAACTTACCAATCCGGCAACTGCCGGATGTGAAGTTTAACATTCAAAATTCATCTCGTTCCCAGATCTCTGTTTGGGAATGCAAAAGGGATAAAAATGAAGTTTTCACAAATAAATATATTATTATTAATTTTTGTTCTTCCCATATTCTGCTTCGCCGATCTCATCTGGCAGGATGGTTTTGAAGCCGAATCTGGTTGGACTTTAAGTGGTGAATTCGAGATCGATGCTCCGCAAGGTTTGGGTGGAGAACACGGAAATCCTGATCCGCAAACTGCGTATGAAGGTACAAAAGTTCTCGGTGTAGATCTGACCGGTTTGGGAGATTATCATGGAGATTATGAGAACAACCTTGCTGATCGCGAGTATTATGCGATTTCTCCTCCTGTTGACTGCTTAATTTTTATCGATGTGCAGTTATCTTTCCTGAAATGGCTTGGAATCGAACAACCTCAATATGATCATGCTTACATCGATATCAGCAATGATGATGGATCGTCCTGGTTCGAGATCTGGACGAATGATGCTACGATCAGCGATTTGAACTGGTCGCAGTGGAGTTTCGATATTTCCGAATTTGCTGATCTTCATAATTCTATCAGGATTCGTTTTTCGGTGGGTTCGACAGATGGTTCCTGGCTTTATTGCGGCTGGAATATAGATAACATCGTGATAAGCGGAACAATGGTTGGTTTTGGAGCCATAGAAGGAACAGTTTATGATTTCCAAACTTCAGAACCGATCGAAAATGCCCAGATCATGTCGCAATTTGGCTTCACATATTCTGATGAAAATGGTGATTTTCTTTTAAATGATGTTCCGGAAGGATTTCGGTCGATCACTGTGATCGCTCTTGGATATCTAAATCTGACACTTGAGAATATCGAAGTTAATGCTGATGACACGACTTATGTGAACTGTGAAATGGAGGTCGATCCGAGCATTCCACCGGAGCCGGAGAATCTTAATGCTGCGATCTATGAGGATAACAATGCCCATCTTTTTTGGGAACCACCGGAAGATTCAGAACATATTTTTCTTGCTTACAACGTTTACCGGAATGATGTTGTAATTGCCAGTGTTTTGGAAGAAGAACATGATGATCTGGATCTTGTTCCAGGAATTTATATTTACTTTGTAACTGCATTCTATGATGTTGGTTCGTCTCTGCCATCGAATGAAATTGAAGTCGAAATAACCGGAAACGGGATCGATGATGAACAGTTGATAGACGATGATCATCGGTTGTCGAATTATCCCAATCCGTTCGGTTCTTCGACAACGATCTCTTTTAATTTAACCACAGAGCACACGGAAAGCACTGAGATAAATATTTATAACATCAAAGGACAGAAAGTGAAAACTTTGGACTTGTCCGGCAACTGCCGGATTAATGTAAAAGCGACGGAGTCGCTTTCCCACATTGTCTGGAACGGAAAAGATGAATCTGGCAAACAGGTCTCTTCCGGAATTTATTTTTATAATTTGAAAAACGGAAAATATTCCTTTACAAGAAAGATGCTCCTGATCGAATAAAACTTGAATTATGTGAGATTCATCTCACTTGATTTAAGTTTTTTATTCGGAATGAGTTATGCATCTGTTTTGGGGCACTTAAATCAAGACCGAATAAATTCGGACTTAATTCAAGTATTTCCGTAACACAAAGCTCCTGCTTTGTTATTGTAAACTTTGTAGAACCGAATTTAAGTGTTTCAGGACATTAAATTTTGGAAAAAAACCAGGAGGTTTACCATGAAAAAATCTTTTTTACTTCTTTTTGTAATAATTACTGCAATTTTATTTTCCCAAATCCAATGGCAGCACAACGGCATCCCGGTGCGGGGAGGAGATTACATCGAATGGTTCAAATGTGCAGTACCAATCGATGATGATGTAATTTACATCTGGTCTGATGCTCGCAGAGGAGACCGCGATCTCTGGGCGCAAAAGGTAGATGTGAACGGTAATAAACTCTGGTCCGAAGATGTTCTCATTTGCGGCGCTATCGATGAGCAGGAAGATGTGGTTGCCGTTAAAAATGAGAACAACGAAGTATTTATTGCCTGGCCCGATCGCAGAGTTTTACTCGATCGCAATATTTATGCCCAGAAGATAGATGAGAATGGAAACATTCTCTGGCAGCAAGATGGTCTTCCGGTTTGCACAGCAGAAGATTTACAGACCCATCCCAAAATTGTCGATGATGAGAATGGCGGTGCTTTCTTTTTCTGGAGAGATTATCGAGGAGAAGGAGGTTATGATATATACGGAATACATCTCCTCTACAATGGAGAAATTGCGGAAGGCTGGGAAATGAATGGAAATCCTATTGCAGATGAATACTCCGCGCAGGAACAACATTCGGTCTGTAAAGATGGAAATGGAGGGGCAATTATTTCATGGCAGGATAGAATAACTACTGAAAATTATGATTTATTTGCCCAAAGAGTAACTTGCAGCGGAGAATTTTTATGGGATAACGGTGGAAAAATAATTTGTAATGCTCCCAATTCACAAGAGAGAGTGAAAATTATATCCGATGAAAACAGCGATTTAATTTTCGTCTGGCGAGATAAAAGAAACGAAAATGATGGCGATATTTATGCTCAAAAAATCGCTCTGAACGGCAATTTTCTTTGGGAGAATGAAGTCGAAGTATGTGTAGAAAATGGGATTCAAAGAAAACCACAACTGGTAAATTCTTCCGATAATAGTGTGATCATCGTCTGGGAAGACGGAAGAAACAACTTTTATTATAAAGACATTTATGCTCAAAAAATCGATACCAACGGAAACATACTCTGGGGTGAAGCAGGAATTTCCATTTGTAATGAAGATTATGATCAGTACCAAATAGATATTATAGCCGACAACAACGGAGGTACCTGGATTTCCTGGAGTGATGGGCGAGATAACGGTTATCCCAATGATGACATTTATTTCCAACATCTAAATTCCAATGGAGATATTTTACTCGCGGAAGACGGAAACCCTATTTGTAACGAATATTATACACAATCCAACTCAAAATTAGTAGAAAACAATTCTAACACTTTTTTTGTCTTATGGGGTGACGCTCGTACAGGTTCTACGGAATTATATGTACAGACTTTCGATAATGAAGGGAATTTCAACTTACCGGAAAATGGCATAAAGTTAAAAGCAGGAATTTCCGGGGATATGTTTGATCATACGATAATTGCTAATGGAGATAATCCGATCTTCCTCTGGGAAGATTCCAGACATTGTAGCGGAAGGGAGATTTATCTGCAAATTTTGAATAGTGACGGTTCCGGTGTTTTTGAGGAAGATGGAATTCCTATTACTCAATTTACAGGAAATTATCAGAGAAATTTCGATTGTGTTTATGAACAGGATTCTAATTGCATAGCGGTTGTCTGGGAAGAAATTCCAGGTGATTTTAAACATATTTATGCACAAGGAATCGACTTGGAGGGAAATTTTCTTTGGTCCGAGCAAGGTATTCAACTTGCTGATGTGGTATGTTCGCAGGAGAATCCTCATATATCAAAATCAAATGATCGATATTATCTCGGATGGTCAGATCATCGGGATATATTCAATCCTGATATTTACGGACAATCGATCATCGACGGTGAACTGCAATGGTCGGACCAAGGTGTTCAAATTTCCAATAGAGAAGGTTGGGATGAACTTTGTGATGTTGTTGAAAACTTCTATATTTGGGAAGGTTGGATTGGTACTTATCATACCAATATTTTTGTCCAGTCTATCGATGAATACGGAAATCCTTCACCCGGTTGGAGTGCGGAAGGTTTGGAGGTTTGCGGAGCAGAAGAAAGGCAACAAAATCCAAAAGGTCTTCTTGTTCCGGAAGGTCTTCTTATCATCTGGGAAGATAACCGCGGAGATGATTATGACATTTACGGACAATTGATTTCAGCAGATGGAAATATCCTCTGGCAGCAGGATGGAGTTCCACTCGTTTCTTACGAAAACGAACAGGATTTACCGAAGATAATTTATGAGGAAGGAATATTCTATCTTGTCTGGGAAGATTTCAGGAGCAGCACTTCGTATGATATTTATCAGCAGAAATATGATATGACAGGAACTGTTTTGTGGGAAAGCGACCTGCTGATCGCATCCGGAGAAAATGACCAAACTCGACCCGATATTGTGAAAGCTGGAGATAAATTCCTGATCACTTATGAAGATCGGATCGAAACCATAGAAGATTCCTTTCAAAGAGATATCAAAGCCCAACTCGTTTCCAAGGAAGGTGTTATTTTCTGGGAAAATACAGGTTTGACAATTTGCGATGCGCGTTATTGCCAGCAAAAACCTCTTGCTGTTTCCAACGGGCAAAACGATGTTTATGTTGCCTGGCAAGATGAACGGATCCTGGTCGAAGGAATTGATCCCATCGATCTGTTTGCACAAAAATTATATATCGACCCGTTAAATATCGAGGATGATGAAGTTATCGATCAAACTGGAATTACTCTTTCTCATTTTCCCAATCCGTTCGGTTCTTCGACAACGATCTCTTTTAATTTAACCACAGAGCACACGGAAAGCACTGAGATAAATATTTATAACATCAAAGGACAGAAAGTGAAAACTTTGGACTTGTCCGGCAACTGCCGGATTAATGTAAAAGCGACGGAGTCGCTTTCCCACATTGTCTGGAACGGAAAAGATGAATCTGGCAAACAGGTCTCTTCCGGAATTTATTTTTATAAATTGAAAAACGGAAAATATTCCATTACAAAAAAGATGCTCAGGATAGAATAAAACAATGTACCACGCTTCTCCGAAGCGTTGTCGGAAAGAGTCTCCGACTCTTTTAGACTTAAATCAAGACCGAATGAATTCAGACTTAATTCAAGTATTTCCGGTTTTACCTGAAAATCGTCTGACTGCGGTCTGGTCCTACCGAGATGATCGAAATTTTCTTGTTCAGCAGTTCCTCGATTTTTGAAATATATTTTTTCGTATTTACAGGAAGTTCTTCGTAATTCTTTATTCCGGAGATATCTTCTTTCCAGCCGGGAAGTTCCAGGTATCCGGATTCGACTTTATCCAGAATTTCGGCACTGAAAGGAAATTCCTCTATTTTTTTATCTTCCAAAAAATATTTCGTACAGATCTTGAGTGTTTCAAATCCTGAAAGAACATCCAATAAAGTTAAAGCAATTTCATCTATTCCATTGATCATGGTCGTATATTTGGCAGCGACTGCATCGAACCAGCCGCAGCGGCGCGGTCTGCCTGTTGTCGCTCCGAACTCATTTCCCTGTCTGCGAATTCTTTCCCCGGTCTCGTCATTCAATTCGGTCGGGAAAGGACCTTCTCCAACTCGTGTGAAATAACTTTTAAATACTCCCACGATCCGTTCTATTTTTTTTGGAGAAAAACCGCACCCTGTCGAGATCCCTCCGGCAATCGTATGAGATGAAGTTACAAAAGGATAAGTTCCGAAATTAATGTCTAATAATGAACCTTGCGCTCCTTCAAAAAGAATGTTCTTATTTTGTTCATAAAGATCATTCAGGAAATACGGCAGTTGTTTGAGGAAAGGTTTCAGTTTATCACCGACTTTTAACAGATCAGGCAGCAATGACTCTATTTCATTTTCCGGCAGTCGATGGTAAGCATAGAGATTTTCCAATCTTTTCTTAAGAAATTTTTTATCAAAAAGATCGGAAAAATGGATTCCGGTACGGGAGATTTTATCGCTGTAACAAGGTCCGATCCCTTTTCTCGTTGTTCCGATCTTTGTCTGCCCGGTTTCATCTTCTGCTCCGGCATCGAGTTTTTTGTGTAATGGCAGGACAATACTTGTGCGCGGATCGATAAAAAATCTATCCTTAAAAGTCATTCCCTGCTTTTTCAAACTGTCGATCTCCCCGATCAGGTCAAAAGGATCGATAACGACTCCGGCAGCGATTGCACACATTTTTTGCGGGTATAAAATCCCGGAAGGAACTAAATGGAAAACATATTTTTTCCCTTTCAGATTGATCGTATGTCCGGCGTTGTTTCCTCCCTGAAATCTAACGACAATATCAGAGTTATCTGCTAAAACATCGACGATCTTTGCTTTGGCTTCATCACCCCAGATACAGCCCAGAACAGCAGTTGTACTCATTTTGTCTCTCCTTGTTCGAAGAAATCTGTTTCCTTATTTCTTGGAATTTCGTATAATATCATTTGCACTTATTTTGAGATTAATTCTGCTTTTTTCCCGGTTGTTTGAAAAGTAATCTTTATTGAAGTTCCTTTTTCTCCTGAAATTTCTAATTTTCCATGAATTTGATCAACCAGAATACTAACAAGTTGCAAACCCAAATTTGCAGAATCCTCCAAATCAAAATTTTTAGGTAAACCAACTCCATTATCTTCGATTAAAAGAGTATAATTATTATCTTTTCCGGTCATGGAAACAAATATCTTTCCTTGAGTTCCGGGGAAAGCATGTTTCAGACAATTTGAGATCAATTCATTCGCAATCAACCCGCAAGGAATAGCCGAATTAATGGTCAACTCGACATCTTTTATATCCTGTTTGAAAATGATTTCATCGGGATCGATGTGAAAAGATGAGTAAAGGTGGGTCTCCAGATGTTCAATATATTTGGAGAAATTAACATCCATCAGGTTTTCGGATCTATAAAGTTGCTCATGGATCAATGCCATGGATCTGACCCGATTTTGACTCGATCTTAAAATATTTCTGACTTCTTTGTTTTTGATATTGAAGTCCTGCAGCCGGAACATGCTTAAAATTATCTGAAGATTATTATTAACGCGATGATAGATTTCCTGCAGGAGAATATTTTTTTCCCGCAGAGAAGCTTTGACCTGTTCTTCTTTTCTCTGACTCTCCTTAAGTTTCATAACAAGTTCATAATAAGTATTTGCCAGTTCTTTTGTCCGTTCATTGACACGAATTTCAAGTTCATCTTTCATTTTTTGCAGTTCCTGTTCCACGAGTTTTCTTTCATCGACTTCTTTTTGCAGGTTGCGGTTGATCTCAAGGAAATCTTCCCGGATCAAATAATTTTTCAGTTTATCAATATGCAGAAACCTGGAAATGAGTAAAGCTAATATAAAAAAGAAAAGGACACTACTGTTCTGAATAAAAAATATCACCGGATTTTGGTGATAATGGAGTATAGTTATTATCAAAGCAGCCAGACTTAAAAGATAAACCGAAATTACGATCCAACCTTTGAATTGAAACAAGACCGAGAAAGTAAACACACAGATCAGGTAGCTGGGAAATCCTCCCAGAGTCGCTTGTTTAATACCGGCAATTATGCCAACCAGGATCATCATCAATCCACTGATAAAAACAGTCAGCAAATGATGATAATTCTTAACATATCTTATAGTTAAGGGTTTACTGAAAATATACACAAGGAAAAAAACAGGAAATGAAAAAATCAGTGATAAATTCAACCATAAAAAGTTCTTATAGCCGGGGAGATGATTACTTGCTTTTACTAATAATAGATCGGAATATAATAAAAAAGCAGTCCAGATAAAAAGGAAAATGATAAATAATTTGAGACTTTTATAATTCTCAAAATGGATATTTTTTTTGAACATCAAATTATTCTCAGTTATACTTTCATTTTTTTTTGAAGAAGTTTTCTTCATATCAAAATCCTTATCCTTATCTGACGATGCAACCATGAAATTAATTTTTAGTTCAATTTTGTGTCAACAGAAATCATTCCAAGTATTTTCAGCAAAAATTTATTTCCCGATACAAAAATTAGAGAAGATTTCATTTAGAATATCTTCGGAAGTGATTTTTCCAATAATTTCTTCCAGGGCAGAACTGGATTCCTTCAAATCGAAAGCAGTAAATTCATAACCGAGTTTCTTCCGAAGAGAAATAATTGCTTTATGGAGAGATTGAACAGACCTTTTAACAGCGGCAATCTGTCGTGTGTTAGTTAAAATTCCCGCACGAAGGACATGTTCCGAAATTTCGATATCTTTAATAAAACGATTTTTAAGTTCCTTTAATCCGTTCTTTTCGAGAGCCGAACAGATGATATAACCTTTTAACCGGAAATTTTCCAACTCTTGTTTTGAAAATAAATCCGATTTATTTAATACTTTGATAATTTTAGAAGAATTTACCAGTTTGCGGAGTTTTTCATATTCTCTAAAATTTTCTTGTCCATCGATGATAAAAAGTACTTTATGAGAATTTTTAATAATATTGTAGGAGCGTTCGATACCTATTTTTTCAAGAGAATCTTTGGTATCGCGAATACCGGCAGTATCGAATATCCGGAGTAAATAACCTTGGAGAGATATTGCTTCTTCCAGGTAATCGCGAGTCGTTCCCGGATGCGGAGTTACGATTGCTCTTTCCGATTCTAAAAAAGCATTAAAAATACTAGATTTTCCTACATTTGGAGCACCAACCAGGCAAATTTTCAAGCCATCCCTTAAAATCAATCCTTCATCACCGGTTGCCGCTAAATGTTCCAATTCTCTTAATAATTTTTTCAGGTTCTTTTCCAGTTTCTGTTCATCCAATTCTGTCAATCCCTGCTCTAAAAAATCGATCTCTAATTCCAGTAAGGTTCTATATTCGGTTAACTTATTTAATAATTTTTCGATTTTATGATGTAAACTTCCTGCCAGCTGCAGGAGAGCAGTCTGATGTGATTTTCTCGTTTTTGCATTTATCAGGTCATTGACAGCTTCGACCTGGGTCAAATCCAGTTTGTTGTTCAAAAAAGCTCTTTGCGTGAATTCTCCCGGTTCTGCTAAACGCGTGTTTTGCAGGAGAAGTTCCAGAATCCGATTAGCGATAAAATTGCTGCCGTGACAGGAAATTTCCACGACATCTTCACCTGTGTAGCTATGAGGAGCTCGAAATGTGGTAACAACAACCTCATCGATAATTTTATTTTTATCCGTGATTTTGCCGAAAACAGCTGTCTGTGATTTTGTCTTAGTCAATGATTTTTTACTTTGCAAGATTTCAGAAACAATCTTTATAGATTTATCTCCGCTAATTCTGAGCACAGCAATGCCACTGATTCCGGGAGGAGTTGAAATAGCAGAAATTGTATCCGGTATGTATTTCATTAAAATCAGAGAATTTTTTTGATCTGAGAAAAAATCTGTTCGGGAGAGAGTTTTATTAATTTCTTTAATTCCTTCATTTTTCCATGAGTGACAAACTGGTCGGGTATGCCGAAAGAATGGATTTTAATATTATTTTCCGAAAAATAATCTTTGATGATACTACCGAAACCGCCAATCCGACTATTTTCTTCAATGGTAATAATAGTATTAACATTTTTTTTCAAACGATTAAGAAATTTTTCATCGAGGGGTTTAAGAAACCTGGCATTAACAAGATACGGACTGATTTCAGGAAATTCCTTTTTAATTTTATCAAATAATATTTCCGCGTCATTAAAAGCATTTCCAATTCCAAAAATGGCGATATTTTTTCCTTTTGATATAATCTCGTATTCGCCAATTGTTAAGGGATGCAAATCTTTTTTGATATATTTTGCAGAGCCGCGCGGATAACGGATCGCAATTGGTCCGTCCCAATAATTTGCTGCAAATTTCATCATCTCGGAAAATTCTTCAGCATTTGCCGGAGCCATTATAATCATATTCGGAATTAAATTCAGGTAGGAAAGGTCGAAAGCGCCATGATGTGTAGCTCCATCTTCTCCAACCAGACCTGCTCTGTCCATACAAAAAACAACCGGCAATTTCTGCAGGGCAATATCGTGGATAACTTGATCGAGTGCTCTTTGCAGAAAAGTCGAATAAATCGCGATAAACGGTTTGATTCCCTGGATTGCCAGACCACCGGCAAAAGTTACTGCATGTTGTTCAGCAATACCGACATCAAAAAATCTTTCAGGATATTTCTCCGCATATTTTGTTAAACCAGTTCCGTCTGTCATGGCTGCGGTTATAGCCACGACTTTTTTATTCCTGGTGGCTATTTCACAAAGTGTATCTCCAAATATATGAGAATAGGTCGGTAATGACTTTGTAACAGATTCCCCGGTTTCGATTTCATAAGGACCCAAACCATGAAACCGGGCGGCATCGTCTTCCGCAAATTCATAGCCTTTTCCTTTTTGAGTTACAACATGAATTAAAACCGGTCCGATAATATTTTTTTTCACTTTATGAAATATCCGAGTTAACCTGGGAATATTATGCCCGTCGATCGGTCCTACATATTTAAAACCGAGGTCTTCGAATATAATGTTGGGAACAATTGTATTGATGATATTTTCTTCTATTTTTTGAGCACTCAAAATCAATCTTCTGCGAACTCTTGCCGGGAAATGCTGGATAAAATCCCAGATGACATTTTTGAGAACATTATACGACCGACTGACCAGGATCGTTGCCAGATAGTCCTGCAATGCTCCGACATTTTTGGAAATAGACATATTATTATCATTGAGGATAACGATCATATTTTTCTGCAGGTGACCGGCATGATTCAAAGCTTCGAATGACATGCCACCGGTTAAAGCTCCATCACCGATAACCGCGATTGTCCTGCCGCTTTTTTTATTTAATTCTTTACCGATAGTTATTCCCAAAGCCGCAGAAATGGAAGTGCTGCTGTGTCCCACACCAAAAGCATCGTATTTGCTTTCAAAAATATTGTTGAAACCGCTGATACCTCCGAGTTGACGCAAAGTATCGAAACGACTGTTCCTTTCTGTCAGGATTTTGAAGGCATAAGATTGATGACCCACATCCCAGACGATTCTATCTTCCAGCGGATCGAAGATTTTTAACAGGGCAATGGTCAGGTCGGTTGCTCCTAAACTGGGTGCGACATGACCGCCGTTTTTGGCTGTTACTTCGATTATTCTCTTGCGAATTTCCATTGAGAGTTTTACCAAGTCGGAAATAGAAAGTTTTTTTACATCTTTTGGAGAATATATTTTTTCTAACATTTGAACCTCATTTTAAAAACAATAGTAAATAAATTTGTTTATCTAATGAACTATTATAAAATCAGTTTTTCTATCCATTTCAGGACATTTTCCACACCTCTTTTTTTTAAAGAAGAAAAAGCGATTATGTTTTCTTCCTGAACTGCAAAAGCAAGGATTAATCTTTTTAAATATGTTTCAATTTTTGATTTCGGAATTTTGTCGGATTTGGTGGCAACTACTAAAAAAGGAATATTCAAATTTTTTAACATTGTGAGCAATATTTTATCCTTATGGTCGGCAGCATGACGAATATCGACCAGAACAATCACCCCTTTTAACTGTTCTCTCTTCAGATAATAGTTTTCCATCATTTTTTTCCAGGATTCTTTTTCTGCTTTACTGACTTTGGCATAACCGTAACCGGGAAGATCCACAAAATTGACAAAACCATTTTCATTTTCCAAGGTCTTAAATCTGATCTCAAAAAAATTTATCAGTCTCGTTTTACCTGGAGTAGAACTTGTTTTCGCGATCATTTTCCGATTAAGAATGGCGTTTATCAACGATGATTTTCCTACATTCGATTTCCCGGCAAAAGCGATATCGGAAAAAGGAGAAGGCGGATAATCGGCAGGATTGACAGCACTTTTGATGAATTTGGAAGCGACAATTCTGAACATTTCATTAGCCATTGGTCACCGGTTATTGGAATAGATTACGGAAGATTTTTCCGATTCCCATAATTCGACTTCATCGATTTTACAATTATCGTTATCGATCTTTTTTGATAATTCTTCATAGATCAGTTTGGCAATATTTTCCGAAGTTGGATTTTTATCTTTAAAAAAATCGAGTTCATTCAAATATCGATGATCAAATTCGTCGATAATTTCTTTTAAGTATTTTTTGATTATACCAAAATCGAGTGCCAGCCCGAGTTTGTCTGTTTTTTCGCAGATGACGGTTACTCGAACTTCCCAATTATGCCCGTGCAAATTCTTACATGCTCCGTCATATCCGGCGAGTTTATGAGCCGCAGGAAAAAACGAATTCACATTCAATTTATACATAATTTCCTCTATTTATCTGAATTCGGAATAAACAAATTTTTCCATTAAAATCTTGTAAAGAACTTTAGTGTTTGACAAAAAACAGGTGTCCCTGAAATTCCTCTCAAAATATAGAAAAGTTCGAGGTAAATCGATGAAATGTAAAGGAAAGATCAAAGATAAGACAGGCAAAGGGAAAACTATCACCAGGGCTTGCAATGAAAAATTGAAAGAGCACCAGATCTTCTGTCATAAATGTGGAGAACCCTCGGATGCTCTTTCCGGTCCGTTATCCGCGAAAGAAAATTTAAAGCAGGCTTGGTCCGATTTCAAATCTATAAAAGCAAAATTTTATTTGTTTTCCATATTCATCATATTAACTGCTTTTCTTCTGCTTGGATTGGCAGTTTATTTTACACGAGGGAATTATTTTCAAACGAATCTAGCTCTTTTATTTATCGCTCCTTTTACTCTCATCCCCCTATCATTTGAAGAAAATTTTATCTCCAATCACTTCACGATCGATATGTTTTTCAGCAGGTTAAAATATTATCCAATATTTTTCCTGTTTACTTTGATCAATATCATTTACTTTGCTTTGCTGAAAATAATCTGCACCGGCTATTCCTTGAATATTGCAGTCGATCCCATCCTGCATATTGTTCGTTTGATCATGGTTTTATATTGGATCGCGATCATTGTTCCGACCCCGATTTTGATGATCAGGAAAAAGATGAATCCAATATCAGCCATAATTTTAAGTATCAAAGCAGGAAAGGAAACTCGCTGGCAGCAGTTCTTCATCGCTGTTTTTATTTTTATTTTAAACATTGTTGGAACTGCTCTGGTCGGTCTGGGATTACTGGTTACAATCCCGCTTTCTTATGTTTTGCTGGAGAGATATTATCTGCAGATGGATGAATTCGAGTTGTTTAAGACTTGATCTTTTGCTCACGGATTTACCCCGTTAGATAACAAACTTAAATCTAATGCTAATTTGAATATCAATCTATCTAACGGGGTGAACGCGGATTAACACGGATAAAAGTTTCCTTGTCTCGTTCATACGCTCCCGCGTAGGAATGCATCACCGGAACATACTTGCGTTTGTTCTAAATAATAATCCAATTTGTAGTTGACAATAATAACCCTGAAACTCGTTTTTAATTTAAGATTTTTGGAGATATAATAATGTCGAATTTTACTGAATTGATGACGATCAAAGAAGCGAGCCGATGGGCTTCGGAGTATTTGCAGAGGGATGTAACCACTTCTAATATTTCCTATCTTATCCAATACGGAAGAGTAAAAAAAATCGGGAATAATTCAGATACTCGAATAATCAAAAGGGATTTGCTGAAATATTACAATTCATATATCGGAAGAAAAGAACAGAAATGGAAACACAAATTAGGAAACGACTTAAACTGGGCTTTATCTTTCGATCAATTTAAAGAAAAAGACACGACAAAACATGTTCATCGCCTGCATCCTTATAAAGGAAAATTTATCCCGCAACTGGTTGAATATTTTTTGGATGAGCATACTGATTCTTTTAAAAAGGAAATTTGTTTTTATAAAAATGATATAATTTTAGATCCATTTTGCGGCAGCGGAACATCTTTAGTTCAAGCAAATGAATTGGGTATCAATGCGATTGGAATCGATATTTCAGCATTCAACACTCAAATAACAAATATCAAAATCGGGAAATATGATTTTATCGATCTAAAAAATGAAATAAGGAAAATAACTCATCTGTTTGCCGAATTCATTCACAACTCCAATTCCGTTAAATTTGAACAAAATCTTTTAAATGAACTCGCAAAATTTAATAACAAACATTTTCCAACTCCGGAATTCAAATACAGGGTTCGATCTAAAGAAATCGACGAATGGAAATTCGGTAGAGAAAAAGAAAATGAATTTTTGAAAATTTTTAAAAAACTCGTTGAAAAATATAATCTTACAATTAAACAGGAAAGAAATAATTCATTCCTTGAGAAATGGTATTTATTGCCAGTCAGAAATGAAATAGATTTTGTTCTAAATCACATTAAAGAAATTAAAAATACAGATACAAAAAAAGTTTTGCAGATCATATTAAGCAGGAGTGTTCGCAGTTGTCGGGCAACAACTCATTTTGACCTGGCAACTTTGAAAGAACCGGTTTATTCAACGTATTATTGTCACAAACATTTCAAAATCTGCAAACCGCTTTTCTCCATGTTCGGTTGGTGGCAGAGATATGCTAATGACACTTTGAAAAGATTAGCACAATTCCAGCAATTGAGAACAGATACTTATCAAAAATGTTTTACAGGAGATTCCAGAAATATCGATTTATTTAAAGAAATAAAAAATGATAATCCTGAATTTTATCAAACTCTCATTAAGAAAAAAATTAACGGAATTTTCTCATCACCACCTTATGTCGGCTTGATAGATTATCACGAGCAGCATGCTTATGCTTACGAATTATTTGGATACGAAAGAAAAGACGAATTGGAAATTGGACCGCTTTTTAACGGAAATAGCCGGGAAGCGAGAGAATCATATATTAAAAGCATATCGGTTGTTCTGAATAATTATAAAAAATTTCTAATCGAAAATTATGATGTCTTTTTAGTCGCGAATGATAAATTTAACATGTATCCGAAAATTGCTGAAAAATCCGGGATGAAAATTGTAAATAGATTTAAACGACCGGTTTTGAATCGGACAGAAAGAGATAAGACTGCTTATGCGGAGATTATTTTTCATTTGAGGGAGATATAGAAATGGATTTATCAACGGAGAAAAAAGAAAAAATTGAATTTTTGTTAGTCAAAACAATCGAAAATAAACTCAAAAGATATGCACGAGAATCTCATTCAATGCCTTTTTTGGTAAGACTAATTCAGGATAGTCGAAAGGTAGCAGCGTATTCATTTATACACTCTATTGCAACAAGTTTAGGAATGTCAATTTATGAGAAAGTATCTTTGATTTTAGCTGAAGGTAACTGTATCGAATGCTTTAGAAATTATGATTTAGGAAGTGTTATATCAAAGAATCAAAAATCTGTTATTGATAATATTATTCGTGAATTAAGAAATAAAGAGAGAAAACCTGATTATGAAAAAGATATGCAATTAATTTTAAATGCTTCAACAAAAAACAGCAGGCAACAAAAAGAAGGAAAAATTGTTGATTTCTATATGGTAAAGGAGGATTCGGAGTATTTGTTCGAAATCAAAACAGTAAAACCTAATATTGATATTTTTACAAAAACAAAAGCAAAACTTTTAGAGTGGATAGCAAGAAGAAGAAAACCAATCCGCTCAATTTTAGCTTTACCATATAATCCCTATTTTCCCAATCCTTATAAAAGATTTACAAATCAAAATCTGATGCAGGAGGGTGTAGATTTCCTCATCGGGGAAGAATACTGGAATTTTATAGCAGACGAGAAAATATTTGAAGATTTATTAGAGATATTTGAAAAAGTCGGCAAAAAGTGGAAAGAAGATATTCTAGCAAAAATTGAAAAAGTTGCGATAGATAAAATGGAGAATTATTAAAATGAATAATGATGTTTTGTTTATGCTGAAAATGAAGATGGCTCAAAAATATTATTCAGAATTTTCCCCCGTAATTTTCTTGATTTACAAACATGGAAAATAGAAAAAGAAGTAAATTCTCAATAAAAAATCCAAAATGGATTGGAATAAAAATGGACTCGGTCGAACTTAACACCGAAGATTAATAGAAAATGTATCCCCCAAAAAAAATTATTTTAGGTGATTCTGCCAAAGAATTAAAAAAAATCGCAGCAAATTCTATCGATTTGATCGTAACCTCACCTCCCTATTCAAATCAAAGAAAAAAAACTTACGGTGGAATTCATCCGGATAAATATGTCGAATGGTTTTTAACAATCTCAAAAGAACTTTTACGGATTTTAAAACCGACCGGAACTTTTATATTAAACATCAAAGAAAGAGCAACAAACGGAGAAAGACATACTTATGTTCTGGAATTGATCCTCGAAATGAGAAAACAAGGCTGGCTTTGGACGGAAGAATTTATCTGGCACAAAAAGAATTCTTACCCGGGAAAATGGCCTAATAGATTTCGCGATGCATGGGAAAGATTACTCCAATTTAACAAAAACAAAAAATTCAAAATGAACCAGGAAGCGGTTATGATCCCGGCTGGAGATTGGAGAAAAACAAGGTTAAGAAATTTAAGCGAAACAGATAAAATCCGCGATTTTTCCAAAGTTGGTAGCGGTTTTGGAAAAAATATCTCGAATTGGCTGGAAAGAGAAAAAGCTTATCCGACAAATGTTCTCCATCTGGCAACCGAATGTAATAATAAGAATCATAGTGCGGCTTTTCCCGAATCATTGCCGGAATGGTTTATCAAACTTTTTACCGATGCGAATGATTGGGTTCTCGATCCGTTTATGGGTTCCGGGACAACTATTGTTGTTGCTGATAAACTGGGCAGGAATTCGATTGGGATCGAGATAAACCGGGAATATTATGAGATGGTTCTGGAAAAATTTCATAAAGAACAATTAGTCTTAAATTTTTAGATTTGGAGTTATTTTATGCAAAAACTCGAGTTGAAAGAAATTCAAAAATATGTTGAAAAAAATATTGATATTTTTCATCAAAAAAGATTAGATCGACTTGAAAATCTGAAATTAAGTGCAGTTCTACAGAGAAAAAATCCATACCTTTTCAAGGCAAAGAATATATTAACATCTCAAGATTTGGTGAAAAAACTTTTAGATGCACATTTGTCGTCTCAAGAAGAAACTATATTCGGAGACTTTCTGGAAGGATTGGCGATTTTTATCAATAAAAAAGTTTGTAATGGTTGGAAATCTTCGGCAAGTGGAATTGATCTTGAATTTGATAAAGATAATATCAGATATATCGTTTCTATTAAGTCTGGTCCAAATTGGGGAAATAAAGATCAATTAAAAAAATTAAGAGAAAATTTTAAAACAGCGAAGAAAGTATTAAGGACTGGTAATGCACAATTTCATATTGTAGCTATAAACGGCTGTTGTTATGGAATATGTGTAAAATGTGATAAAGGAGATTATTTCAAATACTGTGGTCAGAAATTCTGGAAATTTATTTCGGATGATGAAGACCTTTATTTGAAAATTATCAAACCGTTAGGATATAAAGCAAAGGAAAAGAATGATAAATTTCATATAAAATACGCTCAAATTTTGAATTCATTTACTGCTGTTTTCATATATAATTTCTGCATCAATGGGATAATCGATTGGAAATCTTTAGTCGAATATAATTCTGCTCATAATAAAGTCAAAAAACGCTTGGCTGTCCCTCGATCAAAGAAATAAATAAAGTATGTCATATCCATCAAATCCGTGAGCCAAAAATGAAAACATTCCTCACCCTCATCGCTTCTCCCCGAAAAAATGGAAACTGCGAACTGGCAGTTAAAGAGCTCGATAAACACATCTCCGAACAGCATCAGTTAACCTTTCTCCGTCTTTCCGATTTCAAAATAAAACCATGCAAAGCCTGTTTCAAATGTTTGTTCGGAAAAATGAATTGTTCTATAAAGGACGATCTTCTGGTTATCATCAAAGCAATGATCGATGAAGATGCGATTGTTCTATCAGTTCCAACTTATTTTCTGGGAGCAAATTCCGAACTGAAAACTCTCCTCGATCGCGGACTTGCCTTCTACAAATTCGCTGAACATATCTGGGGAAAACCTGCGGTCGGAATCGGAATTACCGGTCTGGAGGAAAAGAGGGAACAACCGGACTCGAGATCAGAAGATTCCTGAAAGTTCTGCTGGCTGATATCAAAAAAATTGATATTTTAACAGGTTCGCTGTCCGGAGAAGTTTTATTGAATTCGGAAAATTTAATAAAGTTAGAATCGATGGGAAAAACACTTTTCAAAGAATCATTAAAAAATCAGAATCAAAAATGTCCGCTTTGCGGAAATGATACTTTTCAATTTATATCCGAAAATCGAATAAAATGTGTTGTTTGCAGCAATTCTGGAAAAATAGTTATAGAAAATGGGAAACCGGTTTTCAGCATCGAGAAGGATAAACATGGAATTTTTCTAAGTCCAAACGATGCAAAAGATCATCTGAAATGGCTGCAAAGTATGAAACAGCAGTATTTGGAGAAAAGGAAGGAATTGAAAGAAGTCAAGTATTCATTTTCCGGAGATTGGAATTGGATCAAACCAAAAAAATAAAAAAACTCACCCTAGCCCTCTCTTAAGAAGAGAGGAAATAATAAGGAATTCCGTAAAAATTCCCCTTCTCTTTTTAAGAGAAGGGATTAGGGGATGAGTTAAAAAGGAGAAAACTATGTGTGAAAAAACCAAGAAAAGCGAATTCAAAGTGAAAGGTGAAGAACTTCTCAAAAAAGTAAAAGAGATCATTCACGAAGGAAATGTACGCCGTATCATCATCAAAAATGAGGAAGGAAAAATCTATCTGGAAATTCCGGTAACGATCGGAGTCGTGGGAGTTCTGCTCGCTCCGGTTTGGGCTGCGATCGGTGCTCTGGCTGCTGTTGCATCCAGATTCAAGATCGAGATCATCAAAAAAGAAGAGGAAGAAAAGGAAACGAAAGAAAAATGAAAATTTATCCGACCGTTTTGTTCATCTTGTTTTTAATGAATCTTTTTGCAGATGAATACCGGGTCGGAGATCATGAATTAATGCTCAAGACAATATAAGGTAAATGCGTTACCAATCAGGGGATTGGTAACGATGATCTCTTCTATTCTTAAAGTGAAAAACAAATATAAATTTATTACCATAGTGGGTTCAACCTGCAGCGGAAAGACAACTCTGGCAAAACATTTTTCCCGGCTCCTGAAAATCCCGCATATCGAACTCGATGCCATTTACTGGGGACCGAATTGGACTGCCAAACCATTTCCGAAATTCAGGGAGATCGTCGAAGAAATCACGACACGAGATTCCTGGATCGTCGAAGGAAATTATATGTCCGTGCAGGATATCGTCCTCTCTAAAGCAGAACTCGTCATCTGGTTGAATTACTCGTTTCCGGTTGTTTTTTATCGTGCTTTATCACGAACGGTTAGAAGGATGATCACGCAGGAAGAAATTTTTTCCGGCAATAAAGAGAAATTTTTCGAGCAGTTCTTCACTAAAGATTCTCTACTTTACTGGGTCATTAAAACTTACAAAAAAAAGAAAGATAATATGAAATTCATCTTTGATAATGACATTTACTCCAATGCAAAAAAAATCGAACTGACCAAAACAAGAGAGATTCGGGAGTTTTTGAATTCATTCTTATTGTAAAATCAACTTGCCAAGTTGATCAAAATAAATATTATTCGAAACGACATTCATGAAATTAATTAAAACTCCTAACCAATTTCTAACACGGAAAATCGAAATTATGAATAATGAAGATTTGGAAGATTTAAAAGAAATCGAAGAAGCAAAAAAGGAAAACCAGAATAATATTCCTTTTGAAAAAGTTTGAAATTTCATCATTTTCTATTCACAATATATATTAAGAACAAGAATACTGCGGTTTCGAGTCGTCGTCTATCGTCAAAACAAGTTTTGACGCAGTCCTTACAACTCGAATAGTAATAATGTTGGATTTGTTCGTTGCTAATTAATAAAGGAAAATAAATGGAACATTTAAGGATCGGAATAATCGGCAACATCGGAGTAGGAAAATCGACTCTCGTAGAAGCAGCCAGCACCGAACCGCGGAACAAGATTTTGCTGGACACAATTCCGAATAAAACCGGGGAAGAAAAAATCTATGCTTTCAAAGAGAAATTCAATCCCAAAATTCTCGATGCTTTTTATGAAGACCCGATTGCCAATGCATTTATCGCTCAAATCGAATTTTTCAATGGCAGGCTCGATCGCCAGAAAAAGATCATCAGTTGCAAAGGGATCGTTCTCGAAGATAGAACTTTAGCAGAGGATTATTATATTTTCGGTCTGGCTCAAAAAATCCTGGGAAATATGAAGGAAGAAGAATTTCTCGCCTATCAGAGAACTTACAATTTGATGGTTGAAAAGATCAATCATCCGGATTTGATTGTCTTTCTTAAAGCAAGTGTTCCTTCTTTGAAAAGAAGAATCGACAAACGCGGAAGAGAAAGCGAAAAAACTATCCCGGAAAAATATCTCCAACTCCTGAATGAACTGTATGAAAAATTTATCGCTCGACATGCGATGTGTCCGGTTCTTGTTATCGATGCTGACAAAGATTCTCCTCTGGATAAATATTTAGAAAAAACGATCAGGAAAATCTCTGAAAAGATAAAAGAACTGAATTTGAGAGTTACAACTCCCGGGATCAGCGATTGGGTAACTTTACCTGAAACTGCTGCCACCCTGAAAGCTATCGATGCGGAAAGAAGATTAGAAAAATATCTTAAAGAAAATCCCAAACTGATATCGGTCGCTGGAAATGTCGGTCTGGGAAAGTCCACACTCGCCGCTTTAATGGAAAGAAGTCTAAATATCGGCGGATTATATGAAGACCCGGAGCAAAATCCTCTTTTGGAAAAATTTCTCGGGAACAAAGCAAAATACTGTTTCGAACTACAGCTGCATTTCCTGAAAATGAGAGCAGAACTGCAGAAAAAAGGAGAGAAGGGACATCGTAGTTTTGTTATGGATCGTTCGTTGCCGGAAGATTTACTCGTTTTCTGCTATCAATTCCAAAAAGACGGCTACCTGACAGATAACGAACTCGATTCCCTTACTGCTGAATTCAAAAAAACTAACGAGCAAATTCCTGGAACCGATTTGATTATCCTACTTAAAGGAAATCCTGATCTTGCCTGGAGTAGAATACAACAGCGTGGCAGAGAAATGGAGATCGAAGGTGGATGGAGCAGAAGCGAGATCAAAGCCCTCTCGATTTGGTATGATTCTTATGCGGAAGATGTCAGGAAATTCGGCTTTCACAGGCAGGAAGTCCTGGAAATAAATGTGGAAAAATTGGATTTTACGAACAGAATCCATGTAGGATATATTTTTGAAGGGATTTTTAATGCTTTGCACAAATGATGAGTCAATCGAACCTTTTCTGTCTCAAATCTGACTCAAAACAAAACAAATAAAATTAACCAAAATTTTTTAAATCAAAAACTATCAATCTCTGCAATTTTCCCTAACTTTTTTTATTCCAATTAAATAAAAATAATAAACGCCTTTGATTCTCCATCCTTTACGATTGGCATATTAATTGCGAAATGTGTTCTTTAAAAATGGTTAGAATCAGGCAGGAGGTTCGTTATGTATTCAATCCTGGTCATCGAAGATAACAAAGATACACAATTTCTGATCTCGACAATACTTCGTTTCGAAGGATACAACACGATCGCAGTTGATAATGGTTTCAGCGCTCTCAAAGAAGTTAAAAAGAATTTACCAGATATGATCTTATCCGATATTGGGCTTCCCGGTTTGAATGGACTGCAAGTTCTGCAGGAATTAAAAAAAATCAATGAAAACCTCCTTGTAATCATGATGACTGCCAATTCCAATCCCAAAAAAGAAGAAAGAGCAAAAGAACTGGGTGCCTTCGAGTATATAAAAAAACCTTTCGATCATGAAAAATTTCTTTCAACTATTAAATATGCTCTGGAATATAAATAAATAATTTTCTGTGCGCTCGATCCGTGAATATTTTTTCCATTTTAGTAAAAACCACTCATTTATTTACTGTCATTCCGAAGTCTCTTACTCTGGTTTCTTTTAAGCAATCTACAACCTTAACCCATCTTTACCATTTTTCATAAAAAGATAGCGTCCCTAAAGGCTTCAGTC